>JBIKWF010000011.1:0-62660 GCA_044356455.1 Bdellovibrionota bacterium | reverse complement strand
AATCGAAGTTCGGATCAGGAGATATTACCGGCATGAGCGCGGTTGAATTTTGGTCTTCCTTGAAGAAAGTTACGACTAAATGGGAGGAAACCCACGTAAACGCCACTAGCGCGGCAAACTGGATGAGCTAGAGAAACTCTGAAAAACCTCGATATTTTATCTTTTCTCTCTGTGATCTCTGTGCCCTCTGTGGTTTTTTAACAATTTAAATCAACCACAGAGGGCACAGAGATCACAGAGTGGACTTTTTCAGAGGCTCCCTAGGTAAACTCAAGCCAGTCCTGAATAGAAAAGAAATAACGTATGACAACAGAAAGTTCTAACGCCCCGAAGTCCTCAAAAAAGAAACACATCGTCCTCACGTCCCACCCACGTGCCAGCGGAGCAGATACTCCTGATATCAATTGGGGCGCCAAAGACCCCATGCAACGCGGCCCCATTGTAGGTTCGCTCACTAATCCGGCGCACCGCAATTGCATAGGCACGCACTCTGGCTCCTATTCTGTATACCGCGCTCTCGCCATCAGTGCGGGAGCTCTTGACGCCATGCACAAGCCCGATCTCACAAACACCGCGCCGGCAGATGAGATTGGGCCCTTTGAAAGTTGGTACGACCCCAAACGCATCGTCTCACTTGACCCTTGGGGCGCCAGCGTGCAGCGTGTTTTTAAGCCCTACTACGATAAGGGCTATGACATTCGCCCCACCATCGCGATTACCCATGCCCACATGAACATGCCCGAGTTACTGCAGGCGAGCCAAGCGGGACGCATCACGCCGGACGGGGAAATTTTCACCAAAGCAGGAGACTGCCGTGTAATGAAGGCAGCCATTGAGCCTGTCTGGTATTTGCCGGGCATTGCGGAGCGTTTTGAGATCTCTGAAACAGATTTGCGCCGCGGGCTTTTTGAGCATACGGGCGGAATGTTTCCTGAGCTCATCACGCGCCCTGATTTGCACGTCTTCTTGCCCCCCATCGGCGGTCAAACTCTATACTTTTTTGGAGACCTCAAAGCTCTCACCGACCATTCAAAACCTCTCGCCGTGAGAGTTCACGACGAATGCAATGGCTCTGATGTGTTTGGGTCAGACATTTGCACCTGCCGCCCGTATCTCGTGCATGGGATTGAAGAGTGCATCAGAACAGCGCAGCAGGGCGGCGGCGGAGTTATTGTCTACAACCGCAAAGAGGGCCGCGCGCTTGGCGAAGTAACCAAGTTCTTGGTGTACAATGCACGTAAGCGCCAAGAGGGCGGAGACCGGGCTGAGTCCTACTTCCTACGCACAGAATGTGTGGCAGGAGTTCAGGACATGCGCTTTCAGGAACTCATGCCAGACGTTTTGGTATGGCTCGGGATCACTCGCATCGATCGCCTCGTCTCCATGAGCAACATGAAGTATGACGCCATGACCAAGGCGGGGATAGTGATCAAGGAACGCGTCCCGATTCCTGACCACTACATCCCTAAAGATGCCCAGGTAGAAATGGATGCAAAAAAGGCCGCGGGTTACTTTACTCCTGAAGGCGCTCCCGATGCCGCTGAATTAAAGAAGAAGAAGGGAAGAGATCTGTGAGTGCCCCTACTCTCCCGCCCGTCTCCCCTGCTGTAAAAAGCCTGCGAAGTTCTCAAGCGGTGAGAAAGCGTTGCCGGCTGGTCTATGACTTTGTCGCTTCGGGGAAAAGTAGCTACTTTACCTTGGATGTCTCGGCGCTGCCAAAACTTGCAGCATTAGTTGCTGAAGTAACTCGCGCCAGCTACCCCACACTAGAAATCCCTTATCACAGTCGCTTCGGACATTTCTCGCCGCCTGGTGAAGGAGGAAGACGCACCGCAGGTCTAAAAGATCTGCTCGCGAAACGAACTCCTGTTGAAAGAGGCAAGTCGCTCTACGATTTAATCGTGGTCAGCGTGCTCCTTGATGCCGGCGCTGGCATGGCCTGGAAATACCGAGACGAAAAAGGATTTTGTATCGGAAGAAGCGAGGGGCTTGCTCTTGCGAGTTTTGATGCCTTCATGCGTGGCGTGTTCTCATCCCATGCCGAGGATCCTCTGCGGGTGGACGCTGAAAGGCTCAAAAAACTCACCACACACGATCTTGAAGCACTGTTCCAAGTTGATGCGCACAACCCCATGACAGGACTAGAGGGTAGAGTACAGCTACTTAAGAGCCTTGGCTCAGCCTTGCATAGCATAGGCGGGAGACCGGGAGGCCTCTTTGAAAAGCTGCTTACACAAGTCACCTCTCAGCGCCTCCCCGCTACTGCCATACTCTCTCAGATCCTTGAAACTCTAAGCCCCATCTGGCCTGGCAGACTAGAGCTGCATGGTCATAACCTTGGAGACGTCTGGCGCCACCCGGGCGTGGTCACCAATGATGAGACCACGCAGCTTGTGCCCTTTCATAAACTTTCCCAGTGGCTCAGCTACTCTCTTATAGAGCCGCTTGAGTGGCATGGGATAGAAGTAACGGGTCTTGATGAGCTCACCGGACTTGCGGAATACCGAAACGGCGGACTCTTTCTTGACGGAGGAGCAATAGTTCCGCGGTCGCAAGAGATCCTCACCAAAGCTTGGAACGTGGGGGACATTCCCATAGTAGAGTGGCGCGCCCTTACGGTAAGTTTGCTGGACGAGATTGCGCCACTTGTGCGAAGCGCACTGGGGTCAAACCAAAACGCTGCGTTCACACCCACCACCATGCCCCTCGCCAAGATTCTTCAAGGTGGCACGTGGGCAGCAGGAAGAAGGCTCGCGGCCGAGCGCCGCAGCGACTCAGGACCACCAATTAAAGTTATCAGCGACGGAACTGTATTTTAGGAGAAGTCATGAATCGTTCATTACACGTATTTGATCACCCACTCATTCGGCACAAGCTCTCTATCCTGCGCAAGAAAGACACGCCGTCGTGGCTCTTTCGAACACTCCTTAAGGAGATAAGCCTTCTTTTGGTGTATGAAATCACACGCGACCTCCCGCTACGCGAAATAAGTATTGAAACACCTCTGGAAACAACCTCAGCCTGGAAGCTCGAAGGAAAGAAAATTGTTTTTGTTCCAATCCTACGCGCGGGTCTCGGCTTGCTTGAAGGCATGCTCGAAGTCATTCCTTCCGCGCGAGTGGGGCATATCGGACTCTACCGCGAACCAAAAACCCTCCAAAGCGTTGAGTACTATTGCAAGTTCCCAGAGGACATTGCCGATCGCGAGGTCATTGTTCTTGACCCCATGCTCGCGACGGGGAATTCTGCCGTCGCTGCCATCCACCGCATTAAAGAAGCCACCCCAAGGTCAATCCGTTTTGTGTGCCTTCTCGCCGCGCCTGAAGGCGTGAAAAACTTTCACGATGAGCATCCCGATGTGCCAATTTTTAGCGCCGCGCTCGATAGGTGCCTGAACGAAAAGGGATACATTCTTCCTGGGCTTGGCGATGCTGGGGACAGACTATTCGGAACGAAGTAAAGGGGAGTCCCAAGCATATCCTTTTGCGGCTATCCTACCCTTGATAGTCCGGCTTCACTCCCGAGGTAGCCGGCGAAAAAAGATGGGCTGGACAACCACGGATTTAGGCAGGGCAGGTCTCTTGCAGCCCCCAAGTGGGTTTTTTGTATAGTATATCGCACGAGTGCCCGGCAGGATTCGAATGCAGGCAGTCTTCAATAAACTCCGTAAGGCACTACGAGAGCATACAGAACTAACTCCCCACTGCGGCAGTTAACTCCTAATGCCCACCAGCCTCAGTTATTAGCCCTGGACGAACGCCCAGCCCCATCGAGCAATCCAGAACCGCTCCATTAAGGCAAGTAGAATGCTGAGAAGCGAGAAACACGATAGTCTGCGCAACTTCCGCCGGATGTATAAGCCTGCGTTTGGGAAGATGGCTAAGCAGCTTCTCTCTGTCTGGAGCAGTTAAGTGGTTAAGTGTACTTTCCTGAAGCATCGGAGTGTCGGTAGCTCCAGGGCAGATTGCGAACACATCAATTTTCGTATGTACATTGTCCGCGGCAAGCTGCTTGGCGTAGGCCGCTACTCCAGCTTTGCTTGCACCATCTGAGTGCCTAAACCCAGGAAACACCTGAATTCCTCCACCCACTGAGCTAAGAAGGATAATTTTGCGCGCATAGTCACGCGCTCCTTCTTGTAAGAGTGGCATGGCTGCCTCGCAGACTCTTAAAGTCCCAAGCAGGTTAATCACAATCATCGACTCATCGAGCTTTGCGGGGTCCTTCTCATAGTGCCTAATTGTAGCCGAACCTGCGGCTGCATTGTGTACAAGAATATCTATCCGGCCCCATCGCTCACGCACCTCACTTACCGCTGCAGCGATCGAATCTGCGCTACTTAGGTCTAACTGGTGAATGGAGGAACGCTCTGGCGCGCACGCGGCAAATCTTCTTGCTCTATCCGCCGAGCGGTTATAAGTGAAAGCAACGTGAGCCCCATTTCGAAGCAGGCTCTTTACTGCTTCAAGACCAATGCCCTTGGCTCCACCTGTCACAAGTGCGACTTTGCCTTCTATGCTCGCGCGGCAATCTAGCGTGGGGAGATACCGAGAACCTAAACTAGGAGGCTTTTGAAGAGGATCTTTTGAGGAACCAACTGCGGAACTAGGACCTGCATTCATAACAACAACATCCTTCACTACACAAACAACATGCAATCCAATCTATAATCAGTGCGCCTTCTCCGTCACCATCCCCGGCCGCACTCCGAGCCCCATGGAGGCATCAATGACGGCTCCGTGCAGAGGAGTAGAATATCCCGAAGCCAAAAATACCATTAAAGAGGCAATTTCCGAGGGCTCGATAAGCCGATGCTTGGGAAGAGAATGCACAAAAGCTTCTCGCTCCCCGTCATTCATCGAATCAAGAGTGCTGGCCTGGAACATTTTAGTCTGAGTTGCTCCGGGGCAAATCGCGAACACGTCTATCTTGGAATGAGTAAGCTCGGCCGCAAGCTGCTTGGTAAGAAAAGCAACGGCTGCCTTGCTCATACCATCAGCGAGCCGAAAGCCAGGGAACACCTGCACTCCTCCGCCCACAGAACTCACATTTATGATTTTCAGGGGAGACTCTGAGGCATCATTACCCATGAGAGCTAAGAACGTCTGGCAGACCTTCAGCGCACCGTCTGCATTTATCGCAAGCAGAGCCGAATCTTGAGTACTCGCATCAGGAGCAAAGGCCTTAACGGTTGCTGAGCCAACGGCAGCGTTATTTACAAGAATATCAATCCTCCCCCACTTTTTCATGGCAGCTTCCATACTGCTTTGAATTGAGGAGAGCGACTTAAGATCGAGGGGGTGAGCTGAAAGACAGTCAGGGCTTTCAGCTACTAAGGCCGCGGCCTCCTCTTGCGATTCATGGCCCTCAGCGAAGGTAAATGCCACGCGGCTTCCATGCGCCAATAAAGACCTGACGCATTCACGACCAATTCCACGGAATCCTCCTGTAACAAATGCTACTTTGCCTCGAAGGCTTATGCTGAGGTCCATTACGGGAGGGGTGCCAAGCGCTGCTGTCATAAGTGAGCCTTAAACGCCGCCTAACCTACCTCTTTTTTCTGCCCTTTCTCAAGCGTGGATAAGCGTCAAAGGCCTCCATAAGTCCCTGTAATAGGGGCTCATCACAAAGACTACTCGGCAGAGCCTCAAGACCCTCCCCCTGAGTGCCGACGAAGTTCGCATGCCCAGCGTTACCTTGACTCTCGTTCTCAGCATTTTTCTTACCTTTGCAGCCTCCGCCTCAGCTCAAAGTCTCACGCCTTACGCTTACAATATAGGCTCCCCAAGTGTCGTCGACTACTACATCGATCCGGCAAACGGTTCTGATGACAATAGCGGCTTATCAACCTCTTCCCCGTGGCGCACAGTCCAAAAAGCCTGGGGTGAGATTCCAAACTCGACCACCCTCAGTCAAGGCTACCGCTTTAACTTAATGAACGGGAACTATGGCAGCGATGAGCTTCCCAATTATTGGGAACTAAAACGCGGAACCTTCGCACATCCAATAATTCTACGAGCTGCAACCGGACAAACGGCAGTAAAGTTCGTGCGCGATATTAACATGGCAAATGTCTCTTACTTTTACCTGGTAAATATTGACATTACCCCCGCTCCGGCTGGAGACGCATTTCACTGCGAGAGCTGCGACCATATTCTCTTACGAGGCTGCACACTTAACGGCGGCTCTACCTCAGGGGGGGCGCACGAAACGGTCAAAATTAACCAGTCTCAGTACGTGTATTTGGAAAACAACAATATCTCCAACGCCGACGACAACAACATCGATTTTGTCGCTGTCCAATATGGGCATATCATCGGCAACAAAGTCTCCAACGCACAGGATTGGTGCGCCTACGTAAAAGGCGGCTCGGCGTACCTTAGAATTGAATCAAATGAATTCTCCAACTGCGGAACGGGCGGATTTACCATTGGCCAAGGGAGTGGATTTCAGTTCATGACTTCTCCCTGGATCCATTATGAAGCGTACGATGTGAAGTTCATAAACAACGTGGTGCACGACACTGAAGGCGCCGCTTTTGGGGTTAATGGGGGTTATAACGCTCTCATTGCCCACAACACTGCGTACCGTGTGGGAACACGCTCCCACTTAGTCGAAGTAGTGTTTGGTGAGCGCACCTGCGACGGCACTACCAATGGCGCAAGTGATGCTACCTGTGCAGCGCTTAACGCACTTGGCGGTTGGGGCCCGGGACAAGTGCGGCTTTCGCCAGACCCCGTTGGAAACCGCAATGTAATGATACTTAACAACATCATCTATAACCCTTCTGGGGTAACGGCTCCGCAGCATTTTGCAATCTATGGGCCTCGAACTCCGGTTTCTGGCGCGAATCTCTCCTCTCCACAGCGCAGTGATACTAACGTGAGAATCTCTGGCAATATTATCTGGAACGGGACTGGTTCTACTCCCCTAGGAATCGAGGACTCAGAACAGGGATGTCAGGACTCAAATAGCACGTGTAACGCAGCTCGGCTTGCGGCGGACAATACTATTAATTCTTTGGAGCCTGGCCTTAGCGCGCCAAGCTCCGACGATTTTCGTCCGAGCTCGAGCAGCAATGTTTTATCCGTCACTCCCGCTGCACTATCTAACTTTAGCGGGGGCGACCGGGAAGCAAGTCCTCTGGCTGCTGAAGGAAACTTAAGTAACAGCTTGGCTCGCGATTTTTCAGGAAGGGCGAGTAGCGGGGCTCGAGTAATCGGGGCTTTTGATTCCTCTCAATCCGCGCTCACTCCCCCAGCGATTGACGACTCCACTACCCCCTCAGATCCGCCAGCGGCGTCAGTCCCATCACTAGGCAGGATTAGGGTAACCGCCAAGGTTTCTGGCGCGAAAGCGAGCATCCTCGTAAAAGCTCCCATTTCAAGCAGCGTCCCTCTCACCTCCGTGTTGGCCGAGGTTAAAAAAGGCACCAAGACCTTAAAGAATATTCGCCTCAGGGTGTCTGGATCACGATATCAGGGAACGGGCCTGGTTAAAGCAAAGCGTGGCAATCGTCTCAGCATAACAGTTACCGCCACGAATTCTGCGGGCAGTACTTCGTCCACCGTCAACGCAAAAGTTCGCTAGCGTCCGGGGCCTCACCTCTGAGGGCAAGGAGCTACATAGAAGTAATTAACGGCATCTAGGTAGGGCGCCGCGTCCCCGCGGTGCCGCAAGATCTCACGTCTCGGCACGTAATATGTTTTTGTCCACCGAGCTGGTTGTGCAAGAGAACCGGTCCGTGGATGCCTCGCAGCATAAGTTTCGGCACGCCAGGGCGCGCGTCGCGCCGTCGCCTACTGGCAGAGGCGGAACGGCGCGCCCTACCTAACCAAGAACTTACCACCGTGCCTCGTGCCACAGGCAGAGGTTCCCAAGCATGCCACTGCGTAATCGAGTGTTTAATACAAATCTCATATTTTTTCTGACTTCAGCTCGCGCCTCCAAATCTTCAGCTTAGTGCCTACTGAGCCGATTACCTCTCCTGATGATGAAAGATAAGGGCCCAACCATGTTCACAGTTCTTCGTGCCGCTAAGTTACTCGTAAGCGCATCACTTTTGGCCTTCTGCATGACCTCGGCGGCCTACGCAGAAGTCGGCACGCCGCGTATCACGGCTGGTGTCTTTGAAGGCAATGGCAAGCTCATGGTGAAGGTGCGCCACCCAGGGGCATACGAAGGCTGCTATGTGACCATCAATGGTGGTCTTACAAGCGACTCCCAGGATACTGCAATCGTTGGAAGGCAAATCACCGCTCGAGAGGCAGCTGCCGGACGAGCCACGATTCGCACTGCTCGAAGATACTATTGCAGCAAACGCAATCTTTACATTAATGCTGAAGTGGTATGCCTTACCGATGAGGTGGCACAGCTTAATTCGGCGGTGAAACGAGTTGCGGTGCCTAGTTCAAATGTGAGGCGCTAGCTAGGGAACCTCTGAAAAAGTCTGCTCTGTGAACTCTGTGCCCTCTGTGGTTGATTTAAGTTTTTTGAAAAACCACAGAGCACACAGAGTTCACAGAGAAAAAAATAAAATATCGAGGTTTTTCAGAGGGTGCCTATACCTTCACACTCACGCGATTTTTCTTCGCGGCGTCTAGTTTATCAGCTAAATCCTGAAGCGTCTTAAATGTCTCCGAGGCAGTTCCGATGCTATTGGTAAATCGCGCGTAGCGATCGTAACTAAGCCCAGAGCTATAGGTGGCAGCGAGTGAAGATAGTTTGGGATTGGAGCGAGAGAGCGTCTCGGAGGAAGTTGCCGCAATCTGCTTTAATTCTGAAGGGACCGGATCAGAGGGCCTCGCCCGCCCCTTTCGATAATCATCGAGGTAGCGCTCGAGTTTTACGGTGAATTCATTTGGGCGCGAAGCAAGGAGCATTTCCTTTCCCCTTTTTACACTGCTGATTGGCACCTTGAGCGCGTGAAACAGCAGCGGCTCCTATAGAAGAAGAGCGGCACCACGAGTTAAAAGCTTTAACAGGATTTTAAGTTCGGCCGCGCCATGAATTGATGGGCACTTTTTACCTAGTGAACCCCTGAATAACCTCGATATCTTATTTTTTCTCTCTGTGATCTCTGTGTCCTCTGTGGTTTTTCTACAATTTAAATCAACCACAGAGGGCACAGAGTTCACAGAGTGGACTCTTTCAGAAGTTCCCTAGGAAAAGTCCGCAGAAACAGGGTTCTTCCCAGATGCCTCTCGCAGCTCTTCAATGCCACTCACCTCCCCCGCCTCGGATAGTCTTTCGACCACATGCGCCCCAATTAACGCGATTTTGCTACGGTGGCGACTGGACGAAACCACGGACTCAAAACCAAGGCGAAAGACAAGCTTAGGCTCAAGACTTCTCACCGGCCCAAAGCGCTCTTTTGTATTCGACTTGATCCACCCTTGAAGAAAGAGAAGCTCGGCCTCAGAAATCCCCTCAGATATCTTCGCCACCGGAACCAAGGAGTCGCCCTCTTGAACGGCAAAAGTAAACTCGTCAAAAAGCCCATCTTGAGAGTATTTACCCTTCTCTGCGTAAAGAAGAATCGCATTCAAAAAGCGTGGATTGGGTGCAGCCAGAAAAGAAAGGTTCTTCGAAACCGAGTCAAGATAGACAGAGTCTCTATGACGAAGGACAAGACCGCGCGCTCCCAAGTCCCGCGCCTGCGCCAGCTTAGTTGAAAACTCGTCCCAGCTGCCAAGCGCACATGATTCTTCAACGCGCATGCTTTGGCCAATTTCGGTTTTCGCTCTCAGATCGTTCAGCGCGGAGAGCCGAACTTGCAGACACCCTCCCGACAAATCCTCTCCTTGATATTCAAGGATATCAGAAATAATAAATCGCACTGGGGTTCTCCTTAGAACCTCCTTTGAAACTCTTTTAAGTTTGAGCCTCTGATCAAGTACATGCCGCGGCTGCGGAACTCCCTCGGAGAATGCCACGAGCTCTCCGGACAGCACGGTGCCTTCCGGAAGTAGCCGGGCTTCGTCCAAAATATCAGGGACTTTTGCCGTGAGAAGTTCATCCGAAGTGCCCCAAAGAAAAGACTCCCCCACGCGCCGAACGAGCTGCGCAGGAACGCCGCCCCAAAAGCGTGTTGCAAACCATAGATCCGCATCTCCCAGGGTCTCGGGTTCTTCTCGCAGCACTGGATACTGGCGAAATGGCTTTGGGGACGAGGGATCCGTAACTGCGAGAGATTCTGCATCGAAGAGATCCTTAATTGAGATACTCTCTGGACTCCACAATCCCGCAAGACGCCGAGCGACAACGGATCTCTGCGCTCCGTACTTTTCAGACAAGGGCCCTATACACGAGGCAGCCGTCACGGGAGACCGAAAGGTGCCGCAAAGTAATCGATTAAAGACTACTCGTTCAGAGCTCGAAAGCGCCTCCCATACCGCAAGAATTGCCGATTGCCGAGCATTCTGCGAAATCAGGGATACTTCCCCTCCGACGGAAGTCTCTTCGGATGGCCTGTCATTTTCTAAAGAAAGCTGCGCGATCCGAAGAAGCTCTTGCATCCAATGAGCGAGAGAATTCTCTCTTAATTGCCGAGGAGAGTGGAACATGAGCGCCGCGGCCTCGGCGATATCCTCAGTGGCGCGCGAACATTCCTCGGCAAGCCATGTGGGAACTCCCGTGGCCTCAGCCGCAAGGGAGAGAAGAACTCCCGAAGTTGCGCTTCGCTTAGGCGTTTTGCCCGTGAGTAGTCCTATCGCCCAAATTGCATCCTCGGCTTTGGCGTTCCGGAAGTAAGAGGAAAGCAAGAGCTCTTGAGCCAAGCGCTCCGTATTCACTTCTAGCTTTTCGATGAGGGCTGAGAAAACTTTCATTCAGACTCCTCGCTGCGTTCAAGCGAGCTCCCCTGCCCGAGTGACTGCTCGAGAACCTCCGCACGTAGCCCTTGCTCGCATAAAACGCGCGCAAGCTGAGCGCTATAGCCGTGAGTCAGCAGCACTCGCTCTGCTCCCGTTGCGCGAATTGCTGAGTGCAGGCCATCCCAATCAGCATGATCAGAGAGCACAAAGGTTCTATCTACCGCCGCTCTATCTCGAAGCTTCTTCACCATCATCCACCCAGAGGCGTTCGCGACTGCTGGATTTGGCAGAGATTTAAGCCAGCCACTTGCACGTGCCGAGGGCGGCGCAAGGACAAGTGCGCGCCTTAAGGCCTCTCGCGGCATTTCTTTGGAGGCAAGGACCAAAGGCGGAAGCTGCGTACCACCAGCCTCAACGGCACGCGTGGTGGCATGTATGATAGGATGCGCCACCACAGGTCCAATGGTGCGATCCACATAGGCCAAGATTCGCTGCGCCTTTCCTAGAGAGTACACTTGCATGACACTTGCTCGTCCAAGCGCAGCATTCTCGCGCCACCATTCGTTAATCTCGGCAAAGACAGTCTCGGGAGGCGCCCATCTATAAATTGGAAGTCCAAAGGTTGCTTCAGAAATAAAGGTAGCGCAGCGCACGGGCTCAAATGGCTCACAGAGTTTGTCAGCCTCTGTCTTATAATCACCTGAGACAACCCAAACCTCCCCCTCATGCTCAATACGCACCTGGGCGGAGCCAGGAATGTGCCCGGCAGAATGCAAAGAGATCTTTACTCCCTTTTCATAAAGCGTCTCGCCATATTCCACGCTCTGAATTTGAATGCCTTGACCTAGGCGGTGGCGAAGAACAGGTACCGAGGCGCGGTGCGCCAGATAGGCCTGGCTCCCTGCCCGCGCATGATCGCCATGGGCATGCGTAATTACCGCACGCCGCACAGGGCCTGAGGGGTCGATATAGAAGTCACCCGCGGGACAATAGAGGCCATGAGGATGGAGTATAAGCACAGGGGGCAAGGTAGCGCTGAATGGGGCCTAAGGGAATGCTGGGCATCATTTTCCGGCAACCCTAAGACTACGAAGCTAAAAAGATGGGTCTGCGAGAGGTCACCTAAGGAACCTCTCAAAAACGTCGGTATTTTATTTTTTCCCTCTGTGATCTCTGTGTCCTCTGTGGTTTTCAGCAATTTAAAATAACCACAGAGGGCACAGAGTTCACAGAGTGGACTTTTTCAGAGTTCCCCTAAGAGCTTCTAGACTAGGCGCCGAGACGCAGGCTAAGCTTTGGCTATGGGTACAGTAATTGGCATTCGAAAAGAACATAGCGTGATTCTTGGCGCAGATTGCGTAAACGTGCGCGATCCCGCACTTACGGGCGAGACTTCAAAGGGACTTAGCTGCCTCTTTCGCCTTGGCGATTCGGTTATCGCCCTAAATTCGACCCTGGGCTATCAGACAGCCTTTGAAGCGGCACTCGAGGCCGTAGCAGGAAAAGAGCCCCCCGCTCTTGATTCCCGAACAGAAATCCACGCCTTCTTTTCTAAAATGCACGTCACGCTAAGAAACCATGGCTTCATGTTTGTCTCATTTCAGCAGGGACAAGACTTTGAGTGGACGCCTATGACGGCGCTCCTTGCTAACCGCTCTGGACTGTATCGCATCGACTCCGCCCGAGGCGTGATTGAATGTCCAAAATATGCAGCCCTAGGAACTGGCGAGGCATTTGCACTTGGTGCTCTCGCCGCGGGCTATGAATCTTTAGAGCCGGAGGCGCTGGCAGCAAGTGCGCTGGCAGCCGTCTCCGCCCTGGACCCACTTTCGGGGCATCTAAAGTCTACTCTTTCCGTGCGCGCCCCCACCCTATCGGTAGCGCCACGCGTTTCTCCGTCGGAGCTTCCGCGAGTAAAGCGGATCAAGCCGAAGGGGAAAAAATCCCTTGAGTAAGCAAGGGAGCCTCTGAAGAGTATGGAGGTTTTTCAGCGGCCCCCTAGTGTCGTGATTTAGAAGTTCTGTGAAAAACCTAATTAACGCGAAGAACACGAAGATCGCGAAGAAATTCGAATGGTTACCTTCGCGATCTTCGTGTCCTTCGCGTTAAAATAGCCTTACAATTCTGAAGAGAATTTGCAAATCACCACTCTAGGGAACCGCTGAAATAAAAACATTCAGCCCAAAGAGAAAAATCGCCGGCGACATAGCTAACAGCGAATCTTGAATTCGCAATCTTGCAAGAACGGCAAAGACCATCAACATTGCCAAGCACCCCGCGGCAAGAATCCTTAACGGATCGATCCAAAATCCGACCAAGAGCCCGGCTGCACCCGCAATTTCAAGTGCTCCCGTGAGGCGTTGTAGCTGCGGGAGCTTATAGCGCTCAAATTCTCGGGTTATATGGGGGGACATAAAACAGGCCGCTCCATAGAGCCCAAAGGCCACAATAGAGAGGCACTGGGCCACGTAGCGGCATTGAAGGAGTAGTCCGATAGGTTCATTTAGTTGTGGGATAGCGGCTCCAAGAAAAGTAGTTATTGCGTTCCTTAAAGAAGGGTAGCACGATTCTCCTCATTCACCCCAGACAACCTTTTAGGAGCTACATGTCACAAGCGATAACAGTACTCTTTCAGGTGATCGTCGGACTCGGCCTGCTCAATGTATGGCTCGTGCGCGCAAACCTTAGCACCGCCTATCGCGGAGGAGACGCCAAAACGATTCGCGAGGAATTTGCTGTTTATGGACTGCCTGGCTGGTTCTGTACGCTTATTGGGTTCCTAAAAATTACCTCTGCGCTTTTGCTTCTTGCAGCCCTTTGGATGCCTGAGCTCGGGCTCCCTGCTTCTCTTACGATTGTTGCTCTCATGCTCGGGGCCGTATCCATGCATGCAAAAGTAAAAGACCCAATTAAGAAAAGTCTTCCTGCGGCTGCTATGTTGCTAATGAGCGCGGTGTTGACGATGCATTTTCTCCCTTAGGAGTGGACCAAGGAGAAATGTGAGTCGGTGTTGTGTTCAGGTGGGAAACCTGTGGTGAGAATGTGCTCACGTTACAACGCCCTGTGCCGATCCCTCTATTACGTTTAAACGAAAATCAACCACTCACAACTTTCATCGTGGGGCCAACTATCTTACAGGCTCTTCCAAATGGAAGTAGCACTATTCAAAAGATTGCAGAGCAAAACTCCGAGCGCCTAGGTGCACCCAGATCGAGCAGTCGCCGCCGGAATCCCTTGTGATGCAGTCATGCCATAAGCATTACCGCAGGATTACGACTCAATCTGTCTCGTGCTCAAACGAATCTTCTTGCCGTTCACTGCCTCACTTAGGCCGCCGTGATGCCTTCGTCCACCTGCACAAAGTCTGGCGCGTCTTCGAGCACCGCCACGAGGTCACAGTTGCCCGCGCGGTTCCTGTTCTCGAACGTGAGCCGGCAGAATCGAGCCGAAAGCGCCGAGATTCCCGCCATGGAGGTCTTGAAGGCACCCTGAAGCAGCTCGGGGATCTTCTCCCCTGAGATCTCCACTCCGCCATCCTCCGAGATGGCCACCCCGATGCCGCGATTAAAGAGCGGCGCGAGCGAGGTGCGGAGCACGATGTCTGCGGTGGCACGCCCCGGCCTTCTCCGGATGACGAGCCCCTTGATCATCTGTTCCGGGTAGAACTCGGGAGCCTGCTTGTCCCAGACCCCTTCCCACTTGGCGAAGTCGGGGTAACCGAACTTCGTGGGATCGATGGCCTGCTCATCCACATCCCGGTACTCTGGAACAGAAGGGATGCGAATCGCGAGGGCCGGTTCCTCGAGCCGGAGCTCGGCGCCAAAGGGGCCGACGAGCTGGACGTAGAACTGGGGCACCATGACCCCGTCCACGGCCTTGGGGTTCCAGCGCAGGACTTCCGTGGGAAGACCCTGAGCCGCCGGGGGGAGTCCCAGCTTGACCCACTGATTCGTCGCCGCGATGGGGACAATCCCCGTGCGTGCGAAGAAGGCCTCAAAGGCCCGAGAACGATCAAGAGCGGACGCCTTCCAAACTTCAAACGAGCTCATGCGAGCTCCTTTCTTCTTTGTCGAAGAGATTCTTCGACTGGGCACTTGAATCTGAATCCTGGCTTTTTGCCAAAATCCAGCTGGATCGGAAACAAAACACTTTGTTTTACCGTCCCCAAGATCTTCGCATGGAGAAGAAACCTTAGGGGCGGCAAAACAGAAACCAGTACCTGAACACAACTACCGATAAGGTATTACTAATAAAGAACAAATCTTTAGAATTGATGAGGCTAGCGCGCGGTCAATGACTAATCAAATGAGGATGGGCGTCTCAAGGCAACGTGTCTCAGGCCAGCAAAAGATCATTCGATCCCGGGTGTTATCTTGGAACAAAGGGTGCGCAACATGAGATTTCGAAGGGCGCCCCTAATCACGGGAGCTGAGATCCGGCAACTCGCCCGATTCGTAGCTTGCAGAGATTAGTGAACTAAAATCAGTCTCAGTCATTCGCGCAAGTGCAGCGGCATACGCAAGTACGTCAAGAATATCTCTTTCGCGAATAGCAACTTGTTCCCGTGCAGCACGCCGAGCAATGAGGGCGTCTATGCTCTCTTTCGAAGGAGGCTTAAATCCTTCCGGGGTTAGCCGAGGATCTTTTAGATCCTGCGCGATAATCCCGATGAGTTGCTGGTTACCAATGCCAAGAATTTGGAAAGCCTCGGCAAAAGGCTGGGCCGCGGTCCTCAGGGCGTCCATATCTATGGCGCGGCCTAATGTTCCGGTACGCTCGTTATCTTCGCGCAAAGTTTTAGGCAGAGAGGATCCCGTTTTTCGGAGGAAAAGAAGCGCCTCACGCCCGACAAGGACTCCAAACTCAAGCGCTGCGTGGGCGTAGAGTGTTGACGAAAGAACCTGATGAGGAAGCGCCTCCCCCCATGACTTAGCCCGTGGGCCCTTGACCAGCTGCTCCCGCGCTTCATGCAAGAGCACGACAAAGTTTTCCATGAGTGCCGGCGAAAGCGCCCGGTGCGCGGGATACGTTGCTTGAGAGCCTGGACTCCCGCGCGAGATCCGAAGACTGTGGTCGAGAGTTCCGCGCGACTCGGCGTCAGCGGCAAGCCAGAAGGCAAGACCCTTTGCCCGCGCTAGCTGGCGCTCTAACATGGGAGCCGAAAGATCCAGATTCGCGAGGCGACTAAGGTGATTCTCTACTTGGCCCGCTTGCCGAAGATGCTTCATCTCCATGTTTACCGAAAGCTCAGTAGCAAGACGCTCAGCGTAGTTTCTCATATGCTCGATTGCCACCGCGAGTCGCGGACCTATCTTGACCTGAAGTCGTGCGCCATCACTTTCATGCGGTTGGCTCATTGGGGTATCGAGCGAGGCCGCCCCACTCCCTGCCGCGGCATGCTTATCATTGTCGGAGGTCCCAAATCTTGACCAAGTGGCAACAAGCGCAAGAGTTTGAAGTCTCTCAAACAACTTCCGCGCAGGAGAAACGTCGTCCCACGCGCGGCCGGAAGTGGATGGCTTCTTTTCTGAATGCGGCGCAGCGAGCGCGAAGCGGTTCACGGTAAGCGCCTGCTGCTCTCGAGTTGGCGTAAGCGTAGTTGCTCCTTCGAGAGCCGAGTAGGGCGCGAGAAGAGCACTCACCCGCTCCCGCGAGAACCGCGAGTTACTCTCAGGAGTTCCAAGGCGAATAATACTTTCAACGATGGCCTTATTATGGGCATCTTGGTAGAGCGCATCATCGCCGCGCATGACGCTCAGAGTAGAGCCCACCACGGTGAGCGCCTTGTTCTGGTCTGGGGCATAGCGGCCATCTGGCTCCTCATAGGGCGACCAGCTTCCATCTCCCACGTGCGGCAGAGGATGCAGCGCTTGATTCGGAAGGTGCGCCATCAATCCTCGAGTGAGAACCCAATTCGCATGCATACCCGCGGCAGTAACATCGAGCACGCGCTGGGGTACTTGCAGCAAACTTCCATCTCCAAGACGAACTCCGCACACAGAGCTGCGCGCTTCCTCTTCCGAAAGTGGAAGCACACCTCGGTCATTGATGGTCCTGCCCGCCGAAAGCAGGCTTTCAAGTAAGGGCCCTCTTACGCGGAGCTCACGTACAAGGCCGGTGATCAGCCAAGGAATAAACGCTTGGTCAAACTCCTTTAGAATTCCGTGCCGGGCGTAGTAGTCATGGCTCGCGTGCAGTTCCCCATCGGGCTCGACAACTTTACTCTTTACCCAGCCCTTGAGCTGACGAATAGAGAATACACGAAGCTGAGCGACAGACAGCTCAGAGAATAGGGGCGCCAGTCCTGTGGGAGCGGAAGGCGTGACTTCTTGCAGATGACGAAACTGCTCTTCCGGAAGCGCAGCCAAAGCCAGCGACAGTCGGTAGACAAGCAGCGCGCCGTTGCCTGGGGCAAGGCTCGCATCACCGCAGGAGCGAAGGTTGATCCCCAGTGCCGCATCCGGAAGCATTTTATTTAAGTCAGCACACCCCTGAGCTGCGCGCTCGAGCTCGGGGGCAAGAAACGCAACTATCTCGGGAGGAATCCTAAGCGTGCGGCCCCCTCCAAGCTCAACGCCCCTTTGCTGAATCTGGTCTGGATCTGCATGTAAGGCCTGAATGCCATGCTCGCGCATGGCTCTGCCTGAGCTGTAGAGTAGCGCCGTCATCGGCCTACCGAAAAGTCGCACTAGGTCGATAGCTTCAGGAGCAAAGCGCAACCAGAAAGTCTTTTCTGGAGCAGTAAGTTCAAGTCGAGCGGGACTCCCGTTCCACCAGTCTCGCTGTTCCATGAGCCGGTTTTGGACCTCGACAAAGAAGGAAGCGGAGAATGCCCTTGCCGGCGAAATCAAATACGCTGCGTCATACTTTGCGATTGGCTCCCTGATGTCGGCGAGGAGACTTGAAGGAGATTGGACTTTTTCCGCCATGCCCGAAGCCATGTAGCTAGGATCAAGAATGCGGCTGGGATCTTTTGAGATAAGTGGGCAATAAGAATCAGAGCACCAGGACTCAGGACGAGGCAAAGTTACGGCCGTTGAGCCGGCCGAGCGCGGGACTTGGCCATGGTGAGAAAATGAATGCATCCCAGCTGTTATGTGCCGCAGCGGCCGGCGAGTGCCATACGAATGGGCGCTCTAAGCCATAGTAATTCCAACAGTTTCCCCCGCTAGAGCAATGACTTTTGGCGATAAGGCTAGTTGCTACACATAAAAGCTGCCGCTGCTCCTGACGGAGTTAGCAAATCAAGCCTAAGGAGCCCCATGCCCCGCGTATTCCCAAATAGAAACTCAAGAGGGGTAACGCCCTGCTCTATGAGTACGCCGCCAAGCGCGCGCTGCTGTAAGACGCTCTTGCTAAGCTTCCAGATAGAGTTCCCGCCAATAGCAAACTCGCTATCATCTTCCGCCAGCGCGTCAAAAAGAAGCAGCGCAGGTTCACCTTGATGTTCGAGGGCGCCATAGACTCGGTAGCTCTCAGGTTTTTGGCTTGCGAGGAGCACCGGAACTCTCGAAGTCACCACAGCTCCCGTACTTGGGCTTGGCTCAATACAAAGCGTGGGGTACTGAGAAGAATTAAGGGCGCCAGTAACTTTCTCTGCGTCTACCGATCCTTCTTCACAAGAAACCTTAAGCCCCCCAGAACTTTGCACCTTAATTCGCGGCGTAAGCTCCTCATAGGCGGTGGTAAGAAAGTCTAGGCGATAACTTCCGGGACTAAGAACAACTTCGAGGGATTTCTCCCCACCATCAACTTCAGTATTGCTTTTAGGCCCAGGAGTAGAAAAAGAGAGCGGCGCTCCGTCTAGCAAAAGCTGGACCTCCGCACCCCCTTCAAATTCGATATGCACCGTCTGCTCTCTCTCCCCTTCTATCCGAAGCCACGTCCAAAGCCACTGAGAAAGAGCACTCCCCCTAAGCCCCCCTCCTCTGCTTTGGAAAGTTGTTCCAAAGATTTCGTTTCTCGACGCACGCCTATAGAAATCCTCGTACTCAAGCCTTGGCGCCGCCTTAAGACAAAAAGGAGCCCCTGATAGGTGCTGCACTTTAGGAGCAGAGGAACTTTGCGGCTGAAGATGCAAGGTTCTTTCTCCCGCATGCGGGAGCACGTGGACCCGATACGCAAAAAAATTAGTTAGCTGACTCGGCCAAGGGGAAAGCGCTCCTCTAAGCTTAAGAACAGAAAGTGTGGGCGCCTCAAGCTGGCTACTGTGGACATACAAGATAAAGTCTTTACCTGTGGCTAGCACGCGAGTAGCCCAGACCGCAGGAACAAGAGCGACGCTCTCGGGGAGGCACCAGAACCGGCAGCGCCGCGCCATAAGAAAACGTACGCTGTCATGAAAACGCTGAGCTCCAAGACTTAGCAGTAGGCGCTCGGGGAACGCCTGAGGGTCCCCCATATTCTCCGAATGCTGATTGAAGTCATAAAGAAAAACTCTTTCGAGCTCGGGTTCTCTTCGTATCTCAGATGAGATCGTCATCGCATCTGCGATAAGGGTTCGGTCCAATCTAAAATCGAGGCGGGGGGACACATAAGGCAGCGTCGTAAGAACTCGGGGCTGATAACTCCACCACCACGAGTGCAGCGCAGCTCCCACATTCAAAATCAACAAGAGCCCAGCTACGAGGCGCTTGCGGGGAAGATCTTCACTTTGACGCCACCACTCTGCAATCACGAGGGCAGAAAGAAAGGTAAGAAGTAGCATGCGCCGCGGGACAAGATACCCTTGAGGAAAAAGCGAAGTCCCCGCTTGCATGGCGCCAAGGACAAGAAGCCCATATTGGAACGCAAGCAGGAGAATCCAGAACATTTTGTCTTTGCGCAGCGCAAACGCCGCAAGGCCTGCCGCAACAAGCAGCACTGGCCAGTCCGCGTCGTAGGAAACAAAAAGCGAACTTAGAAGTGAGAGGAAGGCTGCTGGGATACGAGAAAAATCGAGGGCTCCAAATGCGACCACAAAGCCAAAATTATTCCCGCCCACCGCTCCTACATGAGCAAGCGATAGAACTCCAAGCAGCCCCCATAGGAATCTGCGCTTCGGTGCAACGTGGTCAAATAAAACTGCGCCGGCGAGGTAAACTACCCCAAAAGTTTTCCCCATCTCATAGCAATGGAAAGAGAGCTCATGGATGGACAGCGCAGCGAGAACTTCAACTCCTAAGAGCGCAAGCCTGGGAGGCGCCGCACGGAAACGGCTAAGTGCGCAAAGAGCCGCGGCATAGGGCAGAAAGCCAGAGATATAGGGATATCCGAGCGCAAAGTAACTAGGGAACGCGAGGCTTGCGGCGAGCGCTGCACCGATAACTACCAAAGAGAGTGAGAGGGCCCTTGAGAGCAGAGCCAAGGCCACAACAGAAACGAAACAAACCCACAGTGGAGCCCAAAGCGGGGAGGGAAAGAAATTCTGGAGGATGCCCGGGAAAAACGTAAAGAGAAAACTATGGCTTACGTTCCACCACTGGAAATCCCGCGAACGCTCCCAAAGCACGAGCGCCGCCTCAAAGGGCCCGCGGGAGAAAGTCTCTGTGGCACCCGCGGCAAGACCCAGAAGTTCGTACCCCGCAAAGTCAGAGCCCCTCATAAGAAAGAAGGATATTAGGCGACACAGGCCAAGAGAAAGCGCGGCAAAAAGGGCTATCTTAGTGAGACGACTCTGTTTTTTCATCTTCGCCCCTAAGCTTACAGGCAGGCGAAAGAAGATAACAGGAGGGTAAAATTACTAAGTGCGGGGCCACTGAAATCCAGGATATAATAAAAGGATTCGGGGAGTATAAGGTATGTCACTACGACTTGTTTGTTCCGCTCTGATTGTGGCCTCCGGCATGTTTGCGATGGCTTCTTACGTTACTCCCGCTGGGGCGACCTTTCGCTCAGGAACCGCAGTTGGAGCGTATGGAGCAATTGCGACGGACACCAAAGAGCTCGAGGGAATCGGAGCGTGTGACCAATCTCTCTACCAGCGCTGCGCCTCTGCTTCTGGACGAAATCAACGAGTAGATCAGAATTTAGCGGCAAGCTGCTTACGTTGTTTCCCAGGCATTGGCTTCGAAGTGCTCTCAAACCAAATTGGCCTTGGACCATTTATGCAGTACGGCGGGCAATACTACGCTCCTGTTTGTCCGTAAAAGCCTGAGCCCTCCTTTTTCCAGAGCACCAGGCGGCTCATGAACGGCAGTGCGATGCAGCGATCTAAACCCTAAGCCAATCGTTGGTGAGTCTCGGTGGATTTACGCGCTACGCTTTCGCCCTATGAGGCGGCAACAAACAAGCCATGGAGTCTGCTTGAGAGCCTAGAGACCGACGATCGCCCAACGATTTCGAAACTACTCGCCTCTTGCGGACTCGCTGACCTCGCTCGAAAAGTTATTCTGGAGTCACCGTCTGAAACGAGCACCATGTACCGCGAATACGGCCTCGCTTACTCGGCTGGTTCAACTTCGCAAAAGCAGCAGCCCGAAGAGGTCTCGCTCTACATCCCTTGCTATAACGGCGCCCATTACTTGAGAAATGTCCTTCCCGCGGTTTTGGACCAAAGTTACCCACTTTCTGAAGTTCTTGTTATCGATGATGGCTCAAGCGACGATTCTGCCCGCTTGGCTGAAAGCCTTGGGGCCAAAGTAATCCGTCATGCCGGAAACAAAGGACTTGCAGCAGCGCGAAACACCGCCATAGAGGCAGCCAAGAGTCCGTTTCTTGCCTGCCTTGACGCAGACGCCTGTCCCGACCGTTACTGGCTTGAGCGCTTGATGCCTCTTTTTAGCGACCCTCAAGTCGCCGGTGTCGGCGGAAGGTTGATAGAGCAACACACCCTTACCGTAGCGGATCGCTGGCGAGCGAGAATGATGGCGCAGCACTACGGAAGGTTTCCCGTTTCGCAGCAGCCCATCTTTGGCTGCAATGGCGTCTTCAGGACAGAGACCCTCAGAGCACTGAATGGTTATCATGAGAGCTATACGCGCAGTTACGAAGATATCGACTTGTCGAATAGGCTCCTTAAGGCAGGACACCAAAGCCGCTACCATCCAGAAGCTCTTTGCCGACATCAACGCAAAGATTCCCCGAACCAAGTAGTTGCCACTTGTTTTCAGTGGCGCCTCCCCCACCTCCTTAGCCTTGGCTTCCAGGATTCAGGAACGAACTTTGGAGGCGCGCTGGGTACTAATCTAAGGCACGATCTTAAGGAAATTGAAGAGCTCAATTCCACTGGCGACCTAGTTCTTACTTATCCAAGTCTTCTGATGCTCTTTCAGTCACCACTGCGTATGACTGAACTTCTTGCGGAGAAGCTTCCAGCAGCCCGAGCCCAGGATGTGAAGTTATTTGCTGCAGCACGAGTCTTGGGAGCCCTGGCGAGAACTCCTCTTCCCGCCGCAGCGCAGCAAAGGTTGAGAAAAGACCTTGAGGATCTGATAAGGAGGTTCAGCGGCTCACGTCTCCAAGACCTCCTTAGTCTAGATTTTTCCTCGGGCAATTCAAAAAGCACGCGCCAATCTCTGCAAATAGAAGAGACCCCCTTTACCGCTGCGCTTAGCAGCGTGGTTGATTCAATTCCCGACGTAGCTCGGTTTAAGCCCGAAATTCAACATGGCATCGAGCAAAGCGCCCTTGAATGTTTGTGTGATGAGCAGCAACTTTCAGGGAAGCTTTCCATTCTTGCACTCGATTTACAGGGAGACGAATCAAGTACCCGGTCACTCAGTGCTCTTGGACCAAGTTCACGCATCGTGCGCGGAGGGGCAGACTCTTATCTCTCCTTAGATTTCAGAGAGCGCATTGCTGGTGCGGAAACAGATAGATTCTTGATTCAGTGCGGTCCAGGGAATGAAGCTCTTGGCGTCTGGTGGAGTTTCTTTTTGGCTGCCGCGCGCCCATCGGTACCGTGTTCAGTGGTATTTCCTCAGGAGAGTGGGCTCCCTCGTCTTCTTGAAAATTCCAAGTTCGTTAAAGCTGCCACGGCCTCTTCAAGAATCACCTGGCAGCAGGTTCTCCAATAGATTAGGGCGCAATGCTGAAGATTAAAAGCTAACGCCAACAAGATAATGTGGCTGACAGGCAAAACGCGATCGAGTGCCTATTGTAAAGTGGCTCTTCTTTTAGCAGAAGTCGCGGAAGCCCAAGGCGACGAAGAATCAGCGCAAAGATACCAGTCCCAATTTGGATCGCGCGAGGCTGCTCGGGGCGACGACTCTCATTAGCATTTCTGGCGCTAACACTCTGGGCATAAGGACTTCTCAAGCTGAACTCGGAATTCCTCGCAGCGCAGTACATCCTCTTTGCATTTAATGCCCTGCGTCTCTCTTAGGTCAGCGAGCGGGCACGCAAGCACTTCTGGCACTGGCTCAGCGAAGGCTGAGATAAGTTCATTGGGGAAACCAAGCTCTCCCCCCGTCCTGCGGTAAGTGCCGGCCACAGGATCGAAAAACTGTTCCTTCAATCCGCCAAGCACCCGAAGCATACTCTCTGTCTTGAGCAGAAAGAGCCCAAGATTTGTCTCTCCGTAGGGCACCGAAGGCGCTTTTTGCAGGTGAGTTTCAACAGCAGCCCTCACCTCCCCGGTCTGACTCCTGAGAAGCGGCGCGTAGGGATTCTCACCAAAGGCAGTCGGTACCACCATTGGGAAATCAGAAAAGAGTGCGGCAAGTGCCAAAGTCCGGCGAAACGTTTCAGGCCGAATAACTGGCTGCGTACCCCAAACAACCAGGGAATGTCCCTGGTGCCCAAGAAGCATCTCCCTTGCGCACAGCACGGCGTCGCCTGTTCCACGGGCCACTTCCTGCACGACTACACGAAACTCTCGTGGGCCAAGCGCCTGAACGACCGCTTCACGCACCTCATCAGAAACAATTACTAGGGGAGCTTTTGCCCGAGGACACGCCTTAAGGACTGCGTCAAAGACATGAGTAATCGCGGGCACGCCTTGGATGGGAGCGACTGACTTAGGAACGGTAAGCCCGCTCGCACAAGCGCGCGTGCCCTTTCCCGCTGCTACGATAATAGGCTGAATATCAGAAATTGAACTTAGCTCAGTGACGCCATCAAGAAGTTCACAGAGGCGCTCCTTTTCGCGGCGCGCAGATAGCAGCAGCTCCGTGCCCTGCTGAGAGAGAGAAGAACCAAGCTCGGAACAAGCCACTCCACTGGAAGGAGATCCTAGCTGCGCAATTCTAACAATGGAGGCATTCACCTCCAACCTAAGAAAATCGCCTTGAGGAAGCGGGGAAACTACACCAATTCCCGAACCAGGCGACGACACCCGTATGTCTCCATCCCCTACTCCGTCTCTACCACGAGGCCTGTAAAAGCCGTCTTCAGCCGCTTGTACTACCGTAGCCACATTCTCCTCACTTACTAATGCCAGAATATTGCCCCCGAACCCGCCGCCCATGATGCGCGCTCCGTGCACCGAGGGAAGAGAGGCAAGCAGGGTTCGAAGTTCCTCTACTTCTGGCGTTGAAACGTCGTAGTTATCACGAAGGCTTTCATGCGTCAGATTTAATAGCTCACCCAAATGGGGCCGCGAATCATGCTGGGCGCCGGCCGTCCCCCCTTGAAGAATTTTTCGCGCGCGCTGTATCCGAAGAACCTCACCAACATGATGAAGCGCTCTTGCCCTCACTTTGAGCATGTCTTCAAGGCGCTCTTTGACCAGCGCGGGAAAGACCTTCGCCGCTTCCTTAAATGCTGAGGGGAAGCTACTACTCAATTCCTTAAGCGAAATCCCCTCAGGAAGGAGCTCTAAGAGCGGGAGAATACGCCGCTCAGCGCCGCTCTTGTCTTCTTTAAGTGCCAGAACTGCTTGTTGCCATTCGCCAAAAGCCTTTGGGTTGTCCTTGCGCCATCCCTCAATCAGGGCCGGAATAACAATCCTAGAAACCACTGCCCGCTCGTTATATTCAAGCAATACGGCACTCCCCTTCTCTGCCGGGTGAGTGAAAAAGGTGACCCAGCGATGAGGCAGGGCTGGAAGGCGCACCTGCGATACGCGCTGCGCAGGATTCAAAGGCTCCGTGTCATAAGAGAGATGCAAGGCTTTGCCTCTCTCAGCAAGGCATATGCTGAGATGATCGAGAGCCCCTCCCCGTGTGCCCACGAACCACTCCGCCTTAGACGAAGCCATGGCAAGCTCGGTTCTCTCAAGGGAAAGCCCATTTACCATTCGAATCGCATATCCCGCTAAGCATGTGAGCGCCGAGGATGAGGAGGCTCCGCCCCCTGCGGGAATAACTGAATCAACTACAAAATCTATGCCGCACCTAAGACGCTCTTGATAAATAACTCGCGCATGAGCGGCAGCGCCCCTCACATAATTTGACCAGTGATGCGGAGGGGGACCCTCCTTAGCAAGAATCCTCTCCCACGCATGCTCAGTATCTTCTCCAGGGGAGCCTCGCGTGGGGAGATCCGTAAGACTAAACGTAAAGGGGCTCATCCCAGAGAGCAGTGAATGCCCACATACTCGCCCCTTAAGTGAAGCGGCAACAAGCATCA
Organism: Bdellovibrionota bacterium; assembly: GCA_044356455.1. Taxonomy (GTDB): domain Bacteria; phylum Bdellovibrionota_C; class UBA2361; order UBA2361; family JBGSMV01; genus JBGSMV01. Next base: position 37,356 of record JBIKWF010000011.1, on the reverse strand, counting down.
GCATGTCGTACTCTTCGCTTACACAGGGAATAGAGGCAGTGGGAAGATAAGAAACGTAATCAACGTGCTCGCCAAGAATATTAATTCTCCCTGGCGCCCTTAACAGCTCGACTTCCTGGTCCCCAAATTCCGCAAGAAAACGAGTAGCAAGCGCCCTCACTCGCGAGATCCTTTGGCGCGCGAGGTCTGTGCTCCCCGAACAGTACGCGCCTTCCTTTAGGGCAGCAGCTGCTGCGCGGCCTTCGGACACTCTGCCCTGCACTTCATAGGGATAATCGGCAAGAATAGAAGCTCGCACCAAATTACCTCTCTCCACTCAAAGACTCCCCCGAAAGACCAGCATCAGGAAGCGTTGGCCAAGGACCTTTAGTACCAAGAGTGCCCGCATTCAAATTGGAAACATTTCTCGTTCTAGAAATCTTACAATACACAAGGGTCCCATCATCGGAGGGCTTCCAGCGAATGCAGCGACGCCAATCTGGGTCTGCCGCCTCTGACTCTCGCTTCTTTGCTACTAGCGCTTGAAGTTTCCCCGCAAGCTCTCCGGCCCTGCCGGATAACTCCTCAAATACAAGCTCACGATATCGTGATTCCGCAAGCGACCAGCCAAGCGGAAGACTTCCATCGGTACCTATGACTATTTCCTCTATATCATGGAGAGGGAGAGCTCCCCACTGGATATAAGACTCTAGTTGCGAGTCTCCATTGAGCAGCCCCGTACCACGTCCGTCGGGGCGATTATTCTTGGTGCGAGATATCTGGGAAAGCCTTTCTACCACTACAGGGTGATGACGCAGCTCACGAGGGGATTGACCCGTGGAATCACTTAAACTCCTCATAAGAGCGAAAACTTCTTCGTCAAAGGGGGCATTTGTGTCGGTGGTAATTAAGGATGTCGAACCATCTCTCATTCTCACCACGATGAAGGTATCTGAGACATGCGCAAAGCGAAATTGCTCCTCTGCGAGATCTAATTCCACGAGCGACATGGTGGAAGCCAGGCTTGAAGAGGTCATGGGCTCCAAAGTCCCTAAAAGCTTTCGCGCGTGCGCGAGCAATCCAGCATTGTACCGTAGCATCAGTTCGCGTGGGGCTAGCGCGGTCGTCTCCGAGAGCACGGATTGACGAAGAAATTGTGCGGCTTCGTATCCGGGAGTCTGTCTAAGGTTCGGAATCTTAGGGCCAAGATAGGTTGTGCCATCTTGAACGGAGAGCCTTACTAGAGACCCACCCTGAGAAATAGCAAAACTATCCTCATTGGCACGCTCAGCACTACCAGGTACTGAGAGCGCACCAAGAGAGAGCTGCACGCCCACCCTGCCTACATGCGAGAAACTTCCCTCACAGAAGAAGTCATGATGCGGGTGCGGCTCTCCAACAAGGGAATCACTTCCTAAAGACGAGAGGCGAAGAGAGGAGGTACTGGCCGTATGAATGGAATGCATGTGGCGAGAGTTTTCTAGTTACTACTGTTGTAAGCCAGGCGGTCCACCAAGGGGACATTTTAAGAGATTCTCTGAGTGCACGCTGCTATATCAGGATTCTGGCGCCGTATCCATTCCATGTCAGAGAACCTAGGAGCAACGCCCGATTATCATTTCTATCAAGCAGATAGGTCTGCTGCCGCCAAACAGTCTCAAATCCTCCCCTGCCCATCTGAGATCCTTTGGGCTCAGGCCAAGGTTAATTAAGGCCAGCGGCCCTTGGCTTAGCCCCTCAACGTTGGGTACTATCGTGCGCCTCTGACAGAGGCCGCAGGGGGGTTAGTTTTTGCCCGAGAGTCTACCCTTATTATGAGGGAGGTATCGGCGGACACGCTTTTTTTTGATCCGATAGTAGTTGTACCGGAACGCGATATGCCAAGCCCCTCAAAACCCCGCCTCCCCGCAAAAAGAGCGCCTATTGCCGAGAGCACTGCCAAGGCAGATAGCACTACTGACAGCCTAGGCGAACTCACCGAGGCCATACCTTCTGCTGACCGTGCGATAATTGAATACGCCAAATCTAAGGCGGAAAACGGAGAAGAACGAATCGCGAAATATGCCGAGGATAAAGCGGCCTTTGAACTGGCGCTGAAAACGCTTACCCCAGAAAAACGCGAGGACTTAAAACACCTCCTCGCTTCCTCTCGCTTCATCGACTTCGCCCATGTAGCTCCGCAAGTCATGTCTGCTTTTAGGAGCAACGGCAGAGTATCTCTGCTAGATAAGCGCCTTCATACCCTATACGACTCTGAGGGCGGCAACGCTGCGGCTTTCAAGAATATGGATAGGGTTAATGGCTTTTTAAAAGCCACGGTCTCTCCCCCATGCCTTGAGCGCCTCCTTGAGGTGCACCGGATTGCCATGAGAGGAAGCATTGATGGGATTAAGCGCCGCGCAATCGGCCAAATCCGCTGTCATGCGGTGGTGGGGTCTGAAACGGAGCGAGGCCTCGATAGAAATCAAATAAGACGCCTGGCCAAAAATCCCTACCTAGGATTTGAGCCCCTTGACCCGCATGCTCTTCCCACCTCAAAGGACGAACGTGTTAGGGGAAACATTCTTTATCCTGACGCGGCTTATCTAAAGCCGGAGGCAGCAAGCCGACTTGAGGCACATTCGCCTAAGGTTTATGCCGATTACCTTGCATTCTGCGAAAAAAATCCTGAGGAGAGACTCAACGCACGAGACTGGCAGACCGCAGAATTTCAGACTCTGACGAAAGCGATTATCGAGGCCCTACTAAATGAACGCTATGCCGCATTCGCGTTGGTGCGCGGCAGTTTAAAAGAGCTAAAAACTCCCGAGGAAGTCCTTGGCTACATCAAGGCGGTTGCTCTGCATTACAGGGATGTAATCTCGATTCATCCCCTCGGCGACGGAAATGGCCGGACGGTTCGCTATGAGAGCCTCTATGCCCCTCTTGATGAAGTAGGCATCTCACGGCCCAGACTAACCGACCCCGACGCAGACATCCTCAAGGCTCCAAGTGATTGGGTGAGAGACGTGGAGCGCGGAATATTGAGCACCGACGCGCTCTATCGCGACATCACCACTCGCCTGCAATTAGGACTTAGGCTCGAGGACTCCCCCGAATTTCTATTTCCCAGTATGAGTCGCGAGGTGATGCTTGAACTGCGTTATCGCGGCAAGAAAAAGACCACCAAAAATGTCTCCATGTACCGCATTGACGGAGCGGAATTTGGCGCCTATCTCGATATCAGATTCAGCCGAGATGATGAGCTCTACCGAAAATTCAAAAAAGAGCCGCTCCCTAGTCTCGAGGCCCTTCGGGACGATTTCAAGCTTTTAGTAAAGGCAAACAAAGCTTACTGCCATATTCCCGGACGTGGCCTGGAGCTCGTAGAAATCGCACTGATTGATCACGATGCTACCCGCATGTTTGGGCTTATTACGTCCCAAGATGCGGAGCGCTGGAAGTACAAAATGGGCCGCTTCTACCGAAGCAATCTGATCTGGCGTGGGCTGAGCTCTGAGGATGGCCCGCTTAAGCCCTCTGAGGTACTAAGCACTTTTACTCGGCTGGGCTGGCTTACTTTGTGTAATAATCTTGCCTCTCAGGCTCGGCAATCTCATTCTCGGCTGACCACGGCAGTTCAGAGAGAATTTCTGCGCTACAATAATGATTTAATCGGCGGGAAGCTTGGACAAGCGGCTGCAGACCACGTCGGGTCTGGCCCGGGCTATGACACAAGTTATGGACTTTCAACTTCAAGAAGGTGGAGCATCGCGGCATCATTTGCCCGCGGCCTAGGCCTCCTTGGGTACGACAAGAAAGAGGTCCTCGCTGCGCAGGATAGACTCGGGGATAGGCTGATAGTTGGCGCCTACCAGGCCAAGAAAGACTTAGACGTACGACGCTTTAAATTTATCGACCCTACCTTTTCGTATAAATTTGGCAGGCAGCAAGAGATCGTCGCGATTGGCGGCATAGACCCGGATGCCGTAATGACCGTGCAGCGTGTTGATGCAAAGCTGCGGATTATAACGAGTTGGGTCAGAAATCCGGGCAATCCAAACCTCGTATATGAGATTGATGGCGGGTTCCACCCAGACGATGGTAACCCCGCACAGTTGCCAAAGAGCAAAATTTCAAAGATTCACACTCTTTTTTGAGGTCCCTATGGGATCACTGCCAATCGGGTAGATGGACCCAAAGAGCGCCCTAGAAGTCCCAAACTGAGTGAATACTGCAATGTTAGGATTATGTTAGCGCCAGAGAATCCTGTATAGTCACACCTCCATGGGAACCGAACCTCTACCCCAATCGCCTCACTCAGCCAACCTCCCAGGAGAAAACTCAGGGGCACCCAGTCCAGCGGGTAGCTCACCTTCAGGTTCAGCGATTCGTTTTCCACAGGCGCCTGAAGCGCTCTACGCAAAAGTCGAGCAGCTCACGCGCGACTTGGAGCACGCACGCAGCATTATCTCAGGCCAAGGAAGCAAAATTGACTCTCTCACAGCAACCATAAGTGCTCTCTCATCCACTCTTGAGGCTCAGCGTGCGGACGCGTATGCCGCAGTTACCGAGAAGGCGAATCAAAACCGGGATCGCGGCATCGCGCTCGGGCTCGTAGGTCTTTCCAGTGGGCTTAGCGGCGCAGAATTAATTTCGGCAGCTCAGCGACTTGCAGAGGAACATCGAGCACTACCGCTGAGAGCCGAACAAGAGGCGACGCGCATTCTTTCCGCCCTTCGGGATCACACGAAAGTTATTTTCACTCTTGCTGCTGATCTTGGAGTTGGTGGTAAGCGCCCTGATTTCTCGGTTCTTAGCGCCAAAGAATGCTTCGAAAAACTCTCTCAGATTCGCGCGCGTCTATTAGAATATCAGAGGGAGCAAACGAGCAAGAAGGGACAAAGAGATAACGAAAAAGACGAGCTTAGAACTAGTCTCAGCGCTCGAGTCGAAGAAGCCAAAGCCTTAGCTGAAAAGATAAAGGAGAGCGAAACTGAATTAGGAAAGGCCCGCTCACTGAATGAGGCGCAAGCTCGTGAGATCCTAAGAATCACTGGATTGCTAAACGCAGCGCAGAGAGATACACAGGCGCGGCAGCAAGATAAGGCTCAAATAGAGAAGCGCCTTGAGGCTGCTCTCCAAGATCTTGATCTCGCGCTCCAGGGAGAAGCGTCTGCGAGCGCCGCTAACCGTCTCTTGCACCTTAAAGCTAAAGGCGCCCTTGAGGAACTAGAGCGGCAAAAGGCTGCAACTGAAAGACTTGCCTTAAGCCTTAGAAACAAAGACGAAGAACTTAAGATTGCTCGAGCAGAAGCCAGCACATCCCCTGCCTTGGGAGAGCTCAGCCGCGCTTTTGCGTCAAGCGACGACCTAGTTTTTGTCTCCCAGGTGGAAGCAGTACTACAACCTTTGAGAAGCTCAGAGGACGATCGCAGACGCTATTTTGATGCACTTTTATCAGCGCGAGAAGCTCCCCAACTACTCGCTCAAGTTGCTTCGCGACTCTCTGAAATTTCTGATAGTGCGGCAGAGAGAGAGGATGAAGCGACCGCTGAACATACCAGTGAAGTCTTGGAGCATTTCGTGGCTCTCACCCACGACTTTGCCACAAATCGAAACTGCGCTAGGTTTTTCACTTTAATGCCAGTCGAAATGTCGCGCCCATTCCTACTGACCGCGAGCAAAGACACGACGCAGCAACTTCTTGGATTCTTACTAGTTGACTCCTCTCTTACTCACGCGCTCTACGCCAGCCCCATGATTAAAATTCTTGCCGAGCTTGACCCAAGGATTCTTGCATTCATCTTGGAGAAATTACCCCCTCAGGAAGCGGCAAGGATGCTCTGCTCGGCCCATCTTTTATTCACCGCGTATCTCGAACTTAAGCGCTGGTTCAGAGAGGAAGCCGCCGAGGGTACCCAGCCATACGAGGCTGCGGGTATCGAAAAAAAGATTGATTTAATCGAAGGCGTAAATCAAAAGCCCAAGGACTTTCCCGAAGAGGCCCAAGTGTTAGATAGCTCAAAGCGTTACCTGGGCTGTCTTACACTTATGCGAGCAAGTCCGCTCGAAGCGCTTCTGAAAGAACTCCTGTCAGAGGAAGGCCAAAAGTCCATCTACGATTCGATAGGCGTGGATACGAGAGATGTCCTTTTGCTGGCGCAGACCCAGAATCTTACCGAGCGAGTAAGAAAATCAGTAACCTCCTAATCCCCCCTAACCTGGCCCCTGGCCCTGGTGCCACCCACTTTTTTGCTCGCACAGGAAACTTTCCTCCCGAAATTTCGATTACTCCAGCAGTCTTTTTATCTAGGCTGCTGGTGCTACATGCCGCGAGGTCGCCGCTATTTCGAGTCAGGGAACCTCTATGAGGTAACGTTTAGGGCCACCGAAGGGCTTCCTCTGCCTCCTCGCCCCATCATTGAGACCCTCATCAAAAGCGCGCTCGCCCGCTCTCAGCGAGATCAAAAGGTTACCCTCGTTGATTTCGTGTGGATGGGTAACCATGCCCATCTTTTGGTGATAGCCTGGGATGCCAAGCAGGCGTCTGACTTTTACGCAGAGGTACAAAAGAACCTTTCAGAGTACCTCAAGCGTCTTCATGGGCTTGACCGGCTCTCACTTTGGGAAGGGAGGCCTAACGTAGCTCTCGTCCCAGACCTCAAGAGTGCCATGGCGCGAAAGGTGTACTTCTACCTTAACCCCGTGAGGGCTAACCTGGTGGATTCGGTCAGTAAGTACCCTGGCTACTCTTCCTTTAAGGGGTTCTGCTCCAAGAAGAACTCGCCCCTGCTTCGCGTCTCTGAAAGAGTTCCCTTCATCCGTCAATCTGCGGTCCCAAAGTCTCCCGTGAATGACCTCACGATTAGGCAGGAGCGTGCGCTTCTTACCAAGATGCTCAAGAGGAGCCAGAGGCACCACAGGGTAAACTTCTTTCCCAACCTATGGGCAGCCGTCTTTGGAGTCACCGAGCCTGAGGAAATTGCAGCTCTCAATGCTGAGATCATGCAGGAGGTGGAAAGCGTCGAGAAATTCATGAGGGCAGAGAGGCTAGAGAAGGGCGGTAGGGTGATGGGGCAAGAGAAGCTGCTCTTGCAGCCCCTCATGCAGCCGCATATTCCGAAAACCCGCTCACGAAAGGTCTTTGTCATCTGCGGGGATAAAGAGCTGCGCTTGGTAATCATTAAGGCTAAGCGAGAGATAGAGGACCTCTGCGAGCAGTGCTACCAGCGCTGGAAGCGGGGGGATTACTCTGCCCAGTGGCCCCCCGGGACTTTTAGGCCACCCATGCCTCCCACTGCAAATACAGTCCCACTTCAATAGAGCTCTTGCATTTTAGCTTCTTTGAGAGCTTCGGTGCCCTCGCGTGCGTCAGGCTAGTTTCCCAGCAGATAGGACAACTTTCTGCACGATCTTCTTAAAATTTCGAGTCCCAGGTGGCTAGGTGACCTAATCTATCGGTCACTACGGAGCGACATGAGATGATGTCTTCGTATGAGATGGCTTGTCACGTTGATGGTCTGGACATGGTGGGTGGCACCAAGGCCCAAGAAGCCCGGGGGCGGAAGATGCTTTAAGCTAGGGGCTTACTGATTGCGTAGAGCGCCCTATCTAGGCCTTTACCTGGCCAGTTGCGTTGGGGAATACCCTGCTCTCTCATCAGTTGCACAATGATTGCATTCAGCCTCATTTCGTATTCAAGAATGGCAAAAGGGATAGGAAGCGAACTCGGCAGAAGCAATGAGCGGACACCTGCCGAAAGGCACATTTCCGACGCATATTTTAGAAGCGCATACTGCGCTGGGAATTCGCTCTTTTTTACCCCTAGCATAATCACTGGAGCTTGAGCACTTACGGCAAACTGGAATCCACCGTGAGCAAACGCGAGGCCTTCGCATAACAAGGGAGCGGGAACAAAGAGCCCCTCTACAAATTTGGTTGTTAGATTAGAGCTAAATGAGCACAGGGGGGCAGGCGCCAGCACTACCGAGCCACGCGAAAGGCTTGCATAGGTCCAATCGCCCTTCTCACACGAGCTTACGTCAAGTGCACTCTCAAGTGCCTTCCGAATGGTGGCTGGGTCAGGTGTTGATACCGACGCTCCTAGGCGTTTCGCAAATTGGGCCGCAGCAAGATACCCCAGCAGTGGCCCTACGATCCGAACAAGCACCTCATATTCATCCTCCAGCGGGAACCGCTCTACCAATCCACCTTCGGATGAAATGGCTTCAACAAGCTGAGCTCGCTCAGCCTTCCCAGTTCTGCGCGCGCCCGCTGGCGTGACTGAAGTTAAGAGCGCAGTCCTGCCAAAATTGCCGCGATTCTGAAGCACTATTTGCGCGTTCGGAGATAAGCCTTGGCTAATGACGACAAGCAGACTTTCTCTCTTGCTATTAGGAACAACAAAAGTGCCAGAGTAGAAGGCGTCAAATGACTCTACCCGCACCTTAAGTTGCGGCACCGTTGCAAGGAGCCATGCAAGATACTGTGCATGCGCGAGCGAGCTTCCCGTGCCTGAGATGGTAATCTCCCGAACTCCCGCAAGGTCACCCTTCTCTTCCCACGCGTTTTGAGCAAGGAGCGCGTTAAGATATTCTTCCGCCACGCCTGGAATCGAGGCAAGCCTTTGGGCAAGAATCTCATGCCCCAATGGGTCGTGACCATCTGGTGACGTCATGACCGAAATTCGTCCTCCAAGAATATCCAACGGTCAATCTGAAGCCCCTGCCGATGCAGCGCCATCGCATACTCCTGCTTGAGCACGAGACTATGAGGATTATTCATAATCATCTGTATGCGCTTAGTGCGCACGTGATGTGCTATCAGAAGCATCGTCGCTTCGTAATCGCGAGAGTCGTAGGGCACCCCAAGCTGCGTATAGGTCTCGTCTGAGGAGTTCGTGACGCGGCGCTCACGAAACATTCTATCTGTCGCGTGCGCGCCAAAGCCTGCTCCTCGCCCATCGTTATAGAGCAGCACCATCAGACCTGCTCCATTTCGCACTATCATCTTCGCGCTTTGCTTAAGCTTGTCCCGATTTTCCACGTCAGTCATGGGGAAACGGTCAAAAATTGATTCACTATGAACTCTCACTAGAGGAGCGCTTCTGCCTTTGCCTCCAAAGCCTCTCGACTCACCATGAGTAAGGACTACAAAGTCCTGGCCCGAAACCACGTCATAGTAGACGTGCACCCTGAACCAATAGGGCGTGGTGACTAATGCGACCACTTCAGCATGCGCCGGGTCGCTTCGATAGCGAGCGAAATTCCTGCGATCCATGCACACGAGTACGCGCTCCCTATCGAGCTCGCTTACCTCACGAATAAGTGCGCCAGGGCCCTGTCGATATTGGGCCAAGTCGTTATGCTTAAAAACCTCCTCGAACTGCGCTCGAGAGATAATCGTTTCTCCATCCACCGGCTTCATGGGCAAGAAATAACTCGCGCAGTAGATGAAACGAGCAGCTCCTTTAAGAGCATACGGATTAAAAGGCACCACCTTCTCAGGGGGAATCGCACGGCGAAGCTGTGCCAACGCAGGTCTCTTTAAGGCATGCCCGCTTTGAGCCTTCGACTTGAGATACGCGAGGTTATAGGGACCTGCGTCGAACTCGATACTCTCAGTCCCCTTCACTTTAACGCCCAGCTCCTTGAGGGCGTCAACTTTGTCAGGATTATTGGTCAGCACCACAAAGGGCGCCTTAACTCCAAGCAGATGAACAATTGAGGCGATGCCTTCATAGTTGCGGTAATCTTTCTTGAGCCCCATGCAGGCGTAAGCCTCAAAGGTTGAAAGCTCGTCAAGCGACGCTTGAACAAGCATGCGGTCTCGCGCTTTTGCTACATACCCGACGCCACGTCCCTCCTGAATGAGGTAGAAAAGAATTCCCGCTTTACGCTCAGCGATCCGTTTGAGCGCCCCCTCAAGTTGCTTTGAACAGTCACAGTCACAGCCACGGAGTGTCTCACTCGTGACGCATGACGAGTGCAATCGAGTATAGAGCTCTTTGGCCTTGTGGATTTCCCCGTAAGCAATCGCGAGGATATAGCCTTTATGAATTAAATCTTGAAATACATAAACGGTGAATCGCCCCATGCGCATCTTCAATTCGCAGCTTGCAATGAAGATGGTGGTGCCAAAGTGCGCACGCTCCATGAGCGGCGTCCCCTTATTTACTGAGCCGCGCGACTCAACTGCACGCAGGGCTTGGCGAATGAGTTTTTCTGCACTTTGACCTAACTTGCCGCTACGCATGACTGGCGCGCTTCGCGGAATCTTCGCGCGAGCCCCACGAGGACGAGACGATCTCGATCTAGCTGACACAGAGGAGCCTCCCAAACACTAACCTAGGAGATGAGAATGCGACGGTTCACCCCATCGGTCAATCACAAGCTGAGCTTGCGGGACCCAGGTCCAAAGACCTTTAGGCCGAAACGCCCGTGGAAGGACCATGCTGCCTACTCACAATCTGCCGAATGCCTTCAAATCCCGGGATCGGCATTTTAACTTTTGCGATGCGGCTTCCAATCTGAGCTAAGGCATTTGCATTTGAGAAGCTGAAAAGATGAAACTTAATTTTAGGCCATTTTGTTTTAAAGAACCTGGTACTATCCCCATAGGCAAGATCAAAAGCTCTGAAACCGTATTCCTCAACAAGCGTAGGGATGGCTGCTAGGCGGTGAGGCGTCTTGTCCATACGGCTTGGGAGTGCCACGCCCTGGAATTTCTCAACTACCGCGAGCGTTTCGCGAAGGGACTTACTCACCACAAACGAGCGCGAGCCAAAGGCCGAGGTAGGAACATCTATGGCCTTTAAAAACTCCTCTATCTTCGACCCCGTGAAAGATTCCGGAAACAGGCACGTCAAGATAACGTCCTGGCATGTTGGAATCGCACAGCGAATGACCACTCCTGGCACTACAGTCAAAGAACTTCCACGAGCAGCTTCTGCAACGCGGTCTATGAAGCTGCCGCTATAGAAATCTGTCACCGCAATCACGTCGAGACCTTTCACTTTCGCAAGACGCACAAGCGCAGGAGCGGTATCGAGTCCCTCCACTCCCAAATATCCCAAGGAAGCTGGGCTATGGATGCGAAGATCCATAATATAGCTTTTCTGGCGCGCCTTAGCCTTATCGGGAGCCCCTGCTGCAATATCTCCTGGGACACCCCCCCCCGGGATAACTGCGGAGGAATTCTCAACCGAACTTTCGATCTCAGTTTCTACAAGACCTACAAGGCCTGGTTTCTTTGATGCCATATATGCTCCACGTGCCCCGAATGAGGCGTTACTTAGTTGGTTCTGCTTTGGGGGCAGTTGACTCAGATTTTTTTGCAGGGGAACTCGCCGCTGCCGCTACGCCCGTAAGCGTTTCCTTTATGAGATTTCGCAGCGCGCCGATTTGAACGTCGATACGCTCTAGGTCGGCTCCACTTGGCATACCATTCACCACGGTCAGCACTTTCTCCATGCGCGTCTGAAGCGCATTCACTTTGCTCACCATCAGGTCAAGCTTGCCATCGAGAAGGTTTAGGTCCGTCGCAGTCGCAACTCCTAGAAGTCTGGCGACCGCAGATACTGGCATTTCTGTCCTTGGAGCCTCTCCCGCACCAGACGGTTTGGCGCCTGGGCCGTCGAAACTCACAACCTCAGTTTTTTTAGGAGCGGCCTCAGCCGCCGGGGCACTCGTATTTGCATCAGGAGGCGTGGTCATAGATTCTTGCTCAAATCCTAACACGTTGATATCACAGCGCTTCATGAGCGCCCTGGGGCAATCTCGAGCTTTACGCGAGAAGATGCCCTCATGAAGTAGATGAGCGGATGGTTGGATTGGGTTCAGGTATGGAAGGCTAGCGAGAAGGCTCCTCAGGGGCAACGCCGCCCTCTCCCTCTGCAACTGGAGCAGTGCCGCTCACCCCGGCATGAACAGAACTGCCCCGAGAAGAGGCGACAATTCTCACGCTGGTGATTCGGTTCTGAAACGTGTTCTCTACCTTGAAGAGAAAATTCTCCCATTTAACCTGCTCGCCGGTTTTAGGAATACGCCCCAGTAAGTGGATAACAAACCCAGCAATCGTATCGTAGTGCCCACGCGGAATAGAAAGCCCTCGCGATGCATTGAGGTCATCAATCATCGTGCTCCCTTCAACGACAAGGTCCCCTGTCGTTAAGCTCCTCACGTCGAGTTCTTCTATTGGACTATCGTATTCATCAAAAATTTCGCCTACGATTTCCTCAATCAGGTCTTCAAGAGTCACCACGCCATCGACTCCGCCATGCTCGTCTAGAACTACTGCGAAATGAATCGCTTCCTGGCGAAGCTCCTGGAGCAACTCGTCCACTTTTTTTGAATTCGGAACAAAGAATACTGGTCGAAGGTATTTCCTTAGGTGAAAATCAGCGGAAGGCTTCCCAATCAGATTGAGGAAGTCCTTGCCAAGCAGCACTCCCTTTACGTCATCAAGATCTGTCCCAGTCACCAGAATTCGCGATATGCGCTCACGAATAAAAAGAGCAATAACTTCCTCAAGGGAAGCAGACTCCTCAACCGCAATGATATCTTTGCGAGGCGTCATGACCTCACGTGCAATAGTATCGGAGAACGTGAATACGTGCCGAATCATCTCGCTTTCATCATCTTCGATTTGACCGGCTTTATTGCTCATTTCAACGATCTCTGCGATTTCCTCCGAGGACACCGCAAGCTCACGTTCAACCGGGATACCAAGCCCGAGTCCGGACAACGCGCGCCCCACAGTGGCCCGCAGGAGCCAAACGATGGGCCAAAGAATCCTTGAGCTCAGAAGAATGGGCAGAGCAACCCAGCAAAGGCCACGATTCGGCCGCATAAACGCGATGGCTTTTGCTGCTTGCAGCAAGGCCAGACCCGCGAGCACCACCGCCGCAAGGACAATAAATGAAACAAGAAGATGCTCCGTTTCCGGACTTACCGGCAGGAGCTCTCCGATCCACGCCCCACGAACCCCACTCAAAAGCTCATTCGCAGAGAATCCGATACACAGTGCCGATAGAAAGGCTCCTGTTTGACACGACAAAAGATGCGCATCAGCCCGCGTGAGGATAGTGCGTGCATATTTTGCGCCGAAGTAGTTCTCCTTAGCGAGCTCGCGAAGACGAGCTGTGCGACTTCTTGCAATCGCTGTCGAACCTAAAGCAAAAAACGAATAGGAGAATATGGCCGCAAGAATTACCGCCACAAGTATTTCAGGACCCCATCCGAACATCTCGCTTCCTTTGCCTTCGTACCGTTTCCTCGTAGCGCTAACGACGTCTACATGCGCCCGTCAGCTCATCTTCGATCACCCATCAAGCCCTCACTACGATGAGAGCCTCCGTCTGTAGGATTACGACTTCACGCGTCGAGATTTTCAACTAGCGCCTGATTACTTACGAGCCTTCAAAGCTAACATATTAATATTACTGAACATAGCCATAGAGACGATATAGCAGCCCTTTGAGCATCGCCTATTCCAATAAAACACGATTTGCCAGTCGCCGCGCCGGAAGGCATTGACCTATCTCCGATGGGAAACCCAACCACTGCGCAAGGCGCTCGGATGGCGGAAAAGAATGAATGGAGCAAGAAGCCGGAAGCATCGTAATTCTCCCACGCCAGGCAGAACCCTCTATGCTAACCTTTATATCTCACGGGATCCCTTCGGGTCCGTGAGATTACCGTTGAAAATCGGCCATCCGGGCCGATTTTCAACCTCGCCCCCTCTCCGTTCGCCACGACAGAGTGTCGAACTGCAAGGGGGCTCCAAATCGCTCCCGATGGTCGCGATTTGCTAACGCCATCCGGGCGTTAGTTAGCCGGTATTGCTCACAGCCCGTTGGGGCTGTGAGCAATACCGGCTAAACAGTTAGGAATTCTTAGCCTTTATCACTCTAGATTACTCGCTATGGAAGTTACCCCTACCCGCGAAATTCTTTGGAATATTGGAACTACTCCCAATATCGTAGCCATGTACGCTCTGCTCGCAGTCTCGCTTGGGATCGGAGCTATTGGTGTTTTTCGGCACGCCGAACTCTGGTACTCCGGTAAAAGGGCCTCGGATCAAGATCTTCCTGCCTACGTGCGCGCCTGGAATTTTCTTACCTATGTGGTGCTGCAGCGCCGCGTCATCAAATCACCAAGCGCCGGCTTCGCCCATACGCTCGTCTATATAGGCTTTCTCGTACTTCTCCTTACGACCACGGTCGTCGCGATTCATCACGATCTTGGCTTTCACATTTATGTGGGAGATCTCTACCTTGCGCTCACCGTGGCGAGCGATCTCTTTGGTCTCGGCCTCATCGCAGGGTGCCTTGTTTTTGCTCATCGGCGCTATGTAAAGCGCCCGGACCTCCTGCACTCGAGAAGCGGAGATGCGCTTCTGCTTGGGGTTCTCATCCTTCTCTGCGTACAAGGCTTTCTCCTTGAAGCCCTGCGCATTCACGTCAAAGGCGACGCATGGTCTATCTATTCTCCCGTTGGCCTTCTGCTCTCAAAGTTCTTCTGGAATCTCAGCCCCGAGACAGGGGCAGTCCTGCACTATTTTGTATGGTGGTTTCACACCCTCACGGTGTTTGCCTGCATCGCGCTCGCACCCTACAGCAAATTTTTTCACATCATCGCGAGCTCTCTAAATCTTGCGCTGAGGAATTTTTCAAAACCTAAGGGCGCCCTCGAATATCCCGGAGATCTAGAGAAGCTCATGGAATCGGGCGAGGAGTTTTCTCTGGGACTCGGCACCATCAAGGATTACTCGTGGAAGCAGCTCCTCGACCTCGATGCCTGTACGAGTTGTGGACGCTGCCAGGATGCCTGCCCTGCGTACAACTCCGGGAAACCGCTCTCGCCGAAATGGGTAATTCTTGACACCCGCAATCACGCCTTAAAACTCCAGCATAACGGCAAACTTGCCCCATCCCACATGCCAGAGGCAGCGCAAGACCTGGATCGCGCTCTCAATGAAGCCTTATTCTTCCCCGCTCACGGCATCCCCCTCACCGAGAGCACTTATACGAACGGCGGTGCGTTTAGAAGCGCGAACCCTCTCGTGCAAAGCTCAGCACTTTCTATTGGCATAGACCCAGAGCATCGCATCGCCGGCGAGGTGATGGATCCCAACGTATTTTGGTCCTGCACTACCTGCATGGCCTGCGTACAAGCCTGCCCCGTGGGCATCAATCACGTAGATCAAATTATGGGCAATCGCCGCAATATGGCTCTTATGCACGGCGAGATACCGTCAGAAGCGCAAGGCACGCTGCGGGCATTAGAGAACCGCGCGAATCCCTATGGAGACCCCAAAGATCGCACCAAGTGGACACAGGGCCTGGATATCCCGGTGCTTTCACCTGGAGATAGCGTTGACTATCTCTATTGGGTCGGCTGCGTTTCAGCGTTCGATCCTCGCAAGCAAAAAATCGCCAAGGCTCTTACCTACGTCATGAAAAAGGCTGGCCTCTCTTTTGGCATTCTCGGAACGGCAGAGGGCTGTTCGGGGGACCCTGCTCGAAGGCTCGGGGAAGAGAATTTGTTTCAGACGTTGGCAAAGAGCAATATCGAAACCCTAAAGAGCGTGCAGTTTAAAACGCTCGTGGCGAACTGCCCCCATTGCTTCAACACCATCAAAAACGAATACCCTCAGTTCGGCAACCTTGGCGAAGGCAAGACACCGGAAATTATCCACCATTCGCAGCTACTGAAGCGCTTGCTCAAACAAGGGAAAATCACGCTTAACGACGCACTTGCAGATTCCCAGGAAATCACCTTCCACGATCCATGTTACCTCGGACGCTACAATGATGAATACGACGCTCCACGAGAGACGTTACGTGCCGTCAAAGGTCTTAAAATTCTCGAAATGGAGAAGAGCAGAGAAAACGGGATGTGCTGCGGGGCTGGAGGCGGACACTTCTGGATGGATCTTAAGGTAGGAGAACGAGTGAACGTGCTCCGCACCAATCAGGCGGCTGCAACCGGCGCCTCCCGAATTGCGACAGGCTGCCCCTTCTGCATGCAAATGATGGAAGATGGGACGAAGCTTACGGGCCGAGAAGAGACTCTGGACGTGCGGGATATTGCTGAGGTGATCGCGGAGCGCTTGGCGTAACGCATACGCATAGAGAACCAGAGCCGCTCAAGCACTGAGAAGCGAGGTCCACAATTCGAAAAAGCGAGTGTCCTCAAGAGGGTAGGCGCTGCCTGCCCACACTATTTGACAACCGCCCAAGTGGTGTGCATATTACACACCATGCGAGGCGCCTTGCTTTGTGATTATGAAAAACCAACCATGGATATTTTTATGAAACATGCCCTCTCTCTCCTCCTCGGATTGTGCCTGCTCACTTCCTCTGCTCATGCCCTCGAACTTACTCCCGGAACCTACCGCGGCGTTCTACACTTTCGAAGCGGAGATAATGTTAAAGATGGCCTGGCCTCCACCGCCCTATGGAATGCCGTGGTAACGAAGAACAAAAATGAGTTTGTAGTGAAGAATACGCGCGGGTTCACGTACCGCGTTGTTCCCAACCGATTGAAAGCCGGGGAGTACCTCGGAACATCAAAAGCCCAAGTCCTTAGCCCGCTCACCGGCTGCTTAGGCACTCCCTCTATTCGCTTAGTACCCAAGGGAAACGGATCTATTGAAATGCACCAAAGGCTGAGCTTCACCTCCTGTACTCTACCTTTAACGACGGAACCTCTGAGCTACCAGAAGATTTACTCGGGTAGCTTGTCGATTCGGAATAGGTAAGCCCCAGCGATTAGCTAGGAAAGCTCTGAAAAAGTCTGCTCTGTGAACTCTGTGCCCTCTGTGGTTGATTTAAATTATTGAAAAACCACAGAGGGCACAGAGAACACAGAGGAAAAATAAAGTATCAACGCTCTGCAGAGGTTCCTTAGAAATCGGCAGATTTCCCCTCTCTTCGTGATCTCTGGGGTCTTAGTGGTTGTTTTCCTAATCCACTCACACCACAGAGATCTCGCTTACCTTCGCACTCCCTGTCCTTGCCGTGCTGAGGCAAGCCACGTTCCGAGAAGACAGACTAAAGCTCCAAGCATCATGCGAACGGTCACGGGCTCACCAAGAAAGAGCCACCCCCAGAGCGAGGCAAACACCGGGATGAGGAAAGTGACCACCAAGGCTCGCGAGGGAGAGATGCGCTGCACGAGATCAAAATAAATGAGATAAGCTACCGCGGTGCAAAACACTCCTAGCATGGCAACCGCGGAGAGTGCTTCAAGAGTTGCTGGTTTTGTGGGGGACATAACGAGCAGCGGAAGAAGCTGAAAAGCTGCCGCGGAAAGAGTGCACGCAGCTACCGTGATACCGGGCACTTCACGTATAAGACGCGTGAGATATACCACTGCGATACCGTAACAGGCAGAAGCAAAAAGCCCCGCGCCGATCCCCAAGATCGTACCCTCACTCAGAGGAACCGGACCGAAAGCTACCAGGGTACAGACACCTAAAAGACCAAGGGCAAGGCCCGCGGCTCTTCTTACTCCTAGAGTTTCTCGTAGGAGGACTGCCGCGGCGAGAGCGCCAAAGGCCGGAGCAGTTGCATTCAGTACACTAAGATACCCTGCCGGAAGCCTTTGAGCGGCCACGGCAAAGAGCGAAAAGGGAACCGCGCAATTGAGCATTCCAATAAAGAAATAGCTGCGCCAATACTCTAGGCGCAGCGTTTGGTATTTTGCGAGCGCAATCACAAGCAAGACTATTGCAGCAAGAGCGACCCGAATCTCGGCAGTCGCCACGCCCCCAAGCTCCGGGGCGGCGCGGCGCATGAACAAAAAAGAACTCCCCCAAATAGAAGCGAGGATGAGCAGTTGAATAAAGTCTCGTGGGTTCATGCGGGGAATTAACTCAAAAGACGATCTCGCCTGTGGCAAGTCTAAACGCGAAAATAGTCCCCTCTCCACGTACCAATTGCTTTCTTAATCTCAGATTTCGAAAGGCCTTCGCGAGCTGCTCGTCTTGCTAAATTCGCGACTTCTCCATCGCTGGCAAATCGAAGCCCCACAAGCTGAGACTCCGTAAGGCTACCGAGTACTTGCTCGCGCTCATCTACCGCGAGAAGCGGCGCGATGCGAAGACGCTCTTCCAAGCGAATGAGTCGGTCTTGCACTCGCAGGCTATAGAGACGGACCTTAAACATTAAAACAACAAGCGCCGCCGCAACCATCACCTGCAGAACTGAATCAAAGGAAACCGCGGCTACTGCGTACCAAACAGAGCGCAAAAGGTTGAGAAGTAAGATTGGGGAAACTACAAAATGAAAAATCGGATCGAGCCTGGAATGATTTGAAAGATTTTGACCCATGGGAGTAGTCATAATGGCCTCTGCTACATGCGCAAACGATAAGTACTAAACCTTAGTGCTCTCTGTGGTCTCAGTGGTTGTTCAATCCTTAACAACTAAAACCACATTCACTTCCGCCGCTTGGCCACGCTCTTTCGCTTCGCCTCTGCCCTCCGAGTTTTTGGTCCATCAAACGGGTGATCGCCCTTCATTAAAGCCTCGAGAGGAATGTCAGAGACCGAGTTCACCATCAGGTCCGGGCGAAATGCGAAGTTCTGCAAAGTCGCGCGTGTTGCCGAGCCGCTCAGCACAAGGATGGTCCGGTACCCCATCTGAACTCCACCAAGAATATCCGTCTCCATGGTGTCGCCGATCATGACCGTTTCCGATGTCTCAAGCTGGAGGTATTTACGAGCTGCGCGCATCATCACGGGACTTGGTTTACCGACACAAAAAGCCTTTTTCCCAGTCGCCTCCTCAAGCATGGCGATAATTGCGCCAGTGCCTGGCTTCATCCAGCCTTTTATCTTAGGTGCTGGGTCAAGATTCGTCGCAATCAGCTTTGCGCCCTCAAGCACAAAATCAATGGCGCGCTCTACCATTTCAAGCGTAAGAGAACGACCCTCACCTACCACGACATAGTCAGGGTCTTGCTCCACTATCGCGTAGCCTTGTTCGTGAAGACTAAATACGAGCCCACCCTCGCCAAGCACATAGGCAGTTCCGTTTTGTTTTTGACTTGCGAGAAACTCCGCGGTCGCCATGGCGCTGGTAAAAATGTGATGCTCTTCTACTTTAATTCCAATACGCCGCAGCTTGAGCACCATCTCCCGCTGCGTAAATCGGCTATTGTTGGTGAGAAAAAGAAACGGAATATTACGCTCCTTGAGAGAGGCAATAAACTTCTGAGCTCCGGGAATTACCTGGGCGCCGCGATATATCACCCCATCCATATCGATGAGGAATCCGGTTTTTTTGTAGATTCTTAGGGGATTAAGTTGAGCTTCTTTCATAGGTAAAAAAGTCTAGCACATCCATTGGGCCAAGCAGGAGAGCTACTCTTTGGGAGGGAAAGGCTTCCCCATGGCTTGCAATTGCTCTTTGAGCCTAGCTTCCGTCATGGTGCAGTCGTTCCCTTGAATCTCCCAGCGCAGAATCCTTCCCGCCTTATCCGCGAAAAAGTCTGTCGTACACACCAAGGTGACCCAATACCCCGGGGAATAGTCCGTGTAAGGGCGCCCATCCACATAATACGTATTACTAGAAGGAGGGTTAAAATAGGAGCGATCTTGGCTATAGCGAAGGCGGCGAATTCCATCGCTAAAGGTCTCTTCGCTTGTGGGATAGCCCATAACCTTATAGAGCCGCATGACTGTTTCGCCGCGCCACTCGTCAAGGTATCGAATGTAGTTTGATTGGGTTGCGCAGCCTACGACGAGCAAGCCTAAAACAAGCGCCTGCCAGGCCCCCTTACAGGTCACCGGCCAGGCACCGGTAAGCCGCCACCCAATCTTTTGCTTCCCCTCTCCCCGACCGAGCTTAGCATTTTTCATATGCGCTCTATCCCCTTAGATTGTCTTGAGTAAGGTAAGTGATACCTGGTATCCAAGCGAGAGTGAATCGAAAAAACCTCCCCTCCCTCACGCTTTCGCCTATTGGGTTTATAAAGACCAAAATGAGGCTAAAATTTGACGCCCCGCATCAACCGAGCGATCCAGACGCTCAGGAGGGCGTCATTGAGCTCATAGGGGGGAACAATTTCGAGGCTGCGCTCGATGACCTCTTAGGATTCAATAGGATCTGGCTCATCTGGTGGTTTGATAAAAACAAAACCTGGAATCCAAAGGTGCTTCCGCCGCGCGGAGCGAAACAGAAGCGCGGGGTATTCGCAACTCGCTCCCCGCATAGGCCCAACCCTATTGGAATTACTGCAGTGGCGCTCAAAGGCATTAAGGGCAGACGCCTCATGATAGGCCCCTGTGACTTGGTAGATGGAACTCCGATTCTCGATATTAAGCCCTACTTGCCCCTCGTCGATGCTTTTCCTGAGGCTAAAATTGGCTGGCTGGCCTCGGTTGAGCATGCGCTGCGTGAGTCGCCGCGCTTTGAGGTTCAACTTTCGAAGCATGCCGAGAAACAACTCTTATGGCTTGCCGCAGAGCACGAAGTACGATTCTTTGAACGTGCGCGTACTATTCTTGAGCGCGATCCGAGCCCGCATCGCACGCGGCGTATTGTGCTTATGCCCTCGGGAGAGAGCCGCATGAGCTGCGGCGCGTGGCGAGTGTTTTACACTGTCTCAGGCCAGAACGTATCAGTTTCTCGGATAACCTGCGGGTATCCGATGAAGAGCCTGCTCGCTTCAGCTACTTTGGAAAAACCAATTCCCGATCAGCTGGCCCAGATTGCATTTCTTAAAGTCTGGCCCGATCCATAGCGCTCTTTTATCACACAGGCCCTGGCACGCCAGAAAGACTAAGCACCAACGCAATGCTTGAGAGCGCAAGCACCACACTCACGCAAAGATAAACGCGCAAAGCCCCTCTCGATGAGGACGCGGCATAAGAAGCACAGGCACATAGGGGAACAGCGATAAGGTGGATAAAACGGAAATCTTGATGAGGAGAGAATGGAAACTGAAGCCGCAGAAGAATCAGCGACGCAAGGAGCGCTCCCCCCACAAGCACAACTGGGATGTAGTCGTAAGCGCGAAGCAAGAGTATGCGCAAAAGGCCTAAGGCAGAAATAACAAGAAACAGCCCCCCGCTCACCAGCAAAAGTTTCACTACCCATGTCTGAATTTCAAGGAATGAGAACTCTCCAAAAAAGGCCGATTTAAAGAGGTATTCAAAGAAGTATCCTCGGCGCGAGACCTCCTCAAAGGGACGATTGAATGGTGTAAGAAAAATGTCTTGTGGACTAAACACCAGGAAAGAACTCCACGCAGTCTCGAGGCGAAGACCTCCATGCAAGGAGGCCAGCTTTTCGGAGCCAGCAAAACTATCGCCCGCGCTGAGTCTCAGATAGAAATACCAACTTACTCCGAGCGCAATCAGAAGAGCGCTCCCCAACACAAGCCGAACGCGAGAGACAATAGAAAGACCACGTTTCAGAACAAAGAGCAGTAGCGCGGCCACTACAAGAGGCAGAGCCGAAAGTTTCGCAAGTACGGCACACGCGAGAGGGACGCAGGAGGCAAATGCCTTTGCATGAGAGGGCTTCTGCCACCACACCAAGGCCAGAAGAAACCAAAGAAAAGCGCAGAAGTGGTAGAAGGTATCATTAGAAATTCTGGCAGCGGAGAAGATAAGACCTGGCAGAAAGCCTAAGAGAAGTAGCGCACCAATCCTCTCCCCCTCACCTTTTACGAGCCTCCATATCGAGGCGGCCCCACATACCAAGGTCCCAAGTGACAAGAGTAAAGATAGGAGCTGCAGTGCATCAAGTTCAGCTTGGAAAAGTGGGGAGAACCAGCGCACTACTTGGGCAACAGCAGCGCCGACTGCATAATAGAGCGGAGGCTGATGGAACTCCCACCCCAAGGCACTCCGGGGAAGTGCATAATGTTCCCCCACATATTTTAAATACTCGATATGACCGTCCAGATCATAGGCCCGCACCCTCGCAGGCGTAAGCCAGAAATAGATTATGCGTATCCATACCGAGCCAAGAAGCGCAGAAGTGGAGAAAGACGCAAGCCGCAGCTCCCTGCACCACACCACCACTACGCCCCCCACAAGAAGGAGCAACATCAGTCGATAGCCGAGAAGCAAAGAATCCTCGGGGTGAACGACAAAAGAGAGACCACCCGGCCCACCTTTGTTCGAGGTAGTTACTTCGATCTTATTCAATCCGGCTTGCAACTGAGATGCGAGGTCTAGCTCAAGACTCTTGCCCCAGTCGCAATAGGGCAGCCCCGTCAAAAGAGTTCCGTTTACGCGCACCGATTCAATGCAATCATCCCCCCACATTTTGTAGCGAGTGGCATGCAGTGGGGGCAGGACAAGGCTAAAGGTAAGCCTTTCCGGGATTTTTGTTTCACCAGAATACCAGTAAGGAAGAGTCGCCTCCTGAGGCGCAAGCCCCTCAGCAGCCCTTCGCACTTCTTCGGGATAGGGGAAGAGGAAAAGACCCCCGATACAGTGGAGCAAGAGCGCGAGCAGCCATGGACAAGCTGGTTTGAGGGCAAGCATTGAGCAAAGGTAAATAAAAAACGGGAGGATAGCTTTTCACTACCCTCCCGTTACATTCTGACGAAATGCTTAGAGCAATTACTACGAAGCGCTCTTGGCAAATCGCCACTTAAGAACAAAGTTCGCTGCTATAGAGCAGGTGCACTATAGGCCAAACGCACTATAGAACAGACTTACTATAGGACCGTTGTCTTAAGAGCCTTCGAAGCGGTGAAACGTACACGCTTACGAGCTGGGATCTGAACGGTCTCACCAGTCTGTGGGTTACGTCCAAGGCGAGCCTTGCTCTGACGAACATAGAGCTTACCAAGACCCATGAGCGGGAGCTTGTAACCACGGCGCAAGGACTCGGTGATGAACGCAGCAATATCCTCTACAATCTCCTTAGCCTGTGAACGCTTCGGAAGACCCGTGAATGCACGGATGTTCTCAAGGAACTCTGACTGCGTGTAGCTGTAGGTTCCCGTGTTGCGGGGCTTAGCAGCCTGGCGAGCCTTAGGCTGAAGAACGATACCAGACGTCTTTCCAGCAGGAGCTGCAGTCTTAGCAACAGCCTTCTTGGCAGGGGCAGCTTTCTTCATCGTCTTCTTGGCGGCTTTCTTCATCGGCTTCTTAGCCATACGTGACATCTCCAAAATGGATAGACCAAAAACTCAAAAAAGGCCTATAAACCGGCGCTTTTTGGAAGGCGAGGACCGCCCTCAAGACGGACTATAAGAGCAACTCGAAGCTTCAATCAACAAGAAAAATGCATGTAAATAGCGATTTTTTTGAGGTAGCGGAGACAGCACTCCCCAACGCCACTTCTTGCGCTCTGTTGGTAAATGGCTTAGAAGGCCTCAAAAACTCGCTATTTTTGCACTTTTCGAGCACTCAGAAGTGTGTGGACCAAGCAGCCCGCCCGATCTTCCGAGCCGCGCTCACGTGAGTTCTTGCAAAAATGGCACTCGATAAGGCTCCCCTCGTGGCAATTATTTACGCACAAAAGTCCCTTTCTCTAAGCGATTCTAAGCGTTACATGAACAGCCATGCCCTCATGCGCAAACCCTCTCGCGGCCATCTGCTCACTACGCTCGCCCGCTTGAGAGATTTCTGCTGCACTTCGCTGCTGCTTTGCGGCACTATACTTTCCCTCCTCCTCGCCACGCCCTGCGCACAGGCAGACAGCGTGAAACCAGGCGCAGCGATTGAAGTGCTTGGCGAAAACTTTCGCCTGCCCTCCTCCCTTGAGGAGCTTCCCTTGTCTCAAGTTGAGCAAGGTCAACTCCTAGTCTCAGCAAGAACAAGAGGCTCTTCTTCAGGTTTCCCCACCTTTAACGCCCTGCTCATTGCCGGTACGTTCCCTGGATTCGGAAAATCAGCCCAGGAACAGGGAGAAGCCGTCGCCGCGAGCTACCGGCTTGTGGGGCTTGCAGACACCGAGCTCCTTGATGCCAGCTCAGATGAAATCAAGGGTTTCCCGCTTCTGCGAGCACACCTTTCCTACGGCAAGGGATCGCAGCCAATGAGTTCACGAGTGGCGATTTTAGGGCTCTTGGACAAACACCTCATTCTCACCTGGACGGCCCCTAGAGAGAGAGAAACTGAGCTTTTGGCGCTTTCAAACGCTATGCTGAAAGAGATAAACCCGACTCACTCTGAAAAGCTGCCTGCGAATATGACGAGCTCTACTGATGCTGGCGAAGTCTTCTCTTTTCCGCGCGTGATTGAGGTAATTACCGCGGGAATAATCCTTATTGCGGGAGCCTTAGTCCTAAAAAGAAGACTAAGAAAAGAGGCGCCTTAAGAATCACAAAGAAGCTGTTTCACCAAAAGCGGCAACCCCTTTGATGCCGGAAGCTCAAGTGGCTGAAAGCCCTCGATACCAGGGACTCTTGGGCAAACCACATCCACGACATACTTCTTGGCTGAACGAGGAGCGTACTCCACCAGGCCTGCTGCCGGGTAAACCACCAAAGAGGTGCCCACCACAATGACCACTTCAGCGCGGCGCATAAGCTGCATGGCCTCTTCCATGAGTGGCACGGCTTCTCCAAACCACACGATATGAGGTCGAAGCTGACTTCCAAGAGGGCAACGATCTCCAAGAACCAGTTCGGTTCCTTCTATTTCCACCACATAAGACGGGTCCACCGAGCTACGCGCCTTGGTCAATTCACCGTGCAGATGAAGGACGGAAGATGACCCCGCTCGCTCATGAAGGTTATCTACGTTTTGGGTAATGACGGAGACCTCAAATTTGTGCTCGAGCTCCGCAATGGCCAGATGAGCCGGATTCGGAGCCGCAGATGCAAGCGCACGTCGTCTTTGATTGTAGAATTCTAGAACCAGTCCGGGATTACGCTCAAAAGCTTCGGGAGTCGCCACGTCCTCTACGCGATGTCCTTCCCACAGACCACCACCGTCGCGAAAGGTCTTAAGCCCACTCTCTGCGCTCACTCCTGCGCCGCTAAGTACCACGAGCTTTTCTAGACGCCTCTTTGACATAATTTCTCGCCTAACAGAGCCCGAAGGATGACGGCCTCCGTCCAACCGAAATTAGACTTTTTTTAGTAACAGCAGAGGACTGACCAGACGGAGCGAAGTTCCAGTCTGTTCGGGCCCCCCTGACCAGGCGCACTGCCCAGACGCACTGCCCATGCGTACTACCAGGGGGCAAGTTAGGCGGCCCCTACCACATAGAGTGTGGGGAATTTTTACCGGACAAAGTCCTAGCGACTAAATCCCATCATCACAAACGCTGCACTATCATGCAGCAGCGAAGGGAAGACTCCGAAGAGGACCACACCAAGGGCACACATGCAAAGAACACTGGCCATTGAGGGAGTGATGGAATACTGCATCTTCGCATTCTCGGCGTCTGCCTCAACGAAATACATCGCCACAATGACGCGCAGATAGTAGTAGCAGGAGATCGCCGAATTCACGACGCCAATGATAACAATCCCAACGTAGTCGGCGCGGATAGCGGCCCCAAATATATAGAACTTCCCAAGAAGACCTGAGAGCCCAGGAGGAATCCCTGCCAAAGAGAGCATAAAGAGTGCCATGGCCGCAGCAAGCAGCGGCTTAGTCGTGCCTAACCCATTAAAACGGGTAATGTCGTCATGGTTACGCGCTTCGCTTGGTCCGCCGGATGATGTCACCGCGAGCACGACACCAAATGCGCCCATCGTCATTAAGGTATAGGCGACAAGATAGTAAAGAATGGCTGCCCCACCCCCTGCTGCATCTCCTGGCGCAAGAAAGGCCACCATCATGTACCCGGCATGAGAGATGCTCGAATAGGCCAGCATACGCTTGAGGCTGCGCTGGCGAAGAGCGACGAGGTTACCAAGGGTCATGGTAAGAACGGCTATCGTCCAAACCGCCCCCACCCAGAAAGTCTGAACCTGCTCAAAGGCAACCCAAAGGATGCGAAGTGAAGCCGCAAAGGCAGCAGCCTTAATAACGCAGGCCATATAAGCGGTAATACTGGTAGGCGCACCTTCGTACACATCCGGCGCCCAGAAATGAAAAGGAACTGCGCCAATCTTGAATACCAGGCCCACCAACATAAGCCCCATGGCAACCATGAGTAAGGGAGAATGCACTCCACCAATGACTACCGCTATCTTCGAGATAAAAAGGGTGCCCGTAAGACCGTAGAGCAAGGCAATACCGTAAAGCAGGAAGGCAGAGCTAAAAGAGCCCAAAAGGAAGTACTTGAGAGCAGATTCTGCCGAGCGCCTGAGCTTCAGCGCCGAGCCACAAAGCGCATAGAGCGCCATCGACATGATTTCTAGTCCGACAAAGAGCGTAATAAGTTCAGCTGCGCCAACAAACACCATCGCGCCCGCAGTAGAGAAAAGAAGCAGCGCATAATACTCAGTTCCCGCTTCTACCCCTTGCTCGGAAAGACGGTCGAAACCAAGAAGCAGCGCCAGCAAAGACCCGAACAGCAAAATCACATTCATGTAGACCGAAAACGGGTCAACATAAATAAAGCCATTAAACGCCGTCTGTCCCGGAGACGAAAGGCCGCCCGCGGCGGCTGCACCGAGTGCCGCAAGGAGAAGAGTCGCTATCGTGACTCCACCTTTGACGTTCGTTGAAACTCGAAATCCGTCGAGCAGCAAAACCACCAAAGCCCCCAGAGTGAGAATGAGCAGTGGTGCGACAAGAAACATCTGATACGCGATACTTTGTTGCATAAAACAGGCCTTTGCTAACTAACTTTGCTCACGGGAGCCGTTTCCGTCCCCAAGGCATGGCTATGAAGCACTATCCACTAACGCCACACTCTCTTGTACGCTCACTTCGTGCTGCCCCGATGAGGAGGCAGGCTGTCCTAGAACTCTGGCAAAACTAGAGTGACTATCCCGCGAGAGCGCTAACTGCTGTGCCCGAGACTCCACTTGGGTCATCCAGGCCGCAATCGAAGGCTCAATTCGGCTTAAGAAGGGCTGGGGATAGAGCCCAAGCACAAACACCAGTACAAAGAGCGGTAGCAAGGCCGCAAGCTCCATGCGATTCACATCAGAGAGCTGCCCATTCTTTTTCTCATCAATTTCTCCGAACATGGTTCGGAGATAGAGCGTGAGCATATAGACCGCTCCAAGAATCACCCCCAAGGTTGCAAAGGCAGTGAGGACCGGGAACGTCTTAAAGCTCCCGAGGAGAATCAAGAACTCGCCGATAAAGCCATTGGTAAGAGGGAGAGCTATTGAGCTTAAGGTAAAGACCAGAAACAGGAATGCAAAAACTGGAATCTTTGCCGCCAATCCGCCGTACTCCGAAATCTCCCGGGTGTGGCGCCTGTCGTAGAGTACTCCCACCAAGAGGAACAGAGCCCCAGTTGAGATGCCGTGATTAATCATCTGCAAGACCGCACCTGAGGTTGCAAGCATATTAAAGGCGACCAAGCCCAATACGCAGAAGCCAAGATGGGCAACCGAGGAATACGCAACCAGCTTTTTAATATCGCTCTGAGCCCATGCCACAAGAGACCCGTAGATGATTCCTATAACCGCAAGTACGGCAAGGTAAGGAGCAAACCAAGCGGCGGCATTTGGGAAGAGCGGATAAGCAAAGCGAATGAACCCATACAGGCCCATCTTAAGAAGGATGCCCGCAAGGACAACTGACCCACCCGTTGGTGCCTCGACGTGCGCATCTGGAAGCCACGTATGGAAGGGAAAAATTGGAACCTTTATCCCAAAAGCGAGTGCAAACGCCGCAAAGAGCCAGAATTCCTCATTGAAGGAAAGACGAGTCCCGGAGAGCACCTCACTGAGCAAAAAGGTTATTTGACCATCATTCTGCTGCGCGTGCTGCCAAACCACATAGACTAAGGCGACGAGCATCAAGACACTTCCTATGACGGTATAGAGCACAAATTTAAGCGTGGCATAGATGCGGCGCTTGCCACCCCAAATTCCAATGATGAAGTACATGGGAGCGAGCATGAGCTCCCAGAAGACGTAGAAAAGAAGAAGGTCGAGCGAAAGCAGCGTGCCGAGCATGGCCGTTTCAAGAACCAACATCGAAGCAAGATAGCCTCTGAGCTGGTGATGCACGGAACGAGAGGCAATGACAATGATGGGCATCAAGAAGGTGGTGAGCATCACAAGCCAAAGGCTGATGCCATCAACCCCGAGGTTGTACCAAACCCCATACATAGGAATCCAAGAGGCCTTCTCGACAAACTGATAGTTTGGCGAAGATGCGTCGAATCCCCTTAGGATAAAGAGAGACGCAGCAAAGGTCACAAGCGTCACGAGGAGCGTGAACATACGCGCCGCTTTCGCAGAGCGAGGCTCGCGCGCTGCTTCGTCATGACCATGATGCGCGCTATTCGCAGAGCCTCCATGCTTAGAGCCTCCAGAGTCGGAACCTGAAGCTCCGAAACCTGGCACAAGGTAGAGGGCAAGCGCCCCGAGAAGAGGCAGGAAAATTATAAGGGAAAGCAAAGGAACTCCATCCATGACTACATCACCATGTAGAAGGTAATAACAACTACCGTGCCAATAAACATAAAGAGCGCATAGTGCCGAATCTGACCTGTCTGCGTGTGGCGCGTAATCTCGCCGCTCATATCGATAACTGCCGCAGTGCCGTTCACTGTTCCATCAATTACGCCCTGATCGACTCCGCGCCACAGGAAGCGCGCCATGCCTTCGAGGGGCCGAATAAGGAGGAACGAATAAACCTCATCAAAGAACCACTTCCCCTGAGAGAGCTTGGTAAGCGGCGCCAGAGAGCGGGCAAGCACTCCTGGGACTGAGCTTAGAGAAGTGTAAAACAGAACTCCTAGCACGACGCCCAGAATACCGACCCAGGAATGTGCCAGAGCCGCCAGGAGAGACTCCCCATGCTCATGTGCATGACTTGGCACCACTGGCTGCAAATACGCCTGCAGCGAATATGCGCCATGAGAGATTTGTCCGCCCAGCGCGAGACCTGCCACCACCGCAAGAGCCGCGAGCACCACGAGAGGAAGGGTCATCTTCCAAGGAGATTCATGTGGCTCGTGGGCATGTCCCTCGTCGTGGTCATGACCGTCATGATGATCATGCCCCGCACTGTGAGCGGAATCGTCATGTGAAGCATGTGCATGCGAATGCCCGCCTCGATATTCGCCCATAAAGGTCATGGCAAAGGAACGCATCATGTAAAAGGCGGTGCAGAGAGCGGTAAGATTCAGTACCAATCCAAAAACCGACGTATACGTACCGAATAAAAAGGACTGCGCTAGAAATGAATTGGAATTACCGTTCAGCGACTCAAGAATGGCGTGTTTAGAGTAATACCCAGAAAGCGGAGCAATCCCGGCAATCGCAAGCGTTGAGATAAGGTAAGTCCAGGCCGTAATAGGCATCTTCTTCCAAAGCCCACCCATCTTGCGCATATCTTGCTCATGATGACAGCCGTGGATAACGGACCCTGCCCCAAGGAACAGGCAGGCCTTAAAAAACGCATGCGTCACTACGTGGAAGATAGCGACCCAGTAAGCTCCCACTGCAGCAGCAACAAACATGAACCCAAGCTGGCTCACGGTTGAATAGGCCAGAACCTTTTTGATGTCGTTCTGAGTTACCGCCGTCGTAGCCGCCACAAAAGCGGTGAGCACCGCGACTGAGGCCACTACCAGCATGGCATCCGGCGCCAAGTCGAACAGAAAGTGCATGCGCGCAAAAAGGTACACACCCGCCGTCACCATGGTAGCCGCGTGGATAAGTGCGGAGACTGGCGTGGGGCCGGCCATCGCATCAGGCAACCACACAAAAAGCGGAATTTGCGCAGACTTACCTGTAGCTCCGACAAAAAAGCACATGGCGATAATGGTGGCGAGCCCTGCCGCAAGAGGAGCTGCAACGAGCCCCGCCTGAAGTTCTGCGAAGTCGAGGGTTCCAAATTCCTGGAACAAGAGAAACATACCGAGCAAAAACCCCGCATCACCAATGCGGTTCACTACAAATGCCTTTCTTCCTGCAGATGCGTAGCTCGTATTCTTGAACCAGAATCCAATAAGCAGGTATGAGCAAAGCCCTACACCTTCCCAGCCCACAAAAAGCACAGGAAGATTGCCTGCGAGTACAAGCACGAGCATCGAGAACATGAAAAGATTGAGGTAAGAGAAAAAGCGGTGCCTGAACTCCTCCTCAGCCATATAGGCAATTGAGTAAAGGTGGATAAGGCTCCCTACTCCAGTTACTACTAAACACATCACCGCGGTAAGGGCATCGAAACGCAGCAGGAAATCAAGCTTAAGAGTTCCGATATGGATCCAGGGAAAAACCAAATCCTCGAAAACTCCCCCGGGAGAAGCTGAGAGACCAAAGAAAAGCTTAAGCGTCCATAAGAAAGCCAAGGCGGAAGCGGCCGTTGCTATCCAACCCGCTGCGTCCCTCATTTGTTTGCCAATCACAAAGGCGAGCGCCGCACCTAACAGCGGAAGCGCTGGAATAAGCCAAAGAGTTGCCTGCATAAATCCAAATCCCTATTACCTGCGCCCGATGGGACGCACTATACCCAGCAATTTCTCCTCACCTTAGTGGTCTTAGTGGTTCGGATTATGACAACCACTAAGACCACTAAGACCTCTAAGGAGGACAATTAGTTCTTAAGATCCGCCATCTCAGTGTTCTCAAGCGACTGCATGGACCGAAACACTGAAATAATAATTGCTAAACCAACCGCAGCTTCAGCCGCAGCCACCACCATCACAAAAAAAACAGAGAGCTGGCCGTCAAGATTTCCTACCGAACGAGACAATGCCACAAAGCTCAAGTTGACCGCGTTGAGCATCAGTTCAATACACATGAAGGCGACTATCACATTACGACGTACAATCACGCCGACCACACCAAGCGTAAAAAGCACCGCACTTAGCGTCAGACACAAACTAACTGGAATCATGTGAAGACCCATCCCTCTAAAATGTTACGCCCCCACCGGCCACTCCACCGGCGTCATCCCTCATGCGCTATTTCTGGGCACTGCCCCCATAAGAACGCTTTGCCAGCATGACTGCTCCCGCAATAGCGGTCATGAGCAACACGCCCGAGGCCTGGAAGAGAAACATGTATTCAGTGAAGAGCTTCATTCCTATATCCTGGACCGTACCCTGAAGTTCGGGGACGGCAGAAAGACCCGCCCCTTGGGGAGTCCCCTGGGAGGCCAATCCATGTGAAGGGAGACTAAGAAACGCGTCATGTACGAGAGGCACAACAAACGCTACAAACCCTAGTCCGGAAAGCACTGCGATAAGTGTGAGAAAGTTTTCTCTCTTGGTTCTTCGCTCCGTCTTAACGTTAAGGAGCATAAGCATGAAGAGAACAAGCACCATGATAGCGCCCGCGTATACGATGATCTGAACTGCGGCAAGGAAATGTGCCTCAAGTGCAGCAAAAAGCGCTGCCACACCAAGGAGGTTAGCGACCAGGCTTAAGGCGCTGTGGATGGGGTTCTTAAAGGCGATGACCCCTACCGCAGATGCGACAGTCAGGAGCGCGGCCAAGGTAAATACAATCAACATAAGAGGTATAACTCCTTAACAGTACCCAAGCAGCTTAAAGGCGCCCAAAAGCATAAGATTAAGAAAGCCAATCTCAAGCAGCCACTTCCACCCGAGATCCATCAACTGGTCATAGCGAAAGCGCGGCAAGGTCCAACGAATGACAATCTGCAGCACGCACAAGAAAATAACCTTGCCCATCAAAATGGCATGGCCCACAAGCGCCCCTACCCAAGAGTTCTCGGGGAAGGCGATAAAGTCAGTGAACAAGTTCCCAAAGAAAGGGAGCGGATGCCAGCCACCAAAGAACACAAGCGCAAGGACGAGAGCAAAGAGGGCAATTTCAGTGAACTCACCCATCCAGAAAAGCAGAAACTTCATACCTGAGTATTCAGTGAAATACCCTGCCACAAGCTCGGACTCACTTTCAGGAAGATCGAACGGGCCGCGCTTCGTTTCTGCCATTCCCGCTACAAAGAATATGATACAGGCAATAAACATGAAGGGATTCTGCAGAGCTCCCCACGTTTGGCTTTGACCTTGCACCATCTCATAGAGGTCAAGAGTCCCGTACATGAGTATCGCCGTGACAATCGCCACTCCTAGGGCGAGCTCATACGAAATCATCTGGGCCGAGGCCCGCAAACTTCCAAGAAGTGAAAACTTATTGTTACTCGTCCACCCGGCCAGGGCGACTCCGTACACCGCCATAGAACCCATGGCGAGGAAGAAGAGAATGCCGGCGTTAAGCTGGGCAACCTGAGGCCGAATCACGTACCCGAAAACTTCGAAATCGGGCGCCAAGGGAACCACAGAAAAAGCCAAGAAAATCGGAAGAGCGGCAAGAATTGGAGCAAGGGCGTGCAGGAAAGGTGAAACCCCCGTCGGAATAAAATCTTCCTTGGTGAGGGCTTTGACGGCATCACATACCAGCGTGTTAATCACTCCCAAAATCCCAAGCCCTCTAATGAGAACGGGGACCATAGAAAGAGCAAACATCAAAAAGCCAACGACTGCTCCTGCTAATAGGAAGGACGCATCAGGGAGCGCTTTTGCAAATCCGGAAGTTCCCTGCCCTATGACAAGTAACGATACCGCAACGAGAAGGAGCACAATTCCCCCGACGCGGCTTCCAAGCAAGGCTCCGGCAAGCAACGGATTCTCTACTTGGTAGAAGGCCCCCGCGCGATTTGCACCGATGCGATCTTGTATCAGAGCAGATCCTTTTCGCTCCACCCAGGTACAAAAAGCCGACATCCCCATCGCCACATTAAAGACGACAAAAACTTGGAGGAACAAAATCAGGAATTCAATTCCCATACGTACACTGCCCCAAAATTTGGCTTACCCCCTTTGTGGTCTCTGTGGTCTTCGTGGCTAAAGAGAACAACCACTAAGGCCACATAGACCACAAAGGGTTCGCCATTCTTACGCTACCGCTCCACCACTAGCCGAAGCGCCCACACCCTGAACTCCGGAACCTACTGCGGAACCAGCCCCGGGAGAGAATTGAGTAAGGTCAATTCCGCCCTGTTTAATGTTCATAATCTTAAGACCCGCAAGCCGCGCTTCGGCTGAGAGAAAGGCAAGTGTTGCGTCTCTGTCCGTTGCCGGAACCTGTGAGCCCATCGGCTTAAATCCGAACTCCCCTGCAAGTCGACCTATGAGCCGCCACTCAGGTTCGGTTCCTACTGGGGCATCAATCACGCGGTCTGCATATTGCAAACGGGACTTGCGATTAACGAGCAGTCCCGACTTCTCTAGGATGCTGCGCCCAGGGAGCACTACCTTTAGCGCACTTACAAGCGGAGACTTCGCATCGGTGAGCATACCTACGGAGAAAGTCGCACGCCCAAGCCCAGCAAGGAACGCGGCATCAACATCTTTTGCCATCACCGCTCCTTGTCCTATCAGGAGCACGCTTTTCGCGCTTCCGCTACGCACTGTTTGAAGTGCTTCTTCGTACTGAGCCTGCAGATTTCCTGCCACGACTCCCGAGAATTCAGCGCCACGAAAATTCGCCGCGTAGTCGGGGCTCACGAGGATGGATTCGACGGGCGTGAGGCTGCGCTCGCGGTAGGCTAGCACGGCCTTATGCTTTGGCATCGACTTCGATAGAAGCACTTTGGCCCAGGTGTACTCTTCGAGGAGAAGAGCGGGATCAAGGAATACCAGGGTATCTTCAGCAAAAGCCCGCTTCGCCTCCTTAAGCGCCACTTCCCAAGAAACTGCTTTGCCATCGATTACTGGGGAGGTTAGCCGCTCAGAGGGCAAAAATCGCATGAAGCCATAACGCCCCTCATCGCAGAGCCATTCCTTGTTTACCGCTTGGTTCTGGCGCCCCTTAACCTGCACTACCTGCTCGTCGCGCACCGCAACTTTTACATTGCAACCAGTTGAGCAACCAGGGCAGATACTCTCGGTTTCCTTGGTGAACCAGATGCGCGTGTTAAATCTCCACTCGCGATGCGTAAGCGCCCCTACGGGACAAAGATCCACCACCGTCCCAGAGAGTGGATTGGTGAGTTCCTTCCCGGGATTCACCGCAATTACCGAACGGTCGCCTCGGTTCAGCATCCCTAACTCAGAGGTCTTGGTTACCTCATCACAGAACCGTACGCAGCGCGTGCACATAATACAGCGCTCTCCGTCCAACATTACGGTCGGCCCAAGAGGCGTTGCCTTTACCTTATGTTCCTTTTCTTCAAGGAACCGGCTCGGCCGCGCATTGTAATCAAAGTGATAATCCTGAAGTTTACAATGCCCCGCCTGATCACAAACCGTGCAATCAAGGGGATGGTTGATAAGGATAAACTCAAGAGTTGCCGCTTGTGCATCGTCAACTTCTTTTGAGGTATGATGAGTCGAAACATCCATCCCTTCGCGCACCGCCGTATTACAAGCGATATCAAGTTTCGGAGCGCCCTTTACCTTCACTTGGCACATGCGGCAATTGCCGGCTACCGAGAGATGGGGATGGTAGCAATAAAATGGAATATCTATCCCTGCTGTTTTGGCCGCCTCAATAAGATTGGTCCCTTTGGGAACACGCACCGCCTTGCCATCAATCGTAAGGCTCACCATCTCTTGAGAAGCTGCTGCGGTGTTCATCGCCGCTGACTTCGGATCTGAAGTAGTTGAAGTAGTCATGACTCAGTGCGCTCCCTCGTGGACGAAGTTCAGTGTCTCGCGTGGAATAACTTTCCCCTCCACTGCCTCAAGAATTCGTCCCTTAAATTCTTCAGGAAACTTTCTTACAAAAGCTTGCGCAGGCCACGACAACGCCTCACCAAAGGCACAGATAGTGTGCCCCGCAATCTGGCTGCACACGCTTTCAACAAGTTGCACGTCACCCGGGAGCCCCTTCCCACGAGAAATACGGTTAAAGATCTTTTGGACCCAGTGACCACCTTCTCGGCATGGCGTGCACTGACCACAAGATTCATGCGCATAAAAGTGCGCCACATTAAGCGCCGCCTCAACCATATCCGTGGTTTCATCCATCACCATGAAACCGCCTGAGCCCATGTGAGACCCTGCCTTCACCAGTGATTCATAATCGAGAGTCACCCCTGCCAGTTCATCGGCACGCAGCACTGGCATAGACGAACCGCCGGGAATCACGCCCTTGAGCGCTCGTGATTTCCAAACCCCGCCACATTCTTCCTCTATAAACTGAAGAATTGGATAGCCCATTTCTACTTCGTATACGCCTGGTTTGTTAATGTGTCCCGAGGCACTTAAAAGCTTGGTTCCCGTCGATTTTGGCGTACCAATAGACGCGTACCACTCACCCCCCTGCTCAAGGATGGGCACACAGGCCGCAAGCGTTTCGGTGTTATTTACCACGGTGGGCGCGTTGTAGAGTCCAATGGCTGCCGGATAAAATGGCGGCTTCAAACGCGGCTGCCCCTTCTTTCCTTCAAGAGAATTAAGAAGAGCTGTTTCCTCTCCGCAGATATAGGCACCCGCTCCACGATGAACAATCATGTGGTGCGTAAAGCCACTTCCAAAGATGTTTTCTCCCAGATATCCCTTGGCATAGGCCTCATCTATGGCGCGCTGAATTCTGATATAGGGGTAGGCGTATTCTCCGCGGATATACACTACCGAGAAATTGCTCTGCACCGCCCAAGAGCAAATGAGCTGCCCCTCGATAACAAGATGCGGGTCTTTCTCAAGAAGCAATCTATCTTTAAAAGTGCCTGGCTCTGATTCGTCAGCATTCTGCACCACGTAAATGGGCTTACCAGAATTGCGCGGGATGAAGCTCCATTTTTGTCCTGCGGAAAAGCCGGCGCCTCCACGGCCTCGAAGTCCAGATTTCTTTACTTCATCGACCACTTTGAGCGGGTCCATTCCCAAAACCTTGCGAATGGTCGAGTACCCGCCGCGGCTTTCATAGCCCGCAAGCGTATACTGATCTGCGTGATGAATGTTCTTTAGTAGTACCTGACGATGCTTACCCATACGACGTTCCCAGCACCCTTCCCTAGATTATTTCTGACTTTGCATGGCCCTTAAGACCCTCACCCAACTCATCCTTCACTGTTGAAAGGCGCAGGTCAGGTTTCTCTTTTTCAATCCGTTGAATAATGGCCTCGAGTTTTTCGGGAGTAAGATTCTCGAAGTAGTGATCGTTCACTTCGCACATAGGAGCAGTGCCACACGAGCCGAGACACTCAACCTCCTCGAAGCTCCACATGCCATCCGCAGTTACTTCTTGGGGACCAACATGGAAACGCTTGTGCAACATCTCAGAGAGCTGCTTTGAACCACGAAGAGCACAGGAAAGCGTCCGGCAAACCTGGAAGTGGTATTTCCCCACGGGGCGCTTGTAATACATGGTGTAGAAGGTGGCGACCTCTTGCACGTGAATGAGAGGCATATCAAGCTGCGCAGAAACCCACTCAAGTGCCGTCTGATTAATAAAGCCCACTTCTTCCTGAGCCAGATAGAGGGCCGCCATGACCGCTGATTTTGGGTCGGGGTACCTCTTTTTAATCACGGCAAGGCGCTCAGCTGCCTTTGCAGAAATTGCCTTTGTTAGAGCGGCAGCATTATCGCCATTACCTGAATGACTGCCACCTGAATGACTGCCACCTGAATGACTGCCACCTGAATTACTGCCACCTGAATTACTGCTTCCCGGATGAATTGTTAACTTTGCGGACCCGTTACTCACACTTCCTCCCTGCACTCGCCCAACCAAGAACTGCCCAAACAGGAACTTCCGACAGAGGCTTAAGCGTTACGAAACTCAATAACCGACGCGTTCGCTGTGTAGTATGCAGCGCACGCAAAAATTCATCGATCACACTCTCCACCGATCATGTTGATCATTCCGAAGGTCGGAACAACATCCGCAATCGAATACCCAAGCAGCATCTTTTTCATGGCGCCCATGTTGATAAAAGATGGTGCCCGCACATGGACTCGGTACGGCTTTCCTGTGCCATCAGAAACGGTATAAAAGCCAAGCTCACCGTTGCCACCTTCCACGGGTAGATACACATCACCCTTAGGGGGCTGAACACCCTTAATTACCACTTCAAAATGATTAATCATCCCGTCGATCGAGTTATACACCTCATCCTTCGGAGCAAGCATCACCTTCGGATCGTCAACTCCTATCGGGCCTTCGGGAAGGTTCTTCAGTGCCTGCTCGCAAATGCGAATAGATTGCTCTAGCTCAAGCAAGCGGACTTGAAAGCGATCGTAGTTATCGCCCTTACTTCCCAGGGGCACTTCGAACTCAAAATCTTGGTAAGAGGAATACGGAAACATCTTCCGCACATCGTAGTTCACACCCGAAGCGCGTGCGATAGGACCCGTGAGGGAAAGATCGATTGCATCGTCCTTCGTAATAACAGCCACATCACACATGC
>JBIKWF010000102.1:0-16783 GCA_044356455.1 Bdellovibrionota bacterium | reverse complement strand
CAAAAGCGGCTCCAATAGCGGTAAAAGAACTTCCCGGACATCCAGGCTGGCCGTCAAAAAAGTATGAGCAGTTCGACGCGCATGACATTGGCTCGATAGATTGGAATATCGGAGCCCCAACCTGCTGAGCCTGAACCAGATGTTGGTATACTTCTACAAACGCCATACAACCCCTGAATTCTTAACTTCCGTATCCGCCCGCGCTCGGCGCTTTATTTGATTCATCAAACGGACTGCGCAGAATATCCGCACCTTTACCGGTGACCATTGCCGCTTGGTCTTCCATTTGTCTCTTAAAAGCGTTCAGCTGCGCCAAGTTTTTCTGCATTGCATCCGACAGCTCTTCCAACGAATTCATATTCACCGAGCGAGCTACTAAGAAATACATTGCAGGGACAATTGCGGCTCTTCCGTCGAGCTGGCGATTCATGCCTTGGCTTGTTGCATTTATCTCCTTCACTCGAGTCGCTGCCCGCTCAAATATCTTGCCTTGAGTTATCCACAACACCAGTTGGTGAATCGTGCGATGCTCCAAGCGAGTCTTTACCTGTCCCTTTTTCAGCTTCTCAAGATCATTGCGTTCAGCATCCGGATCTAGCCGGGCGTTGCAGGTTGACTCCTTCAGCTCCTCAATCTCTTTAGAGATGAAAAGATTGTAGGTGATATCCAGAAGATTTGGCGTAAATTTAAATTCGTCAAAACTGAGCGGCTCAATAAACTGGGACGAATTCTCCAAGAAGCTATTACGCTTCGCAGGATCGAATGGAACATATTCATTGCTCCTGTCCCGCTCCTGCGCAGCCGCTATGCAACGCGCTTTGAACATCGCGAGAATCTGCTTCCAAATTGAAAGTTCCATTGCCTTTGCTTGGTCCCAAATGGGAGTTGTAGGAGGCTTAATACATGTGGCAAGAAGCACCGCGCGAGCAGGCTTACTGGCATCCTGAGAGAACTCATGCGTGTAGGAATATATAATATCTCCAACCTCTTCCTTAATCTTCGCGCGCTCTTCCGGCTTTAAATTCTGTAAGCGCACATCAACAAAGCTCATGATGCCTTTTTTCCGTTGCGCCGCGGGCAAAGTCTCTTCTGACTTTCTCTGCTCTTCGAGCTGGTTACAATCGACAACATTAAGAGAAGGATCACTTGTCAATGCTGCCACTGAACCATCGACTTTGGCTTCCTGTGCGGCCACACCGCTTCCTGAACCCGCGGGTGTCGTCGTGTCATAGGCCCCTTGGCAACGCATTCGCGCTTTCTGCCAGTTCTCTGGCTCGTTTGCCATTTGCTGTCTGAGAATTTCAACTCTCATGCAATTGAGCATGCTAACCGCCTGCGCAAATCCTTGGGTTCCGCCAAGCTTGTATTGCTCCATGAGGGCTTGCTGCCCTCCGTAGGCTAGTTGATTCACCCATGCCGACTGTTGGAATGCGTTTGCGAAACCCTGCGCGACAGCGGGCTCAGTGAGTTGCCACGTTACGTTCATTAAGGCGAGGGGACTATTCAGAAGATTAGTGGACATTCTTCGCCACTGATTCTCCTGCATGATGCTCGCAATCCCTGATTCTGGGTCCTGATACACGACGGGGGTGTTGTTGGTGCTTCCCGAATTGAGTGAGTTATAGCCGTTTGACGAGACTTCTTTCTCTCCAGTTGGCCTAGTAATCAAGGCCGAAGCCGAAGCATCGTAGTTGCTGGAGAGCACGCTATCGCTTGGCAAAGTAGTGGGCTCATTTGCTTTGTTTTGGCCTGCAACTCCATCTGCCTGACCAATTTGGCCAAAACCTGGGGCGGGTGGAGCCGAGCTCCCAGGGAGTGCTTGCGCCTGTGCCTCGCTCCCATGGTTTGAAAGGAGATTCGCACTGACTACTAGCGCAGCCAGAAGGGACAAATTGAGCGTAATCTTCCGCACGTTATCGCCCCTCCATCATCTTAATCACCTCATCCACAAACAGCGCCTTCCTCATTCCCTGAATCGCGTAGGCCTTATTAAGGCGCGGGGACACGAGCACAGTTGAAGGCACACCACGTACTTCCATCATTCGGGCAATATTGCTTCCGTCTGGGTTAATCGCGTACGTGGCTCCCGTACGACTTCTAAAGATTTTCTCTTCTTGGTCGGACATGGGGGTTAGGGCCATCGCAATGAGGTCTAAGTGCCCGCGGGAACTAGCAAACATGCCCTGAAGCTCGCGGCCCATATTCTGGGACTGCGTATCAAGGGGTTTAAAAAAGAAGTAAACCTGCACCTTTACGCCTGCATCAACGGGAACTTCGCGGGCAAGGTGCTGGCGTATTTGGGCGCGTTCTTGGACGGGGTTGAGGGCGGGCTGACTTGGAGCCTTAGGTGCCTCGCCCCCCTCTTCCATCATACGGGCCTTTGAAAGGAGTGCTGAGGCTTCTTCGTTGAGCTCACGCTGCTCAGGGGCACGCTCTGCATTTTCTGCAAGCTCGGCATCTAAGAACTGCCGGTCACTTCCAAATTCTTTGGCTGCTTGCCATGCGCCCTTCTCCACCATGCCTTCACGCTCCATGGCGGTTCCCATGAGGCCTACCACACGAGTGCTTCTCTGCTGGAGGCGCCCCATGTAGCGCACGTACTGACGAGCATACTTGTAGGCGAGTTCATCATCCCCCGTCTCCAGCGCCGCCATCATCGCCCGGAAAGGCTTTGGCGCATTTTCTTGAGCTTGCACAGGAGCCTCTTCATCAGGAGCTCCGTAATTTTTCACAAGCTCTTCGCGCTTTTCTTCCTTTGTTTTTGCGGCTTTTTGCTCTGTTTTTGCTTCCTGAGCTGGCTGGGAGAGTTTTGCGGGCTGAGCTTCTGGAGCAGTCTCAGGCGCTAATTCTTCCTCTGCTTCAATTGGCTTTTTGCTTGGGAAATATTGAATGCTCGCCCGCGCTTCTTCTCCGGCAGGGTTGCTAAACACGGTGCGTGCGCTGCCCTTATTGAAGAAGCCTTTCATGGGAGATCCGGAACCTTGCGTCGCGTAAAAGCGCGCTTGGTTCTCAGCCTCTGCGAGTAGAAGCGCAGGACTCATCGCAAGGCCTGCTGCCAGTATAAACAAACCAACCTTCATGTGCCGCCCAACCTTAAGTCTCAAAATACTCCCGCCTCAGTTATGAGTATTGTTCTAAGGGAGTTATGCGGGGTTTGGGGGTTTATGTGACGTGAGAAGGATTAATTTGTTTGGGGAATATCTGTTAAGTATCAGTTGGTTAGGTAAGGCGTCCTGTCCTCAGGACGCCGAATTTAATGGGGCTGGCAGGTTGGGGGATTCGGAAGGGATGATCGCTAGATATGGCGGCGCCCTGGGGACAGGACGCCCCACCAGCGCACTGAACGG
Organism: Bdellovibrionota bacterium; assembly: GCA_044356455.1. Classification (GTDB taxonomy): domain Bacteria; phylum Bdellovibrionota_C; class UBA2361; order UBA2361; family JBGSMV01; genus JBGSMV01. Next base: position 13,436 of record JBIKWF010000102.1, on the reverse strand, counting down.
CTTATATTCGGGCTTATCTGCTGGGGGCGCCACCCTCGAAATCCGCAACACAACTTCCGATTGACGGCATGTGTTAGTTGTAGCTAACATAGAGTTGTGAACATCTTCTACTACACCACAGGCGGGCGGGAGCCTGTGAGAGAATTCTTGCAGGAGCTTCCTGCTGAGACTCGCTTTGAAATCTTAACACTACTCCGCCGGATTGAAGGCGGCGAGCAAGTCACGATGCCTCACGTCCGAAGTATGGCGACTATGGCGCATGGGCTCTATGAAATCCGAGTCAGAGACGCCCAGGGCCATGTTCGAGTTTTCTATTATACGAAGATAAAGGGCTCCATCTTTCTACTCCACGGTCTCAGAAAGAAGGGGGCAACTATAAGCGAGAAGGATCGGAGCCTGATTTTAAAACGAATCGGCGAAATTTGCTTAAAATTTAGAGGATAGAATATGGCTTGGAAGAAAGTAACGCTCCCTGAGTTGGCAGATGCGCTCGATGTCGACATCAATGAGATAGATCAGAAACTGAGGCTACGCGATATAATCATCAAGATTCGAAGCAAAAGCGGACTTAGCCAGGCACAGCTTGCGGAGCGCGTCGGGGTCTCTCGGTCCCGAATCGCGCAGATCGAGGCGGGCATAAAACTTAACCGCACAAGCTTTGATATCTTTTTACGTATTATTCAAGGGCTTGGTTACCGCTATAAGATCACCATGTCGAAGATGGCGGCGTAACCTTGCTACTCCCCCACTCCCCGCGCACAGATCTTTCGTATCGCAAACCGTCGCCAACCTTCGCTTTCCACAGTCCAAAGGCTTCGTCGGAGGCAGGCTCTGTAAGTTGCTCCAAATACTGCTGTATGGCACGGCGAATCGCTTCGGTCCGCGAAATACCCTTACTCTTGCGATAGAGATCAAGGCTCTTGGCTAATTCTTTAGGTAGTTCGATTATCGTTCTCATGAATGATTTCATATAGTGATATATGATATGAGCCAACCTGGTTTTGGATTACGAGAGCTTTGGGCGCATTCCAATTGGGTCCGATTTACCGCCACGAGGCAGATTGAAAGATCTTGCGGCGCCCTGGGGACAGGACGCCCTACCTACACGCGTAACGACTGTGGTAGGCTTTAGATCGTCTGAGGGAATTCAAATGTCTCTAATAGAACAAAAGTACAATGAAGCCCTTGATCGGATGACCGGACGAGAGCGTATTGAGCGGACCTTTTCGTTGTTTGGCTCCATGTGCGAGATGTTGACACTTCAGATCTCAAGGGAATTCTCTAATTTGAGTGATCGCGAAACAAGAAGAAAGGTGGCCGAGCGGCTATACCTCTTGGATAAAGGAACGCAGGAGCTTTTGAAGAGGGTTAGCGTAGATTGATAGACTCAAACGATCTCAAAATAACCCTGGCTGATGTTTCGGCCGTGCTACTCGGGAGGCAGTGTAAGTTTCATCTTACCGGCGGACTTGCCTCTTCGTTCTATGGGGAGCCAAGATTTACCCAAGACATAGATATCGTCATCAAGATCGGCCTTAGTGATTCTCTTAATCAATTGGCTGACGACCTTTCACGAAAATTTATTGTGGATCGCAGTGCCATTGAAGACGCAGTCCGGCGTATGAGCATTTTTCAAGCACTTCACGAAGTGACGATGATCAAGGTTGATTTTCATGTGGGCGAGGCTATCGGCGGCGAGCTAGAAAGGAGTCGTAGCGAAGAGATCCTTGCGGGAGTTGTTGTACCGATGGTCTCCGTCGAGGATGCACTACTTTCAAAGCTCATCTGGATTTCCAAAGGCAGCGACAAGAGCCGGCATGATGTTAAGGCAATGCTTAAGAGATGCGAGAAAAAACTGGATCTAGACTACCTAAACCAAAGAGCTGCTCTCCTCGGAGTTGAGGAACTATTAAAAAGGCTTCGCGCTGAAAATTGAGATGACAGCGACGTAGGATTATTTCAACTTCAGATGCGGTCGTGCTGCGTTACTGCAGTGGTTGGGTTGGTCGATATTGCGGCACCTCTGGGCTTGTCTCGCCCCGGCGTGACGAAAGATCTTCCGGCCCATCCCAATTGGCTCCCAATTGCCGCCACGAGGCAGGTTGAAAGATCTTGCGGCGCCCTGGGGACAGGACGCCCTACCATTCGATGCGCTTACTACGCTGGACGAGATCGTGGGCTAGGCGAACGTATTCTGTTTCCGGAATTCCAAAATAATCGTGCACGGAATCATTCCTGGCGAGCACAATCGCTATCCACTTATCTGGCTCATCTATGAGCCCGATTGCCGCCGCCTGACGCACAGCCTCTTTGGGAGAGGCGGCAAAGAGGCCCTCGGCTTCTACGCGCGATTTAAACTCCTTCCACAGATACTCCATTAAGACCTCAACGGTCTTGCAAACGGCAAGAAATGGAATCTCATCGGTCTTACGACGATTGGCGTAAAGCTCGAGCGCAGACTCGAGATTTTTAGCGGCTTTCGATATCTTTTGTAGCCTTACGTGCTCCATCTATCACTCCAAGAACATATGAAAATGCGCGTTCATCTCCGGCGAGAAAGCGCGGCTCGTAGGTAATTCCTGCGATAAACCAGGGTGGTGCGCCATCGAAGTTTACCACATCGACCCCTACCGAGAGATCTTCGACGCCATCTTCGATTTTAGATTTAATCGCAAGATATTCGTCTGTTGAGAGCGCGGAGCGTCCGCCGGAAATCGCCACATCCCAATCCGAAAACTTCTGATGACTTCCCTTTGCGCGTGAGCCGATAAGAAAGAAAGCAACATGAGGATGCTCTGCGCTCACTCGTTCGAGTATGCGCTGAAGCGCAGCTCCGGTTGAATCGACACTTACCAGCTGCTCATGTCCCGAGAGCAGGGATAGCGGGTCGCAGTCGAGGGCCGCGCTAATTTTTTCGGTAACGGAGGAAAAGACGCTCTTTCGGCCCGCAAGATATTCGTTAAGCGAGTTGCGGTGTAAGCCCGCAGCTTTAAGTAGCGCCGCGGTCGTGGAGTATCCACGCGCCGCAAGGGCGAGGCGGAATTTTTCGGGGTCTAGGCGGTAGCCGAGGTACATATCAGATAGATTACTCTTATAAAGAAATAGGTGCAATATTTAGTGCTTATATCACATATAACTGCACCTCACTGCGCCCTTGTTCTGGCCTTAGGTATGGGTAAGGCCCTGCTTTTCTATAAGTTTTGTGGGCACTCCCTACCCTTCCCCGCTCGCACTCAGTATCCGGGCTAATCTAACGACTGGGCGGAATCGCATGTTACTTTTGGAGGTTGGGAGATCGTTCGGCACCGCGGGGACGCGGCGCCCTACCCCAAGATGCCTCGCCTATGGGTAGGGCGCGCCGTTCCGCATTTGCCGGTAGGCGACGGCGAGAAGCACCTCGGTGTGCCGAATTATCTCTCGGCCCATTCCAACTGGTTCCGATTCGCCACCACGGGGCAGGCTGAAAGATCATGCGGCACCGCGGGGACGCGGCGCCCTACCAAGATGTCTCGCCTATGGGTAGGGCGTCCTGTCCCCAGGGCGCCGAACGATCTTGCAACTTTCGTTGGTTGATTCTTGAGCGCCACGAGCGCGCCAGGTCGGAAGATCTTGCGCCGCCCCCTACCCCTCGCACGCGAGGAAGCTGGGGACGAGATTGACAGAGGCGGAACCCGGCGCCCTACCTGGTCGGTTCTATGAAGCGGCCATCTGCCGAGAAGACTTTTCCGAGTGAGGGATAACCTTCGACTACCACTACTCCCGTCGAAGTCTCGACGAGAAGTGCAGGAGAGCTTTTGATCTCACCGAATTCCTTTGGAATGCGCGGAACAAAGCGCAGCACCATTTTGCTGCCGCCTTTGGTGAGCTCGGAGTACAGGCCCTTTGAGGGGAGACTCTTGGGGTCTCCTACAAGAAACAGATCTTTTAGCTTAAAGCCGGATTTTTCTGAGAGCTGCACTAACTCCCCATAGTGTTTCTTGAGAAGCTCCGGGTCAGCAGTGCTAAGGAGCAGGCTCACCGCACGAGGTTTTTCGCCCTCCCCTTCTGCGTATTCGGAAACAATCGGGGTTTCCTTTGAAACCGGGGTCTCCTCAGGTGCCTGAGTTCCCGTGGCGGGGTCTGCGAGACTAGAAGAAGGGTCCTGAAGTGCTGCCTCTCGCGGGGTGGGGGTCGCATCTGGAGCTGGACTTGCGCGAGGGTCGTTTACGTACCCTTGATTGTAGAACTGTTTTGGCTCTGGAAGTCCTTGCGCAAGAGTTAGTGTCGCACAAGCGAGTGTCGTGCATAACGCGCTGACAATCAGAGGCAAGCCTTGGGGTCTCATCGCTATTCCGTTGCTCCAGGAAGTACCAGAACTCCTACACCGGGAAGTGGAATTGCTTTCGCATTAGATCCTGGAATGGCGTAGGGAGCGGATGAGGAGGAAGAAGAGGCGAAGCGCCCTGTTCCATCTCGATATTCACGCACACGGTCGCTGCCGGCAACGGACTGCTCTGGCATATTCCTACGCGGGGCTTCCCAGGAATCAGGCTTCTTTTCAAAACTATCTTCACTAGAGCGACCGGAATCCCTCGGCTCGTTTCCTTTGCTTTCTTCGGAGGATATTTCACGATCTTTATTGAGATAGTCTTTTTCGAAGAAAGAGTCTGGCCTCGCGTAAGGGTCTGCATGCAGAAGATTGGGGTACGCCGCATTGCCTAACACCATTGCCAAAGCGAGGCAGAGGACTCCGCAGAGCCGCTCAATGGACTTCCTTGAAACGAATTTACTTTCCTGAGAGCTGAGAAGCACCGTTACCGCCATCTAAAGTCGATATCGGGATAACGAGTTTGCCCATTTTCAATGGTGTATAAGCCTCGCTGGCCCCTAAAGGCCCAAATCCCTTTCACCAGACCATACACATAGACGGTATTTTGCGCACCCCAGAGTGGCTTATGAATATTGGAGCGTGCGTAATTAACGTTATAGTCGGCGATGTCTTGAATTCTTCCGCATTGCGTAATCTCGTTCGCGAAATTCGGGTCTGAACTCTCCGGGTTAGGCGAGAGCGCTACGCGGTCGTAGTCATCGAAATAGGTGTGGAAAGGATACTGCCCAAAAGGCGGAATGGTTGCCATGGCCTGCACAAGCCCCCTGTCTGCGCCGTAAACGGGAGGCCAATTGAGCGCATAAAAGAGGTCGAGCCCACCGCTTAGAATCCCGCGCCAGAATGCATCGGTATCGTGGGGCGAGAAACTCAGGGACATGAGAGGAAACCGCGGTCCTATCTTATCGATACAGAACTTATCAGGATCTTTTCCTGCGGCAAGCATAGTCAAGAAATCTTGAGGGGTTTTACCGGAGGCCTTGTTGTTGCCTATACACCTTGTGGCGCCGCGCGCTGCGATGAGTTTTTGGACGTTTGCCTTAAGATTGCCTCCGGTCTTATCAGACATTGAGAGAAAGCGGCTATGAAGAAGCCCTCCGCGATACTGCCCACCTGAGCCGCCGCCCATCGGAGACAGTTCTAGCGACTCATAAGTTCCCGTCGGCATGGGAATATCGATCGGAGTTGCAAGGTCGGGAAACTCAGTGCCAAACCTATGGGTGTCAAGGGGGTAGTGCGGCACATACCAATAGACTGATTGCTGGAACCGAATGTCAGTCACTGCGGAAAAGTTGCGGGTGTACTGGCGCGAGCCGTGAGGAGAGATATCGCGGAACTTGTCGTCAATGTTCTGAAGTGCATCCGCTGATTCCTTAGCCGCTTTGTTCCTTTCCGGATTCGCTGCGGGCAAGGCGTCACCGACCTTATTCCCAAGGAGCGCTTTTACAGTGTTATTCCCAGACTGGGCAACCAAATCAACGGTGGCGCCAGTCTCTATTGCAGCAAGAAGACGGAGTCTGTCTTGCCCTGTTTGACGCAGCTCCTCGCTGACATCTTCAACTAGATAACTCGACTGATACATCTGCCGCGAGGTGTTGAGCATCATCCAGGGGAAATAATACTCGACATAGGTTCCAGTGACGTAGATATAGGTGCAGGGCGAAAAGGGAGGCGCCTTAACCTTGGAGATGATTCCAATCCCAATCACGCCCGCCATACCAGGGTGCTTATTATCGTAATGCACGCCGCAAGCGCCTGGGTCGCTCGCACACAATAAGCCTAGCTCAAAACCAGTTTCTCGATCGCTCCCACAGGCATTTTCAAAGATGCCAAAGGGGCACATGAATGAGATAGCATTAGGTTTATCAAAAAAACCTTGCTCCTCTTGGCAAGGCCGCGGTGGACGACGCTCGGGATCTCCCCAAATCGTGATTCGCTGGTCATTACAAGATTTAAATTGGCTATCCTTGATGTGCAATTCATCCCACTCCGCATTCTCCTGAGCTTTCGCTTCAGTAGTCCCACGCCAATTCGTAGGCTCCTCGGTTCCTGCGGCCCATCCTTGCACTTTGTCTTTTATCTCATCCTCGACGCGCCCCGCCTCCCCTTGGCGACTTGGAAGATACTGGTCCTTCACCCACTTTTCGTAGTCTTCCGAGGACGAATTCGAAGGAGGCCCCGCGTGCGCAGCCTGCGCGAGTAAGGAGAGAGTAAGGACTCCTATAAGGAGGAACGTTACTTGACGTCTCATTTCACTACTTCTCCCATGAACACCTCAAGCTGAGCGGCAACTTCCGGCGTAAGCTTTCCCGCGCCTCCTTGGTCAAAATTTGCAAGAGCGTTCTTGCCTTCTATTCGAGTTGCTTTTCCTTTGCTCATACGCAGCCTCGTAGGAAGACAGCGCAGGTTAAGTAAGCCGGCTGATAGCGCGCAGCGATCTCCAGCCTGCGCCCCGCACGAAATGACCGTTACACCCCGGCCAAAAAGTGCCGCTGAATTGGACGGCTCAGCTCCCCGTAGAAAAAGAAAATCGCTGACGCGCTCTTTATCAAACTCTTGGTCCCCAGAATCTACCTTGGAGTGGTCGACCGCATTCTCTGCGCAGCGAGGAAGAGGCGGCGTATTTTTTGCTGCGTTAACCGAAGCACGCATTTGTCCTTGGAAGTAAGATACCGCGCCTTTGGTCGATGCCTGCTCCTCAGGCCCAAGCATCTCACGCGGCGCTTCTTGAAACGGAATCCCGCTTTCAAAGCGGTAGTGCCGCGCAACGACGGTGCGCGCCATCTGGAGTCCTAGGCTCTGCCTATCGCGCTGAAGGCCGGAATTCGGATTATAGGTGCGGTTCTTGTTTTCAGGCTCAGCGCCTGCGGCGCTCTGGCGCAAGGACTCGTTGAGCTGCCGAAAGGTTTCCTGGAGCTCGGGGTTATCGGGGCTGACCTTAAACATGCGCGCGAAGTCGGCGATTACTTCCTGCGAGACTTGAATGGCAGGAGGCTCGTTAGACTGATTCGGATTTTCGGCGTGAAGAAGACTCGGCATCGCAAAGAAAGCAAATGCGCTCGCGAGGAGAAGTTTTTGGCCGGATTTTTGCGCCTGCATGGAGAGGAATCCAAAAAACCTTTTTCGACTACGAATTATCCGTAGAGGTTATGGATAAGTATGATGCATTCGTGACTCTAGCGGCACGGGGTCGTTTAAAGAGACTAAGTAGCTGAAACTACTCCCTCTTCCGCACTCCACTTTCGGCTCTCTTCAGCAGCCCTTCTCCTTACGCCTCAAGCACCGAAATCCCGTAGCGCTCAAGGGTCCTGTCTCTTGTGATAAGAGTCGCCCCTTCAATACGCGCCTGAGCAACGAAAATGCGATCAAAGGGATCGCGGTGCAGAAGAGGCAATCGGATAAGCTCATGGGCATGAACCGCCCTCACAGGAATCTCTTCCATAGATTCGCCTTGCAAGACCTCGGCAAATTTAGGCGGAAGAGAAATCTTACCGAGCCCCTCTTTAATTCTGATCTCCCAAATAGAGGCAGCGCTGTAGGCAATTAAGTTTTCATTTGATGAAATCACCGCACGGGCATCTGACCTTAATTGAGCATCATCCGTGAGCCACCAAAGCAGTGCATGCGTGTCTAGTAAAAATTTCGTCATGGCTACTTCGCGGGAGTTTTGTCGTCAGCAACCCCAAAGGCCGCCGCGATGTCCTCTGGAAGCTCCGCAAAGTCCGCTGCTATTTTAATTTTCCCCTTAAGTGCACCTGGCTTTCTTGTTTTCTCGATGCCCCCAAATGCAACAATCTTGGCTACCGGCTTTCCGGCTTTTCCAATAACGATTACTTCCCCCTTCGCGACGCGCCCCAGGAGTGAGGAAAGCTGGGCTTTCACTTCGGAGATATTCTTCATTACCATGAATATAGTCTGGTCGGATCTGGTCTTTCTGTCAATATTCGCATACCACACCGCATTTACGCTTAAATGGGGCACCGCGCCCAACTTACTTAAATTAATACATAAAATATCGTCTCTCCACATTTAACTTGTATATATGATGCTTTATCATGCATCATATATAAATGAGGAACCGCCACCAATCCGCAAAGGCACGCTTGCCATCTATCAAAGAGCTGCGCCGGCATGCCGGGCTAAGTAGCTCTCAATTGGCGCACCTTTTAGGCGTTACTCAATCAACTGCCCTACGATTCGAGCAAGCAGAACTGCGTGGGGCGATCACCATAAAGTCGCTTGAGAAAATAGCGCAGGCGCTTGGTTGCTCGTTCTCATATGAATTCTCTGCTCCACCCAAACGTCGGCGCTCTAGAGGCACCTACTCGGGACTTCGCCGGGGCTCACGAACCAAGGTTACGAGGCGAACTCGCTCGGTCAACGATACCTCCGAGCAGCGAAACTTACTTCTCGCGCGCGCTCTCGCGCCCTCCGCTCGAATACTCCAGGCGTGCGCCTTAGCAGACCTTGGAATGAAGATTGGGAAGAGCCCTCGAGCACGTAGCAATGCGGGATAATTCCCGTGAGGCACAACCAGACTAACGCAGGAAATAAATTTTCTCTTTTACTCCATGTTTAAAAACGCGCTCTTCGATTCTTCTAGCCACCTTCGTCACCTAAAGGAGCAAGAAAAGATCTCTGCATTTGCGCTCATCGGGGCATTCGCCGTTTCTCGATGGGCAAGACCACGAGCAACCGCCGACATTGACTATGTATTTCGGCTTGGAAGTCTCTCTGCACATGAGCTTGCCATAGAACTTAGTGGCCAATGGAAGCAAGGCAACCTTGGAGATCCACTGCTCGGGGTGATTGAGTATTCCCAAAGAGCCTACGTGGAGGATAATGCCACGAGGGATGACAATACTGGAGTTGTTCCAATTCAACTGGTGCTACTCCCTCCCGCATGGGAGGAAATTGCGCTCTACGATCTGAGCGACATCGATATTGATGGCACACAGATTCCCATCGCTGACTGGAAGGCGCTGGTGCTACTTAAGCTTTATGCCGGCTCTGCGCTCGACCTTGAAGATGCGAGGTCAATACTCTCCGAAGTCGAAATGACTGAGGTGGAGAAGGACTATCTCACGAAAAAAGCGACGCGCCTTCGAATATCCCGGAGGCTAGACAGGGTATTGGGGCGCTGAGGGATCCGGTAGGGCGTCCTGTCCCCAGGACGCCGCGTGATCTTTCTACCTACACCGCGGTTGCAAATCGAAACCATTTGGTAGGGATCGGGAGATCTCTCGGCGCCCTGGGGACAGGGCGCCCTACCCATAGGCGAAGCATCTTGGTAGGGCGCCGCGTCCCCGCGGTGCCGCATGATCTTTCGGCCTGCCCCGTGGTGGCAAATCGGAACCAATTGGGATGGGCCGGGGGATCTTTCGGCACGCCGGGGACGGCGCGCCCTACCCATAGGCGAAGCATCTTGGAAGGGCGCCGCGTCCTCGCGGTGCCGCATGATCTTTCAAGCTGCCTCTTAGGCAACATATCGGAACCAGTTTAGATGGAACGGGATATTCTGGGGCACGCCAGGGCGCGTTTCTTGCCGTCGCCTACTGGCAGAGGCGGAACGGCGCGCCCTGCCCATTGGCGAGACATCTTGGTAGGGCGCCGCGTCCCCGCGGTGCCGCATGATCTTTCGGCCTGCCCCGTGGTGGCAAATCGGAACCAATTGGGATGGGCCGGGGGATCTTTCGGCACGCCAGGGCGCGTTTCTTGCCGTCGCCTACTGGCAGAGGCGGAACGGCGCGCCCTGCCCATTGGCGAGACATCTTGGTAGGGCGTCCTGTCCCCAGGGCGCCGCATGATCTTTCGGCTCACCGCGTGGTGGCAAATCGGAACCAATTGAGATGGGCCGCGAGATCTTTCGGCACGCCGGGGCGCGCGTCTCGCCGTCGCCTACTGGCAGAGGCGGAACGGCGCGCCCTACCTATAGGCGGGACAGAGCGCCCTACCGGGGAAACTATTTCTGGTAGGCCTCCATCGGCAGACAGGTGCAGACGAGATTTTTATCGCCATACACTCCATCGACTCGCCCCACCGCTGGCCAGAACTTATAGTCGCGAAGAGACGCAAGCGGGAATGCGGCAACTTCTCGCCCATACGGACGGCTCCAGGAATCACTAAGAACGGCGGACGCAGTATGAGGTGCATTCTTAAGAGGGTTGTTCACTTTATCAATGCGCCCCTCCTCTACCGCACGTATCTCCTCACGAATGGCGAGCATGGCATCGCAGAATCTATCGAGCTCTGCCTTCGATTCACTTTCCGTCGGCTCAACCATCAGTGTTCCGGCTACTGGCCATGACACGGTAGGAGCATGGAATCCATAATCCATGAGGCGTTTCGCGACGTCCTCTACTTCAACGCCACACTTCTTAAAGTGCCGAAGATCAAGAATACATTCATGCGCTACAAATCCATTCTGCCCCTTAAAGAGAATCGGATATGCGCCTTCAAGTCGCTTGGCGACGTAGTTCGCATTCAGAATCGCAATCTGGGTGGCGCGTCTAAGATTCTGCGCTCCCATGGCCTTCATGTAGACCCAAGGAATTACAAGAATGCTCGCCGAGCCCCAAGGCGCGGCAGATACGGGACCAACCGCTTTCTCAATCTTGAGATCTACGAGTGGGTGCCCTGGCAAAAATGGCGCGAGGTGTTTCTTTACGGCAATCGGTCCCATGCCTGGTCCGCCGCCGCCGTGCGGGATACAGAACGTTTTATGGAGATTAATGTGACAGACATCTCCGCCAATATCTGCCGGGCGAACAAGACCGACGAGGGCGTTGAGATTTGCTCCGTCCATGTACACTTGGCCACCAGCATCATGAATAACTTTGCAGATCTTCTCGATGTGTCCTTCAAATACGCCGTGCGTAGAAGGATAGGTAACCATGAGCGCTGCAAGTTTCTCACGATGGAGCTCGGCCTTGGCCTTCACATCATTAAGATCGATGTTGCCGCTTTCATCACACTCAACGGGCACAACTTCGAATCCTGCCATGACCGCGCTGGCGGGATTGGTGCCATGCGCTGACTTTGGAATGAGGCAGACGGTGCGGTGCGCATCTCCGCGTGAGCGGTGATATGCGCGAATGACAAGCAGACCGGCGTATTCTCCTTGTGCGCCCGAGTTTGGCTGCAAGGAAACCGCATTAAATCCGGTTACATCTTTAAGTCCTTGCTCGAGCTCTTTGAAAAGTTCGAGGTACCCCTTGGTCTGTTCTGCGGGAGCGAAAGGATGAAGCTGTCCGAATTCGGGCCACGTGACGGGAATCATCTCGCAGGTAGCGTTGAGCTTCATCGTACACGAGCCAAGCGGTATCATGGCCTGGGCTAATGAAAGGTCTCTGGACTCAAGCCGCTTCACGTATCTAAGGAATTCCGTCTCAGAATGATACGAGTTAAACACGGGGTGAGTGAGGAATGGGGACGTACGGAGCAAGTTCGCTGGAAGGGCGGAAACTTCTGTGGTCAAGACTCCGCTTGTTCCATTACCAGCTACCTCTGCAAGCTTCTGCCCGGTGAGCACAAAAACAAGGTCGGCGATATCCGATTCCGTGGTTGCTTCGTCAAGCGAGATGCCGAATTGCGAACTACCAAACGAACGCAGATTAATCTTGAGCTTCGCGGCTCTTTCAAGCACTTCCTTTGATGATGACACTTCAACTTTAAGTGTATCGAAAAAGTTCTTGGTAAGTACTTTTACGCCACGCGATTCAAGAGAACGCGCAAGCGCAGAGGTAAAGAGACTGACCCGCTTTGCGATACGCTTTAATCCCTCGGGCCCATGATACACGGCGTACATGCTTGCCATCACGGCGAGCAGTACCTGCGCAGTACAAATGTTACTGGTCGCCCGCTCGCGGCGGATGTGCTGTTCGCGGGTTTGAAGCGAAAGGCGCATGGCGGGCCGGCCCTCGGTGTCTTTAGAAACACCAATGAGTCTCCCTGGCATGAGGCGTTTGAGCTCGTCCTTTACGGCAAAGAAACCGGCATGGGGGCCGCCGAAACCAAAGGGCACACCAAAGCGCTGTGCACTACCAACTGCGATGTCTGCACCAAAGTCTCCAGGAGGAGTAAGCTGCGTCAGTGCAAGAAGATCGGTAGCAACCGTTACCAGTGCCCCTGCTTCGTGGGCCTTGGAGATAGTAGCTTGATATTCACGTACGGTTCCGTCTGTCGCAGGGTACTGCACGAGGGCCCCGATCACGATCTTTCCGGATTGAACAAAGGAGAAGCAGTCAAACGCAGAAACCTGCACTTCTACCCCAAGCGCCTCGGCGCGCGTACGAACAACTTCTATGGTTTGTGGGTGGCAATCTTCAGCTACTAAGAAGACAAAAGCCCCCTCCCCCGTCTGCTTCGCGAGGCTAAGTCCCATGGCTTCCGCTGCGGCTGTTCCTTCGTCAAGGAGGGACGCATTGGAAACTGAGAGTCCTGTGAGGTCGCAGATCATGGTCTGAAAATTGAGGAGCGCTTCAAGTCGCCCCTGAGCGATCTCTGCTTGATAAGGAGTGTACTGTGTATACCAGCCGGGGTTCTCAAGGATGTTTCTAAGAATAGGCCCCGGGGTGTGGGTGCCGTAGTACCCGCAGCCAATAAAGGAGCGGAAAATCTTATTCTTAGAGGCAATTGTCTTGAGGCGAGCGAGCGCGCCTTGTTCGGTCACTTCGTGCGGGAAAGCCGCCATGCGGAACTCTTTATTGAACCGAATAGCTTCGGGGATTACCGCGTTAGAGAATTCATCAACAGAGGTAAGGGCGAGCTCCGAGGTGCGCAAGGCCGCGAGCATTCCTTCCACTTCACGCGCGGAAGGTCCAAGGTGACGGTTAACAAAGCTCTCATAAAGGGAGGAACCTGAAGAGGAGGACTGCTGGGTAGTCATAGATGAGGATCCGATTGAAACTTGAACAATTTTTTCCTTAGTCACCGTGAGCGCGGTCTGCGTAGGTTCAGGGACGGTCAGAGATGATTCGCCTTTTTTTACTGGGAGAGAAGTGTCAGAGGTTGAGTGGCTCATAGGGACTACTCCTAAAAAAGAACTGACTAGTTCGAGAGCGATGCATGG
>JBIKWF010000101.1:0-16834 GCA_044356455.1 Bdellovibrionota bacterium | reverse complement strand
AAAAAGATCGGCGAATGCGTGACCAAGGTGCGCGGCGCATTTGAGACGCCGCCTAACTCGGATATCAAAGTGCTGCCTGAAGCAGCGCTAACGGTGATGACGTGGCTGGATGCGGAAGACTGGACCTCATTCTCCGGCCTGCTGCGCCTTGGCGGCGTTGCGGAAGGCGATGCGGCAAGGCTCATTATGCAGACTGCCGAGCATCTCGGTCAGATGGCAAGGCTTAAGGACACCCATCCAGATCTCGCCGCTCAGTGCCTTGAAGGCAGGAAGCGATTATTGAAGCCGCCGCTTAGTGATGCGGTGGTGGCGGATTAGTGAGGTTCACTGGGAGATCGGCTCCGCCTTGCCACTGCAAAGTTTCAAACTGCTTAGAAGCGCCGCGCCCCTGACGAATTGAAAACGTGCCACTTTCGCCCTCAAAATTTGAGGTGGCGATAATTTTTGCCTGCGTGCACGTAGACTCTCCTCTGCAAGCCACAAGCGCGCGGGTTGCTATTCGAGAAGCGTCGTAGGCGTTTCGCGAAAGCACGCTTGGGGCAGTTCCAAAGCGGGTGCGATAGTGTTCTTCCATGGGAGAGGAACTCCCGCGCGGATGCACCGGGGAAATGAGCAGGGTGCCTTCGAGCGCCTCAGAGGCCTCCTTGTCGACTTCCGTTGCTTCGTGGGGGCCAAGTATTTGAGCTTTTATGCCAATCTGGCGTGCTTGACGCACTACGTTCGAGAATTCTTTTCCTACATGGGCGACGAATAAAACATCGGGATTACTTGCCCGAAGGCGAGTGAGCTCCGCGCGAAAATCGCCAGTCCATTTTGTGGTTTCAACGGTAGCCGCCGGCTTCCCGCCAAGTTCAATAAACCTCTGGGTAAAATACTTCGAATAATTTTCGCCCCACTGTGAGGAAATGTAAAATGTTCCGGCGCGTTTGGTGTTCAACGACTGAATTGCTATCTCAGCCGCTGCGCGAGCTTCGTCACGAATGGCGATGTTTGTTGTTGAGATGAAGCCGCCCACCGCAAGTAGTTCGTCGGACACTGCAGAGGAGTGAAGTGCCGGAATTTTAGCCTCGTTTAAGATGGGCGCCATGGGAATCATGCCAATCACGCAGTAGCTGCCGACAAGCGCGTTAATTTTATCTACCGTCGCAAGTTTCTTTGCGGCAGATACTGCCTGGGCTGGCAGACAGGCGTCTTCGTAGACAAGCGTGAGAGATACTTCAGGAAACTCTTTCTCAAGACTCTCCTTGGCGAGTGTCATGGCGCGCTGAATTTGCTCTCCATATTCGGCAAAATCCCCAGAGAGGGGTGCGACGGCGCCAAGTTTGAACGCCAAGGGGCTTGGGGGAGGAGAGGCATATGCGGAGGCTGAGCAGAGAATCACAAGCGCGAGCAGCGCGTGGTAGCTATTCAGATTAAGTTTTTGCAACATACTCTCTTTGAGGTCCTCGATAAGATTTCACCGGTCTCAGACGAATAAAAAATCCATCGCGGAAGCTACGCTGCGTTTAGTTTGGCGAACCAGATGAAGAATATTCCCGCTTAAGCATAAGTTGTCAGATGGCCGCGAAGATTCGCCTCCTATTGTCACGCGGAGATTGGATTCTTGAAAGGTCTGACATGATACGATGTGCGTTATAGCTCTTGGTGGCAGGCTGTAATGACTCCCCCTCTGGGCAGGGCGCAAGGATGTTTGGCGTAATACGCTCAATTTCTTAAAATATTCTTGGACCACAAAGGACGCTAAGGACGCAAAGAAAGCTCTATTAAAACTAGGAGTGTGTCCCGTCGCCACCACAACCTGTAGCGGCGAGAATTTTCTAGGGGGCTGGCTCCTCGCTATTTGAACGTGTTCCTTTGTGTCCCTTGCGTCCTTTGTGGTGAAAACATTCTGGTGCCCTACCTATGGGACTCTAAGAAGGAGGAGGCCTAACGCGCCAGCTGAACCTCAAGCCTCTCGCGGTGTGAGTGGCTAAGAGTGATTTCCTTCCCAAGGAGCGTCGTGAGACGCAGTTTTGTGCTTGCGGTTGAGGTAATCATTCCGGGACTTGGTATATTTTCTTCGACGGTCACTTGGCCGCATGTTGCTTCGCCGCACGTGCGCGCAGTCCAAGGAGCGGCAGCAAAGAGCTCATTTTCACCAAGCTGCTCAGCCCTGGCGGAGAGCACTTTGGTTTCGCCGGCTTGCCCGCCGCCAAAGTGCGCGAACACTCGCCTGCAGTGAGCGTTATCACCCTGACAAGCGAGAGGAACTACTCCCTCCGCAAAGGGTCCACCTGGAACTTTAGACCCCATGCCCTGAGACTCGCCTTCACGCAGCCTATAGGCTACGCAGGTGTCTTGAGGGGGAGTTGAAGTTTCAATGCGGTCCTTTTCAACAACGGCTCCCGGCCTGAAAAACATGTTGGCAAGGAGTCTTTGCGCTTCGGGGATTTGAGAGTTTTCTGCGGCGGCTCTTAGAATCTGGCCGGTAGAGCAGGCATCAACATTGTCGCGAATGCCAACAAAGAGAGAGCTCCTGTCGAGGGCTCTATTTGAGTCGTTGTATACAAAGCGCCCGATAGAGATCTCGTCACATTGGTAGAGCGGGTTAGTCGCCTTAATGGTCTCTGGATCGTTTGGGTCTTCGGTGGGATTGCCCTCAAGTTCTCTACCGGTTGGGACAATCTCAAAGTTTGGCACGCTGCTTGACGCTCGGTCGACCCAGGTAAGTTTTGCTTGGGGGTAGGCCTGTAGCTCTTGAGGAAGGTTCGCATAGCCAGGCGCGGTACTACTGCAGTTCCATTTTGTCCAGGCGAAGGGAGGGTGGCCCAGTGCCTGTGAGCGCTCACTCCAGCGTGGGTTCTGCGCTTGAACACCGAGGGCGGCAGGGCGCGCGAGCGCAGGATGTGATGCCAGTGCGGGAGGACAATCGGTAAGTGCCTGGGCTGAGTTCCGAATTGCGGAGGCTGGTGTCTGAGAGGCATCTACACGTGGCTCTTCTGAAACGCCATGGTTTGCGGGGCATGCCAGCGAGAAGGTCGCGGTCTCATCTGGATGAAGCAAGGTTACCGTGCGAGGAAGAGAAACAACAAGGGAAGGAGCTAGCTCCACAGAGAACTCTTCCTGTAGAGCGCGGTCCCAGGCATCAATTTCTGAATAGGCGTTCGCGATTTCTCTTGAGATTGATTTAGAGATGGGGCGTGCGAGGTTTACTTGGGGCTGGCCAATAAGGCCGGAAATAGCGGCGCTGTTCTTTTTACAGACAGCACCCTCTTCAAGCACTCCACCTACTGCTATAGTGTCGCAGGTGTTGGTCTTCACCGTTTCCTCGAGCAAAGGGAGGAAAAAGGTTACGTCAGAGGCGGACCAAGAGAGCGCGGCTCCCGCGTCACAGTGTTCACCTGAATTTCTTGTCATGCGAATTTGAAGACGATAGGTGTGGCGGTAAGAAACGGTGACTTCGCCGTGATCTATTAATTCTTTAACATCGGACCACTCGTCCTTGGCTCTTGTTTCTGGGATGCCCCGGGGATAGAAGTTTAAATCTGCCGAAGCTCCCGCACCGCTTGGGGTGAGAATTTCAAACGCTTGGCCTCCAAGATCGTGAGAATTTCCGCTGGCATTTACAAGTCGCAGTTCAACTTTCCCGCATCCACCGGAGATACTGGAGCTTCCTGAGCCTTCCAAATGAAAGGAGATTCGAGTCTCAGAGTTCGTGAGCTGGGCACATCCTGAGCCGACGCAGTTTTCCGGAGCTGCGGGTTGCACCACGGAAAAGGAATAGGCCGTGGTCCATGGGCCCGGGCTTACCTCGTTGCTTCCCAGTCCTACGCTGCGGTCATGTGCCGAAAGTTGGAGGTAAGATTCATAATCTTCAAGATTAGAGGGCGCCTGGGATCCCCCTGTGCGAGCTGCCGGGAAGCTCCCACCGGAAGAGGAGCGGCGAAACGAGGGACTGCGAAGAGAATCGCCATCGAGAAAGGGGGTAGTGGCGATAAGGCTAAGCTCACGAGAATTCTGGGTCACTTCATAGCCAGTGACTGAGCCGCTTACATGGTAGGTAGCTTGAGGAATATCAAAGTGCACATTATCAAGCAGCCTCGCGTTAAAATCAGCGAGTTCGCGTTTAGGCGCCATGAAGAAGCTTGCGGTCCCTGAGAAATCTACGCGCCTATACACGTACTGGTCGTCCCCGCTCGCGGGAATTTCAAAATAATCAAAAAGCTGGTCGCGTCGGTCGGAGCTCGTAGCGGCGCAGCTTCCGTCTACGGGATAGACGCAGCGGAGAGATGTGGTGGTCGCTTGTTGTAGAGCGCTTCTCGCTTGAAGAACTGCCGTGACATCGAGAGTTGCAAGCACGGTAAACAGCAGCACGGGAAGCCCCATGGCGAATTCTAGTAGTGAGAAACCGCTGCGTAGATTGCTACGACGCGCTTGCCGGGAGTGAGAACATTCTGCCGAGGCAGGGAGTGACAGGCTCTCGAGGGGGGCCCTTTCAAGAGGTGACTTTGTACATTTCTTGCGCTTCGACATGAAGAGCCTTTTTAAGAGTTGCAAGTCGGTTAAGAAATCAAGCTGCGGGTGAAAGCAGAGCCTGGTTTTAGCCCGCTGATCTTCGGAATCTGCGCGGAAAAGTTTCCTGCAGAGCAGCAAATTTTTTACCGCGCCAAGGGTATCGCTCCTCAAGGGGGCACTCAACAAAAATGACGTATTTTCAGATGGTTGCAGCCATTTCCGACCATTTCGAACTATTACCGACTCTTGCTCTCTTATGATTGCGCCTAAATTTGGAACCAGTAAGGTTAGGGCATGAAAATTTTCGTTCCTATTAAGAGAGTGCCTGACTATCAAGCTAAGATTCGGGTTAAGGCGGATGGCTCAGGAATTGAGACAGATGGCATTAAGTGGATAGTGAATCCCTTCGATGAGATTGCCGTCGAGGAGGCGCTGCGCCTTAAGGAAGCGGGTAAAGCGACTGAAGTAGTAGTTGCCACCATTGGTCCTTCGGATGCGGCTACTCAGCTCAGGTACACGATGGCCATGGGCGCCGACAGGGGCGTGCTTGTTCAGTGCGACTCCTATGTCGATTCCGATATGGCTTCGCGGATTCTTGCTGCGCTTTATAAGCGTGAGGAGTTTGGTCTTGTTGTTATGGGTAAGCAGGCCATCGATTCGGACGCTGGCCAAACTGCTCAGCTCATGGCGACGCGCCTTGGTATGCCGCAAGCATGTTTTGCTTCCAAGCTTGTACTTGATCCGCCTTACGCTACGGTGACGCGCGAAGTAGATGGGGGTCTTGAAACCATCAAGGTCGCGCTGCCTTGTATTGTGTCTACCGATTTAAGGCTTAACGAGCCGCGCTATGCTCCTCTGCCAGGAATCATGAAAGCGAAAAAGAAGCCACTTGAAGAGCTCACTCTTAGTGCGCTTGGACTTGAGGCTGCTCCGCGAGTTCTAATTAAGAAGATGTCAACGCCTGCGGGACGCCAAGGGGGACGAAAAGTAGAGAGCGTTGAAGCGCTGGTTGCGGCGCTGCAGCAGGAAGCGAAAGTTATTTAAGGAGCTTTAGGCATGAGTTCAGGTTTGGTGATTCTTCAGAATCAGGATGGAAAGATTCTTAAGTCGAGTCTAGTCGCCGTGTCAGCGGCGCGCGGGGTGCAGTCTGCCTGGGGACTTTCCGGACTTAACGCCATTTGTCTTGGACCTGGGGCGGCAAAGGCTGCCGAAGAGGCCAAGGAATATGGCTTTGGGAACATTTTGTGGAGTGAAGACGCTGCGCTTGAGAAATATCGCGCGGTTCCTTTTGCGGCTTACGTCGTCGCGGCGGCAGCGCAGCTTGGAAGTTCCGTCATAGTGAGTGCGGCAACCAGTCTTGGAAAAGATGTCATGCCCCGCATCGCAGTAGCGCTTGATGCGGCGCAGGCGTCTGAGATTCTGGCGGTGAATGCCGACGGCTCTCTTAAGCGGCCTCTTTTTGCGGGGAATGTGCTTGCAGACGTAGAGCTGCAAGGCGCTGTGCGTTGTATCACCGTGCGCGGCACGGCGTTTCCCGCGGCTGAAAAAACGTCAGGTCAAGGAACCGTCGCGCAGATTGCAGCAGCTTCTTTCTCGGCAGATATTTCAGGGGAGGTTGTGGGCTATGAGCTATCCGCGAGTGATAGACCGGAGCTTGGGGACGCTTCCGTGGTAGTGAGTGGAGGACGGGCCCTTGCGTCCGCCGAAAACTTCCAGAAAGTTATTTTCCCACTCGCCGACGCCTTTGGAGCCGCGGTAGGCGCTTCGCGTGCCGCGGTTGATTCGGGCTATGCGCCAAATGATTGGCAAGTAGGACAAACGGGCAAGGTGGTGGCCCCCCAACTCTATGTGGCAGTCGGTATCTCAGGTGCAATTCAGCATCTTGCCGGCATGAAAGACTCGAAAGTGATCGTTGCTATCAACAAAGATGCTGAAGCGCCCATCTTTGAAGTGGCCGATTATGGGCTTGTAGGGGACCTTTTTGTGCTGGCCCCTCAGCTCGCGGAGGCGGTAAAAAAAGCCAAGGCTGGGTAGTTACTTCTTGGGTGGATTCTAAAGACTCAGCACTGTGAACTTTCGTGCGCGCTGGATACCGTAACCGAGAGAGCTCCTCACCCAATTTAGGTGCCTTTAATTATTGGCACTTCATTCTTGAGTTTTGACCTCAGGTATCTGCAATTATTGCGTAAATATTTCTTTAACGGAGGCCGACGAATTCTTAGAGGGCAAGTGCCCCTCTACAGGAGTGTGTCATGGCAAGAACTACTCCCACGGGCGTTGAGCGTACCTTTGGGGAAGAAGAAATCATCGTCAGCAAAACAGATCTTTTTGGACGTATCACCTACGCCAATGATGTGTTTTGCAGAGTAGCGGGGTACTCAGAAGAAGAGCTGCTTGGCCAGCCGCACAGTCTCATTCGCCATCCTGATATGCCGCGCTGTGTGTTCAAACTGCTTTGGGACACGCTGCAGGCAAAGCGCGAAATTTTTGCCTATGTCGTCAATATGGCGCGAAATGGAGACCACTATTGGGTTTTCGCGCATGTGACTCCTTCCTTCGATCACGAGGGGAAAGTGGTGGGATATCATTCAAGTCGCCGCTGCCCTGACAGGGATGCCGTAAAGGCGATGATTCCGCTCTATCAGGCTCTTAAGCGCGAAGAAGAGAAGCATCGCGAGAAGCAACAAGGAATTGCGGCTTCCACCTCAGCGCTGCTTCAGACGCTCGCGGAGAATAAGGTGAGTTACCCAGAATTCGTCTTTTCACTTTCACAGTAGGAGCTATCCATGGAAACGACTCTGCATGAGTTGCCCTCGGGATCAGAAGGATTTTCACCTTCGGTTCGGGAAGAATCTCTTGATGCGACTTGGATTCGTGAAGCTACGCGCGTGCTTGATGCGGCGAGCAAGGGAGACTTTGAAGCTCGGCTCACGGGCCACGCCCATTTTGGTCCAGAACTTGAGCAGCTCAGTATTCTCATTAACCGAACCCTCGATGTCGTAGACGGCTTTGTGCGCGAGGCAGGGGCGGCGCTCGCGAGTGCGAGTCGCGGGGAGTTCTACCGGCGCGTGGTGCTTCGGGGCATGCCTGGGGCGTTTCGAAATGCTGCTATTCTGATAAATGCGGCAGAGGATGATATGGCGGCTCAGGCGCACTCTCTGCAGCAAGCCGAAGAAATGCGGCTCGGGCTTGCCGAGGAGTTCGAAGGAACTCTGCAGGGAGTGGTAGAGGGCGTCGTAAGTTCCTCTTTAGAGATGAAAGCCACGGCGCAAAGTATGAGTGCGCATGCGAGTGAAGCTCTTGAGCGAGTGGAGGTCGTCGTCAGAGAGTCGGAAAGCACGGCAAGTAACGTGAGGGGAGTGGCGGCCGCGACTGAGCAGCTGACAAGCTCGATTGGTGAAATTGGGCGTCAGGTGGACGAGTCTACCCACATTGCAGCCTCTGCGGTGGCCGAAGGAAAGGCTGCGACGACGACGGTAAATAAGTTACTCGAAGCCTCGCAGCGGATTGATGGAGTAGTCCGCCTTATTTCTCAAATTGCAAAAAAGACCAATTTGCTCGCCCTGAATGCGACCATAGAAGCGGCGAGAGCCGGTGAGGCGGGTAAAGGTTTTGCTGTTGTTGCGGGAGAGGTCAAGGATTTAGCTCAGCAAACGGCCAAAGCGACCGAAGAGGTGAATGCAGAAATTCGGGAGATTCAGGAGACGACAGGTAACGTTGCTGGCGCAATCGGCAACATCGGCGAAACAATTCAGCGCATGAGTAAAAGTTCTGAGGCGATTTCCTGCTCCGTCAACGAGCAGCGCGGCGCGACTGCGGAAATTAGCCGAAATATTACCGAGGCCGCACATGCGACGGAGCGTGTGCAGGATACCATCGCAGCACTTTCTGTAGCGGCACAGGCAACGAGTCAGGGATCTGAGCAGGTACTCTCTGGTTCAGGCAGCCTGGCGCAGCAGGCAGCTGCTCTCGACCAGACTGCGAAGAAATTCCTTAGTGACATTCGCATGAAGTAGTTTTGCGCGGGCACGTTCCTTACGAGGGGCTAAGAAGCGAATCCCCAGCGCCTTTTAATTTGGGTTTGAAGAGCCCCAAAGAGCAGTGCCTCGGTCGCTAATCCCACTCCAAGTATTAGGGCCATGATGCCAAAAACTTGGTCCATGGCGTGGAGTTCCCGCCCGTAATGGAGAAGGTGCCCAAGGCCAAATCCCGAAAGAATCGTAACGAAGATTTCAGCCGCAAGAAGTGAGCGCCACGCAAAGGCCCAGCCCTGACGCATGCCGGAGAGCACGATCGGCAGAGAGGCCGGCAAAGTCACCTTACACAGAAGCGCAGTTCCTGAGGCGCCCATGGTTCGCGCTGCTTGCACGAAGAGTGGAGGAATTGAGCGGATACCATCCGCTACCGCAATGACAATCGACCACAAGGTACCCATAGTTACGACAAAGATTACCGCCGATTCAGTCTGGCCAAACCATAGAAGAGCAAGCGGAATCCAGCATACGCTGGGAAGTGCCTGGAGGCCTGAGGCCAGAGCTCCAATCGTTGCTGAAAAATAGCGCGAATATGCTACTGCAACTCCAAGAGGAATGCCGAGAACTACGCCAATGCCAAAGCCAATTAACAGGCGTGCAAACGTGACACCGGTTGCTCGAAGTAGTGTGCCATCTTGCAGGGCGCTCCACAGGTAGCTTCCGATAGCGGAAGGAGGGGGCAAAAAGAATGCGTCGCACCACCCCAGGTACACCGAAAGTTCCCACAGCCCAAGCAGGGAGCCAAAAGTTACGAGTTGATAGAGCGCTGTTCGTCCCATACTACCTGTGGTTCTTGAAGAGAGGATCGGAGTGATGCCGAAATTGCTTGTGCTGCTCGCGCCACTGCTACGTCATTAATGTCGCGAGGGCGGGGGAGAGGGATATCAATAATTTCTTTTACTCTCCCTGGCCTTGGCTGGAGCACGGCAACGTGAGTCGCGAGGCACGCCGCTTCGCGCGCATTGTGAGTTACCAGCACAACCGTCATGTCACGTTCCGCAAGAATTCTCTGAAGGTCGGCGTACAGCTGCTCACGCGTCATCGCGTCAAGGGCAGCAAAAGGCTCATCCATTAATAGAATGTGAGGCTGCGGAGCGAGAGCTCTCGCAAGAGCCACGCGTTGTTTCATGCCGCCTGAAAGCTGATGAACAAAATGGTTCTCAAAACCACGAAGGCCTACAAGCTGCAAATGCTCGCGCGCGATTTGAAGGCGTTCTTGTTTCCCAAGGTTGGGAACGAACTCGAGCCCAAAAAGCACGTTCCCCAGCGCTGAGCGCCACGGAAAGAGTGCCGACTCTTGAAACATCATCATGCGGTCGCGTCCAGGGCCACGGACAGGCGTACCATTGATAAATACCTGGCCTGCGGTGGGCTCACTAAGGCCTGCAATCATATTGAGAGCGGTAGTTTTTCCGCAGCCGCTGGGACCAAAAAGGCACAAAAATTCACCGGCATGAACAGAAAGACTTGTTGGGGAAAGCGCCTCAAGAGGACCACGAGCCGTGGAAAAGACTTTCGATACCGAGCGCAGCTCAATACGGGGAGCGATAGTTCTCACGGTATTGTCTCTACAATATTAGAGACGTCTGGGGCATCACGCATAAAGCCTACCTGCTGAGCCTTAATCATAAAATCACTAAATTCAGAGGACTTGATTGCGGAGGTAAAGGTAATGCGGCCCCAGCTCTTCTTGATAAGCTCAAGCGGCATAGCGCGCGAGGTCTCGGCTTTAAGTCCTTCATTGAGGAGTTCATGAGCCTCCTGGGTGTGACTCTTCATCCACTCCGTCAGAGCGCGATGAGCCTTTACGAACTGTTCAATCTGCGAGCGTTTTTCCGTCAGGGCTTTGGTGCTTGCGACGAGCACTGTCGTGAGGGCCGAGGACTCATTGACGAGCACTTCCCCTGCGGCCTCGTCCTCAAGGCGCGATACCCATGGCTCTACCGTCCATACTGCATCTAAATCCTTGCTAAGAAACAGGGCGAGCTGGTCAGGATTCGCAGTAGGAACAATGAAAACGTCCCCTCCTGTTTGGGTAACAGTCATGCCAGCTTTTACAAACCAAGAGCGAGCACTCACATCCTGAGTGTTGCCAAACTGTGGAGTGCCTATCTTTTTGCCCCTCAGCTTCTCGGGGTTGTCGATGCCTTGCCCCTTATGAACTACCAGTGCTGAACCGCCAAGCGCCGAGCCGCTTATGACTTTGAGGGACTTACCCTGAGACTTTACAAAGGCATTAAGAGCAGGATTTGGCCCGACATAGGAGACATCAATAGAGCCGGCAAGGAGCGCCTCCATAGCGCTTGGTCCAGCATTGTAGGTGTACCATTCGACGGGGGCGTTTAGCTCTTTTTCAAACCATCCCTGGCTTTTGCCATCTTTGGCCGCGCGGTCAGAAAGCGCGTGCCCAATAACCGCTTGCGCATGGGTGATATTGGGGAAGTGTCCCACCCTAAGAGGAGAAGAGCGTAGTGATGCGGTCGGTATTTTTGTGTCAGCGAGGCTAGGCGCAGACCAAAGATAAGATAGGGCCAAGAGGGAGGCGGCAAGCGCAGTAAAAGAGAGTATTCGAACCAACATGCGCAATTCCTACTAAATGAGTAGGAGTTTGGTCAACCCCCAGACTTAGGGAGCCTCTGAAAAACCACGAAAAGGAACTTTTTTTTTCCTGTTTTCCCTCCGCGTACTCTGCGTCCTCCGCGTTATTCAATAGTTTTTAAATAACGCGGAGGACGCTGAGTACGCGGAGGGGGAGTTTTTCAGATGCTCCTTAGGTAAAAATGACTTGAGAGGCATCTGGCGGCTCACGAGAGTCTCATCGGAGGCCAAGAGCCAGTCGCGCCAGCCTTTCTCCATGGCGTTAAGGCATCCATTCTCTTGTAAGGTGCTTAGTGAATAGGTACCGTTCCGCAATGGGAACAAATGCTAAGCGATTTGAGCGAGCGGCAAAGCAAATAGTTGTAATTCTTCTGATAGTAGCCCTGTGTGTGGGGGCTATTCAGGGTTACGGCTGGTGGGTAAATCGCCCTGTGCTCCTGCGCGGAGCATTCCAGGGCAAAAACAGTGCGGCCGCTGCTTTTGACTTTGAAGTGCGAAATACGTGTCAGGGACGCCAAGAGGGACTCATGTTTCGCCGATTAGAGGACTTCCCAGAGAATAGAGCGATGATTTTCCTTTTTCCCCGCTCTGAAGTTCAGCGTTTCTGGATGAGAAACACACTCTTGTCTCTTGATATGGTCTTCCTCGATCACACCTTCACCGTAGTGGGCGTCCTGTCAGACGTCCCACCTTTAAACGAAATCTCCCGTTCCATTGAAGAGCCGAGTCAATACGTCGTCGAGCTTCGTGCAGGTACTGCGGCGAAATCTGGAATTGTGGCGGGCTCGAAGCTGCAAATAGAAGGTGAGCTCCCGCGCATAGAAGACTGCTAGGGAGTCTCTGAAAGCCTCCATCTTTTCTTCCTCGTCGTGTTTCTCTGTGTTCTTAGTGTTCTTAGTGGTTGTCCTTCAAAAATTTGGGTGGGACGCCCTGGCATGTAGAACCGCAAAATGCGATTGGCCTCTTGGTAGACGATCGCGGCGCACTCCGGAGAGTGTAGAAGGGCGTCCCGGCCCAACTGTCTTGCAAATCGCCGGTCTCTCTTTGCTTTCCCTCTAAGCTGAAGCGCCTGCCTTGTCCGGCATCGGATACCAGCTGTCAGCGACGATGTGCGGAAGCACGACAACTGCCGACCGATAGCGCTTCGGGTCGGTCGCGCTTTTCCGCAGCGAACCTCCCGCGAGGATTACCTTGATCTGACTATCGCCCCGGTACTCAAGGTACGCCGTCACTTCCTGACGGCTATCCTGAGCCTTGCTGCGAAGGCAAACCGAGTTTTCGGTGTGCCCGCTCAGTCCGACGCGCTCGCGCGAGATGATGTGCATGAGGAACAGAGTTCCACGCTCGAAGTACAGCCAGTAGTCGTTCAAGGTAGGATCAAGGGGACCGCCGTGACTCTGTTCTTCGATACCAAGAGCAGAGCTTCCCGCAGCCGCGCTGCGCTCATCTGCACCGTTTTTATCCGAACCGTGTTCATCCATGATGTTTCCTCTTTCTGCAGGTCTGGAACGAGAACCCCCACGATGGGAATCTCTCCAAGTCAGCGAGTATTTTCGCCGACTAAGAGAGACCCCCACACGGGAGTGCGCCGAAGGGACTTAAAGTTGCAGCGCCTTAAAGTTGCAGGGACTTGAAAAAGAAGAGCATGAATCTCACGAGCGCTTGTTTTCGCTTCTCGAGGCAAGAGTTTCGCAACCATTTCTTTGATAAAACATCCGATAAAACCTATCGCCAGGGTGAATCCCACGTCCGATTCTATTTCGGGTAGTCGTTAGAATCGAATGTGGGCACCTTGTCTTCGCTGAGAGCTCTGATCTCATGAGGAGCTGTTGCCTCATGGTGATGCGGCAACTTGATCGCAGTTTGGTCTGGATTGCAGTCTGACCTCTAGTAGAGAGCCAGTGCTCCCAATTTACGAAGAATCTTCTACCGTGAAAGTTTGGATTGAAAAGAGCAGCTCCGGCTTGGAACTTGGCACCGAGGAGCTCGCGCCGCACTCTCTAACTTATAGTAAATTTTTTTGCAAAGTTTTGAGACCCAATCCGCTCGCCCTTGACGACGGCAATAGAGCCTAATCGGAATTCTCCAAAAATCCAGGTATTGGCATCTATCACGATATCTTCGCCGCCAATTGCAAATTTCGTATAGGCGCCTTTCTCCAGTGGACCAGTCAAGTGAAAGGCTGAGGGGGCAGGTGCGCGCTCGGCGTCTGCCCTGCGGGGAGACCTTCTACGATTCACGCCTGTCCTTCTTTGTGGCTTTCCAAAGAGAGGAATAGGGGTAAGGAGTAAATCTTTAATCTGGTCGAGCGTTGATGCGGGTGTTTGTCTGCTTGATCCCATAGACTGTCTCCACTACTTCTATTCATTGATGCGTCAAAATCAGCAAAGCGCGTAGAGCTAATGAACGGGCACTCGGCGCACGCTTCGATAAGGACCTAAAAGGCAAGTCGCATGCCAAAAACGACAGGTAACGGCACCAGAGCTAACCGTTTGATGGCACTTGGGGCAATTTTTGTTCTCCTTGGGTGCCAGTTATCGTCACCCCCTAGGTCTATGGAGTAGGGGTGTTTCGGAGTGCGCAGAGCTTGCGGGGTGAGGAAGGAGCAATTCTAGAAACAACAGTGTTCTTTGTGTTCTTAGTGGTTTGTAAAAACAACCACTAAGAACACAAAGAACACTAAGGGAGGGAAACGACGGAAATAGAAGTTTAAGGCACTATTCGCTAAGCGTCAGGTTTAGCCACACGGCATGGTCATTCGTATTTCCATCTCCTGCATCCCGAACCACAAGCTCAAGTATCTGCGCATTTTTCTCAGCAGACGTGCCTAATGGAACCGAGAATGCCACCGGATCTTCAGAGACCTTCACTACGGGACTTTGCCAGCGCTTCTCGCCATCCGCGTATATTTCAAAGATGACCGTACCGCCTCCCTGGGGCTTCTCGGCAAGGTAATCAGGTAGCGCGACACTACCTGAGAAATGAGCGTACTTCCGATTTAGCTTAAATTTGAGAGAAGAATAGGCATGTACTCCTATTGCACTGGAATAGGGGATCCCCTTTACGACTATCGGGCGTTCCTCAACGCTGGTGTCTTGCTGGGGGTCTCCCCACTCCTGCGTCCCTGAATCAGCCCTTATCCCGTTGATAGCGACATCAGGGGCATCCTTCACTTTTGGATCGCACGTTGGGCTTGCAATACGATTTGTCCGCTCGCAAGCCGGGCAGCGCAGATCCCAGACACTCAGCCATGCTCGGCTTTCAACTTCGCTGCGCGTAAGCGGAAGGGAATAGGCAAGTGGCCGGAAATATACAAAGCCTCCCAAGATAACCATGGTCATCCCAAGAAGGAGGGCCGTCTTTCTCGAGGGAGTAAGGCGCCAGTTTAAAAGCGATCTCAATTCGACAAATACCAAGGCGCTTAAGAAGAAGCTTATAAGGAGGGGAATAAAATAATGATACAGATACATGACGCGTGGAAGCTGTAGCATCACTGCCATGTATCCAAGATAGAGAGACGCAAAAATCGACATCAGCGCAGGTTGTTTAAGCTTGAGCCGCCCCCTTGAAACAAAACTTCCGAACAGCAAGGCCAGACTTCCTAGAATACCGGCAAGGCCAAGAAACCATACCGCGGGATTGGATTGTAAGAAGAGATAGCGAGTCGCTTCGCCGTCCCGTTCCCAGCGATAGTTAATAGAGCGCCCGCCCAAAGGCCACCACCAGGCGGGGCTTCCGTTTTCATCCTTGTTGCAAAGATTGAGCTTCGGGACTCCTTTTTGGTAGTGCGCAACAAATGCGAGCGAGTCACGGTGGAACGTAGGGAAAAGAGCGAGAGAATCAGTTTTTTTCTCTTTCAGTGCTTCACGGTATTCGCGTGAGGCCTGATAGAGCCCGCGGTCGGGAAGCTGGGTGTTAATAGAGGTGCCTAAAGAAAAATGCACGTACCAAGGAGGTAGGTAGGTAAGCATTGCGCCGAGCAGCGAGAGCAGACAGGCGGCGAGCCCCTTTCCCCACTTTGCATCTCTAAGAAGGAGCAGCGGGGCTGCAAGCAGAGGAGCAAAAATAAGTCCGTTCACCTTGGTCGCCATTATCGCCCCAAAGCACGCGCCTGTCCCAAGGCTCCACCACAGCAGTCCCGCCCCATGCGCTCGGCCCGCCTCACTAACGCGGCGCCACACCTGCATAAAACACAGCACCATCAGGGCGATGAAGAAGAGCTGTGGACCCTCCAGCATGGCGCCGCGCGCATGCACGATGAGTGCGGTGTCAAATATATAGAGCGAACAAAAGAGACCAGCCCACAGGGGGCGTCTTGTGATGCGCAGAAAAATAAAAAAGAGAATAGGGGCGGTTAGCCAACCGAGCAGTGCAGGGAAAAATCGGTACCCCTCAAAGGAGTAACCTTCCGGTGTGTTCTTGGCGTGATCAGTACCAAGAAACTGAGTGGTATCCGCATTGGGATGAAAGAGCCATTCGCCGAGGGCGATAAGCTGTTTACCGAGAGGGGGGTGCGCCTCCATGAAGTATACCCCATGCAAATATTTTTGGGCGCTCGCCACATGATAGTTCTCGTCCCAGAAAAAAAATGCGGGCTGAGCGTAGCGATAAAAATAGGTTCCGAAGGCAGCCAGGGTGACAACAAGGACTGCAAGGAGAGTCCAGAACCTGCGGGAGAAAAATGATCTAGTAGTAAGCATGGGTACTTGAGAGGCAATATCCTATCCCACTTGTGTTCAATACAAGGGGTCGAATACGCGTCTGAGATGAGAGGGCCTCGAACTACTGGGTAACCTCCGAAAAACTAGAGATAGGGCTTTTCCTGTCCTGTTTCTCCTCTGCGTTATTCAATAGCTTTCAAGTAACGCGAAGCCGCCTACGCCTTACGGCAGCGTCGCGGCTTCTAGGTAGGGCGCCGCGTTCCGTCTCTGCCAGTAGGCGGCGCCGCGACAAGCCCCGCGGTGCCGCAAGATCTTGCGTCCCGGCACGTAGCATGTATTTGTCCACCGAACTGGTTGTGCAAGAGAACCGGTCCGTGGATGCCCGGCGGCATTTGTTGCGGCACGCCGGGGACGGCGCGCCCTACCTAGGGAACCTTTGATAAGGCGCGATATTTCAATTCTTCTCTCTGTGATCCAGGTGCCAGCGGTGGTTTTTTGACAGATTAAATCAAACACCAAGAGCACTGAGTTCAGGGAGTATCCTTTCTGAAAGGTTCCCGAATAGGAGTTGGATGGGAAGATGAGAAAAATGGGTGAGTGAGCTCCCTAGACAATCCTTATTTTTCTAAGGAGCTCACTGCTTATTGGGGGGTGAGAACTGTATGCTCGCGCAACAGCATCCGCTGACCACCCACGCGCCAGCGAACTCAAGAAGTGTTATTAGCACATTCTTGGGAGTGTGACATAGATTTTTAAAAAATAGGTAAGTTGCTAGAAAGGCGAGCTTTTTAGTTTGTGCATCGTGAGTGTGGGGAGACCGCAATGAACTTATCAAGTTCTTTTGCCAACGCGGGTCCGACGCCTTTGGCGACGAGAAAGGCCCTCCAGCTCTCATGCGAGGGCAATCTTGCGGCCGCAGCACAGATTTCCCCTTTCTTGGAGAGGAGTGCTTGGGAAACAGAATCTCCAACTTTAGGGATGAGCTGAAGCGCGAATTCATCAGCATCTTTGAGCGGCAAGGGAATTCCGAGGGCAAAACAAGCCTCG
>JBIKWF010000100.1:0-16988 GCA_044356455.1 Bdellovibrionota bacterium | reverse complement strand
TCGCCACTTAGAGTATCTCAATCTGCCCTGGGGGTCTGTCCCGTGAAAAATTTTTGCCACCACCCACGGCGGTGGCAACGGGACAGCCCCCCCTCGGTTGTGTCCAAATCGAAGATTTAAGTATCTACGGGACACAATCCTCGCACCCGTGGAGGTATCAGGTAACGAGGGCGAACTGAAAAACTAGATCGTGAAATTATAAATGAGGTCAGTGGTAACTCTCCAATCAGTTACGCGCGAACCTTCACTCTTATCAAGCGGGAACTGATAGGCAAGTCCAAGTGAAAGCGAATCAGAAAGCTTCGCTCTCGCACCAATTGCCATCGTAATCATGTTCTCACCTTCAGAGTTCGAGGCTCCAAAGTTGAAGAAATCCTGGCCTTCATCCGCAATAGGAAGTCTGTTCCCTGCGTCCATGACATGAACAAGATTAAATTCCACAAGAGGATAGAACCAGCCAAGCTTCGTATCGACATGTAAGTCCAAGTCATAGAAGGTGCTATCTCCATCTGAGATGGGTAGGCGGAACCCCGTTGCTGCCATGACATTAACTGGGCCAAGAGCAACTGCGCCGCTGACGAAGGGATTGAAAACCCCGTCTCCTTGCCCTTGAAGAACGTCTTCATCTCCCACAGGAATTTCATAGCGAAGTCCGCCAGTGAAGATTTGGCCAGCTGCCACGTCCTGATAGAAAGCGTACTTGAAACCGACTCCGACATCCGCAATACCGCTCTCATCGTTAAGAACCGCATCAGGATTAAAATCTACCCAGCCATCCTTCGTCGCAATAAAAGCGAGATTGTCGGTTAGTTTGAGACGAGCTTGTAATGCAAAAATTCTCACATCGCCGCCCTGCGTTACAAAATCCTCGGAGAGCTTGTGGTACAAAAATATCGGTCTCACATCGCTCATGATGCGCGGATCTTCGAAGTTTACAGGGTTCGAGACTGGCGAAATCATATCGTCCAAGGTCTCTGCACGTGCAGACGAAGCGCCAAGACAACCTGCAAGAATGGCAGCTCCTGCCACGCATGCACGCACCCGATTTGAAATATATTCTTTTGCTACAGCAACCATATGTTTCCTTCCCTTTTGATACGGAACGCTCCTCGCACGAGAGTCACACTCGGCTCTGCGTTCATGTGAGCTATCCTACGCCTCGGACAAAGAGAGCGTCGACAGTTCACTCGCAACTAGCGAGAAAAATAAAAATGGAGTTGAATATTCATCTAAAGATTCCGTGCGCTACATTTCTCATTCGAGAGTTTATCATCGTTTTTATCTATGTATCGGAATCGTGCCGCAACTCGATATATAACTAGCCCACAAGAGCCAATATAAATGGCGTTTGTGCTGAAAATGCCATCGAGGTACACTGCCAGAAAAGGGTGCAATTGGAGCACAATCGATATTGAAATAGAGAAAAAAGTGATTACTATTTCTGAGCGTGCTATTCAAGTTTGAGAGGGCATTTCGCCCGAGCTGGCTGACAATCCTAAACTCGTGTTGTCGGGTTTTGGAGAGGCGCGCAGCCAAGTCGATTTTTCTTTCGTGGAGAGTTTTACCTTATGTTGAAGAGAATTTTTCTTTTCCTTGCCACCAACATCCTGATCGTTACCACGATCTCTATTTTGCTTAACGTCCTTGGCGTCCGCCCTTATCTCACTTCCTCCGGAATTGACTACGAGGCGCTTCTGGCGTTCTGTTTGGTATGGGGTTTTGCCGGCTCCTTCATCTCGCTTGCCATCTCACGAATCATGGCCAAGTGGATGATGGGAGTGAAGGTCATCACCCCATCGAGCCACCCAGAACTTGCGTGGCTCCACACTATGGTTGAGCGCATCGCGCAAACGTCGGGCCTCCCCACCCCCGAAGTGGGAGTTTACGACAGCCCCGAGATAAATGCTTTTGCAACCGGCCCCACCAAGAGCCGCGCTCTCGTTGCCTTCTCTTCCGGAATTATCCAAAGCATGGATCGCACGGAGCTCGAAGGCGTCGCCGCACACGAGGTTGCCCACATTCGCAATGGCGACATGGTCACCATGACGCTCTTGCAAGGTGTGGTGAATAGCTTCGTGATGTTCCTTGCGCGCGTCATCGGATTCGCCGCGTCGCAGGCAGTAAAGGAAGAGCAGGCTGCTTTGGTAAGAATGCTCGTTACCATTGTGCTGGACATCTTGCTCAGCATTCTTGGCTCGATGGTGGTAATGGCATTCTCCAGAAAGCGAGAGTTTCATGCCGACGCGGGAGCCGCAAAGCTTGTGGGCCGCGAGAAAATGATTCGCGCTCTTGAGTTCCTAAAGCGCACGCAAGAATACGCACAAGTCGGGGAGCCGCACGCGTCACTGGCCACGATGAAGATCAGCGGCAAACGCATGGGAGCTCTTGCGCTATTCTCTTCGCATCCCGCCCTTGAGGACCGCATCGAGGCGCTTAAGAACTTTAGGGAGTAAAAAAGAAGCGGCACGAAAGGATATTCCGCATATCCCTTCGTGCCGCTCGTGCTTTCTCAGATTTTAGGAACGTCGCTCACACTGCATCTCTGAGATGCCTTATTAAAAGCGCTCAAAGCCCTGCCTATCCGCTTGCGAGGCACGCGCTTGCTTCACCTTATCCCCCACTCCTGGAGCTCCTAGAGCAAGCTCGATATCCGCAAGTTCAGGAAAACTGGGAACTCCCAGTTTATTGAGCGCCGTCCCAACTTGATTGACTGCTGAAACAATCTTCTTCTTGTCCCACTGGTCGTGAGTGGGAATTGCTATCGCGTCCATGGCGGAGTCAATGGCGGGGACCGCCGCGGGGAAAGAAACCTTGACCTCGTCGTAGACCCAGTTTCCAAAAACCATCCACGCAACAAAGGAAACTCCAAACCTAATCATGCTACCCCTCCAACTCCAACAACCTCGAGCCCAAGCTCTTTTCTCACCTGTAGCGACGTGATGATTGCATCGCCTGCTCGCATCAGCTAAAGACCATTCGGTCTCTTGAGAAACGCCTTAACCTTTCACCTATCCAGTTCGTCAGACCGGTTAGAGAGGATGATGATTGGAGCCTCTTTTGGTACGAAAGAGACCGTCAAGGTTCTTGGGACACGGCGTACTGCATCTTAGGAGATTCTCGTAGGGCTCTATTCGAGTAGTAGCCATGCCTTATGGTTATCATTTCTTAAAGCCACTTTTGCACTATGGCCCTAGAATCTTCATTCACTTCAGAATCGGCCGCTACCGCCCCCCGGCAGCTTACTCTCGAGGATGCGCTCGCCTGGATTCCAGGGTCAAATGCTCTGGTATCAGTCGGGGAGGTGCGTGCAGCTGCCTCCTCTCTTTCCGTTCCTGTTATCGTCACCCGGCTCGCTGATGGGACGGCAACTCTTGAGAGCCACCTCCCGCGTTCGCGCGGCGAAGTCCTCGAAGCCGCAATCCACTCACTACCCGCGAGCTTTGTTTTTCGAATTGGCGAGCACTACGTGGATCCTCATTGGATACGGAGGCCACCGCACGCCCCTACTGAGACTAAATTAGTCTTTGAGCTAAGAGGGCGCCTTGAGGTCGTGCCGCATGCTACCCCGGAGGCCATTCAGTCCCTGGACCGCGTGCGACTGGCGAAACAACAATACTATCAAATCTCCTCTCCCTTTAAGACAGCGGATTTGGAATCCGCATATCTTCGCGAACTCCTCGCTAAAATCTTCTTCTTCCGTCTTGTGATTCAAGAGGTCTTGACCCATCAGCTCATGGCACTACAGCACCTAGACCAAGGCTGCCAAGAGCGAGTTATTAGACATCTCGAGAGCCGGTCGAACATCGAAGCCCAGCAGGCAGTTGCTCTCATTCGCCACTTTGGGAGCGTAGGCGAGTAGCAGCGAAGCCTCTCGGCGCGGCAGCTCCTCGGAGCTACTCACTGAGAGTCGTCGTTAGGACTCGCAATCCTCGCAAATCTCTGTAGAATCGAGGGCAACATGCTTGAACAACTTAAGATACTACTTCGCTCCCGCACTCTCATCTTCGGCGGTGGGATGGGCACTCAGGTCCAAACCTACAAGCTTTCAGAGAAAGAATATCGAGGAACCCGCTTTACGGACCTGGCAAAGGACCTGAAGGGAAATACCGATATTCTGACCCTCTCTCAGCCAGAAATAATCCGAGAAATCCACTCCAAGACTCTGGCTGCGGGGGCCGACATTATTGTCACCAACACCTTTATCAGTAATCACGTCTCTCAAGCCGAGTATGGCACCGAAAGCTGCTCCTATGAGCTGAATAAGGAAGGCGCGGCCCTTGCAAAAGCAGCTGCCCGCGAGTTCTCCAGGAAGGACTCCGAAAAGCCGCGCTTTGTTGCAGGCGCTCTTGGCCCAACAAACCGCACGGCTTCAATTTCTCCGAACGTCGCAGATCCAAGCTATCGCGCTATTTCCTTCTCCGAATTAGTCAGTGGCTACCAAGAATGTATTAGGGGCCTCCGAGACGGAGGCGCGGATATCCTACTCGTTGAAACCATCTTTGATACCCTCAATGCAAAAGCCGCACTTTACGCAATTAGCGAAGAGGAGCGCCTTTCGGGAGTACGATTGCCGGTGATGGTCTCCGGGACCATCACCGACCAGAGTGGCCGCACCCTTTCTGGGCAGACTACCGAGGCATTTTGGATCTCTATCTCCCACGCTCCGTCCCTTCTTAGCGTAGGCCTCAACTGTGCGCTCGGCGCCAAGCAAATGAGGCCATTCCTGCACGAGCTCTCCCGCGTTGCAGACACCGCGGTGAGCGCCTATCCAAATGCGGGACTGCCCAATGAGTTTGGAGAATACGATCAGACTCCCCGTGAATTTGCTGAACAGATCGGGGAGTTTCTCACCGATAACTCGGTTAATATCGTCGGTGGCTGCTGCGGCACTACTCCGGAGCATACGCAAGAACTTGCGCGTCTCCTTGCCGACCGGAAACCAAAACTTCGTACCTCGCCCAAGAGGCGTCCGGGATTGCAGTTAAGTGGACTTGAGCCTTTGGTCGTCAACTCTCTTAGCAACTTCGTAAACATCGGTGAGCGAACGAACGTCACTGGCTCACGCAAGTTCGCCAAGATGATTAAGGAAGATCAGTGGGATGGAGCCCTGCAGGTCGCGAAAGGCCAAGTCGACGGAGGCGCTCAGGTAATCGACATTAACCTCGATGAAGGGCTCCTCGATTCCGAGCAGCTCATGAAGCGCTTTCTTAACTTCATCGCTTCTGAGCCCGACATCTCGCGCGTCCCCGTCATGGTGGATTCCTCAAAGTGGTCAGTGCTTGAGGCGGGGCTGCAGTGCATTCAGGGCAAAGGCATTGTTAATTCAATTAGTCTTAAAGAAGGCGAAGCAGTTTTTAAGGAGCAGGCCCGAAAAATTCGCCAGTATGGCGCTGCCGTAGTCGTAATGGCGTTTGATGAGCAGGGCCAAGCGGACAGTTTTGAGCGTAAGATAGCGGTTTGTGAGCGAGCCTATCGCATTCTCACCGAGGAAATTGGCTTCCCGCGTGAGGATATTATTTTTGACCCCAACATTCTTACTGTTGCCACGGGCATAGAAGAGCACAACGGCTACGCCGTTGCTTTTATGAAAGCGACTCGCTGGATAAAGGACAACCTCCCCGAAGCGAAAGTAAGTGGTGGAGTTAGCAACATCTCCTTCTCGTTCCGTGGAAATGATGTAATTCGCGAAGCCATGCACTCGGCGTTTCTCTATCACGCAATCCGTGCAGGACTTGATATGGGAATCGTTAACGCGGGCCAGCTCGCCGTGTACGAAGACGTCCCCGAAGAACTCCGCACCATGGTTGAAGACGTGCTGCTCAACAAACGCCCTGATGCGGCGGAGCGACTGGTGAGTTTTGCCGAAACGGTAAAACACCACGAGAGCGGCGCAATTCAAGTGGCGAAAGATGACTGGCGGACGAAACCTGTTGATGAGCGCCTTTCCTATGCACTGATCAAGGGAATTGTAGATTTCATCGACCTTGATACGGAAGAAGCTCGCAAAAACTATGATAAGCCCCTTTCTGTGATTGAGGGCCCACTCATGGCGGGAATGAATGTTGTCGGCGACCTCTTCGGCGCAGGCAAAATGTTCCTACCTCAAGTCGTAAAAAGTGCCCGCGTTATGAAGCGCGCCGTGGCGCACCTTATGCCCTACATGGAGGCTGAGAAGGCGAAGAACGCAGACACGCGCAAAGCCGCCCGCATTGTGCTTGCTACCGTAAAGGGCGACGTCCATGACATTGGCAAGAACATCGTAGGGGTTGTTTTATCGTGCAACGGCTACGAAGTAATTGACCTCGGCGTGATGGTTTCAAGCCATACTATTTTAGACGCCGTTGAGTCGAAAAAGGCCGATATCGTGGGATTAAGCGGCCTCATTACTCCCTCACTGGATGAGATGGTTTTTGTCGCCAGAGAAATGGAGAAGCGCAAATTTACTTTGCCACTTTTAATTGGGGGCGCGACAACCTCAAAGCGCCACACGGCCGTAAAAGTTGCGCCGGAATACAGCGGACCCACGGTGCATGTAACGGACGCATCGCGGTCGGTGCCGGTGGTGGGAAGTCTCTTGAGCCCGGATCAGCGAGATGCATTCAAGGCAGAAATTGCGAGAGACTACGGTCTCTTGCGCGAAGATCATAAATCGAGGCACTCGTCGCGAGAATACGCTCCTCTTGCTGAAGTGCGAGCCAACCGTCTTAAAATCGATTGGAATTCCTACACTCCACCCGCACCTCTCAAACCAGGGGTGAGCGTGTACCGGGACTTCCCGGTCGAATCACTTATTGAGTCAATTGACTGGACTCCGTTTTTTATGGCGTGGGAGCTCAAAGGAAGTTACCCCGCCATATTCAACTCGCCTAATTTTGGAAAGCAGGCGCGGCAGTTATTCGACGATGCGAAACTTATGCTGCGTCGAATTGTGGATGAAAAACTCATCAGCGCGCACGGCATTGCGGGTCTTTTCCCCGCCAACAGCGTAGGCGATGACATCGAAGTTTACAGCGACGAAAAGCGCAGCTCCGTGGTTTGCCGTCTCTCCACACTTCGCCAGCAATCTCGCAAAACTGATAGCCAGTCGAATTTGGCACTCTCCGATTTTATCGCGCCAAAGGAGACGGGTCTTACCGACTATGTAGGCGCTTTTGTAGTAACTGCCGGGGCGGGCATCGAGCGCATTGTTGAACGCTTCGAAAAAGAGTTCGATGACTACAGTAGCATCATGATTAAGGCCCTCGCTGACCGGCTCGCTGAGGCCTTCGCCGAAAGTTTGCACGGTATCGTCCGTAGTGAATTATGGGGATACGCGAAGAATGAGGCCCTTACGAACCGCGAGCTCATCAAGGAACAATACCAAGGCATTCGGCCCGCCCCAGGCTACCCGGCCTGCCCCGACCACACCGAGAAGCGCAAGCTTTTCGCGCTCCTTGATGCGGAGCGAAATGTGGGAGTTCAGCTCACCGAGAATTTCGCCATGTATCCGGCAGCCGCGATTTCTGGGTACTACTTCTCTCACCCTCAATCGCACTACTTTGGTCTCGGTAGAATTAGCAAGGACCAGGTTGAAGACTACGCGGTGCGCAAGGGTATGGCAGTAGCAGAGGCCGAGAAGTGGCTCGCGCCAAACTTGAACTACGCCTAGGAGTCTGTCCCGTAGAAAAATTCTACCACTGCATGTTGTGGTGGTGACGGGACAGCCTACCTACGGATTGTGTCCAAAATGAAGATTTATCTTTCTACGGGACAGACTCCTAGCCGATTTATGGACCACCAGTAGCAGTCTCAGTGCGCGGCACGCAGGCCTGCCTCATGGAGGTGATCCGCTGGGGACTCAGAACGTGGGGAAGAGAATCCCTCAGAGAGGAACGAGACCCTACCCGACTTCAGATCGTAAACCGCCTGGGCAATTTTAACGGTGCCTTTCGCAACGTGCTCCTCAAGAATCGGGGAGCTCTTAAGAAGGTCAGAAGCAGCCGCGGACACATTCGCAGATACCGGGGCGAAAAGACCAGGATCCGAGGCCTCAATTGCATGCCCTTTAAGTCCAATTTGAAGATGGCTCACCAAAGCATCCAAGGCTGGGGAGCCAGCTGAGCTGCCCTTGGGAGTCGAGAGAGCTGCCTTAACCGCACCACAACTCGTATGGCCGAGCACGACGATCAGCTTAGCTCCCAGATGCTCCACCGCATACTCGATGCTTGCGATGGCAAACTGGCCACCATTGTTGCCGGCTTCCCTCACCACAAAGAGATCACCGATACCCTGATCAAAAATGAGTTCCGGGGGAACACGCGAATCGGCGCAGGAAAGAATAATGGCAAATGGATGCTGCCCCTTGCTGACCTCCCAGACCCTTTCCATGGATTCGTGGGTATCGAGGGACTTGTGGGCCACAAATCTAAGATTCCCTTCCTTAAGGAGCTTCAGTGCTACCTCCGGTGGGGTTGATTCGGTGGTATCGCTATTTGCAAGAACGTACTCGCTATGGAGAGCTCCTGCCAGGAAGGCGCAGAGAAAGACTCGTTTGATAATTCGCATGTTCATATGATTTTTGCATCCAAGAACTAAGATTGGCTTTAGAAGCAGAGCGCTCTCAAGCTTCATGCGCACAAGGGGGTATTCGGGTACCCAAGGAGCAAAACTAAAGGGAATTCTTCGCTGAGACGCAGACTGCCTCTCAAAAAAATATCCTCTCGAATTCCTCACCGTTACATCTTAGGGGATCCCGACGGGCCCATGAGACTTCGTTGGTTTCGCCGCATTTAAAACAACGTCCTCCAACGCAGCGCGCTATACAAAACCACGTTCCAGCAAGATCTCTCTTAGGGCGTCTGCCTCACCACTCGTAGCCAATCTTGGGCTCTTTTTACGACGATTAATGCGCTGCGCTCGCGCGAGCTCTCGCACCAAGTCTGCCTTTTTGGGTGGCTTTGTTAGGAATCCACTTGCTCCAGCCTTGAGGCAGTCGACAAGCATATCTGCAGTTCCATAGGCGGTGAGTACAATGACAGGTAAGTGCTGTAACTTGGGATGCTGGCGAACAATCTCGATGAGCTGTTTGCCATTCATGTCGGGCATTCGAATGTCCGTGATAATGCAAGTGACAGACGCAGGATCAAGCTCGAGGTGGCTTAACGCCTGAGCAGCCGAGCGCTCGTCTTTCACCACCGCATATCCCATGCTTTCAACATACGAGCAGATGATGTCTCTTGGTGCGTCGAGGTCTTCAACGACCATAATTTTTAGAGAAGGCAGCGCTTCGTCCTGACGCTCACGGGCAAGTTCCTCTAGCTGAGTCTGCAACTCCTGATGAGCGCGAGGTCCGCGAATTACCTCTGCACCGAAGAGCCGCTCCCCCTTTTCTCGCTCTCCCTTCTTCGTCTCAGCACGATTTTCATGTTGGACTGAGAAGAACGGCGCCACAGGGTTCTTCGCCCATAGAGCGCCCGCAATCTTGAGCTGTTCCTGAATCGAGATTGTGGGGTCTACGATCAGGACCCCAAATGGTTTAAGTCTTGCCCACTCCTCAGCAACCTCGGTTTCCAAGCACGACTTCACGCGCCACCCCGCAGATCGAGTGAGCGCCTCAAGGGCACCTAACTCTTCTGGGCTTCTGCTCACTACCAGAGCGTCAGGCACTCGAGGTATCCTTGGGTCGAAGGGGTAACGATTGAGCGACGGCCTCAAGCTCCCCTAACAGTGAACGAACCTGTTCTAGATTTTCTTCAATGCTCTGACCGGATTTCCTTAGGAGCTGGTCGAGCTGACCCGCCCGAGAGGCAACTTCCTCAAAACCGAGGAACCCTGCGCCTCCCTTAATTGTATGAAAGCTCCGGCCAAGCTGGGTCACACATTCCGAGCTTGGCACCTGATTCTTCTCTAAGAGCTGAGAATGAGCTTCGGCCAGGTGGCGCGCGAGCTCCACTTTGAACAGTTCATACACTTTAGAACTCGGTTGCTGGCTCATAGGCGTTTTAGCCATCCTCAAGGATGTAAAATCGGGGGGTTAGCCGAAAACCTTAATAGTTAGGGGCGAAATCCTTTAAGTCGAAAACCTTTCGCAAATAGCCGAGATCATTTAAAACCTTAAGGTCTATTTGTTCCGATGAGCCTATGAAAAAGCTTCTTCCCGTTATTTTACTCGTGGTAGTTGCCGCAGGATTGTGGTTTGCCCTCTCCTCCAAGGATCCTTCCTCCTCGGGGTCTACCGTCGCCTCGGTCAGCACCTCCCCAAAAAGCGGAGGTGCCAACAACCCTGATTCTCAAGGGGCAGGCCCCGCAGATGCACAGTCCGGCGCCGTGAATAACCTAGGACGCGATGACGACGGTGAAGGAACTGAGAGTTACGACGAACGTAATGCGGTGGAGAGATACAAGACCGCAGAAGAGGCGCTCAAAGCTATTAAAGATGGTGCCGTTGACTATGACGACCTCGTCCTCGACCAGTTCACGAATCTCCCCGCAAACTGCGGCTGGTGCGAGGATTTCTACAAGAACGTAAAGGACCTCCTCACCGCGCCCGACACCAAGCCCGAGCAAAAGAGCTTCTATGCAGAAGTGCTTGCTATTAGCGGACGTGTAGAGAATGTGAAGTCTCTCGTCGAGCTCATCAAAAACTCTACCAATAAAGACGACACAGACCTTTACGCCGAGGCACTTGAACTTACGGTAGGCAAAGACGAAGTAGTTAAATACCTGGGAGAGCAACTCGACCAGGGTAGTGACCAGCTCCGGGAGTCATCGGTAGCTGCAATTACGAATCAAGGCTCGCGCCTCGCCGTGGAAATGCTCCACGACCACACTGCGAAACGCGGCGATGCGGATGGTTATTATTCCG
The DNA here is from genome assembly GCA_044356455.1 of Bdellovibrionota bacterium. Lineage (GTDB taxonomy): Bacteria > Bdellovibrionota_C > UBA2361 > UBA2361 > JBGSMV01 > JBGSMV01. The sequence continues at coordinate 6,145 of JBIKWF010000100.1, read as the reverse complement.
TAGGGATTGGGCTTGGAGAAGTTGTACCAGAACCAGAAGCATATCCCTATCTTCAGGAGCTCGTGACCAAGCGTGACCAATATTCACATTTGGCTGCAAAGGCTCTTCTCAACTCAGGCATCGATGGTCTTAAGATTGTGGTCGATAGCATGGCAACGAACATCAACGCAGATTTTGATACGGAAATGCTAAAGACCGCGAAAGATCACGTCACGTTTGATGACGAAACGGTACAGTACCTGCGCGAGATCGCGGAGAAATCCAAAAACCCAGCGGTGCAGAACTTTGCGCGCGAAACTCTCGCTGAGTTCGATCAAATGCAGGCCGAAGCTCAGGAGGAAACAGGAGACGACTCAGATCAGCCTTTTACTCCCATCAACCCGGAGAACTAAACCTAAGATCAAAGTCCTAGTTCTTTGCGCGAGGGGCGCGGCGTGTGCGAGGGAATGCAATCGGCATCCTCGCGCATTCCGCGCCCCTCTCGTATCTATCTTCGAGGCGCTAAGGAGCAGCCAATCAAATCTGACTTCTAAGCGCTTTTCCTAGCCTGGTCTGCTCACGGCCCTTCCGGGCCGTGAGCAGACCAGGCTAGCTAACGCCCGGATGGCGTTAGCAAATCGCGACCGAAGGGAGCGATTTGGAGCGCACCGGAGGGCGACGCTGTGTAGGCGGCGCTCGCAGGTGCGCGATGTTGGAAATCCGCCTGGATGGAGGATTTCCAACGCAGTCTCACGGACCCGTCAGGGATCCCGTGAGACATGACGGCTAGGGAAGCTCCTCAGATTTTGCCTCCATTTGTTAAGCCCACCAATTTCTGGGACGACCCTTTCACTAGAATGCTGACGCAGGCTAAGCACATTGAGCACACGCTTCAGGGGGAGGAGCGGATTTCAAGACAGGTCTCTGGCTCGCACGCCCCCTCGTCTCTCGCCTCCCCTTCCCTTGGAGTCGCAGTTGCCCGCGTCTCTCGCGCGGCTCAAACTCGCCTAGAAAGCTCGGCGCGAAGACGTTGTTCCGCTGGAAGCATCCTCGCAAACAGTCAACGAGCACGCTATTCCCACCAGCGTCTCATCCTTGAAGCGCTCGCGGATACCCGCGCTGCGCTTTCCGAAGTCCTCAGAATAGACCTAGGAAATCGCTACGCACTACAGCTTGAGGTTTCAGACTGGGAGGGCTGGCCCCGTATCGAGCTGCGACTGATTGATTCTCTCGCCGACTTTATCCCCGGCTTTCGGGGAGTCGTGAAAGAACATTTAAGTAGCGGGGCTCTTGAGCGCTCAGGCCACGGCATGGTTTTCCTTGCTCTCAACTATCGAGAAGTTCTTGCGCGGCTGGACGTGAGCAGCGGAAGCGATCTAGAGGGCCTGCCGCAAACGATACTCGAAGGCGTACAATACTTCCTTGGAAGAGTTGCGTGCACGGCCCAAGAAGCAGGCGAAACAGCCCTCGAATCCCAAGCAGAGCCGACTCGCCCTCTTCAAACATTTCCCGCGCCCGAGCCAGCAAAAGAGAAGCCCAAGCTAGAAGAAGTATCCTCCCGTAACATCTCCGCTCAGGCAGTCGATCAAGAGGTTGATGGCAAGCTCGCAAATTTAAGTTTTTTCTCGGATTAGCCCTTCGAAACGGCTCACGTTCTTACCTAGGAGTGTGTCCCGTAGCAACACAAATCCTCATTTTGGACACAATCCGTAGGGGGGGCTGTCCCGTTGCCACCACAACATGTAGTGGTAGAATTTTTCTACGGGACAGACTCCTAAGGAACCAGAAAACCTCCATTCTGACTACACCTCAGTGCACCTCTCCTCTGCGTCCTCTGTGGTGAAATTTTCATCAAGGATTCACCACAGCGGACACGGAGGTACACAGAGGTAAGTTTTCAGAGGTCCCCTAATAGGGAGAAAGCTGCTGAATCAGAGGCGGCAAACTTGCCCTGTCCTGATCCTGTTTCCCCGGATCAAGTACACGAGCTTCTGGCGCATGCTCGGGTTCGGGAGAACTGCCTTCTGCAGAGGGCGCTCGCCCACCGCCGCCCTGGGAGGACTCCATTATCTCGCCAAGAAGCGAACGAATGGTTTCTTCATCTGGGGGGTCTTTCTTGGTTCCTGAGGCCTGAATGTGCTGATTATCTGCACCTGCCGGGCTTTCTATACCAGACCCCTCCGCTTGCGCCGGAGCGGCGTTAACTGAGGTCCACGCTACTACCTTGCCCTCACGGAAAAAGATCTTATGAGACCCATATTCCCAGACAGCAGAGCGCTTAGCCTCCATTTCCTTGCGCTCACCGGGTGCTCCCAGAAGCTTTACGATTTCATGATAGGTCATGCCAAGGCGAAGCTGACTGGCGAGACGAGAGATGTCCATGGTAGGCGCTGCCTCTGGAGCCGCTTCAGGAGTAGGCTCTTCAACAACGACCTCCTCAATTGAAGATTCAGCCCATGCGTCATTCAGATTCAACTTGAATGAACATAGCCCCACAGGTCCCAAGGTTGCCAGCAGTAGCGCCCCCCCGAGGCAGATTCCCTCGGCAAGTATCCTTCTTTCTTTCATATCCCTGATTCCTTTGATGGAACTCGCATCTTCAGCTATACCCTGAGCGTGGCCCAAACGAAACCAACGATATCAGCCCCCCTTCTCCAAGAAGGCACAGGACGACCCACATCAGACGCCCCGTTCCCCTGGCTACAAACTGAGAGCTCCTGCAAGAACCTCTTCGTCCATCTTGGCCCATTCCTTGGATGCGGCTTTGCTTTCTTGCTTCCTCTAAGCCTTAGCGCTACCTACTTCGCCCTTATTCCGCTTATCGTGCTTTGGCTTGGTGCGTATGCCCGAGTCTTAGGCGCCGAACTTGCGGGAATCGGTAAAGTGGGCGCTCCGTTTCTCTTCTTTATAGCGGCCTATGCCTTCAGCGCGCCCTTCGGTGTTGATCCGATGAGGAGCCTTCGAGCCATTCCTGCAACACTATTCTTTGCCCTTACGATAGTGGTGGTGCGGCAGCTCGTGCGGGATTCAGGATCCAAGAGAATCTTAATTGCTCTGCTTCTTGGGCAAGCTCTTGCGGCAACCCACTCAGTCCTCGCTGCTTCCTTCCCAGAAACTGTTACGCCCCTTTTTCTTGGCGCGGTAACGGAATCGGGTCAGCTCGGTCTCGTCACCATCATTTTGGCAGGCCTGGCTTTTTCGGGTGACCGGAATGCTTCGAGAGAAGGTAGTGCACTACTCACCTGGCAGACATTTGCTGCCTCAGCACTTTGCGCAACACTTCTCATTGCGCCTTCCATATTCCCTGCGCACTTAAAAGGCTCGCTTATTTTTTGGAGTTCTCTCTTCGCTGGCCTTGGATTTGCTCTTTGGCACGCGTTCCTTCTTATCAAGGAAACGTTCTTCCACGCAGAGCATGCGGCTTCAGGCCACGCCCTTATTTCGCGCCAATGCGGCCGCTTGCTCTTGCTTGGAATACTTCCACTTCTGCTTGCAGCACTGGTAATTAATCTAAAACGCGGGCCCTGGATGGGGGTTTTTATCGGTGGAAGCATTTTCCTTTTAGGGTTTAAGCCGAAACTCCTCTTGCCCCTTCTTGGAGCCGTACTGGCCGCCTACTTTACTCTTGCCCCCGTGCGTCAGCGCATCGCCGAGATTCCCGAGCATTTCTATATTACAGGCGGAAGAAGCGTCATGTGGGATATCGGGGTCGAACTCGCCACTCGCTACCCCTTAGGAGTTGGGCTTCGCAACAGCCGATTCCTGCAGAGTTTTTCACCCGACATCCCCGCAAGCCTCAATCATTTTCACAACAATTTCATTAATATTCTTGTAGAGGGTGGCTGGCTCGCTCTCGCCTGTTTCGTGTGGTGGCTTATTAATATTGCGCGCACTGCCTTGCAGCGCTTTGGGCCCGCCAGTGAACCAGTGCTCGCGGCAAGTATCGGAGCGGCCTGCCTTTCTTGGCAGATCGCTGGCCTTGTAGAGTATAACTGGGGGGATAGCGAGGTGCGAATACTCGTCTATCTACTGCTAGGAGTTCTTAGCGCGATAACGTTTCAGCGGTCTTCTCAAAGCGGAACTTCCCTCACCCGCGGATAGCCGTCTATCAAAGAGCAAGGACCCTTGAGGAATCCTGGGTGCATCTAGAATTAGTGAGACACCTTTCGATAGTCAACTCAAAGCAAGGGACACGAAGCTCGCGAGAACAGCGCCCCAGAATTCTATCAATAGTCCCCACGAGGCGCTGCATCCTTGAAGGATAGTGCGGAGAATACTTAAAGCTCACGCGCACCGCGCCGTTCGTATAGGATTCAACATAGCTTGCAGGGGCGTATTTCCCTTGGATGATGTCTCGCCACGCTTGCAGTATAATCAAAGAAGAATTTTTGCCGCGGCACGACGGAGCAATACTCGCGCAGTTGCTTATGAGAACCGAGAGGGCCTGCACACTCGTCGACCGATGCACGAGGGTACGATGTTCAAGAAGAGCGCGAGAAAGTTCTGACGAAAAGTTCGGAATGTCCTCAGCGGCTAACGTTTCAAACGTCGCAGTTGATTGAAACTTAATCTCAGCAATGAGAGGAAGCCGCGAATTCACCACGAGTGTCCACCCTGGCGCAATCGGTGAGCTTGAGGTCGTACCACCTGAGTCTAGAGCAGCTCGCTTGCTCCTCTTGTTGGGATGGCGCGCGAAGAGAGAAGGAGGACTCGCAGTTAGCTCGTAAGATTCATCCGCCTCGAAAGAGGGGCCGGGACCCAGCGCAATAACACGCGGCGGCGCCGCTCTGCGGCTTGAACTCGAGCCTTCTCCTGATTTGAAGTCCATTCTTACCCCCACAAAGTTAATCGTTCAAACTCGCCTATCGCCTGGCCTTTGTAACTCTTCCTAGGTCGAACAATCTTCTCTCGCTGCATCCGCGCACGTTCTACCCGCGAACTACAGTCACCATTGAGTTATGGCGACAGGGAGTGCCCACCTCTAGTAAAGGCGGGCTCTCGAAGCCAACGTGGCTTACTCAGCAGAAAATGTTACCAAACGCGTCAAAAATCAGATCTTTGAGCCCTGCAGACTCAGCATTTTTCGTAGACGCCTAGCGTTTTCGCCGATGAAGCAACCTAGCTTCTTCGAGCGAAAGGTGAAGTGAGTAAGCGAGAGAGAGTTCCCATGCGGCACCGGTTACGATTATCGAGACGCACTTCCCAAACAAGGCAGGCTGGTGCAAGCCTCGCCGAGAGCTTGCTCGCCGTTTGCGCGCTTTCGCTATTCCTTATGGCCGGGTCAAGGACCTTCTCTGGCTCGGTGAACCATTCTTATTGTAGAGCATCCGCCGCACTTTCTCTCGCTGGGCAAGAGGGCGGTGGCACTGATGAGGCTACCGAAGAAAGCGCGCGCACGGGCGCTACGCCTGTACCACCACGTCGCCGCCTTTCCGAACAACAAATGATTGAAAGAGGAACACGGAGCTGCATTGAGAATCTCAAGCCTCGTATTGCTCGCCAAGGAGGCGGGTATACGGGCCAATGATAGGGACAGAAAAGAGCTCCTCTTTCTGTCCCCTCAGCTTTTCACACCCATAAGGGCATCTACAAATAACCTCAGAATCCTAAACACCTCTGTGTACCTTTGTGTCCTCTGTGGTGAATCTTTTGGTGAAAACTTCACCAACAAGGGTACGGAGGTAGGCTTTCCGAGTTCGCGTAAGCAACAATCGTCGCTCAACAAGCCGTTGATGCAACGGAGAATATCAGCCTACGGTTCCCCCAAGCAATGCAAGCACGTGCGTGGCCGAGGAATACAGCTGCCTTTGCTCCTCTGCCATCCTCGCGTCCACCGGAACGTCAGCAAGTGCGTGCCTTACCACCGCCGCGGCGGTGCTGCGCCGCGCATGAGGACTCAGAGAGATAATGCCAAAATTTACTAGCCGCTCAGCGTCCTTAGACGCAAGTTCGAGAGGAAACGTATCCACCGCATCAACTGCTAAGAACGAATAGGCGATAGCCTCTTCTCGGTCCCATGCCCAAGCGCGCGCGGCCACACCGACTTCAGCGGTGGTTGCTTGCATATGAAGACAATGAATTGGAAAAGGCAGCTTTTCTTGTACCTTCTGCAATGCTACCGCAACGCTGCTTTCGAATGGCACTAAAACAGTCCAGCCAGAGAGCG
>JBIKWF010000189.1:0-4889 GCA_044356455.1 Bdellovibrionota bacterium | reverse complement strand
ACTCAGAGCCTGCTCCACTACTAAACGCCGCGCCAAGAATGAGCCCTTTCTGCACTAAACTACCGGCTACACCACCCACAAGAACTCAACTCTCTATCCTTGCCCACAACCCACGCGACCATTCAATCAGCAAACTCACACAAACTGACATAACATCACGAACTAACAGCTATTTTGAGATTTCCTACCTTATATTTCCTACCTTATTATTGAGAATTGGGGAGGCAGCGTACCTGCGCTGATCGAAGCGGTGCGCGCGGGGGAGGTGCGGGGAATTGGGGCAGGACTCAAAGATAAAGTAGAGGTTATTGCCCTCACCGGGGAACATCCGGAGCACGCAGCGCTAAGGGCTTCTATCCCTCCAGGCGTTCTCGATATGTTGCGCGTGCCGGGCTTGGGCCCGAAGAAAGTTAAAACTCTCTGGAACGAGCTCTCGCTCACTTCGCTTGAAGGACTGGAGAGGGCTTGCGCAGCTCATAGCGTTGCCGCTCTCAAGGGCTTTGGCGCTAAGACCGAACAGAACATCTTAGCGGGGATAACACGCCTCAAGAGTTTCGCGGATCAGTTCCGCTACGTTGACGCAGCGCGCGTAGCTAAAGATCTCACGGCGCATCTAAAATCCTCCACGGCGTGCAATTGTTTGGAAGTTGCTGGCTCCGTGCGACGCGCCAAGGAAGTAGTTCGCGACCTTGATTTTGTTGCTACGTCAAACGACCCCGCCCAGTTGGTTTCGCATTTCGCCAAGGCGCCTCACGTAGTTACGATTACGGGGCAAGGCGAGACGAAGGCGTCGGTGGTACTTCAAAACGGAATGGCTGTAGATTTGCGTGTGGTGGCTGAGTCCGAGTTCGCAACTGCGCTCAACTATTTCTCAGGGAGCAAAGCGCACAATATTAGGCTTCGCGCCCGGGCTGAGGAGCGCGGACTTAAGCTAAACGAGTACGGACTATTTCGCGGCGAGCAACTAATTCCTGTCGCGTCGGAGCAGCAGCTCTACCGCGAGCTCGGGCTTGCGTACATCGCACCAGAGCTGCGCGAGGACAGGGGAGAAGTTGAGCGCGCCGAACTCGCTTTTAAAGAGAAGCTCGAACTTCCCGCTTTGATTGAAGCTAAAGATTTGCGCGGGATTTTGCATTGCCACAGTACCTATAGTGACGGCCGAAATACTCTATTGGAAATGGCCCTCGCCGTGCAGGCGCTTGGCTTTGAGTATCTAGGGATTACTGACCACTCACGTTCAGCAGGATATGCAGGCGGGCTCTCAATCGAGCGCGTACTTGAGCAGCAGCGCGAAATTGATCGCCTGAATAAGGAGCTCGCTCCGTTTAGGATCTTCAAGGGAATAGAATCAGATATCCTGACCGACGGGAGCTTGGATTATCCGGAAGACGTTCTGAGCAGTTTTGATTTCGTGGTAGCCTCGGTGCACTCGAACTTCACGATGCCCGAGAAAGAGATGACGGCGCGCATAACCCGCGCCCTTCGCCATCCCGCGACCACCATTCTTGGCCACATGACCGGTCGATTGCTGCTCGAGCGCGATGCTTACGCGGTTGATGTTTCAGAGGTGCTGAAAGTCGCGGCGGGAGAAGGAAAAGCGATTGAGATAAATGCAAACCCCTTCAGACTAGACCTTGATTGGCGCTTCCACGAATCAGCGCGCGCGCTCGGAGTTGGGCTTCCTATAAATCCAGACGCGCATTCAGTGGAGGGACTTCTCGACACCTTTATTGGAGTAGGAATCGCGCGCAAAGGGGGATGCACTCCCAAGGATGTGCCTAATTGCCTCGGACTAGCTGCCTTTGAGGCTTGGCTCTCCAAGTAAGAGGCGAGGCGCTCGGTCTACAGCTCTTTTTGTTAAGGGTTCCCCCTTAGTGGTCTCCGTGGTCTTAGTGGTTGTCTTTCTAAACCACGGAGACCACCAAGGGGTATACTCGGGAATCCCGCTAGAGTGCAGCGTCAATTAGAGGACAGGTCAAAAGGTGAAGCCAAGGCCCGCAATGAAGCCATGGAAGGCACCGTCAAAGCCTTTGCGATCGTTAGACACATCATAATAGAGCCGGCGGTATCCGAAACGTACGGCAAGAAGTTCATTGACCTGATACTGGAACTGGGGCTGAAGCTCATAGGTAAGGTCTGAGTCGCCTGTACCAATTGACAGAGTTGGGTTGAAGCGCCAGCTACGGGAGAGCTGGAAGCTTGGACGAAGTACAAAGAGGCCATCAAGCAGGTCGTTAGTACTCTCGCCGGAACCAATCCCGCCGATCGTCAATTTGTTTTCCATTCGCGTGTATCTCGCTCCTGCCAGAACATCGAGTGTTGATTCACCGAAAGTTTGAAACTGATAGCCGAAGGCGGCGGTGGCAAAGATGGAATCACTCTCAAGTCTTACCCGGCCCGCTGAGTTATCAAGCCCATTTGAATCGAGCGCGAGGTAATCAAACTGACCCCAAAGAACCCATCGATTGTATTGCACGACGGTCATGAAGGCGCCGGCTACATCAACTGCATCTACGAGGTCTTCGAACCCCACGTCAACTTCTACTTCACGATTGCCGACGGTCACATCTCCTTCAACACCGGCCATCCAGAGATAAGGTGTGAGCTCTATCTTTAAACCATCCTGGGCATGCGCACTCCCCGCAGCAAAGAGGAAACCAAAAGTGAAGATTAGGCCGATCATTATCTTGCGCATAACTGAACTCCTTCGTGTGTAATCAAAATCTGGATGCCGCTCGGACGCTAGCATACTCTTCGCCACTTGACCTAGGGAACCTCTAAAAAAACCTCGTCTTACCCTTCGCGTCCTCGGCGTCCTTCGCGTTATTTCCTAATATATCGCGCACCCGCAATGTTTGGGTTTAACGCGAAGGGCACGAAGGAGGACTCTTTCAGAGGCTCCCTAGCATAAGGTAATGAAGGTCAGAAAATGAGAGCGCTTATTGCTTTCCGGCCGATTTTACACACCGGAATCCCAGGTGCTCCGATCCGGTATCCGGCTGCGTGCTGCGGTCGTGACATAACCGGTAGCGTCAACCAACTTGCGACATTGCATATTAGTGACGGGGGTTTCATCTATCCAGTAACCATGGTGCCCATGACAAATGGTGCCCATGACAAATTCCCCCGGGGGGGAATCCATTCCATGCCCGCAGGCGCCGCAGCCGCAATCGCGGCAGGTCGAATCACTTCTGCTCGACCGTTACCTTAATAATTTTGCCGGTGAACGCGTTGTTGACCGGCTTGTAATCAGACGACACGTTGGTCTCGGCATCCATTCCGACATCTGCGCCCTCATCGGCGGAGAAGACGAAAGGCTGGGTCTTTGGTATGTGCCCTTCCGCAACTTTCTCGCCGTTGACGCTCAGGATAGATTTACCGCCCGTACCCGGCTTGGCTGCGTCAGGAATAAACTCGTATTCAATGGTATGCTTGCCGCTAGACAGTGCCGCCGAGCTGCCAATGTTGGTGTGTTCCAGGCCGAAAAAATTGTACTCGTGATGCGGCTTGCCATCCTTCATGTAAACAGTCCAGCCACCAAAGTAGCCAGCCTGGGCAATTATCACTCCGTTGGTACTGTCATCAGCGAGCTCGACCTCGGCCTTGATTGTGTGGTGCACGCCCTTGACGTTGATGAACGCATTCTCCAGTAAGCCTACCATTCCGGGGTAGACGGTGAGAGATTTGCGGCCATCCAGCAGGTCAGCGCGGCCCGCCAGCGCAGGGTTGAACCTTTCCGAACGGCGGTCGTCAATCGGGAAAACGTTATTCCTGAGCGCTTCTTTGTCGAAAACTGCCTGGAGCGCCTTTAGCTTTGCGGGATTCTGCTTCGCTAGGTCGTTCGCCTGGCTGAAGTCTTCTTCGATGTTATAGAGCTCCCATACGTCGTCCTCTAGAGGCGGGAGTTTCGGGGTCAAGACCCACGGGATCGAGTGTCGAGTGCTGGCCATCCAGCCATCGTGGTAGATTCCGCGATTGCCGAACATCTCGAAATACTGCGTCGTGCGGCGGCCCGCGGCCTTAGGCGCATCCACCGAGTATAACATTGAGACTCCGTCCATCGGCCGCTGCGCGATGCCATTGACGAACTTTGGCTCGGGCAGCTTCGCCGCATCAAGCACGGTTGGTGCTACGTCAATGACGTGGTGGAACTGAGAGCGCACTTCGCCCTTTGCATCGATACCATTTGGCCAGTGGAGCACCATACCGTTTCGTGTGCCGCCGAAGTGACTCGCGACCTGCTTGGCCCATTGGAAAGGTGTATTACCAGCCCAGGCCCAGCCGATTGCAAAGTGCGGGAATGTGGTTGGCCCGCCCCAGTCCTCGAGGTGCTGCATCATCTGATCGGCTTTGCCAACAATTCCGTTGAGAGCCATCATTTCATTGAAGCTTCCTTCAGGGCCGCCTTCGGCGCTCGCTCCGTTGTCACCCACAATGTAATAGAAAAGCGTGTTATCCAGTTCGCCAAGTGCTTCAAGCTGCGCGACTAGGCGTCCTACTTCAGCATCCGTGTGTTCCGCAAAGCCAGCGAATGTTTCCATCTGGCGCTCGAAGAGGCGCTTCTGGTCGGCGCTCATGTCGTCCCACGCAGGAATCTCCGCCGGACGCGGCGTCAGCTTCGTGTTCTCTGGGACCACTCCAAGCTTCTTCTGGCGTGCGAAAGTTTCCTCTCGAAGCTTGTCCCAGCCACTGCTGAACTGTCCTTTATATTTTTCGATCCAGCTCTTATGCACATGGTGAGGGCCGTGTGTCGCGCCAGGTGCGTAGTAAACAAAGTCGAGCGATCTCAGATTCTCCCCCTACCAGAACCTGCCTTCAAACCCTCCCCTACCTGGGCGCGCCTCATCAAAATGATATTCGAAATCGACCCCCTCGCCTGCCCTCGATGC
>JBIKWF010000010.1:0-64898 GCA_044356455.1 Bdellovibrionota bacterium | reverse complement strand
AAGCAGCCCTTTCCGGGGGAATTTCCTTGAATAGGGGCTCAGCTCGCCTTTTCAGTTCGCAGAATTCGGCGCGACCGAACTTCAGTGTGAAAAGGCGGCTACGGATTGTGTCCAAAACGAAGATTTATGTTTCTACGGGACACACTCCTAGCCGGCCAGAGCCTCTTCCGCTGAGAGTGTCTTTGCAACCGCATGAATAACGGAAGCAAGCCTTACGGCCGCGGCAATAGTCTCCTCTGAGCAGCCTTTTTCTCTAAGCACCCGCTCGTGCGATTCAACGCACGTGGCGCAGGCGTGTATCGCGGACACCGCAAGCGACCATAGCTCAAAATCAACAGGCGAAGCCCCGTGAGAACGAATAATGCTCATGCGCAGGCGCGCAGGGAGACTCTTATAGTGCTCGTTGGTGGTAAGGTGATGAAATCGATAATAGACGTTGTTCATCGCCATAATTGAACCCGCGGCCTTTGCTCCGTTAAGAACCTCCGGGCCCACGCGAGACTCAGCCTCTTTTACTGCCTGACGCAAGAAGGCTGCATTCCCGCACACAAACGCCACACTCACCACCGTTCCCCAAAGCTGAGACGGGGTGAGTTCCGTTTGCCGCAAACAACTCGAGAGATTGAGTTTCAAATCGACCGCATACGAAGGCAAACTTGAGGCGAGCCCTTCGAATGGTGCTTGGTCAGCTCCAGTTGAATCATTCATAAGCAGATCTATTTTGTGTTCTTAGTGGTCTTAGTGGTTAGTTGAACCACTAAGACCATGCGTTAAGAGCCGTGAATTAAGGGTTAAGTGTCTCCTCCCCCTTCTTCCAGTTGCAAGGACAAAGCTCGTCGGTCTGAAGCGCGTCCAGGACTCTGAGAACCTCGTCCACGTTTCTTCCTACCGAAAGGTCCGTTACCGCAACGAAGCGAATAATTCCCTCAGGATCGACAAGATAGGTGGCTCGCTGCGCTACGCCTTCATTCGGATCAAGAATACCAAGTGCCGTGGTGAGCTCGCGCTTGATGTCGGCGAGCATGGGGAAAGGCAAATTCTTTAAATCCTTATGATCGTTCCGCCACGCAAGGTGCACGAACTCAGAATCTGTGCTGCAACCAAGAATCTGACAATCGCGCGCGTTAAACTCAGAATTGAGCTTACCAAAAGCCGCGATTTCAGTGGGGCAGACAAACGTGAAGTCCTTAGGCCAGAAGAACATCATCGTCCATTTACCCTTGTAGTCCTTATTCGAAAGAACTTTAAAGGCCGAGTCCTTGTTCGTTGAAACAGTGGCCTTCAGCGAATACTCCGGAAATTTTGCTCCTACTCCCAACATGGGTCACCCTTATGAAAAAAAATCAAACAAAAACGCTACGCGTTCGCGGGATTGGCCGAAGGCCACCTGCCGCGACCTGTAACCTAATCACTCCGTCCTAGATCCGCAATGAAACGTCCCTTTAACTCATAGGAAGCAATTTGTTCTCGAAAAATCAATAAGTTAGCCGACGGGTCATAGACAATCTTCATCCATTCCTTGAGTAGCGACCCGATTCAGTTATTCTGACTGAGCGAATTAGTGGTTGTTCCAAGGGGTTATAGGAGCTAATCGCCCCCTTGGAAAATGCACACGCGCTTCGGAGACTTCCATGAATCAGCAGCAAAACAGCCCACACAGCACCTCAGTCCCCGGCATGGCCGCAGGGATTGAATCACATGAGAACCTGCATGTGTCCTTAGGCGCTCCCATTCGCACCATCGCCTGGGTAGTGATGTTTGTTGGACTGTTTCTCTTTATCGAGAAATTCTACGACCTCACCAGTTTCTCAAGCCCTCGCGCGATTATCTTGCTCGTGCTTGGCGTCATACTGATTTCAGTCTTCGTCCCCGGAATTCGCGTCGCCGCTCAGTGGGAGAAGGGTGTGATCCTGCGTCTCGGGCGCTATGCAGGAACCCGGGGACCCGGCGTGTTCTATCTCATCCCCGGTCTCGAGGGCTGTCTCTTTGTGGACACCCGGCTTTTGACTCTTGAGATTCCAGCTCAGAAAGCAATCACCAAAGATAACGTTCCCGTGCAGATTGACGGCGCCATGTTCTTCCAAGTGGTAAATCCAGGAAGAGCGGTGGTGGAAGTCCAAGATTACCGCTTTGCTACCTCGCAATACGCCCAGGCAGCCTTACGTGACGTAGTAGGCGGATTGCAGCTTGACGATCTTCTTGCCGAACGAGAGCAGATTCAAATTGCGGTCGGGAATATCCTTGAAGAGCGCGTGCAGGAAATTGGTATCCATGTGGACTCGGTCCGAATCCTTGACGTAGATGTACCCGAAGATCTCAAGCGTATGATGAGCCGTCAAGCGAGCGCCGAGCGTGAAAAGCGTGCCACCATTACCAAAGCTGAAGGTGATAAGCTCGCAGCCCTTAATCTCTCTGATGCGGCAGGAACTATGCTTAACAGTCCTGGCGCAATGAAGCTCAGAACACTTCAAACTATTGACGGACTGGGAAGTGGGTCCTCAAACACAGTGGTGTTCTTTCCGATTGAGCTTGTTGATATTATGAAGAGCATTCCGGAAAGCATCTCAAAACTTTCCTCGGCTTTGGCGGGCTCAAGGGAAAAGTGATCTAAGACAAATCCCATCTCCCCTCGTCCCCGCGCTCGCCCCACGCTTCCTCGGCCCGTCGAAGTAAGACAGGAATGGCGTGAGCCAAGTCCGCCCTCAAAGTCTCAACGGAATAGCCTTGCCTCACCCAAAGAATCGCTTGTTTCAATGGAATGCGCTCGCCCGTTACCCCGCCGCAGTCGGGTGACTCATCACACTCGAACTCCCGGCCAAAGCGCAGGCCGTTTGGGGTGAGAAATAACCCACGATAATGGGGAAAGGCTTGGTCTGACTCTGAGCGAAATTCTCCTGAAGCTGCGAAATGCGGCAAGCGCGGGAAATCGGTGGAAGAAACATACTTCAGGGCATGAGAGTCCAAAGCAACAAGTTCGGGAAGAGTGGTATGCGCCCTTCGAATCAAACTACGGAGTTTAAGCGCAGCAACAGTCTCGTTCCGCTCGCGGCAAAGGCCTGGCATGAGCTCGAGGAGGTCAGGGAGGACACCATCTTCAACAACCATCCCACCTTCTCGCGACGGCGCTTTGCGATCTAGAAGTTTCATTACCATATGCACAAAATTTGAAGAGCTGATGGGGATTCTATCAATCTGCATTCCGCTAAGCTACGCCCCCTACACAGGTAGCCTCCCAAACCATTGAGAAGTTATGGGAAGAGAGTCTCGCAAATTCCGCGACCTTGCCTTTAATCCGCAGGCCATCTAATTGCCTAAGATTTTCAAGCGCTCATATAGGAGCCCTATCATATTGTACTTGCATGCTTTTTACAGTTCCGCACCTGCCGTTTTATGGCAGTTATGTTACACGAGTCCGAGAAGAGCCATATCACTAAGCACGGAACCCGCGCACACGCATCAGCACTCAGGCAGGTCGGCCTGGGAACGCGGGAGAACAGTCGATGAGCCTGGCCAGCGCCAATCTCATCGCATTTTAATGAGGTTGTATGAGTTTTACTCGATCCTTCAGTGCCGCCCTTGCTGCTCTTTGTATCCATGCTGAAGCGCAGGCCCAGAAATTTCACCCAATCAATCTAAAGCAAGGATCCGCATCACTTGTGGAAGAAGCCGACATTGTTCTTGGCAAGGAGGAGATTTCGTTTCGCGACCTTGAGAATCGCATCTATCGCGCAGCAGACCTTAATCGCGATGGCGCAATAACAGTGCTGCTCAATGGGACACTCGTATCAAGCCCCGCTACCGGCTGTGCACTTCGCCTCTACCGCTCTCGAACTATTCTGCGAGGAGCCCAGGGCGCACGAATCGTCAACTCCGTAGCAAGCGATGGCTCTGCCACCTGTGGGCTTGAAGCAACCAAGAGCAGTGTCGTGCAAATCGCGGCGGATGAAATAGAGATTTCTGGTCTGAAGATTGAATCCACCGGAAACTTCTCAACCGGAGTGCTACTTCTCGCAGGCACGACGCCTCGCTCTCTCAAGCGCCTCGAGAATGTTGAAATTACTGTTCGCGGGGAATCCTCTGCCGGCATTTTTCTGGGGCAGGCGTCAACATCAAAGACCCAAATGCCGAGCATCGATACTATCTCCTTTGCGCAAGTGAAGGCCTTAGGCAGAGATAGCCGCGGAATTGAAGTGCAAGAGGGCAGCATCGCAGCAATTCGTGACGTGAACATCGAAGTCGGGAACGCAGGCAAGGGGGTATATACCCTTCTCGCGCGAGGCCTTTCCATTGGACGCCTAGAGCGCGTAAACGTTCTCGCTTCTGGATTAGACGGGTATAGCCTGGGGATCCATGGATATGGGATCCGGGAAATCGATAATGTTCAAGTAGTGCTCACTGGAAACCAAGGAGTACCCTTTATGGCCATAGGCACCAGAGATCCTAGCGCGCCAGAGCTCTCGGTCAATGCTCTTACCCTTACTTCAGGCTCGTCCTTTAGTACTCCGGCATTTGCAAACCAGCCCATTCGCCAGATATCCGGAGTATGGCTCAAAAGCCCGGGGCAAATGCACATACTTGCGCCTCGAGCTGGTTCTATTAAGGACATAAGCGCGGACTACCTTACCATAGCAATACCGCAAGCTGACACCGTGAACAAACTGCGCTCAAAGGGGCTCTCAATCTCGGGGGTATTTTCGGACGTTAGTGAAGTCACGTCCAATCAAATGGAAGTAACCAACGCTGTCATAACGAACCTAAGAAGAGTTTCCATCATGGGGAATCAATTCACCCGAGCTGATCCCTTCGGCTATACTACCGGCCTAATTGTAATGCGTTCATCAATTGAGAACCTGACCAATTTAAGTATCGATATGAATGCCATCAGTCAGCCGATCTTCCAATCTTCTGTCGTGGGATTCCTTCTCGACAGAGACTCTCTGATTGGGTCACTTATTGGTGGGGAAATTCTTGTGGGTTCAGAATGGTACCAAGCCGAGTGCCTCAAAATTCTAGGAGAAGTGTATTATCAAGATAATATTTACTGTCTCTAAAGAGGGCCCCAAAAGGGCAGCTCCCCCCCAAGCGGGCTCCCAGCTCTCCCAGGCGCCGAGTCCCTCTCGCGAGGTCCTGACTACGAACCTTACCTAGGTAGCACGGTCAGGACCTCGCTTCTTTGCAGCAAACCTCCCCAACTTCCCTCAACAATTCTCCGGAATCCGCCGACTCTTCACATGAAGTACGCGGACCTAATTCTTAATGAATATTAATAACATAACTCCCTTCGAACTTTTTGCTCTTTACGAAGTCTAAGAGAGCAGAGGTTATGGAATAGCTCCGGCTATAGGTTGCTCTCTAAGAAAAAGGACTGTGATGCGACGGCTCGACCCCGTAGGCACGCTAAGCTCTGGAGCAGCGAAATCGTCCGTCAAGGACGAGCGCATGCGCCTGCAAAGTGTGGCCGAAGGGAATCGTGAGGACTACCGCTACTTTGTTGATGAGCATCAAGCTTACGTGGTGAATATGATCTGGCGCCAAACAGGGGACCGCTCGGCAAGTGAAGACTTGGCCCAAGAAGCGTTTCTTCGCGCCTATAAGGCACTGCCACGTTTTCGATTCGAATGCAGCTTCAAAACCTGGATCACCCGAATCTCGCTGAACCTCACCTCGTCGTACCTCTCTTCGCCTCTCCACAGAGACAGACTCAAAATACTCCCGATGGAGGGAGCAGGCGAACAATCCATGCCCTGCTTGAGCGAGCAACATGATCAAAAGGAGAACATGAAACAGTTTAGGGCGGCCCTGCACGCGCTTCCCTCTCACTACCAAGGAGTCGTGGCACTCGTAAGTTTAGAAGGGAAGAGTTACGAAGAAGCGTCCCTCATTCTAGAAATCCCTATTGGCACCGTGCGATCGCGGCTGAACAAAGCGCGCGCCCTGCTCAAGGAGGCACTGGAGACCACATGATACCCACAAAACTGGAGCTTGAAAAATTACTTGCGGGAGAGCTCTCACCAAATACCGAGCAGAAACTGCGTGAGTCCGCGCTTTCGGATTCCGAACTCTCCGAGGAGATTGCATCAATAGATGCACTAAAGGCTCTTGAGGAATCAATTCGCTCGTCAGGCATTTCAGCTTCTAAAGACTTTACGAGCGAAGTGATGGACGCCCTCGATTCGGAAGAGGATACCGAACTGAGTGACGCCACTCATTTTACCGATCGCCTCCTGTCACATTCGCTCGTGGATTTTCTCGCCCAGCACTGTACACCCATGCGCGTTTCCCAGGGGCTCATTGCATCAGCCATGTGCGCCTGCGTATCACTTGGATTTTGGATGGGCCGGTCGCAGCCACAGTGGTATCCCATGCAAGTGGCAGAAGTCCTGGTCCCAACCCAAGATATCCCCCCGGGAACCGAGCTCACCAAATCGATGTTTCGGCGCGTGGCACGACCTCTCTCCGAAATCTCGGATCAGTCCATTCGCTCGCTGGATGATATCGGCAAAAACGAAGTTGCGAGCACACTCATCCTCGCTGACTACCCTCTTGACCGGCGCTACCTAAGCGTCCCGTCTTCTTCCGGCCAGCGCCCTATACCTCAAGGTTTTCGGGCAGTCGCGGTGGGATTCGAAACTACCGCGAACTTTAATGTAAAAGTGGGAAATGAGATTGAAGTAGTGCTCGCCCTACCCTCAGCAGAAGGCTCTCTGCAGGTTACGAAGGTTTCCTCACGCGCGACCATCCTTGCAATTCAGCCTAAACCGCCCTCTAGTCCGGGAGAATCTTCAACGAGCAAGTATGTAGCTACGGTACTTGTTCCTGAAATCGATGCGGCGAAGATTGACCTCGGAAGAAGCCAGGGTGACATTCTTCTCATGACAACTTCAGCTCCTAGCCCGGCACGCGCATAGGAAACTCTTATCCATCCTCCTATTTCCCCCTAGGAGGTAACACCATTCGCGCTGAGACAAGAGGAAATTTCATCCACGGCCGAACTTCTATCGAAGCGCCTAGTCTAACCCTTCAATGAGCTGCGAATGAAAAACGCACTTACGAAGGGACCCAAAGATTTCCTTCCCTTAGTGGTCTTAGTGGTTGTTTTCATAAACCACGGAGACCACTAAGGGTAAGATTTTAGAGGTTCTCTAAACAGTTCAAACGCTCAGGTTATGGAGGTGGTACTATGTCATCCTATTTTGGGGCTCAAGCATCGGCGAGAAGATCGAATCAAGAACGCGCGGTGATTGTCGCAAGCCTTGCCGTCTTTTTATGCTCGGGCGTTGTTGGAACCGCTCTCTTCCTAAAGCCTGCAGAAGTAGTCACTCCCTCTGAACCCGTTACCGAATCTCCGAGCCCCTTGATGAGCGAGGTCCTTGTGCCGCGCTCAGACATTGAAGGAGGTCGAGCGCTTACTCCTGAACTTTTCCGCGTTGAACATCGTCCTGCGGCTTTCCTTGCTGCGGGAACCGTGAAGTCATTTGAAGAAATTAAGAGCCAATTCGCCGCCTCCACTCTCTATATGGGTGAGCCGCTCCTCTCGAAAAGAGTCTCGGCCACGCGGTCACAAAATCCGATTACTCCGCGAATTCCCGGCGAAGCTCGGGCGGTAACTATTCGCGTAAACGATATTACCTCCGTGGATGGTCTTGTGAGACCTGGAGAGCTCGTTGATGTGGCATGGATTAACACAGCACGCGGAGCTCCTTCACTGAGGATCATTGCCCAAAATGCCCAAGTAATTGGGGCCGACCGTCAGGTAAACGGCTCGTGGCAGCCCGGCATGCCGGTGCCAGGCACCATCACCCTGCTCGCCCCTACCAGAGAATCAAGATACATACAGCTCGCGGCACAGAACGGAACCTTAAGCCTTGCCCTGCGTGGTCAGGACGCCAAGATTGACCCCAACGAATCCGATGTCACCCTTGACGAGATACTACGCAGAGAATCGGGTAAACCCGCGGAAACGCAAGAGTGCCGGGGCAAGTTGCTGATGTCCGGGGAAGAATGGTGCGTCGCGCTCGATGGGAGCCTTCATCGAAAAGCCAAATGAGAACTTAACGACCATTGAATATTTTATTTCAGATACTCATGAGGAAACTTTTTGCCTCTCTATCCGAAAAGAGGAGGCAAATTTGAACTAGGGAACCTCTGAGGAACTCACCTCCGCGTACCTCTGCGTCCTCTGTGGTGAAATTTTAATTAAGGAATTCACCTCAGAGGATACGAAGGCACACAGAGGTGCAGGTAGGATGGAGGTTTTGCAGAGGCTCCCTAGGGAATGCAAGCACGAAATCGGCAACCCTCCTCATATGGATAAAAGATGAAGCCCTCTGAAATCAAATACAGCGAAGAAGCTACCCCATCGGATAAGACCACACTCAAAGAGCTCCTCAGTAGGGAGCAGGACCTTGAGTCATTTCTCCTTGAGTGGGTTCGCAAACAGGAAAGAGGGCTCACGCTCACTCAGGGCTTTGATGACGACGGAGAGGCAAGCCAGATTTGTGCGATTTTGAGCATTTATTGCGCTTATGGCGCAAAGCAGAGGGATATAGCGGAGCTGTATTATCACCGCACTGAGGTAAGGAAGGCCTTTGCTTCTGTGCCAGAGATTGCCTCATTTGTTCGAGGATATGACTCAAACGAAGCATGCCTTGTCATCAGAGAAAAGGAGCTCGTTAAGTGGCAAAAGACCTTGGGCTTTGCCTTCCACCAAAACCTTGCAACGCCGTGCGGTGGGTACCTCGCAGCAATTCCTTATATGATGAGTTACTGCCTAAGTATTGGAGGGACTGCTTGCCTTAGTCCCTACGAGAAGGACATCTACGAATACGCAAGTTTGGACCCGTACGGGGAAGCCAAGCTTCCTGAGCTGGCCAGTCTTCGCGTGTTTAACGCTTCTTATGAGTGCCCAAACCCCGCTTTGCTCGGCCCCGGGAAACCATTTGGCATTCCGCTATTCGAGGACTATGCGTGCATTGATCTAGCAAAGGCCTCTCACCGCGCGCCGAAACCTAGGTTCAAGCTCGAGAGGAGAATACTGAGAGCGAGTCAGAAAAGAATCGTGGTACCTACCGCTCACGTGGGGGATGAAATAGTACACTAGGGACTCTCGGAAGAACTATTTCTTCGCGTACTCAGCGTCCCTGACTCCGCAAGGGACGCCTGGTACGCGGAGGAAAAACAGCTCACAAGAAAGTCAATTGCTGCGTTTTTCAGAGGTTCCCTGGTAGGGCGCCGCGTCCCCGCGGTGCCGCAAGATCTGTCGCCCTGGCATGTGGCATGTTTTTGCCTGAATGCTCATTGCGAGACCCGCACCTTCTGCCAGGCCTGCGGCATTTGATTCGGCACGCCGGGGCGCGCGTCGCGCCGTCGCCTACTGGCAGAGGCGAAGCGGCGCGCCCTACCCATTGGCGTCGCATCTTGGTAGGGCGCACCGGCCGAATCTTGAGCGCCCAAGAACGTACCGGGATGGAAAATCTTGCGGTGCTGGAATAGCCACTCAGAAACTTACAGAGGCATCTACAATTATGGGGTGCTCTAAGATAAGGGCTTTCAGACCCTTACCGAACCAACATCGCCGCCCCAAAAACACCGGCACTGTCCCCAAGCTCATTCTTCACGATTCTTGTATCGAGGCGATCGTTGAATACAAAAGGACGCGCGGCCTCCCTTCCCTCGCTATAGAGCTCAGCGATGTTGCTTACTCCCCCGCCTAGAACGACTACTTCAGGGTCAAGCACATTGATAATGACCGAAATCGCTCTACCAAACTCAGCACAAAGAAACCTCAGCGTCGCGGTAGCGGCAGAATCTTCTCCTGCGCGTGCGCGCTCAGCGATCTCAGCAAGTGCGCGGCGTGCTCCAGACTTTTTCTGATAGAATTGCTCGAGCGCAGGACCAGAGATACATCTTTCGACACAGCCCGCTTTTCCGCAGTAGCAGGGATCTCCATTCGGAATGAGCACATTATGCCCCCACTCTCCCGCATTTCCTTGCCTGCCGCCCCAGACCTGGCCGTCGATGACAATGCCGCCACCTACTCCTGTTCCAAGAATGACGCCAAACACACAGCGCGCCCCTCGTGCGGCTCCTAACACGCTCTCAGCCAGCGCAAAGCAGTTTGCATCATTAGAGAGTACCGTTTCTGCGCCAAGCAGGGCCTCAAGATCTCGCTTTAGAGGCTTACCGTTAAAACATTGCGTGTTGGAGTTCTTCAAAGTCTGATTGTCGGGATCCAAAGTTCCTGGGGTCCCGAACCCAATTCGGTTGGGGAGTGGAGCGCCGAGCGTTTGCGCCAGAGAGAGAATAAGCGCCTTGATTTGCTGGAGGGAATGCTCATACCCACGATCCGCCTCGGTAGGAATTCTATGACGGGCAACGACTCTCGAGAGATCCGCCGAGTCGCACACTACTCCTTCTATTTTTGTCCCTCCGAGGTCGATGCCCCAAACCAAACTCATAGGCCGAGTTACTCCGGGTACCCCTGAGGACATTTTGAGTGCCAGCGCCACGCAGTCTCTATGATTGACTCCACCGTGGGAAACTTAGGCTTCCATCCAAGAGCCTTCATGATGCGAGAGGGGTCCGCGACAAGGCACGCAGGGTCACCGTCGCGTCTCGGGGCGACGACCGCTGGAACTTTGCGGCCAGTCACCTTCTCGGCTGCACGAATCACCTCTTTTACCGATTGGCCTGTTCCTGTGGCGACGTTAAAGGCCTGGTAACTGCCGGGCTGAATACTTTGCAAGGCAAGGAGATGCGCTTCTGCAAGATCTTCCACATGGATGAAGTCTCGTACGCACGTACCATCAGGCGTAGGGAAGTCGTCGCCAAAAATTCTAATCTCGGGACGAAGCCCGAGAATTGCTTGAAGAATCACAGGAATCAAATGATCCTCGGGACGATGGTCCTCGCCTATAGAGGCATCGACCGAAGCGCCAGCGGCATTAAAATAACGCAGCGACACTGCACCAAGGCCATGCGCGTAGACACAGTCTTGAATGACTCTTTCCATCGCGAGCTTGGAACGACCATATGGGTTAATCGGAGCTTGTGGCGTGTCTTCGCTGATCTTAGCGACATTCGGCGTACCGTAGGTCGCCGCCGTTGAAGAGAACACAATTCTCTTTACACCTTCTTCTCTCATCGCCGACAGCAAGTGTGCGGTTCCTGCCACATTGTTAAGCCAGTACTTTATTGGCTCCCGCATTGATTCGGCGACACTGAGCCACGCTGCGAAATGAATTACCCCATCAATTCCCGTGCGAAGAATTTTTCTGACTAAGGAACTGTCCGCAATATCACCAATCTCAAGGGATGCCCGCTTGTCGACGGCCGCGCGGTGTCCCGCACTGAGGTTATCGAGTACCACCACGGAGTGGCCGCGGTCGCACAGTAACCGAACGGTATGGCTTCCAATGTATCCTGCTCCTCCTGTCACTAAGACCTTCACAAGCCCCTCACCAGTCATTTCAAATTTAAAGAATGCGTCCCATCATCTGAGCTCGCTTCGTATATCTTTCACACCCCGAACATTGAGGGCAATCGATAGAATGAGATCTCTTTCTCTGTGGTCAGGACGAAGCCCCCTTACCGTAACCACACCAGAACTGGTGGATATGTCGAGTCCTTCCATGGAAACTCCCCGATGCCCCCGAAGCGCCTCCTCTACCGCTGCCGTGATAGCGGCGTCACTCATCGAGGGCCTCACGGAAATTGCGCTACTCACATGAACGACGCCCGCGACAGAGGCTGCGGTCTTCTCAATCTCCTCCTTATCACGGGCACTTGCTGCCACCCCCTCCAGCGCAACTTGGCCCTCTAAAGATGTAACGGAGAGCTCAAGACTCCCGAGATCGCTCCGCGCGAGGACTGCCTCTCGCACCTTTGCCGCAAGAGGAGATATCGTCTCATGCGGACGCTTCGCGAGCTCAGAAGAAACTTCAAGGCGATTCTCGACCGAAGAGACGCCCTCAGTAGCAAGCGCAATTTCTTCTGCGCGTACTCGACTCTTCTCAGATGCGACATTTCCGGAAAGAATTACTTTCCCGAAACGCGCATCTACCTCTATTTCATACGCTCCAAAATCTTTCTCTCTATCAAGAGCTGCAAAATACTCCCGGCGCACACTGAAGGTATCGCCATGCGCCGCAGGAAGTACGGTCAGAAGAAACAGACACGCTAATACGGCTCCCCATAAACAAACCCGAGTAAAGAGCCCCCCCGTCGACCGCGCTTGTGTAAAACTCATAAAATTTCCTCTTTAAGGTAAGGCGGTGACCACGTGAGATACCACTCGCCTCCCTCCTTTAGCAGAAGTTTGCATCCCCAACCAATCTGCCCCTTAGGTGCCTTCGAAGTCACTGCCTGCACCTTAAGCCGCACCGGTGGCGGACGCTTCGCATCATCTTCAAACGCGCGAGGGCCCCCTGCCGCCAAAGAACCATTTATTATCAGGCACTTACAGCATCGGACAGAGCTCAATCTCTTGGGCTAAACAGCCGACTATCCTAACTATATGAAACCAATCCCTTCCTCATCCGCCGCCGAGCGCAGAATGAACCGCGCCTGCCGCTACGTAACTGACCTTTGGTTCCCCGCGAACCCACAGCTGGTTTCGAATCTGCGTAAGACTCTTGAGCACGGACCCGACCAAACAAAACTAGAAGACTCCCTGCTTCTCGTGGGCGAAGACTTTTCTCTCTTCATGTACGCACTGAAAGAGATGGCAAAATTACTTAGTGAAGAAGGGGTCGCAATTCCCAAAGGCTCCTCCCCCACTGAGATCCTGCGCCTCGGAGGATTCGAGCGCCTCCAGAAGATTTTTAGTGAAAGTGACGACAACCTTTCTCGGCACTTCTTTGATGGCATGGGCGATCTCCAAGTATCGCGCATGCGCGAGGCTATGGTCAGTGCAAGCGCTTCTGCTCATCTTGCCGCCGCGCAAAAAGAGAATAGCGAATTGGGCTTCTTTGGTGGACTACTTCGGCAGTTAGGCCTCACCTTGATCGCGTGGAACTATCCTTCTGTTTACCAAAGAGCAGCAACCGCGGTGAAAGACGGCAAGACGTTTGACCAAGCCATCACTGAAATTCTCGGCTTTTCTCCCACCATGCTTGCGTTCGGGCTTGCCCACGAGTGGCAGCTTCCTGAGGAACTCCTCTTTGCGCTTGACGAAGAAGGCGCAAGCTTTGATTACGACGCTCTCGACGCGGAGATGGAGACCAACGCAGTAGGCGCCTCTTTGCGTGAGCTCTGCCGCATCGGTGAAGCGCTCGCGAGAGCGAATGAACCAGAGGTGTATCCGAGCGCTAGGCACGATTGGGATTTCGCCCGAAACGCGATAACCGAAAAACTTGGGGCCGAGGGAATTGCCACTATTCGAGAGGCACTCCGCGAGAAATGCGCACATTATGAAGTTTCTGTCCCCTCGTTTTTCCGCGGCGGCTTTATTCTCGACCCAGAAGTGCTCATTAACCGCGCAACCAGAGATGATGCAAAGGTAAAGAACCCCTTCATTCTCAAGTGCCGACCGCACCTCCAAGAACGCTTGCTCGAGGTCTACCGCAACCTCGCCGATGGCCAGTCAGTTCAGGCGCTTCTCAGGAAAATTGCTCAAGATATCGTACCCGCAGCTGGATTTTCTGCGGGAACCGTATTCACCGTAGACCCAACACAAGACTCACTCATGCCACAACTGCGGATTGCAACCACAGTCTGCCATGACGCAGCTCCCGTGCCTTGCACGATTGACGAGCACAAAGACTTTGTGGCCCTTGCCTATCAGGACTCAAAACCAATCGCTCGAATTACGGGGACCGCTGGGGGCCTTGAGATGGCGCAGCTTGGTGTGGTTATTGGCTACTCACAGAGAGTGGGAGTGCTTTACCTAGAAATGCCCAAGGTAGCCTTTAAGAACTCAGAGTCAGAAAATCTTAGCCACCTTAAGGCAATTGCAGTTACGATAACCGACGTGCTGCACCTTGGATAGGACGGAAGAACTGAGACAGAGCGCACACTAAAAAGGGAGCCTCTGAAAACCTTATCCCTCGTGGCATCTGGAGTGCTGGTGGTTTATAGAGACAACCACGACGACCACAGTGACCACAAAGGGGGAAGAACTTTTACCAATCTTCCCGGTTTCTCAGAGGCTCCTTAGATTGCAAACAAAAACTACTTCTTAGCTTTTGCTTTCGCAGCCTTTGCCGCCTTCACTTTTGCAACCGTATTACGCTTACGAGGCTGGCGGGTTTTCCCGAAGCTGGCCTTGAATCGCTTACCACGTGCTGTCTTCTTATCTCCTCGTCCCATGATCTTTCCTTTATAAGAATTATTGACCTCTCAAGGTCGTGCGGCGCTTGCCCCCTGCACTGCTACTTTAATTCGCCGCTACTTCTCTTCACGGTAACATTTCACAACGACAAGTTGCCGTCTCAATTCCCAGTATCAACTCACGAAAAGCGAATTAATGAAATCAGACGTTAACGCCTCAATACCGCCACAATACATAGGACGAGGCCCAAAAGGCAACCAGCAGACGGCGAAACGAACCTTTGCCTTAGGGCCCTGAAAGGACATTGGCCAAGAGTAGCTGTCTAAGGAATCCCTAAAAAACCTCCATTCTTAATACACCTCTGTGTACCTCTGGGCCCTCCGTGGTGAATTCTCACCAAGGAATTCACCACGGAGGGCGCGGAGGTACACAGAGCTGAGTTTTTCATAGGCTCCCTAAGCGACACTGCTTTAGAAAACACGGCTTAGTGGATCCAGGGAAGCTCGCGCTCTAAGGTCGCCACAAGGTCACGCAATTCAACATTTGAGGGACTTACGACCACGTGCGCATTCACTGTCTGGGCAAAATGACTCACTACCTGCTCCTCGGTACCAAACTCAATCTCATCAACCGATTGAATGCGATCCGCACCCACGAACTCTAACTCACGGGTAAGCTGCTCAGAATCTTTGGCAAGGATAACTACACGGTGTCCGTTAATTGAAAGCGCCGCAGGCGTTTCGCCCTGATATGCAACAAAGTACTTTTCCATAGTCCTGGGAGGTAAGCACGCCTCTCTCGGAATACAAGGGTTAGGCCTTCATGATTTCAATTGATTGAAGACAACTTTGGGCTGGCTGTCCGTGGTTTTAGTTGTATAGAAAAACAACCACTAAGAACACAGAGACCACTAAGAGAAGGGAACGCTTGAAATACCCGCCTAGCGAGGATTACCTCGGTAGGGCGCGCCGTTCCGCCTCTGCCAGTAGGCGACGGCGAGACGTGCGCCCTGGCGTGCCGAATCAAATGCCACGAGCCAACCGCAGGCGGCGGCGGTTACGCAACCAGTACGGTGGCGAAAAACGCGCGCATGCCATGGCGGGAGATCGCACGGCACCGCGCCCTACCGCCCCCCCCAACGCGCACCTTACCCATGCGCCTTAGGCGGTCTCCCAATCGTCTGCCAAACCTTGCCAAGTCCGGCTGCGAGTAATGAAACGGTAGCGAAAGAGAACCACGGGTTATCCGAGGTAAGCTGCTTCAAGAACTCACCCACGCCCGGAGCTGCATAATTTAGAACCGTAATCCCTGCGACTACTGAAGCGACCAATGCACCTGCCTGGGACAGAGAGTAGGACGCAGCTTGCGTCGCATGCGCCGTCATCGCACGAAAGTCTTCATGGATACTCTTGGCCCGCTCAATGACCTGGCCTGCCTTTTGACTGACTCTTTGCATGGCCCCGCGAGCGTTTTCAAGATTGCAGCGCGAACCTTCCTCTCGGAGCAGCGGGGAAACTCTCATCAATCGTTCAATATGTGCGTCAACACTATCTGCTTCCGCCTGCAGCTCTTGCGCAAATGCTCGCGCCTCACTGGCACGCTGCACAAGTTCTGGCTTCAGGTCAGAAACCACAAGGCTACGCTGATCGTTCTCCAAGGCGCTCCTTAACCTTTCGAGCTGCACAAGATTCGCATAGCCGATAACCCCCACCAGCTCCGCAAAAAGCTGCACTGAGTTAATAGGAGCGTCATCAACATTCCGCTTAGCCCGCTCAAGCACATGATCCTGAAGCGCTCTTACTGCTTCATTTTCTCCCTCATGCCAGGTGATTAAGAAATCTCTTCCTGCAAAGATTCTAAGCTCTTGCTTGTCGGTCTTCGTGGGGTCGCGAGGGTCGACGGAATGAAGAAAGGTCCGCAGAAACACCTGGTCTCCGAAGCCAAAAAACTCAGTAGAGAGCCCTTTCGTCTCGCCCTGCTCAATTGCTCTTCTATCAAGACCGTAGCGATCGGCCAGATACTCAGCAACAAGCGGCTCGCGCCTTCGCACATCAATCCATAGAAGCTGTGCGCGGTCTTTCTCGCTCAAGTGCTCGATGCCATCAACGATGTCTGCTGAATTTGTCTCACGGTTCACGCGCAAGGTCCGAACAATATCGCGTGCCGCAAAAGTGGCGAGGGCGTGACGATATGAGTTCGCCATTTCCGCTTGGCCTTCCCCGAAAGTCCCTTGCATCGGAAGACCGCTCCGCTCAATCACGCCAAGCATTGCCCCAAATTCCGCAGGGTCTACCGTAACTGCCAGCGTCGGAGACTCCGACTTGGGAGCCTCCGCGGCATTCATGAGAATGCCTAGCACCCCATACAGATCCCGAACGCGACTCTCGTCAGCGGGGCCAATAGAGAGCTTCCCAATCTCGGCTCCTCGAGGATCATGCACTCGAAAATCAATTGAAAAGGTGCGCGCCCCTCCCTCCGTGGGTTCCTCCACAAGCGTTGCCGAAAGAATGCGTTTCACCTTGCATTCCTCAACCATGCGCGGCATTTGAAGAGCCAATTCGGGCTCTGCTTCAAACAGAAGCATTTGGCCATCGGCGTCGGGAGACTTAGGGGAGAGACTAGAATTTGGGTTAGAAAGTTGCCCATCCTGTCTCTTCAATACTGCTTCCATATCCCTACCTTAACTTCACTTTCTCTACCCGCGAGTAGCACTGCGGATACACCACCCCTACGCCCCCAAATATGAGGAGCTCTACGTGCATTTCGAACAAAGCGCCTGATGGTGATTTGCTAGAAGGCAGCTACTGGGCTGAGTTTGAATTAGTTAAGGATGGCAAAATGCAGTTTCAAGGGGTCAAACGAAGAATGATTTGAGGACAACCACTAAGACCACAGAGACCACTAAGCTAGGGGGGGAATGGGATTGGGCGTTGGGGCAGACCTAACTAGTTAACATCTGAAGTGCCTTGCCCCGCAAATTAAATTTCCCAGCGAACAAATCCAAAGCTGATTTGATTCCTGGAAATGAATCTATGGCGAAGCTACCTCTGAAAGACGCTGCGCACTCGCTTTAATTCGAGCGACAAACAACACGTCTAAAAAACAACTTGGGGACTCCGCCCCAAGATTTTTCACCGTAGGGCATCCGCCCTTTCCGACAGAGGAGACTCATCCGGCTCGCTTCAGGCGATCGCGGATCCCGAGGACCTTGAGTCCAAGGTGGAAACGAATCTCAGTCTCCTCGAGAGGCTTGAAGGAATCGTCCTTCTTATCCGAAGCGCCCTGGTCAGCGCGCGGATTAAAGGGAAGTGACGCAGGCACTTCATCCTTCCACCAACGAGGAGTCGGCTCGGCCGCAAAGACCGCACGCCCGAAAGCGATCGGGTAGCTCTCAGGAACCTCGTCACTACGCTGGGCGTAGTAGCGAAGGGCCGTGAGGGCATCCTTCTCCTCCGGGAGCAACATGGTCTCAGCGCTCTGGGCACCGCCCAGCTCCAAGACCCACTTCTTCGCGGCCTCGAACGCCCCGTTGGCGTCCCTCTCAAAGGAATCACGGTTCATCATGAACCTCCTATCGGCCATGCATGGCCTCAAACAATACGGCACTTTGGGAGAACCTCCGAGAGGTTCAAAAACCTTTTCCCCAACGCGCCAAAGGCGACAGTCTCGGGACACTTAAAGTTAAGTGCCTTCTCTTAAGACTGCTCCCTTTGGCGCATCGTCATTCTGACTAAAAGCTACGTTGTTAAAGAGCGTACCTGGCGAGTCTATCAGGCTCTCCTGGCTAAACAAATAAAACGACGCCTCAAGGCAAATAAGTCACATAATTACAGCAAGATAGACACACTTATTTTTGCGAAGGACCATGAATATGGCCATTGTTAGGATTTTGTTAGAACCAAAGCTGTGATACTTGGATGTCCACGATATTGGAATTTCTCATGCATCGTCATCGTCGCCAAGACTCAGCTCTCAGATCGAGGGCCTCATTCGCGCTACCTTCGCGAAAGCTCCCTTTGGGTTTCACTGCCGACGAAATGTACTCCTCTTTTGAGCGAGTCCCTGGAACTCCCGCAGAATGGCTCATGAAGGGAATCCTCTCTGGTGAGGCTGATCCCGCATTGATTCAAGTTGATGAGATTGAAGCACTCCTTGAACTTGCAGAATCTGAGCTCAAGTCGAGCGCTCCTGAAAATTGCACGGCTACCTTAGAAATGCTCTCTCGAATACTCACCTGCGCTCAGACTCCAGAAATTGGAGTTCCTGTTTCCTCTCTGCTCACGGAAACCTTCATTCAGGGCGGCAAAGAGATGCAGGCAGCTATCCGCAAAGTGCTGCCAGATATTGACTCTCTAGTCACCTTAGCTTCATCGCATAAGTCTTATCTTTAACTTGTTTCATCGGATCCGTTTTGTCAGGCATCTGTCACAAGTGTCTCTGGGCTTTCGAAAAGTTTAACGAAAGTCACTTTCTCTCACTTAAAACCTAAGAGGAGTGAGATCCTCGGATAGACCGAAGCGGTTGAGCATGTAACCCTCACTGAGCAATCAGCCCAGGGGGGACCCATGTTCGATTCACTGCACCTCGTGCACTACCTACCAATCGGCACCACAATACTCTCTGCCATTTTTTGTGGACTGCTCCTTCGCCGCTATTATGAAAGGCGCTCTGGCCCTCACCTGCTTTGGTGGGCTTTTGGAATTTTTACCTATGGCCTAGGAACGTTTCTTGAAAGCGCCGTAACCCTGCATGGCAACACTCCCTTTCTGAACAAGGCCTGGTACGTCGCGGGTGCAATCCTTGGCGGCTACCCACTTGCACAAGGGTCAGTGTATCTGCACTACTCAAGAAGAACTGCTCATATCCTTAGCGCGCTCACGGTGCCCTTTTTAATTATTATAAGTGCTTTTGTTTTTGCCTCGCCCACAAAAATGGATGCCCTCCTCTCCTATCGCCCGGGAGGCGCAGCGATTGAATGGCAATGGGTTCGTTATTTCACGCCTTTCATTAATCTCTACGCGGTTTGGTTCCTGATCGGATCCGCTCTCATGAGCGCGTTACATTTCTACAAAAAGACTGGCCCCGGAGGGCGTGCGATTGGGAATGCGCTCATTGCATTTGGAGCGATTCTCCCTGGCATTGGGGGCGGAATGGCGAAAGCCGGCATGGTCGAAGCACTCTATATCGGAGAGTTTGTAGGGCTCATTTTTATCTGGGCTGGGTATTGGTTCTGCGTGAACGCGCCTCTTCCCTCGCGGCAAATTGATCTCGCAGCGCAAGAGGCGCTCACTCCGAGAGCGGCTTAGTTTTTTGAGGACAACCACTAAGAACTCTGAGACCACTAAGGTGTAACAATCTAGATTTTATCTCCCAGTAAATGCGCGGGCGTTTCGAAAGCGAAAATCTTGCCGCGAAGGGAAGAGAATTTAATACCTTCGTGCCAATCGTGTCCTTCGCGTTAAAATCGTTGGTACGCACTGCCCCTCGCACAACGGACGGCTGCAAGGTCAGGTGGCGCCTTCAGTCGCTAAAAGGTTGCCTTTCAGAGATTCGCTCAAAACAACTCCGCGCACCTTTGCGCCTCGTTAGAGCCATAATCACTTCAGTATGTTAGAGCGCCCTGTAGCAGAGCAAGAAAAGTGAAATTTCTCTCTACCGCTTTGGTCTAACCACTGCAGATGAGAAGCCACTCACAAGAATCAGGAGCGCACATGAAACAAACCATCCCCTCGAAACTCCTTTCTCGAATTGTAATTGAAACGCCCTGTAATCAAGACTGGAGCAAGATGGAAGGCGATGAGAGAAAGCGTCACTGCTCAAGCTGCAAGAAATTTGTTCACAATCTTAGTGAAATGACCACGGAAGAGGCTCTTAAGCTCCTCGATGCGCGTGAGCCTGTATGCGTGCGCTTATTCCGGCGCCCCGATGGCACTGTGCTCACCAAAGAATGTACTCCCGGAAAAGTGACGCGCTGGCGCGGCTACGCCGTGATGAGCGCCGCCGCCTGTGCTCTTCTCTCCTTTATAGGATTTAAAAGCGTAGCGGCAGAAGAACTCCCACAGGCGACACCGACTCCTTCTGTGCCGGAAGACCATCACTATCAACGCGGGGCAGCAATCACGGGAGAACTCGCGATTCCGCCAGGTCGCGAGGGGTGGCTATCAATGGGCGGTATTCGCCCCATGCCCCCGGCAGGAGTGAAACAACTCACCCCAAGTCCAGCAGAAGAAAAGAACTAGGGAGTCTCTGAAAAAAATTCACCTCTGTGTACCTCTGCTCCCTCTGTGGTGAAATTGAAATGAAGAAACTCACCACAGAGAAGACGGAGGTACACAGAGGTGTAATAAGAATCAAGGATTTCAGATGTTCCCATTCAGCCGCTTCGTATAAGCAACGGCCCAATGAGGTGCCCTACCGAGACAACTCAGCTGAAACTACCCGCGAGCTTTTAGAATATCCCGAATCTCGCCAAGTAGAAGTTCTTCTTTGGTTGGAGCAGGAGGAGCTGCAGGCGCTGCCTCTTGCTTGCGCTTGAGGCGGTTAATCGCCTTAATCATCATAAAAATTGCAAAGGCAACGATAGTGAAATCGAGCACTGTCTGAAGGAAGTTACCGTAGTTCAGGGTCACCGCCGCTGCCGCGCCCTCAGCTTCCTTAAGAGTAATCTTTAGGCCAGTGAAGTTAACTCCCCCGACCAAGATCCCAAGCGGAGGCATCACGACATCCGCAACAAGTGAAGAAACAATTTTTCCAAACGCGCCGCCGATAATCACACCGACCGCTAAGTCCACGACATTGCCTCGAACGGCAAACTCACGAAATTCTGCAGCTAATCCCATACATTACCCTCCACAGTAGCAGGCAAGGGTATCCCATGAGCCCCTACAAGAATCAATAAAAGTTTTTGAAGTCCCCCGCGTCATCAGGCCCAAAGAGACCAACATCACCATGTTTGTAGCTTTCAAACACATGAAGGAGCGGTCTAGGCTGAACCCCTATGACGGAGCGCCTCAAGCCATCCCATTCAGCCCCCTGCCCCTGCGGGAGCCCTCGCGCCTACGCGGCCTGCTGCCTGCCTCTTGAAGGCCCCGCACGTATTGAGCGCGACGAAGAAAAAAGGTCGTTGGTACGCCGAGCAGAGGGAACCTCCCTCGAAATTCTCAATCAGATGCTGCGCCAGATGATAGAGCCAGCAGATCTCAAAGACCTGGTCATAAGCGCAGGAGACGTCTACGCAGGGCCCTCTGCCACACGGCTGTTCCATAAGAGGGACTCGAAAAAAGCGGTGGAACAAGAAACCGACTATTCCTTTGGTGTCTTCCTGATACTGAAGTTAAAAAGTTTTCCAGGTGATAATGACACCCTTCAATCATTCGCCTCTCTTTCTCTCCAGCTTGGCAGGAAACATTTTCTCCCCGACCAAATTCAGTTCTTGAGCGCTGCAGAAAAAGCCAATTATCGCCTTCTCGCAATCAAAGAAATCGTAGGCGATTACGTAACCCTCTTGGATTTTGAGACGGGTCAAACCTTCACCACCAGGGATGTTCAGCTCGCACAATCAGGGGTCAAAGGAGCGCTCACCGTTTCAATGGTGGTTGAAATGTGGGGCGATTGCTACCTGCTTGGAGCACTGCCTCAGTGCCTTCCTGGAGATTGGGCGGGGCGCGTCCTGCTTCATAAAGAAAAATCTTTAAAGACGTTGACGGAAGCGAGGGAGAAAGCTGGTCAACCGGGAGACACGGTGTACGAACTAGAAATGGCAAGGCGCTGGGCTTTTCTTGAAATGCACGAAGCATTTCGCGATGTCCCCCCGCCTCCGCAGCCTCCGTTACAAGAGAAGCAGGCCGTTCACAAAAGCTTCTCGGACATCCAAGAATATTCAGACAAAGTAAATGAGAATTGGGTAAACGAGCCGGTGCCTGCATTACTTGGACTCACTCCTCGCCAGGCCGCCGGTTCTCCCACCATGCGCGGAGCCCTCGAAGCCCTCCTTCTTGAATGGGAGCGCAGAGTCTCCCACCTTCCGCCCACCGTTGCCGGGCCCGATGTGCAGCTCTTACGAGCAAGACTTTTTGGTGAAGGAGCCCAGTAAAGGGCTACCTTCCTGAGAGGTGCAACGAAGGGAGAAATGACTACCTTAGGTCCAAAGCTCAATTGGGGCATGACTCACAATCGCGCGTAAGATATCCCCTCGCGTGAGCATTCCAACAAGAGCTCCTGCCTCATCCAAGATAGGAAGACACCCCACGCGGTGTTCGACCATCACCTGCGCGATGGCATGGATTTCCGTCTCTGGCCTGGCTGAAATTACATTTGTAGACATGCGATCTCGCACCTCGGCCGGCGTCCCCGTACGCGAAGGCGCTTCTCCAAGGATGTCACGGTCGGAAAGCACGCCAATCAACTTGCCTGCGGCAGACAACACGGGAACATGACGAAAACGCTTCTCCCGAAATACCACGCGGGCTTCTTCGAGAGAGGCATGTTCATGAAAGGCGAATACTGGAGAGCTCATGATATCAGCCGCCACCACAACTTTTTTTCTCTGCTTGGGCGGACTTTGGTACCGAGGCCTCTGGTCTTTGATAGGATCAACTCGCTGAGGCGATTCAGGCGCATCCTCAAGAATAGGAGGCGAAGCGCTAGAACCAATGGGCAGAATTGTTTCCGAGCTTGGAGCTTGGCTCCTGAACTCTGCATTCTGAGTCCGGTACGCCATCGCAGCACCTGCGCGTCCAATATGCGGAGCATCGCTCACATTTTGAGAAGAGCGCTGTAAAGCCCCAAACTTTCCGACCTCAGATCCAGGCGTATACACGGCAGCGTCTTCTGACGCTGAGGCGCTGGGAGAAGGAGAAGCAGAGGAAGCGGCTCTTGAGCTTAGCGCCAATTCTCGAGCGGCAATGGCTTCAAAAACTTGTGCTTCAGACACTAGCTGAGCCGCAAGCGGGGTGCTCTGAACAGTGCCCGATGAGGCACCTGCTCCAGAAAGTGGCGCCGCTCGTGGATCAAGTGGGACCAGAGTGCCGGAAATACTTGAGACGTAGAACATGGGGGTAGGATAGCATGGAGTTGGGGGTGGCTTGCACGGAGTAATGTTGAAGATCCAATGTGCGGCCTGCCTCCGTTTAATTGCTGATTACCGGATTCAAGATACGAGAGACTGTGCCAGTAAAGAACCCGCCTAATTCCTGAGGCAACTTTTGCCAGAAATCTCCGATTATCTATGCATGGGGAATAGGAGCGTTCTGAGACCTACGACGACCCTGCGCTACTATATTTGAGTGCAAGAAAACAAAAAAATGTAGCAGTTGCGGTCAATTACTCACGAGAGCCAGAACGTTCGCGGGGCTGCATGCCTGTACTCTTTAAATTGGGCCAGGGAAATTATTCCTGGGCCATAGTATCGTTTTTTGATATCATTGGAGAGCAGATGTCTGGGAAGCAGTTGAAAGTTCTACAGGCGATTTTTGAGGTCCCTGTTAGGTCAAATATTCTGTGGAAGGATATAGAGAGAATGCTACTCGCTTTGGGCGCAGAAGTTACCGAGGGAAGCGGTTCTCGGGTTCGAATCGTCTTGAATGGTGCGAAGGCAGTATTTCACAGGCCTCATCCGAGAAAGGAAACTGATAAAGGCGCGATAGTCTCTATGAAGCGATTTTTATTGTCTGCGAATATTTCGCCGGAGGAGAACAACTTATGAAGTACAAAGGGTACGAAGGTAGCATTTCCTACGACGATGAAGCCGAGATCTTCCATGGGGAAGTAATCAACACCAAAGATGTGATTACGTTTCAGGGAAAGTCTGTTAGGGAACTTAAGAAGGAGTTTCGGTTGTCTATCGATGATTACCTTGCCCTCTGCAAAGAGAGGGGCGAAGAGCCTGAGAAGCCGTTCTCGGGTAATCTTGTGATTCGAATTGACCCTGAGCTGCACAAGAAGCTGGCGATTCAGGCGCGGAAGAGGAAGAAGAGTCTTAATGCGTTTATTGAGGAGAGGTTGGCGGGGTAGGTTTAGCGGGAATGGTGGTGCGGACTGGCCCGTCCCCTGAAGGGGCCGCGGTCCACAGCGGCCCCTTATTGGGGCCGTGTGGAATGGGGGGAAGTAATTCCAACTTTTTATTATGGAAGAATGAACAACCAGGGGGTCCAGGGGGGCTCCCCTGGTTCGCCGATGCCCGAGCAAAGCGAGGAATAGCATCGAGCGAAGGGCGCGAGCGCCTAGCGGGCAATACAGATGGACTAGGTGGAAACTAATTCGAACCTATCATCGAAGAACGAACATACACTCACGGGGTCCAGGGGGGACCCCTGGTTCGCCGATGCCCGAGCGAAGCGAGGAATAGCATCGAGCGAAGGGCCCGAGCGCCTAGCGGGCAATACAGACAGACCCGTCCCCTGAAGGGGCCGCGGTCCACATCGCCGGAGGCGATGTGGAGGTGGCGGGAATCGAACCCGCGTCCGAGAAACCTTAACAGGTGCTTTCTACGCGCTTAGTAAGTCATTTATCTCATCGTCTCGTCTCCGACTTACGCGATACGAAACGACCAGCCTATGAATCTCGCTCTCTCCTGCTAGGCACAAGAAAAAGCCAGCTCGTGTATGAGTCACCGCCCGTTACGAGCGTGGCGTTCGATGACCGACTCGTAGCTTTTGGCTAGGAATCTATTTGTTGCAGAACGTCGCAACTAGGCCGCAAGGGCGTAGCTACGTTCGTTTGCAGTGAAGTCCGTGTTGGCACTTCGAAGTTTCCGCTTTTTTACCAGGCCAGCGGTCCCTGGGCGTGCTTACACCTATCTCTTGAATCCCGTCGAAACCTGGACACCCCCGTCTACTCAGAACAAATTGTACTAGTAGTATAACTACTAATTGGGGGATTTACCACCAAAGGGGGCTGGATTGTTCCTGGTCGGAAGGCTAGGCCAGAAAGCCTCTTAAAGGTTTCGAATGGATGTTCGGCACGCCGGGGACGGCGCGCCCTACCTAGGGGCACGGCATCTGGGTAGGGCGCGCCGTCCTCGGCGTGCCGCACGATCTCGGCGTCGCTGATTGGCAAAAACGGCACGGCGCCGCCCCACCTCCTTGCTAATCACCGCGCTTCATCGCCCTTCGGGCTTCGCGCTCTGATTCGCGCTTCTTAACGGTTTCACGCTTATCGGGGGCAGCTTTACCCTTCACGAGGGCAATTTCCATCTTGGCGTAGCCGCGCTTGAGGTAGAGCTTGAGCGGGACGATGGTGAGGCCTTTGCGCTCTACGCCTATGGTGAGCTTATTAATTTCGCTTCGATTGAGCAGGAGTTTGCGCTTTCTAGAGGATTCAAGACTTGAAGCCGCGCTGGTGTCAAACCTATACGGCTCAAAATGGGCCTGCAGTAAAAACATCTCGCCGCCCTCAGGCCTCACGTAACTTTGCTCGAGATTCACATGACCTGCGCGAGCTGACTTAATCTCGGGACCTTTAAGGACAAGACCTGCCTCAAACACTTCTTCGATGTGATAATTAAAGCGAGCCTTACGGTTCTCACT
Organism: Bdellovibrionota bacterium; assembly: GCA_044356455.1. Lineage (GTDB taxonomy): Bacteria > Bdellovibrionota_C > UBA2361 > UBA2361 > JBGSMV01 > JBGSMV01. The sequence goes on along the minus strand of JBIKWF010000010.1, from coordinate 39,104 downwards.
CAGAATTTTAATTGCGCCTTCGGTCTTGGCCACGGGTATCTCTAATCTGAACTAGGAGCAGGCAGCGTACCGGCCTCTTGAAACCTTTTCAAGGCAGGCGCTGGAAGAGATCGAGATACTTTTGAGCAACAGCCCCCGGACTATATTTTCTCGCTTGGGCAGCGTTGTGGGCCATTTGAGCCTTATATTTCCCAGACTTAACCAAAGAAACGATTTCCTCGGCTGCCGCCCCCCAGTCTGCCTTGTCTGCGTCAACAGGGTTCGCATAAGGCACCTTCACGACTCGTAGATCTTCAAGCACCTCCGCGCCATTCATTTCTAGAATGACAGGAATACTTACTCCGCGGTGCAAGGACCCTGAACTTTCGCCTCTCCGAACCTCCCCGTTCAGATGATAGAGCTGCAGATTAAAGGTAAGTCCAAAACCAGGAGGCGGAGCTCCTTCGTGGCTAATAATGATGCGCGGATGCGAGGCGAGCTGAATGGGGAAACTTAGCTGAGATACCTGTACGAGCTCAAAAGCTCTAAGCCCCGCGTCTACAAGAATATCGTCTATTCTTCTAAGCTCTAACTCTCTGCGCGGCCCTCCTCCTAGATACCCCACGATAGGAAGATTTTCTGACCTTGTGAAAACCTCCGCGAGAAGCTGAGCGGCATGCTTTAGGGCCCGCATTTCTCCCCATCCCGTATGGGCTCCTACCACTATGGGAGCTTCTTGCAGGTTCTGATCTGAAACAAAAAAGCCATGGGAGATAACTTCTATCGGGAGACCGGTCGCAACTAAATAGGGAGCATGAGTAAAATGCGTTCCAAGAAGCACCAATGCAGCCTTTGAAGAAGAGTAGCGCCAATTGGAAAACTCGCTTGAAAAGCGAAGTTCAATTTCATCGGGGCGATGCAAGAGGATTATCGTAGGACTGCGCACCTCTCCAAGACGCATCTCTGCAAAGGCAAGTAGCGCCCTGTCGTGCGCCTCAGCCTCCGGGGACCCGTGAATTTGCAAAAGTACAGGCTCATCCCCCACTTCTTCAAACTCAGCGGCACTTCGCACGTGTGCCGAGGCGCCCAGTTGATTGAAGCCCTCAACGAGAATTCCTTCCGTGAAAGCCGTCAAGGTCGGGGCGCCAAAAATTGAGATTCTAGGAGATGAAAGAGTCATCAGGGATTCCAAACCTTCGCATAGGAGGTACGGGGGCCATGGCCCCTAGAACATTTTCACGACGCAGCGACCTGAGATTTGTCCCGCGCGCATCTTTTCCATAGCCGCATTAATTCCATCTAGGTTCGTGCGGTCCGTGACGAGCTCGCGTAGTTTAAGTTTTCCAAGAGCTGCAAGCTTTAGAAAACGGGGAATATCTTGGGTAGGATTGGAATCGCCGCCGAAAGAACCTGTGAGAACCTTCCCAAAATGCAGAGGCAGAGAATAGATCGAAATGTTATCGCCCTTCTTAGGTACTCCAACAAGAATCACACGGCCCACATCCCTTGCTAGTGAATAGGCAAGCTGTATGACTTCTACATTGCCAGTATTGTCGACTACGACATCGGCTCCTGCTTTATCGAGGAGCTTTCTAATCTCTTGCTCGGCGTTCTGGGTGCGTGAATTTATGCAGTGCGTAGCGCCAAATACTTTCGCAAGCGCGAGTTTCTCATCAAACAAGTCAACGGCGATGATGGGATAGGCTGAGGTCAGGGCCGCGGCTTCGATAACATTAAAGCCTACCCCTCCCGCGCCAAAAACTACGACTGATTCACCAATTTTTACTTTGGCATTATTGGTGATAACTCCCATACCGGTTGAAACCGCGCATCCAAGTAGGCTTGAGGCTTCGAGATCAACTTCAGGAGATACGGGAGTGCAGCGATTCTCAGAAACAATCGAATATTCGCTAAAGGTAGTAATCCAGCCCGCATTGAGAGCCTTGCCGTTCCATTGGTACTTAGGACCATCGGCCTGGATCCCCTCGCCTTTTCTCCAATGCAAAACCACGGTGTCTTCGGGCTTTACCACCTTTACTCCAGGCCCCACGGCGATGACCTTCGCGGTTGCTTCATGACCGAGAAGATGGGGGAGAAATTTGTCTTCTCCCTTCACACCCTGCTGCTCTCCAATTTGAGTTCCGCAGATTCCTGTATAGAGAATTTTGACGAGTACCTGCCCGACCCCTATCTCACTCGGCATCTGAACGGTATCGACGACGAGGGGGTTTTTGAGCTCGACAAGTATTGCCGCGCGCATAGTTTTGATGGGGTTTTGAACGGTCATAAGGCACTCGCACAAACAAAGGGAAATTGGCGGTAGTAGCCTTTAATTAAGAAGGCATCTGCCGCACAGGAATTGTGCCGCTTGGAGTTCTTTATAACAAGGGCTGTCAAAAGAGCTGTGCGGGCAGCTTGCCATAGCGGAGAACGCATCCGTTAGACGGCATTTGTTTCGGCACGCCAGGGCGCACGTCTCGCCGTCGCCTACTGGCAGAGGCGGAACGGCGCGCCCTACCCACATGCAGCGCCCCTAGGTAGGGCGCGCCGTCCCCGGCGTGCCGCACGATCTCGCGACCTGGCACGTGGCCCCAAAAAGCCCCCCACGCTAAACGTACGCCAACCTTGGCCCCGGAATCTCCTTGCGAGTTGGAAGCTGCCGATTCTGCTCATCGACAAACACAAGCCTCGGCACATGGGAATGAGCGCGCGACTCAGGGACAAGCTCAAAGCAAGCAATAATAATGATATCCCCAGGGGTCACTAACCGCGCCGCTGCCCCGTTAATCGAGATATCCTTGGTGCCTGGCTCGCCGCGAATCGTATAGGTCTCGAAACGCTGGCCATTAGTCACATTCCAGATGTTCACGGCCTCATACTCTAAAAGCCCTGCGGCCTCTAAAAGTTCAGGCGAGATCGAGATACTCCCTTCATAATGCACATCAGCATGCGTAACCCGGGCGCGGTGAATTTTTGAGCGCAGGAGCTTGCGATATCCTTCCATACTCACCTCCGCACCATCTTGAGCTTTGAAACCTTGGGGCTCTTGGAAACCGCAGGAAGAATCACCTCGGGCTTTGCGCCAAGGGAAACGGAATGCTCAGGCCCTGGGAACGTCTGCTGCTGCACTTCCGCAACAAACTCAGAAACGGCTTTCTTCGTTAGATTCCCAAGCTCGGCAAAGCGTTTAAGGAACTTAGGCTTAAAATCAGGATTAAGTCCAAGAAGGTCTGGGCCTACCAAAATCTGGCCGTCGCAGTGCGGCCCAGCACCTATGCCAATCACCGGAATCGAGACCGCGGCTGTGATTTCCTGCGCAACTTCAACGGGAACTCCTTCGACGACCAGCAAGAATGCTCCGGCCTCCGCTACCGCTACTGCGTCGGCAAGAATTTGCTCCGCCGAACCCGCCGCATTTGCGCCTCCGCGCTTTTTGCCCTGCATTCGGTGACCACCCATGCGGTGGTACGATTGAGGAGTAAGGCCCACGTGGCCCACGACCGGGATATCAACTTGAGCAAGCCGCCTTATAGTCTCGGCAATCGCGACTCCGCCCTCGAGCTTCACTGCCGCAACGCCGCCCTCCTTAAGTAGCCGGCCTGCCGACATCAAGGCCTGCTCGGAAGAAGCTTGGTAAGACATAAATGGCATATCCCCTACCACCAGCGCCCGCGATACTCCTCGCACGACGCAGCGGCAGTGGTACACCATCTCATCCAGGGTTACTGGAAGAGTAGTAGTATGGCCCTGCACAATTGACGCGACGGAATCACCTACCAGTATGATATCTACGCCTGAGGCATCAAAGAGCCGCGCAAACGTGTAATCATAGGCGGTGATGGCAGAGATAGGGACGCCGCCAAGGGCGACCTTCCTACTTTGCAATGAGGGAACGGTGATGGAGGGGATTTTAGAGGAGCCCTTATCAGGCAATCCTGTATCAGTCGGAACCATGGCTAGTCATTCCTGTAAGACAGTAAATGCTGCCGCGCCAAACTTCGTCGCGGATAGATATTTCGAACTCGTACTAACTATTTTCTTGCTCGCCCGGGATTACTCCCTAGACTGCCCCTTAAAGCTACTATAAGTGGCTCTCGAGGGCACGAACTCTCTAAAATTAATGGACTCTGACTTGCCGCAGTTGCTCTCGCCGTAATAAATTCAAAGAATTAGCTCTTCTTAGGAATATAAAAGTGCGTTCTCTCGCTGACGAAGTAAGTAAGCGCTTCATCGTGGGACTCTCGGGCCCTACTATCGCCGAGAGCGATAGGGCTGTTCTCTCAGAGCTTCGTCCCTCTGGCGTCATATTGCGCGCGCACAATTTTCTAAGCGACGCGCCCTATGGAGTTTGGCTTGAAACTTTGGCGAAGCTTGAACAGCAAGTGTGCGCCCTCACAGGAAGAAGCAAAGCTATCATCGCGATTGATCACGAAGGCGGCCGCATCAACCGCTGCCCTCCTCCCATAACCAGGTTCTCTACTGCGCGCGAGTTCTCCTCAAAGGCATATGAGATTGGCCGCGCCATGGGGACTGAACTTCGCAGTATGGGCATTAACCTCTCCTTTGCTCCCGTGGCTGATGTTGACTCTAATCCAGCCAATCCTGTTATTGGAGCACGCTCCTTTGGCGCTTCAGCCTGGCAAGTAGCCGATGCGGCGTGCGCGATGGCGCAAGGATTGAGCGAGGCTGGCATTATCCCCGTGGGGAAACATTTCCCGGGCCATGGAGACACAAGCCAAGATTCTCATGAAGAGCTCCCTTCACTTGCCCATAGCCTGGAGCTCCTCAAGGAGCGGGAGCTGATTCCTTTTGAAGCCCTCATCTCGCGCGCTAACATTACCGCGATTCTTACTTCTCACATTCTCTTTCCCACTCTTGACGCTGACTACCCCGCCTCTCTTTCTCCTAAAATCCTTCGTGCCCTTGCGAGAGAACATCTGCGCTATCGTGGGGTGCTGATTAGCGATGACATGGACATGAAGGCTATCGCCAATAATTTTTCAGATGATGAAGTGGCTCTCCAAGCTTTTTCAGCAAGCTGCGATATTCTGCTCTTTAATCATGACCCCGCGAGAGCTTTAAGGGTTGCAAGAATAACTGAGGCGCTGCTTGATGACTTAAGCCTTAGTCCTGAGGAATTTTCAGAGGGTAGCGTAAGAGTGCAGAAGTTTTTAGACCGCCTCGGATGGTACACTCCTCAAGCGCTTGACGCTGATATCCTCTCTGAGCACTCAAGATTACATCTATCCACACAAGACGCGCGCGCACCATGAAAGAGCCAACTCCCAGGCGCACAAGCCCACCTCTCGGCAAGGAACCGACACTCACGGTAGGAATTATCCTAGAGGAAGACTGCCGCACCTCGTGTACTCTATCACCAACACACGTCCCCTATGTGCTGCAATCTGGGGATTTTCGCTGTGAGATTTCGACTCAGAATCGAGTAGAGATCTCTTTACTAGGCGACAACTTTTCAATTGCTTTAGAGGGGACAACTCAGAGTATACCATCGTCGCACCCTCTCCTTATTTTCCCCAAGGACAACAAGAAACAACCCCTCGCGCCTCAAACCGGACTTCAGATTGAAAAGATTGTCGCAGGAAGAACCTTTCATTGGAAAAAAGAAATCTCCCAAGTATTGCCTGGGACTTTTGAAGTCCATAGTCAGCAAGGAAAGCTCATTCTTGTTAATCAACTGGGCTTTGAAGATTACTGCGCCTGCGTCATTGCCTCAGAAATGAGCCCTGAGTGCCCTGCCAGCTTTGCGCAGGCACAGGCGACGGCAGCTCGCTCATGGAGTTATGTATTTCTCCGCAACAAGCACCCGGGAGAGAAATTTCAGATATGCAACGATGATGACTGCCAGCGCTACCAAGGAACAACACACCTTTCTCAGCCGGCTATCGACGCTGTGCGGGGGAGCGCAGGTCAATTTCTTGTAAGCGAGGATGGAGTCACCTGCCCTGCGTATTACTCAAAAAGCTGCGGTGGTTACCTAGAAGACCCTTGGCATAGTTTCGGGTTTACTATTCCGCCGCTCATTACGCATGCAGATACCCCAGCCTCGGAGAAACTGAACTTAAAAGCCGAAAATAATTTCAAATCATTTCTTAGCACGCCCCCTACAAACTGTTTTTGCTCTCCACAAACGGTGCCAGAGACAACTCTTAAGAAGTACCTGGGCGCCGTTGATGAGCTAGGAAGCTATTTTAGGTGGACCTACCGGGTTTCTCGCGAAGAACTAAGCACACGCGTGCGCGAAAAATCCGGCACCCCAAATCTTAAGGAAGTTCGAGATCTCCACTACGGAGCCCGGGGAGTTTCAGGCAGATTAACTGAACTCACCGTTCGCTTTGAAGATTCCTCCGGCAAAGAAGCCTCTCTAAAACTTAAGAGCCAGTACGATATTCGCCGCACGCTTCATGCCTCGTTCCTTTTTAGCTCAGCTTTTATCCACCGCTGGGAGAAGGGAGAATCATCGGGCAAGGACACCCTAGTAATTGATGGGGCAGGCTGGGGGCATGGCGTGGGGCTTTGTCAGATTGGCGCGGTGGGCATGGCGCTTAAGGGCTACACTTTTGAGCAGATTCTAAAGCATTATTTCCCAGGCTGCGTTCTCGTTACAGCTTATGAGTAGAGCATCGCAATGTGTTCACCACAAAGGACGCAAAGGACACAAAGGAACACGTTAAAACTGCTAGTTTCAATTGAGCTTCCTTTGCGTCCTTAGCGTCCTTTGTGGTCCAATAATATCCGAAGTAATTATAGCACGTAACGCCGAACATTCTTACTTCCGAGCTTATGAGTAATAATTCGATCCCCTACTTTCGCTTTGACAAGCCTCTCTCCAAAGAGCAGGCAAGAGAGCTCCCCCGCACTTCAATTGAAAAGGAATGGCATGGGAGCTTAGTTACCCCTCCTTTGCATTTCTCGCTGGCGTTAGACCCCGAGGCCCTTTGGTTTTGCGCCTCACGAGCGAGTATGCCGCAGTGTGAATTGTCCTTGGCCTGCGGGTCATTCGTTGAGGGGCTTTGGGAAAAGGAGCTAGCGGAAGTATTTCTGTGCTCATCAGAGGGCCCAAGATATCTTGAAGTGAACTTAAGCCCTACGGGAGCCTGGTGGAGCTGCTCGTTCCATGGTTATAGGAAGCGAGATTCGAGCGCTCCGCTTGAAGAAGTTACCGCCTGGGCGAGCCCTCTCTCTGCTACAAGCGAGTCTTGGGAGGCGGGCCTAAGAATTCCCTTATCGAGCATCGCTTCAGCAATTCACTTTTCGCCAAACGAGTTTCCCTCGCGCGCAAATGTTTCGGGGGTAGTACTTTCAGGCAAAGACCCGCTTTATCTGACTTATGGAAACCTTCGGGCGAAGGAGCCGGATTTTCATCTTGCAGACAAATTCCCGACGCTTACGACTCGCTAACTCCGAAAAATTTGGCGAGCCTAGGAAACCTAGGTCCCACTACTATTGCATTAGAGGGGCGAAACCATCTTCCCGTGGCATGACAGCCCTTAAGGGAAGTCCCCTTGAGAGAGAGGGAGGTACGCACATTAGGAATGGATGACTCACTTACTACACAATTCGCAATCGATCCCTTAGTCACGCCCCAAAAATTGCTAGTGTTAGTCGCGACCAACCTGCTGATCGTAAGTCTATCTAGCCCAAACGCCAGATCATGAGACACAGTTACATTAAGACCTATAATGGTACCCGCTTCTGCCTTCTTTACCTTCTCTGCCTTCTTCGGCTCAACTTCATTCTTAAGCTCTAAGGAATTGGCCTTGATATCGGAAGATATAATCTTTCCTCCATGCTCTAAGGTAACAATTGGGGCAGCCGTTGAATTCGTTGTGAGATCAAGTTTTACTCCTTCCATCCGCAGCACCTTCACCTCTGATGCTTTCTCCCCAAACAAAAACGCTCCGGCGAGCTTATTAAGACTATTACCCTCTGCAGAGTTTACAATAATTCGGGTAAGAGTCTGGCGCAGGTCTAAGTGCGCTCCGTCAAGGGACACCTCAAGCAGGCCACAGTCAAAGGTATCCAACTTTGCTGATCCTAAGGTACGCACCACAAGGGAGGTCTTGTCTCCCTTGTTCACAAGTTCCAAATCTTGGACCTGTGAATCGGTCTTGTTGGGAGGTATTATTCGAAGACGAGTCACGCCTCTCGCGAAATCCTCGAGATTTGAGGGGACATTTTGCTGGACGCCCGGGTCTTCGCGGGTTGTAAATCCTATCTTCGCCGTCCCTACATCTGCGTAGGGATTCTTTGCGGCGTAGGGAGAACTCGCCGGGACGATGGAGAAGCCGTATTTGCCCAGTATGTCAGCGGCTGAATCTCGGTCATTTTTCTCTGATTTAGGATTGGCTGCAATTTTACAGAATGCAAGGACTGCTTTGCAGGCGACGTCATGTTGGCTCATCGCCTCGCTTCCGCGGTACCCAAGCAATTCAATATTCATATGTAGCCTAAGAGCCGCCTGAGTAAGTGGGTTCACGAGCTGGAAGACACTCCCCACTACCCGCTCTCCCCTTAAGATGGGTGCCCAAGACGCCTCAATTCCGGAAGAGAGCCTACCATGAGGCTCTCGGTATCCCATATTTCCTGCGAGCATCGAAGTTGAGAATTGGCCAAGGACGGGTTCCTCTTTTAAGGCAGGATTCGTGTGAGAAGATGCGGCAGGTCCTGTCACCTCGCCGGACATTGTCTTCGCGGCTGCCCTTTCGGGCGGCAGTGGAAGAGCCCCGACTCTTAATTCTGGATCTATCTCTGGGGCAGGAGCTCCCCCCGCTAGCTCAAGCTGCTCTTCACGAAAGGCTAGGTCAATTCGATTCATGAGCCTATGTCGCACCGAGGAAAGCTTCTCATGCGCGTGTTCTGAGAAGTGGGTTGCAAGATCTGCTACTGAGGCATAGAGCCTCCTCACTACGCCTTCCGTTCCTTCAAGGCGCCTTAAGTGATCGATGGCCGGCGCTAAGACTCCATTGACCTTGACTTGAACCGAGAAGGAACGCTCTAGCGCTTGAAAGGTGAAGGAAGAATCAGAGATGCGCTTCTCGATTCGAGTAAGCGCTTCTAACGAAATGTCGGGCCTTTCGAGGTCCTCCACGACTCTTGCAAGATTTTCAATGCGCACCGCAGCGTGCCTAAAGACACCTCTCAGTTTAGAACGGAGATCCGAGTCGAGAGCCTCAGGCGTAGCATCGACAAAAGCATTGGCAAGAGCGCGTAAGGGAACACATCCCGTGGCCGAAACGAAGTACTCAAAGTTTCTAGGAGAAGAAATTGGCGCCATTGCGCGGCCACCGAGCTCAGTTTCTCCATCCAGCCTTGCACCCATCCCGACACGATGGCTCTTTGCACTTGTTACAGTCGTCATGTAGTCACCACCCAAACAGCGCCACAAAAAGCGCACCCAGCCCTTAGTTATGGCAAGGGCGGGACAAACGCATCCTAGACAAATCTAATATCTTCAGTGGCTTATGTGTATGGCGCGGCATTATGTCAATCGCAAGAGAGCTTTTGATTCAGATTAAAATGTGTCACTCGTCGCGCAGTAGGCTCCATAACAAAGCCAACGTCTTCAAAGATTCATTTTTTCTCTTATATGCAGACTCAACAGAAAACCGCTCCAACAACTGCAGCGATTTCAAAAGGCACTTCCACTACGCCATCCTTCACGCTTTCCGATTTTGGACCGGCTGAGCTTTCTACCAGAGTTGACCCAGCGAGCCCACCTGTTCTTGAGCGACTGAAGAAATCAGAGGCTTTGCTCGGTGATTTTTTCGGTCAAGTATCTGGAAGAATTCAGGAGCTCGAGACTTCGGGAGCCGCCAACCGGATTAAAGCAGGCATCACGAAAGAAGGAGTCATGTTCGAGCTTGAGCGAGTAATCAGGTGCGAACCAGAGAAGTGGCTTCAAGGAAATGATTTTATTGGGAAGCTCTATTCTCAGCTCAAAGCACACATACAGAGGGAAGAGAACCTTAGCGGAGCAGCTCTCGAAGAGGCGACAGTCGCAGCGCTTCCGAGCCAGGCGTATAGCCTCTTGATGGCTCGTGCTCATCTTATCAATGATCCAGACATGCAAAGGCTGATGGGGATCGCCCAACAGCGTCTTGTGGTTGAAGCCGCTATCCTCTCAATGGAAGAAAAGCTCGGGAACGGATATCGCCTCATATTTATCCCGCAAGAACCAAGTCTTTCATTCATGACGCATCCCGAAAACTCCTCGGCGATGTTTGTTGGAGGGGCCGCTTTAAAAATGATCGGCGACGCATTTCTTGGCGACAGAGCTCTAGTCGCTAATGTGCCTTACCTACCTCCTAACTCAGATACCTCAAAGGTCAAGTTTGAATACTCTGTGGTCCCCGCGCGAACTTTAGTTATACAAACTTTTGCTCATGAGTTTCAGCACTGCGCGCAAAGCAATGAGACCCGCGCAGCAGTAGAGTTTCCTGATCAAGCACTCGCTGGGCTTGAGACGGAGAGCAAATTACGTGAGATTCCTGAAGGGGCTCAGATTACTACTCGTATTCAACATATTGCCGACTCAGTTTGGCACGAACTCCTCGCCTATGGAGCCGTGGGGCCTACCGAGGTTTCAGTAGGCGATGGGATGTTAAAAAGTGTGGCGCCTAAGTTCTTACGCTTAGACGAGGAATGCCCTGCTCAAGCAAAAGCCTCAGGCATCAGTGAGATTGCCGCAGACCTTCGCGCTCCTTCTCCCGATACCGCCTTGAGAGTTACCAAGTGGGCTCAAAAGTGGCTTTCAACCCCGCTAAGTGAGCGCCTGGCCCTGTGCGATGAGGTTAGCTAAGAAATCTCTGAAAAAAACACCTTTGCGTTCCTTCGCCTCCTTTGTGGATATATTTGCACGAAGAATTTCGCCGCCTACATCCCTGCGCCGCCTTCCCTTACCTCAGGCAAAAGCTTCAAAAGAATCTCTAGCGCATCTGACATGCCATGAAGCTCCTTATGCGACTTCACCAAAGTGCGGCCTAACCTCCTCAAGGTCCCGGGAACCCACTGCAGATAACGCTCACTATTCTTGGCTTTGCAAAGTCTAAGAAACTGCCCACTGACTCTAAAATCCCAGTGAAGAAGTGTCATGTGGTACTGATGATCAAAATCTGCAAGAGCAGGAATTTGTTTCTTCCCGTAGGCAAGCAGCCTCTCGTGCCGAGAACTTCCTAGCACTTCATCCATGCCTCGATCATTAAGGAGCGAGACAAGGTCACGCAGAGGGGGCATCAGACAAGCATCCTGATAATCAATCATGCGCAAGACGCCATCTTCTCGCACAAGAAGGTTGTGCCCATGGTAATCAAAGTGGGACAGGCGTTTAGGGAAAGACATGATAGTCTCTGAGAGCGCATCAAACTGTTTCTCAAGAACCACTTTCCCTGCCTTAGAAAGTCCGCGGGGCTCGGCAAGATGCTGGATGAATCCTTGCGCTTCTGTCCTATAGTTTTCGAATTCAAGCCAGCGCAGAAAAGCCGCGCAGTTCACATCTGGCGTCAATTTCTGTAGAGCTGCAGTAAGATCAATCGCGCGCTCAAAGAGTCTCTCAATCCAATCAGGGCCAAGCGAATCATAGAGAGAGTCTACCACTGCGTCTCTGTGACCAGAGGCGAGTAGCGCGAGGGACCTATCTCCGCAATCTTCAAAAACAAAAGACCGAGAATCTACGTCGTGGAAATAGAGCTGGGGAACGGGAAGCCCACGCTCGGCAAAAAAGCGCGAAAGCTGATGAAGCGCCATTTCTTGGGTAAGGGCCGGTGTCTGCTTGAAGGTTCTGCCTTCATAGTCTCCGTATTGGAGAAAAATAAACGAGCGCGCCTTTCCCGATCCATTCTCCGTTGCTGCAACCCTATAGTACTTGCGGGAGGAAGCATCGCCCGCCAGCGCGCTTACGGCTCGCGCTGTCAAAAGCTTAAGTCCTGGGGACTCATTAAAAACTTCCTGAACCTGCTGAGTCATTGGCTTCATTGTGTTACCCATGGCGTATGGCGCTCCGGCCAAGCAGTACTCCCGCGCCCACAATGATGAGGGCGCCTAACGCACTTGTGGGGCTAAGCGACTCCCCAAGAAATACTACACCAATCGTAGCTGCGAAAAGAACCTCTGAGAACGAGTAAGGTGCCACGAGTGAGGCTGGAGCCCTTTGAAGTGCTGAGGTTACCGCCACCTGCCCTAATGTCCCAGCAAGACCTGCTCCTATAAGCAACAGCCATTCTCGGCCCTGAGGCATCTCAAAATGTACCCCAAAGAGGACAAAGAGAATGAGCGAGGCGTAGGCACAGAACTGAAATACCACCGTTGCAGGACGTTCCGTCCCTCCTAGCTCACGAATACTAATGGCGCTAATCGAACCGAAAAACGCCGAGGCTAATGCTTCAAATCCCCCTATCGAATCAACTTCAAAGGTTGGTTTAAGCACCACTAAGGCCCCTGCAAACCCTAGGAGCACATAGGAAGCACGTCGCGCTGAGAATTTCTCCTTAAGGACAAGGGTTCCAAGGATTACGGTAAAGAGCACTCCTGTCTTTAGGAGCGCACCGAGGTCTGCCAGAGGCAGTCTCGCGGCAGCTGAGAAATTAAAGATAAGGGAAGTTGCCCCTGAAAGGCTGCGAGTAAGAAGTAATCGCCGCCTTGTTCCAAGAAACGAAATTCCATGCCACGCCATCCAAGGGGCAAGAAAGAGCAAGTTGACAAAGGCCCTGGCAAAGGCAACTTCAGTCGGAGGGAGCGTGGCGCTCGCCAATTTTGCGCACGCGTTCATGCATGAGAACGCAAATGATGCGCCGAGCATGAGGAGGACCGCCCGTCCTACGCCCTGCATCTTGATTGTTAGTGGTGGCGCAGACGTCAAGGGTTCCTATTTTGTGGTCTTAGTGGCCTTGAAAAACAACCACTAAGACCACAGAGAGCATGAAGTTTATATGCGAGGCCTCTGAGGGACCCCTTAAAAAATCCACTCTGCGATCTCTGCGTCCTCTGTGGTTGAATTAAATTGTTGAAAAACCACAGAGGACACAGAGATCACAGAGAGAGAAAATATTCTATCGAGTTTTTTCAGAGTTTCCTTAGAATCCCTGAGGCTCACATCCTGCATTATTTTGCCGCGGCTACCTTTGCGGATTCAGGAAGAGAGGCCGCAAGCTCCTGTTCCTTCCCACCACAGGCAGGATGCCCGAAGCCACCGGCGCTCTTTCCGTCGGTAATATCGAAAATGATTTGGTCATTCTTGGTTGGGGCTACGCCGCCCGGAACATAGTCCAGTCCAAGAATATGCCGTGTGCGCCACGCGATGTTATGGTCGGCGCAGGAGGTATCACCACTTACCCCAATGCCACCAAGCAGCGTGCCCTTCGCGTCATAGAGCGCGAGTCCGCCGCCAAATACATTCACGCCCCCAATACGCTCGCTCACCATTGGGTCACGGTCTGATCCAAATTGGGCCGCAGAGCCACGGTAGGCCACATCGGTATTTACTGGGTTACTTTCCTGAAGACCAAAAAGACTCCCCCCTGGCTGAACCGCCGAGTAGAGGTTTGCGGTAGAAAGCGCAAGCCCCGCGAGGCTAAATGCATTTGCAGTATTCGCCTTTTGCGCTGAAATCACGCGGCTTCCTGGCCACTGCGCACCAACAGAGACCCCAGTATAGGCAACAGCGCACACAACCCCACTTCGCCCAACAATAGTGCCCCACATATCGAGGTTGAGCCCACCGTTCCCCGCAGCACGTGCCTCAGTAAGCGCCTTTTTAAGCGCAGCTTGAGAGGGCAAATCGGCGCATTCCTTTACTGAAGCGGCGAATGCATTTGAGACAACGCTGCAAGCAAGAACGAAAGTCAGTCCGGCGAGTTTTTTTCCAATACGCATGAAAGTTTCCTCTGAAAAAAATAACCAAAAATTTAGCGGTCCCCTCTCTTCGTGGGCTCCGTGGTCTTAGTGGTTGTCTTTTAAACCTACTAAGAGCGTTCCTAGGGAACCTCTGAAAAACCTTGAAATCGAGCTTCTTCTGTCCTGTTCTTCCTCCGCGTACTCTGCGTACTCCGCGTTATTCAATGGTTTTCAAGTAACGCGGAGTACGCTGAGTACGCGGAGGGGGAGTTTTTCAGAGGTTCCCTAGGTAAAGCTCCGGCAGCTTAGCCAGATTTACTCGTAAGCGGAACTAAGAAAGCGGTTTAAACACCGAGAAATATGGGCAAAAACCGATTTATTTCTTGTGAGCAAGAGCTCCCTAGGAGAGTATAGAGGTATGGGCCTCCCCTTCACCCGAACATGTGCAGCTCTTGCTGCGATGTTCTTCCTTGGAGCAGCCTCAGTGATGGCGCAGGCTCCTCCCTGCGCCTCTCATTTCCTCATTCGAAACCTCGATCAGCGCACCGGCTCTTCTTCGTTCCTCGGCAATTTGTTTGGCTCAAAGGAGTCAATTAAGTCACAGCTTAAGGCTATGTTCGGGGAAGCCAAAGGAGCGCGAAGCGGCTCCCCCCCGCCTGAACTTACCTGCCCAGAGGGCTGCGGCATGGCCCCCGAACCAGAAATTCTCTTTAGCGCCTCACCTCAATCCTTTGTTCCAGACCACCCTGACTTTGAGCGCTGCAATCAGCGCCTAGAGGCCACGACAAAAGATCCCATCGCGTACCCGAACCGCTCTTTCGAAAGTTTCAAAGACCTCTCTGACGCCTTTCTTGATATCGCCAAAGGCTCTGGCCCCGACGGAGAGGACCTCTACGAGCGCTGCGACGGGGACTGTAGCCCGCGCTACTCCCTCTATATTTCTGCTCATAAGAGAGCACACACAGAAGAAGAGCAGTACCGGAGTGATATTCTCATTCTCTGCGGCCCCCCACGCGATAAGGAGGAAAATCTTTATAATCTTAGCACCCAGTTGATATGGAAGTGCGAGAACAGATAATACTAGGGCATGAGCATTCCGACGCCTGCCACACGCAAGAACCTACTCAAGAAATTTGCTGAACTATATCCAAACCCGCGCTCAGAACTTTCTTTTTCGAACGAGTATGAGCTTGTTACTGCGGTTGTTCTTTCAGCCCAGTGCACAGACAAAAAGGTTAATGAAGTAACCCCAAAGCTTTTTAAGCGCTACCCTTCCTTCAAAGCGCTCGCAAAAGCAGAAGTCTCCGAAGTTGAAGAAATCATACGGCAAGTAAATTACTATAAAACAAAGTCCAAAAACCTGATTGGCCTTGGGCAAAAAGTAGAAAAAGATTTCGGCGGCACGCTCCCTTCGACGGAGGAAGATCTCACTTCTCTGCCAGGGGTAGGACGAAAGACAGCGAATGTCGTCCTCTCAGAACAAGGCAAGACACCCGCACTCCCGGTAGATACCCATGTCTTTAGAGTGTCTCAGAGACTTGGGCTCGCAAAAGGAAAGACGACCGACAAAGTAGAGGAAGAATTGAAAGCACTTTTTGAACCCGCCCAGTGGAGAAACTTACACCACTGGCTTATCTTTCACGGTCGGCGAGTATGCAAAGCGCAGAATCCGCTTTGCGCGGCATGCACTCTCCGTGAGCTTTGCCCTTCTAGGAAAGAGTGAAATCTTTTCCTTAGGGACTTCAAGTCGCCTGAGCCGGCCTCTATGAGAGGTCAAGGGACAAGCACTTGATTAGCTTAGGGCTTCTGAAAACAGGACCCACTTCGGCAAACTGCTAATTTCTCTCCATCCGAGTGGAATAGACCTCCGAATTCGTATTTAATTCGGGGCACTATGAACGCCAGACCGTCCAATAATCCAGGGGCCCGTGGATCCCCCTCGCAAAGGGGCCCAAGCGATATCTTACAACTTTTTGCGCAGCTTGAAGCCTCGTCTTTATCTCCCGAAGTTGCAGTCCTAACCCGAAGAGCGGATATCACCGCTGCTCTCACACATTTTCTATCAGGTGAAGCGACCGCCCTTAAGCGAACTGAGCGCTGGGAGATAGCCTGTATTCTTGGCGGAATGCTCGCAAGCGCGCTGAGCAGCAAAGGCGAGAATCTAGTAGCGTTTGAAATTGTTTCGCCCCTCGCCACGCATCCTAAGGCTCCACAGTCCGGTCCGCGCGGAATGGCCACACTTATCTATTCGAACCTCGCAGTATCACTCGGCAAGACTAAGGATTTGTCCGGGGTGCTTTCTCAAAATCGTGCCGGAATTGGCGTGCACCTTGCGGGACCACCAGATCTCCATAGCGTTAGTTTCCTCGCGGTGGGAGCGGATGCCGCATCTTCTGATACCACAAGCCTCACGAAAGCAAGGCAGAGCGTGGAGCTGCTAGATTTTGCACTTGGCTGGGTCAACAAGACATTTGTGGCGACTAAAAGTGACACTCTTAAGCTTCCACAAATTCGCCTTCACCTACGACTCGCCATCGCGCATCATGCATGTGAGGAGTATGCCTTTACGTGGAAGCATGCCTCTACTGCTGAAGGCATTATCGATTCGGAACCAAGTAAGAATCTCGATCTCCTGCAGCTTGCTACCGCCCTCAAACTTGAAAGCGGAGTAAGAATCAGGGAACTTGACCGAGGAGCTCAGGTCCAATTTGTTCTTGATTCAGAGCCGCCCAAAAGACTCCACGCTAGTCCTGAGTTATTTCTTCAAGCGACCACCTCTCATGCCGCCGCACTTGCCGCATGCGGCCGCTCAGCACTCGCACTTGCTAAGCTCGAAGAAGCCTGGGAAGGCATTCTTTCGCTCCAAGAGTTGAAACCAGAAGCTGCCGCTGATTCCTTCAGCCTTAAAGGAGAGCTTTTGCTCGAGGAAGGTTCTACCGACGATGCAATCCAGTGCTTTTCACAAGCACTCGAACTACTTCCTTCTAAAGACGTCTCGAGAAGAATTCGCGCATTCACTGGCCTTGTTGTCAGCACGCTTGGAGGTGATTCCGAGACCCACAACCACGCGCTTCTTTCAGCGGCGGAGGAGCTCCAAGAGCTTTCAGTGCAACACGCACCCGGCACGAGAAGCCATATCATCAGCTCAATTGGTATGAGCCGCGCCAAGTCAGCACTTGGTCACCCAGTTGCCGAAGTACACGAGAGTTGGGAAGGCTCCCTTTCTCTCGCAAAGCGCAGCCTCCAGAACTGCTCTCTCACGGCAAGAAGCGAGATCCTCATTGCCACGCACCTTGACTACTCGTCATGGCTATTGGGTGTCGGAGATGACGAAGAGGCATCTAAGGTTGCAGAGCAGGCTCACCTCCTTGCTAAGGAGTTGCCTCCCGGAATTCAAGAAGAGCTCGCCGAGGGAATTGCGAAAGTAGAACTCTTGAGAGGTACGCTCGCTGCGGAGAGTGGGGAGACTGATAAAATTAAGAGCTGCCGAGATGTAGTACGGCGCCTCCTCGCTCATACTCAGCCCTGGAGCGATGTGCATGCGATTAGTAAGGAGCTCGATGACCTGGCGACAGGGGGCTCTCACGAAGAGTAGCCAGACCTCAAAACCTCTTATGAGGCAAGCGGTGTGCTCACATCCTGACCCGGGGTTAATCGACTGATTCTTCTAGCTATTTCAAACAACCTCGGCGCCATGGAGGGACGGCACTTGCCACGGGGCGCCAGCCAATGAGAGCCCTTTGCATGGCAATCCTGAGCTCTGATAGCCTCGGGAGCTCCCTCGATAAGGAATAAGCGAGGGACCCCCTGTGGAAGCAAGGTATACCATGTCGACTGTCCATCTTCTCGCAGGCCTCCCCTGCTCCGGCAAAACTACTTACGCAAAGTCTCTCGCCGCCGAAACCAAGGCGGTCCACTTTTGTCTCGACTATTGGCTCATTAGCCTTTTTGGACGCTACTCAATCGACGCCATTGGACATGAGGAGCATGTACGGCGGGTAGTCGCTTGCAGAAATCTCATCTGGGAATCTGCGGCTGAAATTCTGAAGCGAAGCGGAGATATTATTCTGGATGATGGTTTTTTCCTGCGCGCGAACCGCATGAGTTGTATCGAGAGAGCCAAGGCCGCAGGGGCTGAGGCGCACATCCATTTTCTAGATGTTCCGACCGAAATTATCGCTGCCCGACTCGCCGCGCGAAATGCGGATCTTCCTGATTTTAATTTTCTTATCGAACCCTCGCTTGTTGATCAGTTCAAGAAGCTCTTTGAGGTCCCGATTCAGGAAGAAGGAGCTACTCTTACTAGGGTCTCGTCATAGTAACCGCCTCGGGTAGCTCTCTCTTTTTCCACCGAGGGGAAGCTTCTCCAGAATCATTTGTTGACTCGCGGCCCGTAGCTGCGGTAGAGGTCTCCCCGAAGACTCTTATCGAGAGAGGCGGAGGGAACGGCCCTACGATGCCTCGGCAACCAGAAAGTTCAATCGCAGTAAATTCGGCGGTTCAACTTCTAGGTGCCAATTCCGACAGGGATAGTGCCCCTGGAAGATGAGAGTAGGCAGTTACTACTGACGCATGTCTTTTTGCGATCAGTAATCCTTCTACCTACATTTCCCACCTTCTAGGTCATCCCTCTAGGAACATATCTTCTCGCGGATTCTATGCCGGCCACGGCATGTGACGCGGGGGGATTTCGCCATTTGAGCTCTTCTGAATTCGGCTTTGCATGTTACTAGATTTTTCGACTGGGGACTTATGGCTTCAATCAATTCGCAAGGAACTTCTCACCCGCTCGTGCCGAATATCGTACTTAGTACTGCTCACACCTTCAGAACCGCTGCAGATCTTTTCGCATTCAAGGAGGCAGAAGTCACTGGTCAACTCGGCGACACTTTTGAGTACAGCCGCTATGGCAATCCTACCGAGCGACTCGTTGAAAAACGTCTCGCCGAACTAGAGAACGCAGAGGATGCCTTGCTACTACCCTCTGGCATGTCCGCAGTTACCACGACGTTACTATCGCTCGCACTTAGCTATCCCCAGGGATCTCAGATTCTTAAAAGCGGAGAAACCTATCGCCAAACTAAAAAATTCTGCGACACATACCTTACGCGAATGGGGATCGAGGTCACCTATGTCCCTCCTGATGAATTTGCCAGCATTGAAACTCGCATTACTCCAAAAACTAAGGCCATCTTTCTTGAGTCACCGAGCAATCCTTACTTAAGGGTAGCTGATGTCAAACGGATTGCGGCATTGAAGGCGCACTCATCGTTTCACCTTATCGTCGACTCCACTTTCGCCTCGCCAATAAACCAGCAGCCCCTCACCCTCGGAGCGGATTTAGTTATTCATTCAGCAACCAAGTATCTTGCGGGACACAATGACTTACTTGCAGGCGCAGTGCTCGGCTCCGCATCTCTTGTTGCGGCGGTTCGTGAACAACGCGGTCGTCTGGGACCTAATCTTGCCCCTGAGGTGGCCTTTCGCCTTGGTCAGTATCTCGCCGAATTGCCTCTACGAGTGCAGCAACAGAATGAAACGGCTCTCACTATCTCAAGATTTCTTGAACTACATCCCGCCATCGAAAGAGTCTGGTATCCGGGGCTTTCGTCGCATCCAGACCACGCGATCGCGAGGGAACAATTGAGCGGCTTTGGGGGAGTGCTCTCGTTTACCGTTCGTGGCTCACTTCATGACACCGCGCGTTTTATAGAGAATGCGAGGGCCTTTAAGAACGGCCCCTCTTTCGGCGGCCCTGAACCGCTCATCGAACAGCCAGCAATCATGTCGTATTATGGCTACACCCCACAACAACGGCTAGAGCTTGGGATAAACGACAACTTGGTACGCATGGCAGTTGGATTGGGAGATCCACGAGAACTGATCGCGGACCTCGAAGCAGCGCTCCAGGTGCTGATTACACCTACCTTGCCAAGCAGAGCCGAGCGCTCAAAAGTTAACTTTCCCGTCAAAGCAAGATTCGGATTTCTCAATAACTGCGGTGCCGCCTCGGTCTATCTCCCCGCTGTAGCAGCTCAGAGTAAGGTTCTACAATCGATTGCGGAGAATGGCGGCGGTCCTGCACATAGTGAGGCGCTGAATTCACTGCACTTTGCGGGAGCAAAACTCTTTGATACGACACCTGACAACATCTCCTTCATCCGCAACTGCGCAGAAGGGCTGTGCATGATTGCGCACGGCTTTCCATTTCGGGCTGGCGACGAGATCATTCTGTATCGCTACGAATACCCCTCTAACTACCATGCCTGGAAGCTGCAAGAACAACGTGGGGTTACTCTAAAATTTATCGAGGGTACCACAAGGAATGGCAAACCTGAGCGCTGGTCGATTGACGAACTTAAGCAGCTGATTACTGAGCGGACCAAACTCATTGCGCTAAGTCATGTACAGTTCACCAGCGGGTTTGCCTGCAACGTCGAAGAAGTGGCGGCGTTGTGCCGTGAAAATGGTATCGCCCTCGTAATCGATGCGGCCCAGAGCGCAGGAGCTCTCCCCGTGTATCCCGAGCGCTGGGGAGTAGACGCTGTCGTCACTTCTGGATGGAAATGGCTACTTGGACCCATTGGTTCCGGGCTTCTTTACACGTCCCCTGAGTTTCGCAGGAAAATCATCCCTGTGATGATTGGCCCTGACATGATGGAACAGGGGGACGATTACCTGAACTACGACGTACGACCCCGAATAGATGGTAAAAAATTTGAATATAGCACCGTGCCAAGTTCAGTGGCTGCGGGATTGGCAGCTGCAATTAACGGAGTCGCTGGTCGCTATGGGGCCGAAACAATTTGGAAAGAAATTCGCGAACTCCAAGAAGTTTTTAAATCAGAGCTCCCGCCTGAACATTTTATCCTGGTCGAGCACCCCGAGCAGAATCGTTCGGGAATCTTGGCGTTTGAAACTAAGGTAGATCCATTAAAACTTCGGGATGCACTTGCCGCACGAAACATTCTATGCAGTGTTCGCGGTGGTTATCTGCGAATAGCCCCGCACTTTTATCTTGAGAAAACCGAAGCAATGGCTCTTGCAAAACAGATAGCTGAGCTAGGAGTGTGTCCCGTAGAAACATAAATCTTCATTTTGGACACAATCCGTAGCCGCCTTTTCACGCTTCAGCTCGATTGCTCCAAAATATGCGAACTGAAAAGGCGAGCTGAGCCCCTATTCGCGGAGATCCCCGCGTAAAGGACTACTTGCAGCACCGTAGGGAGTTCGGAACCTGATAGGGCGTATGAGCAATAGGGGCTAGGTGGGCTGTCCCGCTGCCACCACAACATGTAGTGGTAGAAATTTTCTGCGGGACAGACTCCTAGAAGTGTGCTTTTTAAGAAGGCACGCCTTCCTGTGAACGTAATCCACAATGAGCCTACTCCCTCGCCACTTCCCGCATAGGCTGACGGTAATTTTTTGCGTGACTAACTCTTTGATGTATCTGTGGAATAAGACGAATGATCGCTTTAGAGCAGCATGCACCCTTTGTTTTTCAACAATATCAGGAAATTACGACTCAAGTCGCTCTATCTCAGTGAGTCTGAAATAAAGAAAGTCTTCCTTAGCAGGATCCGCAAGACTAGGATTCTCCAATGGTCAACCTTGAGGCCTCGAACCACCCCATCCCTGAACCACTAAAGCGCACACCCAGGAATCTCTACGAAGCGCTGCTAAAAGGCCGTCCCAAACCAACCAGTTATATCAACGCTTCGAAAATCCCCTCGCCTCAAACGTCCGCAGAGAGAGAAGAGCTCGAGGTTGAAACGGGAAACGTCCTGGGCAGTACCGTTATCGACCCCGTCCACGTCCACATGCTTTCTAATAAGCTTCAAGAAGCCCGGGAGATCGGGCGTTCCTTGCAGCTTAAGATCGATGGCAACGCACGCTCGCACCGACTTGAGGTTCCTGCAAATGGAGACGTCACCTCATTTGCAACTCAGGCGCTCGAGCTTAGCGAAGGAGACCTAGAGTCGATTGAGATTCTCGTCGAAGAGTGCGCACTTCGAAGCATGTTTACCGAGGCGCTGAGCGATGTCTTTCGTGGCGCTACTCCAGACTTTCCAGCCCTTGAGAAAATCCTACTCTCACGCTGCGGAGAGGTGTCGCAAGAAAGCCTCGGGGCTTGGTTGGATATGCTACCTTGCCAAGAGGAGTTTCACTCTCTCCCCCTTAGGGCTCAGCAGAATATTATCGTGGTACTCGAAAAGATTGCAGAGAAAACAGAGTTTGTTGAAGCATCCTACCTCGCGGGAAAATTCCTACTTTCACTTCCCGGATACACGCCAGATGCTTCTCGCGAGATCAGTCAATCGCTTTGGGCAGCCAGCACCTCTTGCTCCATCTTTACGAGCATGACAGGCCAGGCCCCAGGTGCCATCGGGAGCGCAGAAGAGCTCCTTAGGGTAACGAGAAACGCCACTTCTAAGCAGACTAATTCCGAAGCGTTACTTCTTTACATCGAGGCAGTTTCACGCTTTGGCGATCGCCGCACAACAGCCCGCATCATTTCCGAGCTTCTGGATTTTGAGATTCCCGAACTGCCAGATTCAACTCTTGCTTGTCTCGGAGAAGAGGCAATTGCAACTCTTGAAAAGCTTCCTAATCCTGGCCCCTTTCGCTAAGTCGCTCTGCCAGAACTAACCGCACCCTCAGCGATAGCTGCTCCGGCATCGTAGCCACCCGACTACCTTTAACCGACAGGAAACTTCTGCTCCAAGTCGCCGATAACGAGGGGTCACATATCTGGAACAATATACTTCTCAGGAGACTGTTGTATGAACCAACTCGCTAAATTTATTGCCTTCGCAGGATTTCTTGTACTCACCGCAACCGCTCAAGCGGCGCCCAGCCAGGCCGCGAAGGTGTTCGCAGGGTTCTATAGTAACGGCAATTCTCTCGTTGAGAACCAACGCGGCGATTATCTCTATTATGATGGCTTTAGAATAAGAGTTCAGAAGAACGGGAAGATCTCCGGAACAGTCAGACGCGACGATCCTACTTCAAACGAAGAATCGACCTTCTTTTTCATCCGCGGCACCGTCACCAATGTTAAATTAGCAAATCGTACCTACTTCGCGAAAGCTCGCCTCATCTTCAGTGACGGAGCCCGAGCGAATACCAGGCTCATAGGCGAGCAGGTCTTGGGCACGGCAACGATGGAAGGAACTCTGATTCAGGGAGACTATCGCGGCTCGATACAACTCATTAGAGAGTGACGCCTCGACAGTGTCGTGATTTAAGAGAACAACCACTAAGACCACAGAGAACACGAAGGGGAAGTGATAACTCGATGTTCTTGGGGTGCTTCAGGAGCTTCCTAGGGAATCTCTGAGAAACCAGCTCTCCGCGTACTCAGCGTCCTCCGCGTTACTTGAAAACTAATGAATAACGCGGAGCCGTCTACGCCTTACGGCTGCGCCGAGCCAGGCTTAAGTGCGGCAGCGGCGCAGCTTTGGCGGAGCCGGGTACGCAGAGTACGCGGAGGGAAAACAGGACAAAAAAAGTTCCTTTTCGAGGTTTTTCAGAGGCTCCCTAAGTGCTCTCGGTGTTTGAATTAACCTGTTGAAAAACCACAGAGCGCACCGAGATCACAGAGAGGAAAAATAAGTTATCGAGTTTTCTCAACGACTCCCTAGGTAAATTGCAACTGCGCAAAACGTAATCACGTCCGGCAGTCGGTGACAAACAGGAGAATGTTCTGGGGTCCAGGGGCAAAGCCCCTCGGCCGCCACCCGAGATCTTTGGCCCCTAAGGCCAAAGTCGAGATAGGAACAATGCCTCCGCCCCAAAAGCGGACTTATTATCGTAGTAACCTTGATAAAGCAGATGGAGAATCCTGGGGTCCAGGGGCAAAGCCCCTCGGCCGCCACCCGAGATCTTTGGCCCCTAAGGCCAAAGTCGAGATAGGAACAATGCCTCCGCCCCAAAAGCGGACTTGTTATCGTAGTAACCTTGATAAAGCAGATGGAGAATCCTGGGGTCCAGGGGCAAAGCCCCTCGGCCGTCATCGAGATCTTTGGCCCCTAAGGCCAAAGTCGAGATAGGAACAATATGGAGCGGGCGAAGAGATTCGAACTCTCGACCTCTTCCTTGGCAAGGAAGCGCTCTAGCCAGCTGAGCTACGCCCGCAACGGCGATTATCTTAGCGGAGTTGTTATAGCCGTTCGGCTATTTCTCGCTAAGGGCACCTAGTATGCCCAACAAGAACGAAAAAAACTACGTCAGCAAGAAAAAAAACTAACAAATCAGGCTAAGTGACCCACTCAGCCTAAAAACCAAGTAAAAATAAGCGGGTGACGGGGGTCGAACCCGCGACATCCAGCTTGGGAAGCTGGCACTCTACCAACTGAGTTACACCCGCAAAAGGAACCAACGGGGCGTACACCTAAAGCACAAGCCCAGAGGTTTTCAAACCCGTCTAGCCGGTGTAAATATGAGAACATAAAGAGAAAGTCAATTTCTAGGATTTCCTATGAACGATAGTTGGGATGATAGACGGCGGGCGCAAGAAGAGTCCTATTTTGATAAGCAAAATAAGGAAGCCCTCGCCAGAATTAAGGACGGAACCCGCAAGCCTCGCCTTAGCCCTATTTCAGGGGAAGCGATGACGGAAGTCGTTATTGACGGCGTTACCGTAGATAAATGCCCAAAGTCAGGCGGCATTTGGCTAGATGCGGGAGAACTTGAAGAAATCCTCAAGCGCGCCTCTGATAGAGGCGGTAAGGATGGCGAATGGCTAAAAACGTTCTTCTCTGGGCTTTTTAGCAATAAATAGAGAGTCTTTTATTTTGAAAATGGGCCCTCTTTAGTAATAAAGCTGGGACAAAAGCAGGCCATTTGGCCTGCTTTTCTTTGCTTGAGTTGAGACTTTAGGGGTCTGTCCCGTAGAAAATTTCTACCACTACATGTTGTGGTGGCAGCGGGACAGCCCACCTACGGATTGTGTCCAAATTGAAGATTTATGTTTCTACGGGACACACTCCTAGCTCCGCTCTACAAGACGCTCGAGAGAAGCTTTCAAGTCGCGGCGACTTAGGCCTGGATTAGCCCTGATATTGTCAGAGGCTACCCCCATCTGACTGGGGCTTGATGACAACATAGCCGAAGACGTCGAACCAGCCGCAGAGTTTGCCTGAGTTATTGGAGACTCAGGTTTGGCTAGCTCTGATCGAGTAAAAGCTTCCTGTCTGGCAACTCTTTCGACCATAGCCGCGCCCTGAGTCGACGAAGACGCGGCAAACGCCGACTTGGAACGAGATACAAAATCATTTGCCATCGCCGCATGACTCGTTCCAATCATTTCGCGAACGGAACGCAGAGTAATGCGGAGTCCTGACCAGGCTGAAGGCGAGAGCTTGTCTGCCATCTCAGGGCTAAGCATGGTTTCAATCATGCCAACGAGATCTTGGGCTTCTACCAATCGATGCAATGCTTTGCTCTCTTCCATACGTCCTCTCTCCAATCTTGGGGTGCTTGAGTAGCTGTGTCCCAAGCATTCTAAACGCCCAGATGCATTTTAAGGGCCCTCCGCCTAAATCGTGGACGGAGACTGGCCCGACACTCCTTGAGATGCGATGAAGGGGGGAGGCGGGTTCGGGGATTTCGTAACCCCCTCAAATATGGCGGTATCTTCTGTAATGTTTTCCAAGCAGCTCTTGTCGTTCATGCGCCGAATTCGCCCCCTTGCGCGGCAGCTAGGCCTCTTTGAGAGCACTCCCACAGAGCTCCATGCCATGGGACTGGCGCCGAGGCTTAGTGCCCAAACGATTCTAAAGCCGAAAACCCGAACTCCTCGGGCAAAGACTTCTGATGCGAGACTCGCTGCGATATGGCGTGAGCTTATTTCGCAGTTTTTCCCTGAAAGATTAGATTTATTTTCTTACACCATCGTGTGGAGCACGCGGCGTCAGCGGCGCACTCTGGCGTCCTGTAACCTCAAGCGCAGCATGGTAAAGGTTGCGCTGGAGCTGAATCGGCCTGATTGTGAGCAATGGTTAAGGCCTCTTTTATATCACGAGCTCTGCCATGCGGTGCTAGGGGAGAATATTGGCAGGCAAGGGAGCAAGCGTGCCTGGCACGGACGCGAGTTTCGCGAACTCGAAAGGCGCCACCCAGATATCCCCGCGCTCGACCGCTGGATTAAGCAAGGGGGCTGGCTGCACGTAGTGAGGAGCCACCGCGCACAACAAGCAGCTCGCTTGCGGCGCTCCTAAATTCCCAAGGAATTCTCACTTGTTCGCTGAAGATGATTTCAAATTTCCCGCATGAACCGCAGAAATTTTCTTAAAACCGCACTTCTTGGCGGCACCGGAGTTGGGATTTATTCGCTTGGATGCGAAGGAACCACCTATGCGCTGGAGGTCACTCATAGCCACGTTACCATTCCTCATCTGCCTCCAGCATTCGAAGGTTATCGCATCGGCTTTCTCTCTGATATTCACATCGGCGAATGCACAGACGCCGCGTTTGTCTTGTCCGCAGTTGAATTACTAAACGCACAAAAGCCAGACATTCTACTCCTCGGCGGAGACTATATTCTGCACACGGACTCCCGCATGACGCAGGCTGTGCTTTCAACCATAACAGCGTCGAACTGCTTCCGCAGCAACGAGGAGAGCGCTGAGCGATTTTTCTCTCAGCTTGCGGGGATACTGTCTATTTGCAATGCGCCGGACGGCGCCTTTGCCGTACTTGGCAATCACGATCGAAGCTCAGGAGGCAGGCTGTGCGCCCGCACCTTTGGGAATCAAAAGATCCACGTGCTCATAAACGAAGCACAAACGATAAGACGCGGGGACGACGAATTAGAGATTGTTGGCTACGATGATTTATGGACTGGAGTTCCTCGCGCCTTCCCACTTCGCTCCCGTGAGGGCACGGCTAAGCGCCACGCGAGAGTGGTGCTATCTCACAACCCCGATCTGTTCGATCAGATTATCACGCGCTGGAAGGTCCCCTTCGATCTTGGGCTAGCGGGACATACCCACGGTGGCCAGATAAAACTTCCTGGAATTGGAGCGCTCTCTTACAATGTTCGCGACCTACGATTTGCCGAAGGCCTGGTAGAGCTGCCCGATTGCTCAATATTCACCTCTCGAGGGCTTGGAACAGTGGTGCTGCCCCTGCGTGTAAACTGCCCTCCCGAAGTGGCGCTCATTGAGCTTAGCTCACGCAGAAATCACTCCTAAGCGCACCTTTAGGCCGCCTTATTCCCCTTTATCTCTCGATTTTTTCACTATGCTGCCTTTCCCAGGCGTGAGACCCAGAATGAACCTTCTAGAGCCAGCCTTCTCATATAATTGTTATTAAGTAATAATTACAGCACCTTAAATGCGACTTTCCGCTCTTATAGGGTAAAAATAAGACCTGGGACTTCCCCTCATATTTGCCTTTTATGATAGGCTTGAAGCTTCGCTTTTCAGGAAGCTTTCTGCTATAAATCGCGCGGTTTCAGTTATCGAGGCACTCCTCCTTACGTAGTGAAGAGACTCGCTTTTTGGTCCCGCTTGCTTTGATGTTGCAGTCTCACTGCTGCATCGCGGGGCCTCTTACGAGCGAAATAAGATTTTGTTGCTAAGAGTTTATGATTTCGTCATCAGATAGTACTGAAGGAACAAGAAAGGTAGGCATGAAGGATAGTTCAGCAGCAGCCAATCAAGACGGCGCACCTGTAGGTGGCGACGGCACTGTTAAAGTTAACGGAAACGGCGCCTATGGCAGCCGTTCAGGCGGGGATCGCGGCCAGAATGATCGCGGTTCTGGCGATAGAGGTTTCGGAGACCGTGGTGGCTTCGGGGACCGTGGTGGCTTTGGGGACCGTGGCGGATTCGGCGATCGTGGTGGAGACCGCGGCGGATTCTCGCGTGACCGCGATGACCGACCAAAGCCTCAAGCAATGGAAGTATACGTAGAGAATAACATTGAGAAGGCCATGAAGGTCCTTAAGCGTAAGCTGATTAAGGAAGGACTCTTCAAGGAACTCAAGTCTCGTCGTTACTATGAGAAGCCCTCTGAGCGCCGCAAGCGTAAAGAGAAGGAGTCTATCAAGAAGCTCCGCAAAGAAGAGGCACGCAACAAGAAGAATCCCTACCTTTTCTCTTAGTTGTTTCGCTTCTGGCTGTTCTCCTGATTGTTGAATACAAAACAGGGGAAGAGGTCTAAAAGGCCCCCTGACGCCCAAAGCGTTCAGGGGGCTTTTTTTATGCCATGGGCCCCCTCTTTCGGCATCTCGCCACAAAGGCTTTCTGTCGCACACACGCCGCATGCGGTAGGATTTCCAGCGTGAAAATTCTTTATCGATATACTCTCAGAGAAAGCGGACTTTTTTTCTTTATAAGTCTCTTCGCCTTCACGGGCGTGCTTCTGACTTTACGCATGCTGCGCTTTGCCAATCTGATCATCGACAAGGGAGTTGAGATTTCTCAAATTGGCGCTGTATTTATTTCGATTATTCCAACATTCCTCGAAGTTGCCATTCCGCTCGCGACGCTGCTAGGAATCATGCTGGCGTTCGCGCGATTCTCGGGCGATTCAGAAATCGTCGTCATGCGAGCAAGCGGCATCAGCATTCTTCAGTTAGTTCGGCCCGTAGTGTTATTTGGCTTGCTCGCATCTGCTGCGGGGGTTCTTGTCGCCCAAGAGTTAAAACCCTGGGGCTTTCGAAACTTATCGGAGACGCTTTTCGACATTGCTCGTACCAAGAGCACCTCAGGACTGGAAAAGAGCGTATTTAACAAGCTTGGGGATTTAACCCTTTATGCGGAGCAGATTGACTACCAGACGGGAGAGCTAGGCAACGTTCTTATCGACGATCGCAGAGACAAGACTCAGCGCAAAGTTGTCACGGCGCAGACAGGAGAAATTCGCTCCGATGCAGCAAATCGCGCAATCGTGTTGCTTCTTCGAAGTGGCACCATTCACGAGCAGCTGGAAGGAAAGTATGCCGTCACGCGCTTCTCCACCAACAATCTGTCTGTGAATCCAGACGAGTTATTTGACCAAGAATCACAAAAGGGCAGAAACATCTCTGAAATGTATCTCTCTGAACTTCGAGAGAGACTTGCTTACTTGAGAACCCTGGGAGATCACATTCCCGAAGAGGGGCTGCTATTTCCTGAGGCGTATCCCGCTCCCGTACCGGCCTCAGTGCTCGCAGAAAAGACTACCCGAGAAGCCCTAGAAAAGAGGATTGTACGCACGGAGCTGGAGTTAGGTCAGCGGTTCTCCCTTCCCTTCGCCTCATTTGCGCTGGCCCTTCTGGCACTACCTCTTGGCATTCAGCCTCCACGCGCACAGCGCACGTGGGGCGCAGGTCTCTCAGCGACCCTTGGACTTGTGATATTTGTTTTATACTACGGAATCTTCTCAATTGGTCTGGTACTTGCCCAAAGCGGAACAATCTCCACTCTCATAAGCCTATGGCTACCAAACGTCGCCGTTCTCGCTCTGGCCGCGTTTGCCCTTTATAAAACGAGCACCGAACAGTGGCATTCTGTTGCGGCTGGGCTCCACGAGATAGGCAATCAAGTCTCGCTAAGAATCCGCACCTATTCGTCGAAGCTTCTTAGCTACAGGCGTTCGGGCACTACTTTCGGAGCGACAAGGAAGCCATGAAGATCATTCATCGCTACGTACTGAGTTTGCTCTTGAAGAATCTGCTTCTAAGCCTCGTTGCGCTCGTATTTCTCTTCTTGATCTTCGACTTTTTTGACCGCATCGACAACATACTCGCGGAAGGCGCAACCATCGGAACTACCCTGCTGTATTTCCTTTGCAAGATTCCTCTCATGCTCTCGCTGATGTTTCCTGTCGCCCTTATGGCTTCGATTCTTTTTACGATTGGCCTCCTTTCCAAGAGCTCTGAAATCACCGCCATGCGCGCCTCCGGCATTACCGTCTGGTCAGTAGCCATGCCGGTCTTTTTGACAGGACTTACGCTGAGCGGAATCGCTTTCGGCCTCAACGAAGTACTGGTCCCCTACAGTCAGAAAAAGGCGAGCGAAATCTACAATATTGACATCCGCAAGAAGGACGCACGCGGAGGCTATAGCCAGAATGACTTCTGGTGGCGATCAGGACAGAAGTTCTTTTCCGTCGAAACTTTCGATTCAAGCACAAACGAACTTACGGGATTCTCTTCCTTTGAGACCTCGCCCGACTTCGAGATCACGCGGCGCACCGACGCCGAGAAGGTACGCTGGGTGAACAAGAGTCTGGGCTGGAATATGCTCGGGATTAAAGAGTTTCGGTTTAGCCCTCGCTCGCCAGAAAAAGGCCAAGGTCTTTCAACTGCGGCACCGGCAATCGATCAAAGGAGTTTTCACTCTCTACCTCTCCCAATTCAAGAAACCCCAAACGATTTCTACGAAGTAAAGACCGACCCCTATACCATGACCATTTCTCAGCTGCGCCGGTTTGTGAAACGTCAGAGACAGAATGGCCTTGATGTCTCAGGCTACCTTCCTAGCCTTTACGAAAAGTTCTCCTTTCCTCTCGTGAACTTTATCATTGCGCTCGTGGTAGTTCCGTTTGCACTGAGGCCCGCGCGCTCAGGCAACATGGCAGCCAGTGTCTTAGCGGGTCTTGTTATTGGCTTTTCCTATTACGCCGTGCACTCGTTTAGCCTTGCACTAGGAAAGGCCGAACTCGTACCCCCTGCCCTCTCAGCCTGGCTTGCGAACATTATTCTTGGATTTGTTGGCACGGTCCTGTTACTTGGTGCTGAAGCGCCTCAATAACGCGCATACGCAGGTTTACGGAACATGCCGAAAGCATGAAAAAAGGCGGGGTGAGTATTACTCACCCCGCCTTTACTAGTAAGGGGAGAATCGAGCTTCCCCCTCCACACCAAGCGATTAACGCTTCGAGAACTGAGGTCTACGACGTGCGCCGTGACGACCGTACTTTTTACGCTCAACCATGCGCGCATCGCGCGTGAGATAACCGCGAGTACGAAGCTCCTTGCGATTACCCTCATCCACACTCACAAGAGCGCGAGAGATCGCATGTCGAACCGCTCCGGCCTGACCTGAAGAACCGCCACCAGAGACATTCACAAAGATATCGAAACCTGAAGCAGCAGGAATAGCTTCAATTGGCTGACGAGTTATCATCTGCAACGTTTTACGGCCGAAGAACTCTTGATAATCTTTCCCATTTACCGAGATCTTCCCAGCACCGGGGCGCAAGTATACACGAGCCACCGCCGTCTTACGGCGCCCAATTGCATGAATGCCAGCTTTCTTCATATTCCCTCAAACGACAAACTGATTTGATTCTCTTGAATTCTACTTCTTAAAATATCTCTTAGTTATGTAAGGCAACCGGCTGGGGCTGCTGAGCACTGTGATTGTGCTGCGGGCCATCAAATACCTTAAGCTTATTGATCAAGCTAAAGCCAAGGGGTCCGCTTGGGAGCATGCCCTTTACGGCACGACGGATAACCTTCTCGGGGCTCTTTGCCAACAACTCACCCGCAGGAATAGCCTTGAGGCTTCCGATGTACTCGGTGTGGTGATAGTAAATTTTGTTCTGAAGCTTGTTTCCAGTAAGCGCAATTTTCGCAGCATTAATCACCACGACAAAATCGCCAGTATCGACATGAGGAGAAAAGGTAACCTTATTCTTCCCGCGCAGAATAGCTGCGACCTGCGAAGCAACGCGCCCGAGAGGCTGTCCAGCCGCATCAACTACAACCCACTTACGATCTTTTAGAGCCTGTTCACGGCTAGGGAAAAAAGTACTCATGACTCACGTCTCTCAATTACTAACTCTACCTCAAGGCGTAGCTCATAAACGAAGGCTACCCGTTGAACTGCGAATAACTACGAACAAAAATTCAACAAGCGCCCATTAACGGCGCTCTCCATGGGCACTAGGGATTCTATCTCTAAATGCACTGCATACTTTGAGATACTGTACCCTTGGGATACTGTATCCTTTGGGATACTGCATCTTTGAGATACTGCATCCACGGAGCATGACACCCCTCGAAGCAGACCCCACCCTTGCGGACCTAGAAGGTACCGAACTCGCGGCAAGAACTCAAATAATAGGGACAGAAAAGTCCCTAAAACTTGCTTTTCGGTGAAAATACTCGCGATAAGACTAGCCAAGTATCCCCTGAGCGAAACAATAACCTCAGTGAACCAACAAATTGGCTAGAATCGATACGGCCTAAACTCATAGGCCTGCTCTTGACCCATTCAAAGCCATGAGCGCCCCCCAAAAAGAGCCTCCAAACCCCGCCAATAGCGCTCGGGAGGTTACCACAGCTACCAAATCGGTCAATAGCGTAGTCATTTCGGGTGGTTATGGCATTTCTGCGTGTGGCTTTCATCGAGACTCCGGCCTAAAAGCCGTGAGAAAGCAGGCGAGGAGCATGCCCCGCAGAGGCAAAAGCCCTCATTGTGGGCACAATCCTAGTCAGGCTGCTTCTGTTGAATTCGATTACGAAGAAGAATTGCTACCCCATTAAAAATGAGCAGAACTACAAGCAGGACCACAATGGCGCCCGCTGCGTTCGCATGGAACGCAGTCTGTGGCCGAGATATCCAGTTAAAAGTTTGAATGGGAAGAACCGTAAAAGGTGAAAACAATCCGTCTGGGATAAAAGCCACATAAGTCAGGGCTCCCATCGTGATAAGTGGCGCGGTCTCTCCCAGTGCTCGCGAGAACGCTAAAATACAGCCTGTAAGAATATTGGGAAAAGCAACCGGCAGGACCTGACTACGAATCGTCTGGAGCTTTGTAGCCCCAAGCGCAAGAGAGGCATCTCTTAGGCTCCTCGGTACGTTTCGCAGCGCCTCCCGCGCTGCTATGACAATAACGGGCAGAATAAGAAGACTCATGGTGAGCGCGCCTGCAAGAAGGCTACGTCCCATGTCCATGGATCGAACGAACACTTGCAGCCCAAGAATACCAAAAATAATAGAGGGTACTCCCGCAAGGTTTACAAGGTTGAGCTCGATGAGCCTGGTCACTCGATTCTGGGGGGCATACTCTTCAAGATATACCGCCGCGCCTACTCCCAGAGGGACTGCAATAACTCCGGTGAGTGCCATAAGATAGAAGCTCCCCACGAGTGCAGAATAAAGCCCCGCCTTTTCCGCAAAGCGTGAGGGGAAGCTCGATAGGAAGCCGTAATTCACGCGCTCCACGCCATCAAAGAGCACTTTGAATATCAAAAGTGCGAGCACCACCAGAGCGGCGGAGAGGCATGCTAACGCAAATAGCTCAAACGCCCTCTCCTGTCTTTTCAGACGTTCTCGGCGAGAAGCGCTTGCTGCCATCTCAGAGCTTAAACTTGTATCGCTCACGTATCCTCAGACTCAAAAAGTTCATCCCTAAAGTAATCAGGAAGAGTGCGCCGCCCACCACAAAGATGCTGCGATACTCAAGCGAGCCGTGGGGAGTATCGCCTAGCGAGACCTGGACAATAAAAGCCGTCATGGTTGCTACCGGCTGCCGAGGGTCAAGCGTGAGCGTTGGCTGCTGGCCTGCGGCAATCGCTACAATCATGGTCTCTCCCACTGCTCGAGACATCGCGAGAATGAACGAAGCAGTAATTCCTCCCAAGGCTGCGGGGACCAGCAGCTTAAAAACCATCTGAAGTTTCGTGGTTCCAAGGGCAAACGCTCCATTTCGTAAGCTATGCGGGAGGGTGAAAAGGGCGTCATCACTGAGAGAAACGACCATGGGGAGAATCATAATCCCCATAACAATTCCAGCGCTCAGCGAATTGAACGTTGAAAGCCCCGGCACGACAGATTGAAGCAGAGGAGTTACAAACATCAAGGCAAAATAGCCGTACACAATAGTTGGTATGCCCGCAAGAATTTCAATCAGAGGCTTAAGAACGGATCGTGCTTTTTTTGTTGCGAACTCGCTCAAATAGATTGCAATAACTAGCCCAAGCGGCAGCGCGACGGCCAGGGCTATCGCAGAAGTGAGAGCAGTTCCGCAAATGAGCGGCAGAATTCCGAATTTTTTATCTGCAAAGAGTGGCGTCCATTCCAGATCGGTAAGGAATCGCCAGAGCGGAACTTGCTCAAAGAAAAGAAGTCCCTCAACACCAAGCACGCACACGATGGCTACGCTCGTGAGCACTGAGATCAGTGCAGCTGCAAAAAGGGCCCACTCAATTCCCTTTTCTGAAAACTCACGCAACGAACTAGCACGGTTATGGGTAAGTTCTATCACTCCGCGCATCCTGAGGAACTCAGGGAATGCTTCTTGCGCCTTGGACGAGCGAGAACTTACACACTCCATACTGCCTAGCTTCTTCTATTGAAAAGTCACTGTTTCCCCCGCCACCCGCAAGGCAAAAGCCCGCTTCGGGATGAGGGAAACAGTGACGAAAAACCGTGCAACGAAACTTACGTGCTCATCAATCCCCGCTCATATAACAGACTACTGCCGGGGATTTGAGCGAGAGCAGCCAAACGTTTTCTCAGGCGGCTTCTTTCTTTAGAAGCTCCTCAATCGTCATTCCTACAGGGGAACCCTTACCGTCTTTTGTGGTGCTCGCCGCGAATACTGAGCCGGCTACACGTTTCTCGAACCGCGCACCCGCGAGGGAATACACGCTCGAGGATAGCGGGATGTAGCCAACCTGCTTGGATAGCTCAGGGACATTCTGCAAATAGAAAGAAACAAACTGTTTTACCTCTCCTCTGTCAGCAGCCTTCTTGTTCACATAGACAAAAAGTGGTCGAGCAAGAGGCTGATAGATACCCTTCATTACGTTCTCAAGTGTCGCTACCTGAGGACCCTTTCCGTTCTCATCCTTACCATCATCAACTGGAACTGCCTTGAGCTTGTCAGCGTTCTCCTGAAAGTATGCCATGCCGAAATAACCCAGCGCATTCACATCTCCCGCGACACCCTGCACTAAGACGTTATCGTCTTCACTGCTGGTAAAGTCGCCACGACTTGAATGCTGCTTACCCACTACGGCTTCGGTGAAATAGTCATAGGTCCCTGAATCGACTCCAGGACCGAACAAGCGAAGAGGGGCGTCTGGCCAGTCCGCGCGAATTTGATTCCACCGAGTGATTTTCCCTTGCGCCTCGGGCTCCCAAATTTTCTTCAGCTCAGCCACAGTAATCGACGTAGCCCAGGTATTCTTAGGATGTACGACAACCGTAAGAGCGTCGTATGCAACGGGAAGTTCAAGATATTCAACTTTTGACTTTCCACATTCCGCAACTTCACTTTCCTTAATGGGCCTAGAGGCGTTTACTAAATCAATCTCACTTGCGCAGAACTTCTTAAACCCACCGCCTGTTCCGGCAATACCAACAGTGACCTTAACGCGAGGATGCGAAGCACCGAACTCCTCCGCAACGGCCTCAGTAATTGGGTACACAGTACTAGATCCATCGATGGCCACATTACCGGCCACTGAATCAGGCACCGCCGCCCAAGTGGAAGCGACAAATGAGGATCCGATTGAAAGGCTTAGCGCAGCTGCACATGCCGCAAGGTAACGAGGCGAAAAGCGGTTCGTAATGTCCATAGGTTTACTCCGACGCAACGCCCGACATTTTTGCTGGGCATTTTGGTTAAGTTACATCTTCAGATTTCAGACTAGGAATGTGCGGGGCAGAAGGCGTTCTCTTTCCACTCACATATTCCTTAAAGCAGTCTATGCCTCTACTACCCTCGTGCTAGCTACAGCAGCGCAAATTTTTTAGTGCGCAGCGTTATAAGGGACAGGGGCTTTCAAGAACGAGACACAAGGGTTCTAAGGCACAGGCCACCAGCACTCGTTGGTTACTTACCCTTAGGTGGGAAGGGCTTCAAGGAAAACTGTATTAGATATTTATTAGCAACAGGTGTGCCTTTAGCTAAGGGGCTTGCCCCCATTAAGTCGATTACTTCGTATTTCCTGGCCCACTCAGCGAAGAGGAGGGAGGTACTACAAGCACCCAAATAGAAAGAAAAAGGCAATATGGCTGCACTCCTAGCCGTCATTGATCACAGCCCCGACGGGCTGTGATCAATGACGGCTAACTAACGCCCGGCCGCCTTCGCCTATCGGCTACGGCGCGCCTCGTCTGCGAGCCGCGGCGTAGCGCGATCAGCGCGGAGACGGGATGGCGTTAGCAAATCGCGACCAACGGGAGCGATTTGGTGCGTACCCTCCGCTCGACACTTTGTTGTGGCGAGCGGAGGGTGCGCACGGTTGAAAATTGGCCCGGATGGCCAATTTTCAACGGAAATCTCACGGACCCGAAGGGATCCCGTGAGATATAAAGGCTAGTGCGCAAGCAACCTTCCATGCCTCACGATATCGCCTTCAACCATGTAAATCACATCTTCGGCAATATTGGTTGCATGGTCTGCAATTCGCTCGAGAGACCGCGCGACTGAAAGAATACTTGAAAGTGCCTCCACGAACCCAGGATGGCGCTTGATTTCTGCCATAATTTCACGCTGAATTCTTCGCTTCTCAGCATCTACCACATCATCCATCTTAAGAACGGTACGCGCCCGTGAGCAGTCCACTTCAATCACCGCGCGAAGCACCTCGCGCACCATGGCCTGCGCCTGGTCCTTCATTAAAGCCAGCGAGAACGAGGGAGCCCCATCAGGCAGAGCCCCGCGATCAACAATGCTCCAACTAATTGAAACAGCAAAGTCCGCAATTCGTTCGAGGTCGCTATTGATTTTAAGCACCGAAACAATAAACCGGAGATCCGCAGCCACTGGCTGGTGCAAGGCAAGAAGCTTGAGACAGTCTTCCTCAACCTCAACTTCTAAAAGATCAATATGTTCATCTGCTGCAATGATGCGTTTCGCGGCAACTACATCACCTGACTCAAACGCAGTAAGCGCGTCCTGGAGGCAGCGTTCAACCATGGATCCAAGCGCCAATAGCTGGGATTTTAGGCGTTCAACTCCCCGGTGAAGATGTTGGGTCATCTGCCTTCTCCTAACCGAAGCGCCCGGTAATATAATCTTCCGTCTGCTTCTCCCGGGGCTTGGTAAAAACTTGTCGCGTGCCACCGTACTCAATCAATCTCCCTTCAAAAAAGAATGCGGTGAAGTCAGAAACGCGGGCTGCCTGCTGCATATTGTGGGTGACAATCACAATGGTATACGTGCCGCGCAACTCTCGAATGAGCTCCTCAATTTTTGCCGTAGACCTCGGATCAAGCGCAGAGGCAGGCTCATCCATGAGCAAAACTTCCGGGCCCACTGCCAGTGCACGAGCGATACACAGCCGCTGCTGCTGGCCTCCCGAAAGCGAAAGAGCACTGGACTTGAGACGACCCTTCACTTCTTCCCACAAATCTGCCTTCCGCAGGCTCCATTCGACAAGCTCTTCCAAATGCGCTTTGTCGCGAAGCCCATGAACGCGTGGGCCAAAAGCTACGTTCTCAAATATTGAAGTCGGAAATGGGTTAGACTTCTGAAATACCATCCCCACTCTCTTTCTGAGCTGCACCACATCGATGCTTGGATCGTAGATGTTATGCCCGTCAAGGGCCACCGTCCCCTCAACCCGCGCACCCTGAATCGTGTCATTCATGCGGTTAAGAGTGCGAAGAAATGTCGACTTTCCGCAGCCTGAGGGGCCGATAAGAGCGGTAACCTCTTGAGGCACAAGGTCTACTGTAATGTCGAAAAGCGCCTGACTTGAGCCGTAGAAGAATCTCAAATCCGTCACCGAGAACCTGCCTAGTTGAGCTTTTCCTGCCTCCAATGACTTCCCCGATGAGCCCGCTAAGGAAGATGAGCCCGCCTGGGAAGATGAGGCTGGAGAAGATGAGTTTGTCGAGCCAGCCTCCAGAAACTCAGGCTGACTCACCGCAAAATTTCGATCTAAGGAATCACCTCGATTCACAGAAGCCGCTCCGCCATGGTTTTCCATCTATCCTCATTTCTAAGAAAAGGTATCAACCTAACGGGCTAGGAGTGTGCCCCGAACCAACATAAATCTTTAATTTGGACACAATTTTTGTAAGCAAGCTGCCCTGCTATCCGTTGGCCTCTTCAACCACGGTTTGTATCATAGGACCCCTGTTAATTTGCTTGCAACAGGCTTTGTACCCACTTAACAAGAACTAACCAAATTCTAACATGAAATCTGCTCGCATCTGGTGCAGAGTGAGCCGCATTAATAAACGTCGGCGATGACCATCGCCTATACGCTTGGAGATATTTATCTATGTTTAAACGACTCGTAGTCGGTGTATCGGCAGCTGCGTGGCTCGCTTCGCCTCCTGTAGCGCACGCAAAGTCTCTTGAAGATCTTCTTGTTGAAAAAGGGGTTATTTCTAAATCCGAAGCTGCTTCCAGCGCTCCAAGCGCCGGCGCAAAGGTTCTCTATAAGAGCGGAACTCGTTTTGAGTTCCCCGATAGCGGCTTCACCTCGCAGTTTAATACCCAGATTCAAACTCGCTATACTTTTACGGATAATGAAAACAGCGCGAACACGTCAAGTTTTGAGATGCGCCGAGTGCGGATCATCCTCTCAGGTTCCGCCCTCCACAATGAATTCAACTACTACCTGCAAGCAGACCTCGTGGGGACAAGAAACGATGAGGGTGCTCGCTCTCCCGACCTCCGCGACGCTTACATTCAGTGGAATCCAACCTCAGATGTTGGACTAAGAATGGGGCAGTATAAGGTTTTCATTTCTCGACAAGAAAATAACTCTTCCTCAAAGCTTCAATTCGCTGACCGCTCCGTAGCTTCAAACCTTTTTGAGCTTGGCAGACAGCAAGGCGTTTCCGCCCGTTACAACGGCATGGACGGAAACCTCTTCCTTGCCGCAGGTATTTGGAACGGAGAGAGCGACGGAGAGGGGCGTAATAAGCCAGGTGTTGACACGCGCCACACCGGTGCAGTCACGGCTCGCTTCACGGCCCTCGGAAAGATGGACGCTATGGAAGAAGGCGACGTCAATAATACCGAAGATGCGGCTCTTAACTTTGGAGCTGCTTATGCTTACGGTGAAATTGAAGATGAGGGCGCAAAGTCAGATAAGCACTCACTGAGCCTCGACGCGAACTTTAAGTATCAGGGCTTCAGCGTTCACTCTGAGTTCTTTTATCGAATCATCGACACCGATGGGGTGAGCGAGGAAGTTGAGCCGCTCTCCTTCTACCTTCAGGGTGGATACTTTATCGTACCTCAGAAGTTTGAAGTGGCCGCTCGCTACGCCTTCGCTGACTGCGATGACGGTGCCTATGGCGCCGGCCTATGCTCCGGCAATGACAAGGTGCACCAGGCAACTGCTGGTCTCAACTACTTCTTTT
>JBIKWF010000009.1:0-65304 GCA_044356455.1 Bdellovibrionota bacterium | reverse complement strand
GCGACCAGCCTGATCGCCGTCAAAAAGCAATGATACTCGGCGAGCAACATGTTTAAGGCGCCGCACATGCTGCTCACTTACTGCCGTTCCGCAGGTAGCGAGCACGTTTTTTACGCCAACTTGCCAAAGTCCAATCACATCGAGGTAGCCCTCGACGAGATAGACTTCCCTTGTTTCACGCAGCGCAGGAAGGGCTTGGGGAAGGCCGTAAAAAATCGCCTGCTTGTGATAGACCGGAGTGTCCGAGGAGTTAAGATACTTAGGGGCTTTGGTCATCACCCCCTCATCTACCATCGAGGGGATTAGGCGCCCGCCGAAGCCGGCTACATGCTTATTGTCGCTGAGAATTGGGAACATGACGCGCGCGCGGAAGGTGTCATAAATATCACCGCGCTGACTTCTTCGAACGAGGCCCGACTGAAACAGGAGCGCATCCGAAACATTCTTAGATTTCAAGAAACGATACAGCGCATCACGATCGCGTGATGCAAATCCAACATGAAAGGCAGCTTGAGCTTCAGGACGGACGGACCGCTCTTCAAGGTAGGCCCTAGCCGGAGCGCCTGCCTGGGAGAGTTGCGCGGTGAAAAATGCCGCTGCGAGTTGATTCACTTGATAGAGAGCAGTTTTATCCACGCCGTCATCAGGCTTGGACCGGCCGCCCTCGTAGCGCAGCTTTACTCCTAGTCGTGCCGCAAGTTCTTCGACCGCCTCGGGGAAAGCGAGGCCGCGAGCGCGCATCACATAGCTGATAACGTTGCCTGAAACCCCGCAGCCAAAGCAGTGATAGAACTTGTCGTCGCGCACGTGGAATGAAGGTGATTTCTCGCTGTGGAAAGGGCAGAGCCCGACCATGCTGCTGCCCTGTCGCTTGAGCTGCATGCCCTCGCTTACCACCTCAAAGAGGCTCGCGCGTTCGAGGATTTCGTCAATTGAATCGCGAGCAATCATGCAGCCCAGATCTCCACGCAGAAACTACCAAAGCGAAGGCTCTTTGGGGGGAAGACAGAGCCCTCCACCCCCCTTGCTGACCGAACTGACAACCGAACCACAAAAGGAGCAAGCGTCAACAGAGTTCCTAGCAGCGCTTGATTGCCAGTGCGATTCCCTGTCCCCCGCCGATGCACAGAGTCGCAAGCCCGTACGTTCCTTGGGTGCGTTTAAGCTCATGCACCAGAGTCACAAGAATTCGCGCGCCACTTGCTCCAATTGGATGCCCAAGAGCGATAGCTCCCCCGTTTGGATTGACCCGAGAGGCGGGAAGTTCGAGCTCTTTTTGCACGGCAAGAGCCTGAACGGCAAAGGCCTCGTTCGCCTCAATCACCTCAAAGTCAGAAATCGAAAGCTTGGTGTTCGCCAAGAGCTTTCTCGTCGCGGCCACGGGGCCAATTCCCATAATTTCAGGAGGTACGCCCGCGCTTGCAATTCCAACAATCTCAGCAAGGGGCGAAAGTTTTCTCTCCTGTACTGCTTTTTCCGACATAAGCACGAGCATTGCAGCTCCGTCATTAATGCCAGACGCATTCCCTGCGGTGACGGATCCATCTCTCTTAAAGGCTGGGCTTAACTTCGCGAGAGCTTCGGGTGTGGTGTCTGGTCTTAGGTATTCATCCGCAGAGCAGGAGCCGACTGGTTTTCCACGCTTCATAAGAAGCACGGGAATTATCTCGTCAGAGAACTTTCCTGCTTTCTGGGCTGCGGCAGCCTTGCGCTGACTCTCCGCGGCGAAGGCGTCTTGCTCTTGGCGTGAAATCCCATACTTCTCAGCCACGTTTTCAGCGGTAATTCCCATATGGGTTCCCGAGAACGCGTCGGTAAGTCCGTCAGTCAGCATTACGTCTTTAAGTTCAGAGCTGCCCATGCGCGCCCCAAAACGCGTGCCTAGCGATACATACGCCGCCTGCGACATGCTCTCCGTTCCACCCGCAAGCATTACGTGCGCATTTCCATGAAGAATTTCAGAGTAGGCGAGCGCCACTGATTTAAGGCCTGAACCGCAGACCTTGTTAACCGTGTATGCCGGCGTGGTGGCCGCAAGGCCAGACTTTATCGCAACTTGGCGCGCGATGTTCATCCCGTGTCCCGCGCCAAGGACATTTCCGACAATGACTTCATCTACTGAGGCGCTTACTGGGGTGTTTGCCTTTCCATCCAAAGCGCTGATCCCGGCTCGGCGCAGTGCTTCCGTAGCTGCGGCGACTCCAAGCTCCGCGGCGCTTGTACCAGCCAGAGAGCCACCGAAGGAACCAATCGGAGTGCGAGAGCCTGAAACAATATAGACCTTCATAGCTATCTATTCCTCAACAACCTCGTCCGGTTTGTATCCAATAAAGACCTCGAGAACTTCATACTCCTTTACTCCGCCAGGGAGCTGAAGACGAGCGACGTCCCCTACTGAGCGCCCGATAAGACCTTTGCCGAGAGGCGATTCAAAAGAGATCATGCCCTTTTGCACATCAGATTCATCGCTCCCTACTATGTGAAGCGTCTTTTCTTCCCCGCTGTCGACATCGCTAATCTTGACGGAGACGCCAAAAACCACACGGTCGGAGACGGTAAGTCGTCTTGGATCAATGACATCAGCATTAGAAAGTTTTGTCTCGGCGTCTCTAATTTTTGCCTCGACCATTCCGGACTTCTCTTTGGCGGCGTCATAGTCGCCGTTTTCGGAAAGGTCGCCATGGCCACGCGCAATTTCGATGGCAAGCGAAAGTTCAGGCCTTAACGCCTTCAGGCGCTTTAGCTCGCGCCGCAGCGCGTTATATCCGTTAGGGGTCATGGGACGCTTCATAAGGCCATTACATCCGAGAAAAACTAACCGCAATAAAGTGAGAGGTAACAATATGACAAAACAGGGAGTTCTCAAAATCCCCGCTTAGGTAGCCTTGCCCAAGGTAGCGAGGGCCTGACTGAGCCGTTACGCAGCTTTAGCCCTCGCCACCACTAGCTTATGGTAGTCTTGCAGGGCCTGCACCTGGACCACTTCTCCTTCCCTAAGCGAATGAATTGCATGAGCTCCCGCGAGCGCAGCGGCCATGGTCGTAAAGGTGGGAATTCCCATCTCGTTTGCCACAAGCCGAATTGAGCGCGAGTCAAGCAGGGTGCCTATGGATTTAGAGGTGCCCCCTTCTGGCGTGTTGACCACAAGCTGCACCTTTCCTTCTCCGAGAAGATCCACAATATGCGGGGAGCCGTCCCGCACCTTGCGCACGGCAGTAACCTCTATGCCGCGCTTCTTGAGGTACTCGGCAGTTCCCTGCGTAGCGAGAAGGGAAAAGCCTTCGGCTTTGAGGCGTTCGGCAATCGCCGGAAGCTCCTCCTTGTCTCCATCTGCAACGCTGAGGAAGGCAGCCCCTGCCCGGGGTAGCTTGATGGAGGCGGCAAGCTGAGCCTTAGCAAAGCTGCCCCCGAAGCTTGCGTGCAGGCCCATGACCTCGCCAGTAGATTTCATCTCGGGGCCAAGAATGGTGTCGACGCCCTGGAATTTGGCAAACGGAAACACACAGGCCTTTACTGCCACACCCGCTGCCTCGGGCGCCTCTCGCACGCCTATCGACTTAAGGGAGGCGCCTGCCATGACCCTTGCGGCAACCTTTGCCCAAGGAATTCCCGTCGCCTTCGACACAAACGGTACGGTACGGGAGGCGCGTGGATTGACTTCGAGCAGATACACGGTGGGCTCGCCCTTGTCAGACTTCTGCACCGCAAATTGCACATTCATGAGGCCAACTACTTTGAGACTTCGCGCAAGCACTTCAGTCTGACGCTTAAGTTCACGCACGGTCGCGGCGGAGAGGGTTTGGGGCGGGATGCAGCACGAGCTATCGCCCGAATGGATGCCCGCGCGCTCAATGTGTTCCATCACGCCTGAAATGATAACCTCCGAGCCGTCCGAAACGCAGTCGACGTCAACTTCGATTGCATTGTGCAAAAAGCGATCGAGAAGAACGGAGCGCTGATCTGAAGCTGCGACCGTTTCGCTGATCACGTTGGAGAGCTC
Source organism: Bdellovibrionota bacterium (assembly GCA_044356455.1). GTDB lineage: Bacteria > Bdellovibrionota_C > UBA2361 > UBA2361 > JBGSMV01 > JBGSMV01. The sequence continues at coordinate 61,304 of JBIKWF010000009.1, read as the reverse complement.
ACTTTCGCTATGAACGACGCGCATGGCTCGTCCGCCCAATACAAAGGAGGGTCTGAGCATGAGAGGAAATCCGATCTGGCGCGCCGCGGCGATTGCCTCCTCGGAGGTGCGTGCCGTTACGGACTCTGGTTGCTTCAGTCCCAAGGTGTCGACAAGTTTTGCGAAGCGCTCTCTATCTTCAGCGATATCGATAGACTCGACCGACGTGCCTATGATGGGAACGCCGCGCTCCTGGAGAGCCGAAGCCAATTTTAGGGGCGTTTGGCCACCAAACTGGATAATGACTCCATGTGGTTTCTCTCTCTCAACCACATTAAGAACATGCTCAAGAGTGAGCGGCTCGAAGTAGAGCCTGTCGCTAATATCGTAGTCGGTTGAAACCGTCTCTGGGTTGCAGTTCACCATGATAGCTTCAAAACCGTCTTGCCTAAGAGCCAGGACGGCATGCACGCAGCAATAGTCGAATTCAATTCCTTGTCCAATACGGTTTGGCCCGGAGCCAAGAATCAAAATCTTCTTGCGCGAGGTGGGAGGCGCTTCATCGAAGTAGTCGTAGCTCGAGTAGAGATAGGGAGTCTCCGCCACAAACTCCCCTGCACAGGTATCAACACGCTTAAAGCTGGGGCGAATGCCCTGCGCGATACGTGCGGCCCGAACTTGGTCTTCCGTAGCACCGAGTAACGTTGCAAGGCGCTTGTCGGAGAAGCCTTGGTTCTTGAGTGATTTCCAATCAAGAGCGGAAAGGCGCTGCTCGGCGTCTCGCTTTGCTACCTCCTTTCCTGTGGCACTCGCGGAGGCCGACAGTTCCTTTTCCGTCTCTACCATCTGTTGAATGTAAGTAAGGAACCATGGGTCAATCCCGCTCTTCGCAAACACATTTTCTACGGAATGACCGGAGCGTAGCGCCTCCCCTACTATCCATAAACGCTCGGGGCATGGGCGTGCGCAGGCGTCGAGGATTTCGTTCTTACCAAGGTCTTTCGTGAGTGCGTGGCGATCGAAGCCATGGGACCCTAGCTCCATAGAAGTCATCGCTTTTTGAAGCGCCTCAGAGAAGTTCCTGCCGAAGGCCATTACTTCTCCGACAGACTTCATCTGAGTGCCGAGCTCCGATTTAGCGCCAGGAAACTTCTCGAAGTTAAAGCGAGGGATCTTGACCACCGTATAGTCAATAGACGGCTCAAAACACGCCGGCGTCTCTTTGGTAATGTCGTTTCGAATCTCATCCAGCGTGTAGCCAACGGCGAGTTTGGCAGCAATTTTGGCAATTGGGAAACCGGTGGCTTTGGATGCGAGGGCCGAACTTCGCGATACGCGGGGGTTCATTTCGATGACAATCAGGCGGCCGTCTTTTGGGTTGAGGGCGAACTGAACGTTTGAACCGCCAGTATCTACGCCGATACGGCGCATCACCTTAATCGAAGCGTCTCGCACGAGCTGGTACTCTTTATCCGTCAGCGTTTGGATGGGAGCTACGGTAATGGAATCTCCGGTGTGAACCCCCATGGGGTCAAAATTCTCAATGGAACAGACAATCACGACATTGTCTTTGAGGTCTCGCATCACCTCAAGTTCGAGTTCCTTCCACCCAACGAGAGACTCCTCGACCAATACTTCGTGATTAGGGCTCAGAGATAGCGCGTAAGAAACCATGCGCTTTAAATCTGATTTGCTCTTCACTATTCCGCCGCCAGAACCACCCAGAGTTCTTGAAGGGCGCAGCACGAGCGGAAAGCCGATAATTTCGGCATACATCTCAGCTTCCTCAACCGTTCGAGCAAGACCGCTCTTTGCCGATTCGAGGCCGATTTCTTCCATTGCTCTACGGAAGAGCTCGCGGTCCTCGGCGGTCTTAATGGCTTCGACTTTGGCGCCGATGAGCTCGCAATTGTATTTCTTGAATACCCCGCGCTCTTCAAGCTCGAGGGCCGTATTCAGGGCCGTCTGTCCACCCATGGTGGGAAGTACGGCATCGGGACGCTCAACGCGAATTACCTCTTCGACAAAGTCCGGCGTGATAGGTTCAATGTAGGTGCGGTCGGCGAACTCTGGGTCGGTCATGATGGTCGCAGGGTTCGAGTTGATGAGAATCACTCGGTACCCTTCTTCCTTGAGGGCCTTAATCGCCTGAGTCCCGGAATAGTCGAACTCGCAGGCTTGTCCAATGACAATGGGACCGGAGCCTATGAGAAGGATGCTTTTAATATCTGTACGTTTTGGCATGTGACACCTTGAAACTCTTAAAATCGGTTCGCGTAATACGGCCCCCTCATTGCCCTACATTCTTGCGCCAAGGTTAGTTCCCTCGCGTGAAGCGGGGCCCTTCTTGTCTCTCGTTTGGTTTGCGAGTTCCGGAGCGCTACTCGGATTCACGACGCGCTCGTAGAAACGTCTAAAGAGATAACGGGCATCATGCGGGCCAGGTGAGGACTCGGGGTGGTACTGCACCGAGAAGGCAAGATGTTTCGGCGCTTCAAGACCCTCAACGGTGCGGTCATTAAGATTAAGGTGTGAAACCATAACGTCTGAACCGAGGGATTTCTCGTCAACCGCAAACCCATGGTTCTGCACGGTGATTTCTACTCGCCCCGTCGTGAGATCTTTGACTGGGTGATTTCCGCCGCGATGCCCGAATTTTAATTTGTAGGTTTTTCCCCCGAACACTTGGCCAAGAATCTGATGGCCTAAGCAGATTCCAAAAATGGGAAATCTGCCGACTACTCCGCGCACGGCGTTCACAAGATAGCCCAGCGTGGCCGGATCTCCTGGGCCGTTTGAAAGGAAGAGGCCATCAGGTCTGAGGGCGAGAATCTCCTGTGAGGTCACGGTCGCAGGAACAACGGAGACCCGAAAGCCCACGTCGGTGAGTAGTCTTAAAATATTCCGCTTGACGCCGCAGTCTACGGCCACCACATGCGGCCGCGACGAAAGCTCTTCATCTGCAAGCTGGCGGTAGCCGCTTCCCGTGCTGCGTAGCCTCTCGAGTGACCAGGGGAGTTCATGCCACGTATAGGGCTCCGTACAACTCACTGCTTTAACGTAGTCCTTGCCCTCCATTGACCCTTCGGCCTTCGCGAGGGCAACAAGTGCTTCGGTGTCTATTGACGCGCCTGCTGCCATGGCTCCCATTTGAGCACCGTCATCACGCAGCTTCGTGACGAGCGCGCGTGTATCGATGCCAGAGATTCCCATCACCCCTGCGTCCTCAAGAAACGCCGAGAAGCTTTGAGTCGCGCGAAAGTTGCTCGTTATGGGACTTAAGTCGCGTAATATGACACCGGTCGTGTGCACACGGTCGCTTTCGTTGTCCTCGACATTGCAGCCGACATTTCCAATGTGCGGATACGTAAAGCACACCATTTGCCCAGCGTAGCTTGGGTCAGTGACGATCTCCTGGTAGCCGGACATCGAGGTATTAAAACAAAGCTCGCCGCGCGCCGCGTCTTCGAGTCCTTTGAGAGCACCAAAAGCCTGCCCTCTAAAGAGTGTGCCGTCGGCAAGCGCCAAAACCGCAGGGACAGGCTTTCTGCTGCGCGAAGTAGATGCGCCAGTCTTACTGCGTGCCTGCGTGGTGGATGTGTGAGAACTCATAAGACTCCTCCTTGATGACTTGCGCTTCGCGAGCCGCCGCCCTTTAGGGCAGCGCTTTTATTGTCAGTGGAAGGACGCGCTTCCTTCTTAGCCTGCCCATTCTCGGGCGTTCCCTTGCGAAACTCTCCGCCCACCAGCACGTATTCGGCTTGTCCCATAAACTCGTGGTCGAGAAAGGGCGTGTTCTTACTCTTTGAAAGAATAGATTCTTTGTTTAGCTTCCACGTAAGCCCGGGGTCGATAACGCAAATATCGGCACGGGCGCCTGCGGCGAGGCTCCCCGTCCCCTCAAGCTTAAATGCTTTTGCCGGAGCTGAGCTCATGGCTTCGATGGCACGTTCTTTTCGAATGAGCCCCTTGCGCACGAGTTCAAGCATGATTGGTAGCGTGGTTTGTACGCCGAGAATTCCGAAAGCAGCTTTGTCAAATTCAAGCTCCTTGGCGTCCCAGTGGTGGGGAGCATGATCGCTTGCCACGCAATCTATCGCACCATCCGCCAAGCCCTGAATGAGCGCGTCGCACTCAAATTGCTCGCGAAGCGGGGGGCTCATTTTGGCGTTGGTATTGTAGCCACGCACCGCCTCTTCCGTGAGCACGAGATGATGCGGCGCAACTTCGGCGGTTACATTGATGTGGTCATTCTTAGCGCGCCTCACCAACTCAACACTTCTGCCACTTGAGACGTGACAAATGTGCACGTGTGCCCCAGTAGTGCGCGCAAGTTCAATGTCGCGCGCAATCATCACCTCTTCTGCGACTTTGGGCATACCGCGTAGTCCCATGCGAAGGGATAAGGCGGACTCGTTCATACAACCGCCGCAGCTAAGATTCTTATCCTCTTCGTGGCAGCAAATCGGAACTCCCAGCATCTTCGACCACTCAAGGGCGCGGCGCATCATCCCCGCATTGTAAATAGGTTCTCCGTCGTCCGAGAAGGCAACGCAGCCCGCCTCGCGCTGTTCGGCAAGAAGAGCCATCTCTTTACCTTCAAGGCCCATGGAAACCGCCCCAATAGGAAGTACGCGCGCGCCTGCGCAGCTGCGCGCTCGTTCAAGAATAAATCTACTAATCTCGGCATGGTCGTTCACCGGCTTGGTGTTAGGCATGCAAAGAATCGTGGTGAAGCCACCCCAGGCAGCCGCGGTCGCGCCCGTTTCGACGGTCTCTTTCCACTCGAAACCGGGCTCACGAAGGTGCACATGCACATCAACAAGGCCTGGAACAATCCATTTGCCGCGCGCATCTACGACCGTAGCATCGTGAAGAGAGCGAAAAGTTCCGGGAGTGGCGCAGTCCTTGATGACTCCGCCTTCAATCAAGAGGTCACGCTCGCCAATTATCGAATTCGCGGGGTCACATACCCAGCCACCAGCAATTATTATCATAACTGTGCTCCTGCGGTTTGCGTGGCCCCTTGTGGGTGGGAGCCTGATAGATGTGGATTTGTGTTCTGGGACTTTTGATCGCCCTGCACCCCCACTTCCTCGGACCCCGTGCAGACATGGAAAAGTACCGCCATTCTGACGGCAATGCCGTTGCTCACTTGGTTTCGAACCAGCGAGCGCGGGCCGTCAATAACTTCACTTGAAACTTCAATTCCTCTATTGGCGGGACCTGGGTGCAGGACAACGGCGCGCGGCGCCACTTTCGCCAATACCTTCTCTGATACTCCGAAAGTGCGGCTGTATTCTTCGAGAGTCGGCAAAAAGAATTGTTGCAAACGTTCCGTTTGGACTCTCAAACACATGACCACGTCCGCTCCGGCAAGGCCCTCTTCAAGAGAATGCACGATGCGCAAAGTACCCCGAGGGATTGATTTCCCTGCTCCGTCGAGCGGCAGTTTGTTGTCGGTTGATGGTATAAAGGCTCCTTGAAATTCTTTAGGGAGCAACGTCGCAGGCCCAACAAGACGAACCTCATTGCCCAGTAAGAGATGGGCCCACACGTTACTGCGCGCTACTCGGGAATGGAGAACGTCCCCCACAATCGCCACTTTAAGCCCTGAAAGCGCTAGGAGAGAAGTTTCCGCAGAGGTCCCCGAAAGCTTTCTGGTCGCGGCAAAGTGTTGCTTGAGAGTCAAACAATCAAGCAGCGCCTGCGTCGGGTGTTCCCGCATTCCGTCACCCGCGTTGACGATGGAGACGCGGGAAAGAACCCGCGCAAGAAAATCAGGTACTCCGCCTGAGGCATGGCGCACCACTATAACATCGGGCGCCATGGCCTCTAGCGTGCGCGCCGTGTCAAAGAGCGTCTCGCCCTTTGAAACGGAACTTGTGGCAACAGAAAGATTGATCACATCAGCGGAGAGTCGCTTTGCCGCAATTTCAAAACTCGTACGAGTGCGCGTGCTTGCTTCAAAGAAGAAATTTACTATGGTTTTCCCGCGCAGCGCGGGTACCTTCTTGAGCTCACGGGACGAGATTTCAACCATGCTCTCTGCGCTCTCGAGAAGCTGCAGGAGCTGGGCGGCGGAGAGGTGCTCTATGCCAATAAGGTGTCTCATTCCCTCTCGCCTCCAGAATTTTCTTGATTCGGCTCATTTGGGACCAGGTAGACGCCGTCTTCAAAGCCCTGCTCAGCGAGCCGCACCCGCACAAAATCAGTTCTTTCGGACGGAATATTTTTGCCTACGTAGTCAGCTCTTATGGGAAGCTCTCGGTGACCGCGGTCGACTAAAGCCGCAAGCTCAACGCGCGAGGGGCGCCCAAAATCAATAATGGCGTCTAGCGCAGCTCTAATGGTGCGCCCCGTGAAAAGCACATCATCGACGAGCACAATACGTGACCCGGTCACTGAGAATGGGAGGTCTGTACCCTTCAGTGTAGGCTGAGAGCGCGTGCGAGAGAGATCGTCTCGGTACAGAGTAATGTCGATGACACCAAAGGCAACTTCTGCGCCTTCAATCTCAGCGATTCGAGATTGGATGCGTTTCGCGATTACTTCCCCGCAGGTTCTAATCCCGACAATTGCAAGTTTGTCCAGCGCGCGCTCGCGCTCAAGAATTTCATAACAGATGCGCGAGATAGAGCGGTTGATGACGTCCGCGTCGAGCAATTTCTTCCAGTGGGCGGGAACTGTCTTAAGGGAGGAGGCCTTGCTCATATGAAACCTTGCGTCCTTGAAAGTTTACACCTTGATAGTCTTACCTGGTTCCTTAGAGAGATCCACAACCTCGGCTTCCTCGCTAAGCGAACTGTGCAATCGCTGCCTGCGCTCAGCAGACTGAGACCGCCACGAAGGATCGCGAAAAGTGAAGGAGCGGAAGAAGTGAAAACAGAAGGAATTGAAAGGGGAATCGGCAGTGAGAAAAATTTCGGAAAGGACTTCACCGCGCGCGCCACCTGAGGTCGCGCCATGCTGAGCATGCGGTCTGGTGCAAGAATCATCTTTGGGTACCACCTTCGCGAACTCGCAGGTCCGCACTTAAAGGTCCAAGCTAATGGGTTCCGGACTCCTTGTTGGAGGATCCAGGGCCCGCGCGAATGTACTCCAATTTCGGGGACAAACGAAAGCCCCCGTAGATGCCTGTCCTCAGGGCTTCCTCCTGTCCTCTGGGTATCTTCGACAATGTAAACCAACAACAGAGGGCGCGAAGTTCACAAAGCGGATTTTTTCAGAGCTTCACGAGCATCCCCTCGGAAACCGCCCTCTCAGACGGCGGCCACATTAAGTCAGTTAGATTTACGGGCAAGAGGTAGGCCTGGTCGATCGGGCAGAGATAAGTAATATCAGAGAGTTAGCCGAGACGGCGACATAGTCGCCCGGCTCTTTGGATATTGGGTGTCCCGGTTAGGCGCTGCTTAGGTATTTGGCGAACTGGCGACCTCAAGTCCTTGGCTAGACTTTTTTTCGGAACTAAAGCCAATTCAGCCTGTGCGATTGATTGCTTACGTTTGCCAACCCTGTAAAATCACACAAGTTACCCCTCGTCCAGATTTTAACCGTAGACCTTTCCGGGTGCGACTTTCTTTGTTTGGAAAGTCGCGCATGAGAGGCGAAGACTCGAAGTGTCTGCGATTTGCTTTGGACCTGAGCGGAACAGAGGAGAGTTTCTCTCGCATGTCTAACCTCCAGGTTGGAAATAAGAACCCGGCACTTACCCTTGGCTCAATTCTTGAGCAGAGGTATCGGGTGGTGGCCTATCTTGGGTCAGGAAGTTCGGGGCAGGTTTATCTCTGCCGGGATCGTGCGCGCGGTGATGTACGTGTTGCAGTAAAAGTTTTAGCCAAAGAACTTTGCTTACAGCCTTTTGCGCGCGCTGAGTTTCTTCGTGAGTTCCTCATCGGTACGCGCCTAAGTCACCCCAATCTCTTGCAGTACTATAGCACCGTTCGCGAAGCCGACCTTACGGCGTTCTCGATGGAGTACGTGACGGGCGGAAACCTCGCCACGCTCATTCAACATAAGATCCCCCTCGCCCTGCACGAACGAGTCAGGATTCTTACGGAAATTTGCCGGGGTCTTGCCGCCCTGCATGCGCTGCATGTAATTCATCACGATTTAAAGCCTGCGAACATCCTTCTCACCGCACGAAGGGAAGCTAAGGTCTCTGACTTCGGTATTTCGCGCTTTAAGGGGCAGCCTCCCGAGGGCGAAACTGATGCCCGTATTGGCACGCCTCAGTACATTTCCCCCGAATACCTTACGGATGGAGTCGTGACTCCCCTTTCAGACATTTATGCGCTTGGGCTGCTTGCGTACGAGCTCGTTACTGGAAAGCCGCCCTTTACGGGACGGACCACTATGGAGACTATTCAACTCCGCTTTAACTCCACGCCCCCCGAGCCGCACCGCGTGAATCCAGAGTGTCCGCGTCCGCTCAGTAGAGAAATAGTGCGCGCCATGTCTTTAGACCCGTTGGCGAGGCACGCTACGGCAAAAGAACTGGAAGATGCCTTCCACGATAGCCTTCGCCCTTTCTGGAAGCCTGCCCGGAAATTAGGAGATGAAATTCCCGGTGCCGTGGGACTAAAGACGGAATTAGATCCCGTTTAGGGAAACTCTGAAGAACCCCGGCAGGGCTTCTACCTTCACTGCTTCATATCCATTCTCTCCGATCGCAGGGGGGGGCTCTGTGGGCTTTCGCCTACTTCAATCAACGACAGAGCACACAAAGGCACAGCTGGTGCGGATTTCCGAGGGATCCAAGGACGCATTAACTGCATGAAAAAACAGCGCTAAATACCCCCCTCACCCACTACGAAAGTTAAGTATCCCAAATTGCTAGACCTGCCGACTAGGTAACGAGGAATACCTAGGCTCTCATAACCCGATGGGGGATCTGAGAGGTGAGCCGACCAGGCACATCCTGAGCGCGCGTAAAAGGTTTAAGCGAGATTTACATGGTCGCGTTGGTAACGGCGGAGGAAGGACGCAAACTTAGCGAAAAGACTCCTCGCCAGGGAACTGAGAGAGAGAGTCCTCCTGATTTCACCCGAGATCTTGGTGAGCGCGGCAACCTTGTCGAGCAAGCGCAGGCAGAAAGATCTAAGCCTCTCACCAGGACGCAGTCGGCCGCCCAAGGCCAAAAGCAAGTCGTGGGCCCCTCTAACCCGCCACCTGATCAAAAAGATGAAGGGGCAAAAGCTGCGCCTTCAGCCCACAAGGCACAGCCCGAAGATCCGCGGCTAGTCGCAATTCAGAAGGAGCAGGAGCGCTTAAAGGATGAAATAGAGAAAGCGCGGCGCCTAGCGCAAGGAACCTCAAAGAACATCGAGAGTCAGAAAAGAGAGCTCGAGAAGATGGGTGGGCTCGACTGGGCGTTTGGGACGAGCGGGGCCCTCAAAGATCAAATTGCGGCTGATGAGAAACTACTTAAGGAGCAGCAGGCTCAAATTACAAAACTAGAGGAATCTGCTCGGAACCAGGAGCGTCTTGCTCAGGAAGTTCAGAAGCACACCGAGGATGCAAAGCGACTTGCAGCGGAAGGAAGACATTCAGACGCTCAGGCCAGCGCGCAGCTTGCGAACTCTGCAGCAGAGAATGCCCGCGATGCAAGCGGCGAAAAGATGCTCATCGTCACAGATGAGTGGCGCGCATCTCAGCAACAGGCACTCGCGAAGTATGACGATGCGATATCGAGAATCAACACCACAGAAACCGTGGTGCAATATGTAGACACAGGCGTGAAGACGGTGGGAGTGGTTGCGGGAACTGTGATTGCCGGGCCTGCCGGGGGCGCTGCCGTCAGCATGGCCTACGACTCCGCAAAAAATCTTGGGGAGCAAGGGTACTCCGTAGCGTCTGGCGATAAGACGCTTGGTGAGGCCGCCAAAGACTTTGCCGTAAAGGAAGTAGATGCGGCAGTGGACGCAGGAATTACACTGGCTACCGGTTCAGTCGGTAGGTTCGCGGGTGGTGCGGTAGGTGGAAGTCTTAAGGGCGCATCAAGAATTGCGGTAAAAATGGGAACTGCCGCAGCTTCCGGCGCCGCCGTGAATACCGCGGCTGAAGGAACAAAGATTGGCTACGAATACGGCAAAGCTTGCCTTGAATTTAATCGTCAAAACCCAAATCTTCAAGGCGAGGCACGCACCAAAGCCTGGGCTGCGTATTGTGAGGAGCGAGGGCTTACTGAAAAAGACGTCGCTCGGCGTCTTGGTGGCTCGGCACTATCGGGAGGAATTACCGGACTTGCCGGCGGTCTCAGTCCTGGTGCAGGCAGACTCCTCAGAGGAGGCGTTCAAACCGGCACCGATGTGCTTGGCGCAGCGGCTCAAGAAGCCGTTTCGAGTGGAAACGTAACCCCAGGTGGCCTCGTTACGGCGGGAGTACTTGGGGTTCTTGCCCATAAGGCCGGGAGTGTCAGACGCACGGCAGGAGTAGGTCACAGTACCGGACATCCTAGCACCGCGCCTCACCATGCACCTCCTGACCATGTCAGTCTCCCCAAAAAAGCAGAGGGGGCATCAGCACCCTCAGAAAACCGGGCTTCCCGGCCCCCTCTGGAGCCGCACCCTGCTGCACATCCGACCGAGCAGGCTCTGGGTACTCCGCAAAAGACAAATGAAGCGGAGTCTCACGAGGCGGTGCCGAAGCCCCATTCCGGGCCTGATGGCGGAAGTTCTCCTGCCCCCGTGAGCGTGCCAGAGCCGGAGAAAGCTCCGGCGAAACCATCGCTTCTCATGCAAGTGAATTCAGATGGCACCATGTCGCCTCGTGTCACCCCGCAGGAGGTGCTTAGCGCTGTCCCTCCGCCTATTCCCGTACCCGATACTGCAAAAATGAAAGGGCCGAAACCTTCAGCGACCTGCCACATCGTAGAATATGAGTGGAAGGCAAAGATCTCGGAACAAGATACTCCGAATCTTTATAAAGCCCGTGCAGATCTGGGCAAGAGTGCTCCAGAGGCGAAGGTCACGCTCTACTACCATGAATATAAAGCCGGGGATTATGAACCGAACTACCGGATTAATGTTCGCATCGGAGATACGGAATTTAAGGGAATCCCTCCTTCGGGTTGGACCCCGGAGTCTGGCAAGCCTTTAAAGTTGAGCGACCTGGCCCTGGTTCGAAATGAAGACTGGACCAATGCGATTAATGCGAAAAAGAGTGGTACCGCGACCCCGGAGCAACTGGCAATGATCAAGTATGGACACTTAGAGCCTGGAAGTTATCCCACCGGGGCGAGTACTATTGACGCCCCGCAGGTGGCTTCTCACCCAGAAATGAGTAGTAGCGCTGCCAAGTAGGATTTAATCTGGTATTTAAGTATGGGGACTGGCAGAGATCTAAAAGCAATAGCACGCGGGGGGCCAGGGGCTACCGAGCCCGCGACATTGGGGAATAGCGCCATGGCAACTCCGGGATTGCAAGGTAAAGAAATTGAAATAGTTTCGGGTGATGACGCTGCGATTTCGCTCGTGCTTAGGGAGACCCCGCACGCTGAGCGTGCGGCGCTTCTCTCGTCGGTCGTCTGCGATGGACTTCAGTCAATCTCGCAAACGCCGTCCTTTGGTCTTCTCGGGCTAGCTCTTCTTAGTCGGTCTGCGCTCCGTGACGCAGACTCCGATATTCGCCGAGCTGCTCTCTCCGGACTCTCATTAGCGAAGCCTTCTCTTTATCAGTTTGTGTCAAACGCTGCGCTCTTTAGTCCAGAAGAATCGATTCGCGAGGACGCACTCATAGTAGCTGCCAAAACTGGCTTTTTTGGCATAGTTGAAGCCTCAATATCAGCAGATGTTTCCGAATCGATCAGAGAGCTCGCAAAGGACCTTGCGAGCTCTCTGGAAACAAGAAAGGCAGAACCTGTCATTGATACCTACCGCGAAACGGAGATAAGTGGAGTTTCTGAAGATCGATTTATTCGAGCATTCGGTTGCGCTCTCTTCGAGCCCGACCTCGAGGCGAAGTCACGATGTGAATCCTTGGTGAAAGAGTCGGCCGAACTTCATGCTATTTATCTTGTCACGCAGACTATGCACGAGGACACCATAAGCGCTGCGGCCGCCCTGCAAGCACTTGGGAGATCTCATGCGGAATTGGCAAAAGGGGTAGCACGAGGGATGTTAAGACATCCTTCCCCGGTCCTCAGCGGTCTGGCGAAATCGATCTGTGGCTAGCGTGGCGCGTTTCTTCAGCGGTTTTCTAATTACTCTACCCACGTAGTAAGCATCTAGAACTCGCCCGAAGCCTCGGCAGTAAACGGAAAGCGCCACAGGATGTATTCCTTCGAGTCCCAATAGACCGAAAAAACTTCTTCGTAGGAGAGCTTGATGTGCATGTTTCGCCCATCTCGCTCAAGGAGCAGATCCTCTTGAATAGCGGGCAGTTGGTACTTTTGGATGTAGTACCAAAGGCGTCTACGAATCTCCATGTCAGACTCCGTAGAAGCAACTGATATGACTTGCTCAAACTGGTTCTGGATCTCGTAGTAGTAATAGTAAAAAGGAAGAACGTAGTAGGAGGTGTAAAGTACTGCTGCGGTAATCAAACCGAAAACGAGAACGGTAAATTTCCCCGCCCCCCGTTCCCCTTGAGGGCTAGAAGATGTGGTGGGTTGATGTGAGCTGAGCAGGAGACTCGGAAGCTCTTCTACGAACTGAGATCTTGTAAGAACCATGTCACTGCCACTCTCCCGCGCTTTCTCAAGCAGCTCCACGTCAACGTGTGGGCCAAAAGCGACTATGGTACCCATGAAAGCGCCCGCGGAGCGCAAAACCGCGGCCTGTGCGATCAGGGCCGCCGGGTCAATCTTACTAGAGGAGACGTCAACTAAAAAAAGACTCGCGCCCTTAAGAGCATCGCTGAGCGGAGTGCTCTGCCGTAACGACAAGACCTGGATTCCGAGTGGTTCGGCGGTGCCTCTTACTTTCGAGGAAAACATTAAGTCTGCACCAGCAAGAACTACATGGGGTTTCGCTTTTTGGGCCTCATTTTCTGTCATGGGAGTGCTCCATAGTGCATTACTCTTCGAGGCGATACTCCTGCACCTTCGCAATAAGATTTGAGCGCGAGACGCCAAGAACGCGCGCCGCTTCGCTCTTGTTGCCCTTGGCCTTATCAAGCGCCTCGCGAATAAGCCGTAGCTCAAGGGCGGCAAGTGCTTCTTTGAGGCTTGAGGTAGATTCGCCCCCTGGATTTTGAGCAGACGGGTTGCCAGGTCCACTCAAACCTTGATGATTCCCCTCTTGGTTAATGGTCAGGTGCTGGGGAGTTATGGTGGTTGCTCCGCCGCTAAGAAGCAGCACGCGCTCAATTTCACTTTGGAGCTCACGAACATTCCCTGGCCAGGGGTAGCGCACGAGGGCGGCCATCGCGGAAGCTGAGAAGCTCACTTCGCTCGTAGCTGAAGAGTTTTTCCCCGCGCGTTTTGCAGAAAGGAAAAATTCTACAAGCAGCGGAATATCCGTCGGTCGCTCTTTAAGGGCCGGAAGGCGAACGGGGACGACATTAAGCCTGTAGTACAAGTCCTGCCGAAAGCTACCCTTGGCAACCATGTCCTTTAAGTCGCGGTGGGTCGCGGCCACCACTCGCACCTTAGCTTTTCGGGAAGTTGTGCTACCGACGGGGGTAAACGTGCCGTCTTGCAAGACTCTCAGGAGCTTGGCCTGAAGCTGGGGAGACATCTCCCCTACTTCATCTAAAAACAAGGTGCCGTTATCAGCCGCTTCAAAGAGCCCTTCTTTGTCTCTTATCGCCCCAGTAAAGGAACCTTTAAGGTGACCGAATAACTCTGATTCAAGAAGCTGCTCCTGCAGGGCTGCGCAGTTTTGGACGATAAAAGGCTTGGAGCGCCGGATGCTCTGAAAGTGGAGCGCAGAGGCGATGAGCTCTTTTCCTGTCCCAGACTCTCCCGTAATCAGCACGGGCACCTCCGCGTCTTTGACCTTTTCAATCAGGTCGAAAACTGCACGCATGGGCGCCGAGCTGCCAATGATATTCGCGTAGCTCGTAGTCTCTTCAGCGCGTCTCTGGAGTCTCGATTTTTCCTTGGTTGCGGAGCTTAGCTCCTCATAGACGCTTCGAAGCCGAAGTGCCGCTGCAACTCTGGCGAGAAGCTCTTCCCGCTCAAAAGGTTTTTTAATGTGGTCATCCGCGCCTTGGGACAGGCCGTGCACCACGTCCTCTAAGCCCCCGCGCGCGGTTAAAAGCACGATGGTCGTGTAGCGCAGCTCAGGATCGGCTTTCAGCTCACGCGTGACGGCGTAACCATCTGGCTCTGGCATGTTGACGTCGAGCAAGATGAGGTCGGGTCTCGCCTCTCGCGCTTGCGCAAGGGCCTCAGTGCCAGAGGCGGCAGTGACTACCGTATACCCAGCGGCGCTTAGCGTCGCTTCCAGTGCAAAAAGCCCCTCTGGGTTGTCGTCAACCGCGAGTATGGTGCGAGAGGATGTTGTCACGTGGCTCACCTATAATTCTAAGGAAGCTCTGAAAAAATCTACTCTGTGAACTCTGTGCCCTCTGTGGTTGATTTAAATTGCTAAAAAACCACAGAGGGCACAGAGGACACGGAGGGAAAGAAATAAAATATCTAGGTTTTTCAGAGGTTCCCTAAGCTTCGCCGCCGATCAATTTACGCTGAACAAACTTAAAAGAAACAACCACAAAGACCACTAAGGAAGGGTCAAGAGGACCGTCCGTTTATCAGCCGCCCTTCATGGACTCAAGGAAGTCCTTGTTCGACTTGGTTCCCTCAATCTTACTCATGAGCCATTCCATGGCTTCAATGGCGTTAGATTCTGAGAGAAGTTTCCGAAGCAAGCGAACCTTCAGGAGCACATCAGGGCGAAGGAGCAATTCCTCCTTACGCGTACCTGACTTGTTAAGGTCAATCGCAGGGAAGATGCGCTTGTCCGCAAGCTTACGGTCAAGAACAAGCTCCATGTTGCCCGTTCCCTTGAACTCTTCGAAGATAACTTCGTCCATGCGCGAGCCCGTATCAATCAGGGCAGTTCCGATGATGGTAAGACTCCCGCCTTCTTCCACGTTACGCGCGGCTCCAAAGAAGCGCTTGGGCTTATGAAGTGCATTTGAGTCCACACCACCAGAGAGGATCTTTCCACTCGGCGGAACCACCGTGTTGTAAGCGCGCGCAAGACGCGTAATCGAATCAAGCAGAATCACCACGTCGCGCTTATGCTCAACGAGGCGCTTTGCTTTCTCGATAACCATTTCTGCAACTTGCACGTGGCGCTGAGCAGGCTCATCGAACGTGGAGCTCACTACCTCGCCCTTCACGGAGCGCTGCATGTCGGTAACTTCTTCCGGGCGCTCATCGATGAGAAGCACAATCAAGACAACTTCTTTGTGATTCTCGGTGATGGCGTTTGCAATATTTTGCAGCAAGACCGTTTTACCAGTTCGAGGCGGAGCAACAATCAAGCCACGCTGCCCCTTACCGATAGGATCAAACAGGTCGATAATGCGGGTGGAAAGCTCTCCGCTCTTGGTCTCAAGATTAAGTTTCTCTTGAGGATACAGCGCAGTTAAATTGTCGAAGTGCAGCTTGGATTTAATGATGTCCAGGCTGTCATGGTTAACAGAGTTAACCTTAAGGAGTGCAAAATAGCGCTCCCCTTCCTTCTCGCGCGGAGGACGAATCTGTCCCTCCACGGTATCTCCGGTCTTAAGACCAAAGCGTCTGATTTGCGCAGGAGAGACGTAAATGTCATCCGAACCTGGGAGGTAATTAAAGTCAGGTGAGCGGAGGAATCCGAATCCGTCTGGGAGGCACTCAAGAACGCCCTCTGCGTAGATACTCCCATTTGATTCGGATTGCGCGGTAAGAATCTGAAAAATCAGATCCTGGCGCCTGAGGCTATTTGAATTCTCAATTTCGAATTCGTTTGCCAACTTGACGAGATCGTCATTCTTAAGTCGCTTTAGCTCATTGAGGTTCATGATGCTCTGCTCCGTAAGCGATCCATAAGCAGACAGGGTGCGCTTCCCGCCGGAAGGCTCGCCTGGTGCCTGTGAAGAAGACCCCTGTGAGGAACCCTGCGTGGAAGAAAACTGGCTCGAAGCTGGCGGCATTCCATCGTCCATTTGGGCGCGTGCGCTCGCATGGGAGCCTGGTCCATTCCCGCCAATTCCGCTTTCAGATCCGGCTCCTAACGAGCTTTCCGCTGAAGGTGAAAAACCCGGAGCGACGTTTCCTGACTGACCCGAGTTTCCCCCTGAGGAAGAATGACCTGAAGAGTCCGAGGGGAAGCTGTTGCCTGAAGGGGCGCTATCCTCATCTCTTGAAAAATTATCCTCGTCAGTTGCTCTGCGCGGCGCAGGGCCGCGCTCTGGCGCATCGCCATAATGAGAACCGCGACTAGGGGAGCGCCCTGCGCCGCCTCTGCCTCTCGTTTCGCGGGCGACGGGACCTCTATCGCCTCTTGGGGAGTGGCTGCGGGGACGATCGCCGTGGGATGAAGAGCTACTGCGAGGGCGTGAACCGCCACGATTCGAACCAGGTGAGTCAGAGTGTTTCACAATTATTACTACTTAACGTTTAGGTTAAATGAAGGTGTCCCGTGAGACGAAGAGACTCGAGGGGCACCGAGAATTGAAAGAGCGCGAGAATCGGTATGAAGACTGAGGATGACGCATCCGAACATAGAAAACGTGATGAAATTTTGGAGAGGAAGAAAGGTCAACTTCGAATGAGGACTGAAAAAATGGCCTAAAAATAAGGACCTGAAATACTGTCAAAGCAAGTTGCGGCCCAGTTGCGATACTAACGAAACAGGCGGCAACTCCACTCAGCCCCGACCAAATAGCTCCAAAGCTGGACTCAGCTTGAAATCAAATAGCTTGATATCAAAGTAGTCCTGTTTAGGACTACCTAAGACCGTTTAAGAGATGATGTAGCTGGGGGCTACTTAACGACCGGCTTAAGTAGAGTACCCGGATTGGAGTTTCCTCGTCAAGCAGGGTTTTTTTAACGCACCTACCAGGCAATATCAGTAGGTTAGCCGAGCCTTCTCGCTAAATATGCCCTGCGGCACGCTCTGCTATTGTTTTTGCTGCCACGGAGCGCACGTAGTCAGGTTCAGCCGCTGCGCAGCGCTCTAATGAGTAGGCTCCCTCTTTGAGTAGAAGTTCCCAGCTCAGGGCCTTGGCTCTAAGGGAAAGCACTCCGAGGAGCCCCTCTGCAAGGTGGAGCGGGAGGCTAATGAACGAGAGTTCTGACAGTTCGCTCCGAATTGCGGGATCCAGGCACACGAGCGCCGCCTTGCTTACCTGACGGGCACGAGAGGTAATCTCCGCCCCTGAGAGCGTGCAGGCTGCGCTCGCGGCATGGGGGAAGCTTGAGAACTCGATACTACTAAGGAAGTACTGGTCCTTCCCCGCCTTTGCGATGACGAGCGCCCGCTCATAACCGCCCAGTGCGCCGAGCGCGGCCGCTGCTCCAAATGCTGATGGCACAAGAATAAGTGGAATCTTGAGAGAAAACGATAAGCCTTTCCCAAAAGCCAGACCTATTCGGAGACCAGTAAACGACCCGGGGCCAGAGCCCACCACGATGGCACTTATGGACTGAGGGCGCGCTCCCGCGCGCGAAAATATCTCTTCCAGCGCGCTCGTCATGCCTTCGTCATGACTTTGCGCTCCGCTTCGAATTACTGAAAAAATCTCTCCGGGCTCTTCGCCTTGCACTCTCATAAGGGCCGCGGACAAGTCAGAGCCTGAAGAGTCCAGCGCGAGAATGTTCAAGTTTGAGGCCATGAGGTGCTTAAGAAAAAATCCTCAGCAGGTCGTTCGAAACCGCAAAGAGCATCAGCATTAAGAGAAATGCCAAGCCGACTTGATTTGCGATAGCGAGCCAGCGCACATGAACCGGACTACCTTTTACCGCCTCAATAAGAAAAAAGAGCAAGTGACCGCCGTCCAATATCGGAATTGGCAGTAAGTTAAAGAGCGCAAGACTCACGCTCAGCAAAATCATGAAACCGATGATAGATTCAGGCCCCTGGGCAGCGCTTTGAGCTGCGCCTGCGAACACGGCCACAGGACCACCAAGCGCCTGCGAGGGCGCAATGGCGCCCTGGAACATAGCGCCAAGCATTTTGCCCGTAAGCGTGACCACGCTCCAGCAGTGATACCAACCTACAGAAATAGCATCACTCAGCGGAATCGGAGTCGACGTCGAACCTTGCGCAATTCCGATGCGGTAAGGACGAGCCGACGGATCTTTTTCGTAGGTCCCGTCTAGTACGTTGAGCTCCATGCTATCAGCGCGCCCAAGAATCTTCTTCTCCAGGGTGCTCGTTTCCCCAGAAGCGGAATCCTTGCGCTCAAGCACAAAGGTCATCTCTTTGCCGCCTGATTTACGGACGGTCTCTGCAAGATCAATCCAGGAGGGCACGGGTTTTCCGTCTACCGAGAGAATCTTATCGCCAGGCAAGATTCCCGCTTCGGCGGCGGGGAATTTGGGAGTTACGTGCCCAATAACGGGGTCGTTAATGGGGCTTGGAACTCCAAAGTAGGCGGCGGAAAAGACCGCAAGAAAAAAGGCAAACACATAGTTAAAAAGAGGGCCGGCAATCACCACCGCTGCCTTCTCTGGCAGAGATTGCTGAAGGAAGTGCCGGTCTTTTTGAGCGAGAGCTTCGGCCGAGGCCTGCGCAGAACCGGCTCCCGTAAAGGCACGCTCACCTCGCGCAAGACCTGGAGCTGGCTCGGCTTGCGGCGCATTCGCCTCCTGTGCTCCTACCACCTCAGTGCCTGAATCTTTCGGCGGGTTCTCGGTCTCAAATTTCTCAAAGGGATCGTCCCCAAGCATCTTTACATAGCCGCCAAGGGGGATAAGGCGAAGCGCGTAGAGCGTCTCGCCCCTCTTCATAGACCAGAGAATTTTCCCGAAGCCCACGGAGAACTCAAGCACCGTGACCTTGCACCACTTGGCGACGAGAAAGTGGCCGAGCTCATGGACAAACACCAAAATGCCGAGAGTAAGCACCGACATTACGGCGATATAAATATTGTGGGCAAATTCCATGTTAAATTTCCTTTTCTAACTAAGCGAGAGCGTCATTCGCCGCACTTCGCCGTCAAGCCTTTCAAGATCCTCTAGATTCTGAGCCTCGGCACCACGAAACTCCTTAACCGCGCAGGCAACTGCGGGAACAATGCGGTCGAACCTGAGATCTCCTCTCATAAATCTACCCACCGCACATTCGTTGGCAGCGTTAAAAACTGCCGTTGCGGCGCCCCCCGCCCTCACGCACTCTCTGGCGAGCTGAACCGCCGGGAAGCGCTCATTTGAAAGCGCCTCAAAGTGCAGTGTCCCGACCTCTGCGAGAGACAGAGGCTTTAGGACTCCTGCGACACGCACCGGATAGGCAAGGGCGGCGGCAATGGGGCCCGTCATATCCGAAATCGAGAGCTGCGCCAGCTGCGTGCCGTCGACCATCTCTATGAGAGAATGAACGATACTCTCCGGATGCACCAGCACAGAGATTTCGTTTTCTGGAAAGCCGAAGAGCCAATGCGCTTCAATCAGTTCGAGGGCCTTATTCACCAGCGTGGCGCTGTCTATCGAAATTTTCGCTCCCATTTTCCAACGGGGGTGGCGTGTGGCCTGCTCAGGCGTCACGGAGCCAAGGGTCTGAGGGTCGGTTCTGAGAAATGGTCCTCCTGAAGCCGTGAGGATAAGAGAACGCACCTGAGCGAGGGGAGCCCCCTGGAGCGCTTGAAAGAGAGCGGCGTGCTCACTATCTACTGGGATTATCTCGCCTCGTCCCATCTCAAGCGCCTTTGCCACGAGGGATCCGCCCGCAACAAGGCTCTCTTTATTCGCGAGAGCAACCCTTTTCCCGTGCCGCAGGGCCACAAGCACTGCGGCAAGCCCGGCGCTTCCCATAATGGCTGCAAGGACAGCTGAAACGTCTGGGAGTGCGGCAATTTCGCACGCTGCCTCGGAACCCGAGAGCACTTTGATGTGCGAGAGGCCTTTGCTTAAAAGCGCCCCTCTCAGCTCGGCCTCGTTGCCGCTGTCAGTAGTTGCCACCACCTGAGGCATGAGGGCCAAGGCCTGCTCGGCGAGTAGTGCAATGTTCGCATGGCCGCAGATTGCATGAACTTTGAATTGATCGGGGAAGCGCTTTGCGAGCTCCACCGCTGAGCGGCCTATCGACCCCGTCGATCCAAGAATAGCCAGCGCGATAGGAGCAGCGCCTTTCCCCTGTTCTATGCTTTCGCGCTCAGTTGGGCCTAATGAGCCGCCGCCTGCCTGTGGTGACGAAGAGAGCGCAGGGCGGAGCCCAGGAACTAAAGCGGGACGGCGCTGATGGTGAGGTGGGCCTTTGACCATTGAGGTTATATCCCGTGGAGCGCAAGGAAGGCGAGAAGAACAAGAGAACCTAAGAGAATACCATCTATACGATCGAGGATTCCTCCGTGCCCAGGTAGGATTGTTCCCGTGTCTTTGACGTGGTGATTGCGCTTAAGCAGCGATTTAAGCAGGTCTCCTGCCTGTCCTGCGACGCTCACTAGCGCTGAAAGGGCCGCCAGCATGAGCGGAGAAAAGGGAGTTGCCGCGAGAGCCGACCCAAGCAGCATTCCTGAAATTACCCCGGCAAGCACTGCCGCCAAGACTCCCATAAGAGAGCCGCTGATGGTCTTTTTAGGCGAAATTGCAGGCGCGAGCGCAGGCCCCTTAAAGTACGAGCCTCCAAAATAGGCGCCTGTGTCGCTAAGCGCGACCACCAGCACGACCCAAAAGAGCCACCACACGGAACCATTCACGGAAAACAAGGATACCCAGGCAGCGCCGCCAACCCCTACATGCAGATAGCCGACAAGACTTTCGCCTATCTCCGCGGCTGCTCCTTCTAAGGAGCTGCGAAAATGCAGAAGCTGCGCGGTCACAAAGGCCAGGCCAATAAGAATAGAAGCCGCAGCCAAGAGGCCCACGAGCTCGCGCGCACTAAAATTACCTTCGCAGCGTCTGCTCAGCATAAAAAGCGATTGAATCAAGGCAGGTGCTGCGCCCGCAAGGAAAAGGAAGGCCTTCTGAAGGGGTCTTTTCTCTGAGGGAACATTACCGAGCAGGTTCGAGAGTTCCCACGCGGCGATACCCACGACTACGCAGAGCAGAAACGGGGCCAAGAGCCGCACCGGGCAGAAATATTGCGCAAGAAGAAGCAGTGCGAGCAAGGAGCAGGAGAGCACGCCGGCAGTAACTAGACGTGGCTTTAATTGCTCAAATCCCATAATTGCCCATCAGCTGATTTCTCATTCGTTTCGACTTTCAATCTGCTCATCAGTCAGGCCAAAGCGCCTTCTTCGGCCGGCATACTCATCGAGGCAGCGCTGAAACTCTTCTTTTGTGAAGGCAGGCCAGAAACATTTGGTTACGACAATCTCGCTGTACGCAAGCTGCCAGAGGAGAAAGTTCGAAATCCGAAATTCATCGCTCGTACGAATAAGAAGATCGGGATCGGGAACATCGGGCGCATAGAGGCAGGAAGAGAAGACCTCAGGTGTGATCTCTTCTAGCGTGAGCTCATTGCGCTGAACCCTGGCCGCAAGAGTTTTGGCGGCGGCCGTAATTTCGTCTCGTCCACCATAAGAGAGTGCAAGCAGAAGCTGCATTTCCTCTCCGCCCATGGTCTCTGCTTCCACGCGCTCTAATGATTCCCGCACGTCGCTTGGGAGACGCGACCTATCCCCTATCGCCCTAAGGCGAATGGAGTGCTTGAGCAAAAGGTCGCGCTCGCTTTCCACATACTGGCAAAAAAGCCGCATCAGGGCCGAAACTTCATCTTTGGGGCGAAGCCAGTTTTCAGTGGAAAAGCTAAAGAGCGTAAGATAACGAATGCCGAGGCGCCGACTCTCTTCAACTACCATGCGCACCGCTTTGGCGCCTGCTCGGTGCCCCTCAATGCGGGGGAAAAGGCGCTGCTTGGCCCAGCGGCCATTGCCGTCCATGATAATTGCCACGTGAGTGGGGATTGACCCAGGCGATGCCGCGCCAGAGCGAACGGCCCCGCGTCCAGGAGCGCCCCCCTTCTCTGAGCTGGCTGTACCGCTTTCGGTACTACCATGTGGCTCAGTACCTGAGTTGCCTGGCCGCGACATTCTCAGACCTCCATCATTTCTTTTTCTTTGGAGGTGACGACCACATCAATTTCGGCAGTATATTTATCGGTTACCTTCTGCACCTCTTCCTGCGCTCTTCGCAGATCGTCCGCAGAAAGATCCTTGGCCTTCTCCTTTTTCTTCAGAGCTTCGAGCACGTCTCGGCGGTTGTTCCGAATACCGACCTTGGCTTCTTCGCCCATCTTGTGGAGCTGCTTGACCAAGTCCTTACGACGTTCCTCGGTAAGGGCGGGGATATTGATGCGAATGATGCTGCCATCGCGTGAGGGATTGAGTCCCAAGTTGGCGCCTTGAATAGCCTTGTCGATAGCCTCAACCGCGGCACGATCGTACACCTGAACCATTATTTGGCGCGGCTCGGGCACGTTCACCATTCCGAGACTTTGCAGTGGCACCATAGTGCCGTAATAATCAACCATCAAACCTTCAAGAATCGATGCCGATGCGCGCCCCGTTCTTAGGCGCCCCGCCTCCTTCTTAAAATGTTCGACTGACTTTTTGCACTTCTCGGTAAGCTCATTTGTTTCGGCTGACATACTCACCTCTTATAAGGAATACAGACCTAGTTTACATGCGGAGCGAGGCGCCCAAAAAACTCGCCCTTCCTCCGACTTTTAAATCACGCTCCGCCTTTTGAGTCACTCTGCGGAATCAGGAGCCGCGTGGACGAGAGTTCCAATCTTTTCCCCGCATACGATTTTGAGCAAGTTGCCTGGCTGGCCAATATCAAAAACCACGATAGGAAGTTTATTCTCCATGCATAGAGAAATGGCCGCGGCGTCCATCACCTTGAGACCGCGCTGCAGCACTTCCATGAAAGTGACGGACTCAAAGGGCTGAGCTGAAGCATGTTTCTTGGGATCTTTATCGTAGACCGCATCGACTTTCGTGCCCTTAAGGAGCACCTCCGCCCCCATTTCCATGGCACGCAGCGCAGCCGCAGTGTCCGTCGTGAAGTAGGGATTGCCCGTCCCGCAGGCAAATATTACCACACGCCCCTTCTCAAGGTGCCGCGTCGCGCGCCTACGGATGTATGGCTCTGCAATCTGGCGCATCTCAATCGCGGATGCGACGCGTGTTTCAAGCCCATGCTGCTCAAGCACGTCCTGGAGCGCGAGAGCATTTATGGCCGTGGCAAGCATGCCCATGTAATCGCCGGAGGCCCGGTCGAGCCCCTGGGCTCCCGCTTGCACGCCGCGAAAAATGTTGCCGCCGCCGATAACTACCGCAACTTCCACGCCGAGCGCCCGTACGTCAGCAATTTGCTGCGTGAGTGCAAGAATCATCTCTGATTCAATGCCGTAGCCACGCTTGCCCCCCAAGATTTCCCCGCTCAATTTGAGCAGGATCCTCTTGTACTTGACGGGGGCTTGCGTGACTGCGCTCGAAGCGGAAGCCGGGGTTCCGGTAGATTGAACAGAACTGGAAGGATCTTGTTTCATACTACCTTAGGCTTACACCGCTTTAAGCTTGAACCATAGAGGCGACTTCTTCAGCGAGATTGCTCTGTTGTTTTGCAATTCCCTCACCTACCTCAAAGCGCTGAAAGCGGCGCACAATGACCTTCTCGCCACATTTCATGGAGAGCTGGTCCACAAGCTCTTTAATCGTCAGCTTGCCGGAGTCGTCCTTAACGAAGATTTGTTTGAAAAGAACGGTATCTTCGTAATACTTCTCAATTTTACCCGGAAGAATCTTATCTGCCTTAGCGCGCTGAGCCTCGTTCAGCTGAGCCATGAGAATTTCCTTCTCTTTCTCGAGAACCTCGGCAGGGACTTCCTCGGAGGTAAGATAGAGAGGTTTCATGGCAGCGACATGCAGGGCGAGATCCTTCGCCAACTGCCGAAATTCTTCGTTACGAGCGACGAAGTCGGTTTCGCAGTTAAGCTCAACTACCGACACTACCTGTTCGCCGGGGTGAACGTAGATTCCAATGCTGCCTTCGGCGGCAACTTTTCCTGCGCGCTTACTAATGTCCTTAAGACCCTTCTTGCGAAGAGACTCAATAGCGTTCTCAAGATTGCCGCCGCTTTCCTCAAGGGCCTTTTTACAATCAAGCATGCCTGCGCCCGTGCGCTCTCTTAGTTGCCGAACTTGTTCTGCGGTAATTGCTGCCATAGGTTTTGCCTCAAATGATACTACTTCAAAGGTTAATGAATAATGAGAGGGAGAAACTACTAAGCGAGGAGCTCCACATAGGAGCAGCAGAAACCCCTCTCGTTAACTACCTACAAGGGTAATCAACAAATCCAGCGAGCTTTGCGTCCTGGTGGCTATCTCTTCTTTAGCAACTTTCACCAACAAGGACTCAATGCGCGCCAAAGTGAACGGAGGATAGAGCCTCAAGGTTCACCTCTCATCCCTGGCCGCACCGCACGCCCATGCCGGGCAGAAAGTGCCCGGTCCTCTCCGCGCGGAGCGCCAGGGATAAGAAAGCTTCAGGGAAGATGCTTATGCAGCTCCACCTTCTACTACGGGAGTCGCTGCTGCTGAAGCATCAGTTGACTCCGTGGTTCCCGCCTGCGGAGCAGCATTGGAAGCTGCAGCTTCTGGTGCCGCAGCCGCTGCGCCGCGGTCGCCACCACCACGATGGTCTCCGCCACGGTTATCACCGCCGCGTCCTCTGCCACGTCCACCTCGGCCACCGCCACGTCCGCCCTGATTATCTCGCTCACGATTCTCGGCAGAGTTAGATTGCTGGGCAGCCGCACGTCCTTCGAGCTGCGTCGAGAGCTCTTGTCTCTCACGAGCAGGACGAGCGCCAAATACCGCCTTTCCTTCAATGACGGCGTCAGCAACTGCGGCCGTAAAGAGCCGAATTGCGCGAGCCGCATCATCATTGGAAGGGATTGGGTACTCAATCTTGTCGGGGTTAACGTTGGTATCAACCATGGCGACGACAGGAATACGAAGGCGGCGAGCTTCCTCAACGGCGATCGCTTCCTTGATAACGTCGATAACAAAGATCACATCCGGCGTACGCTTCATCTGGCGAATACCGCCAAGACTTTGCTCGAGCTTGCCTACTTCGCGCGTGATTTCGAGCTTCTCTTTCTTGGTGATCTTGACCTTGGAACCTTCCACCTCAGCTTGAGCAAGGAGCTCCTCAAGTTTACGCATACGATCAATCGAGTTCTTAATCGTTTGGAAGTTGCTCAAAGTTCCACCAAGCCAGCGCGTCGTCACATAGAATGCTCCGGCGCGGCTCGCTTCGTGCTGTACGATTTCTCGGGCTTGAAGCTTCGTTCCTACGAAAAGAACCGTTCCACCGCGACCAACCGTGTCGACGATGAACTTACGCGCGCGCGTCCACCGGGCAAGCGTCACGTCGAGATTCATAATGTGAATCCCGTTTTTCGCGCAATAAATGCTCGGCAGCATCTTGGGGTTCCAGCGCTGCGTCTGGTGACCGAAATGTGCACCGGCCTCAAGCATGTTCTTGATGGAGACATCTACAGGGTAGCTGATCTCCGTCATCAAAGTTTGAGGCTTCTTGAGTGACATGGGCGCCACCACTCGTGAGCTCTTTGCAGGAGCTCCAGAATCAGCATGCGATCCATTTTTAGGCGAGGTTTTTGCTTCGGAAGATGCTCCGAAAGTATCATTAGACATATTTTTCTCCGTCTTAGTTAATCCTCCCTATCCGCCCACCAACGCCTAAAGCGCGAGCAAGTTAATCGCCGCACGCTTTCTGACGCAGGTAGAATCAGCACACAAAAAAAGTCCCCACAAACAAACACTTTGCTGCGGGCGCTTTCGATGCCACCAAGACTTACACGGACAGGTGTGAAATTGGGTGAGAAACTAGCAACTTACGCGGAAAGAGGCAATCCGCGTGTATATTCAGGGACTTGCGGCCTCAAACGCTGCAATGTTCAAGGAGTGCCCTGCAACTTGCGCCCCCCAATCCCCCAACAAGCGCCTCAAGCGAACGCTCTGGGTGCGGCATGAGGCCGACAATGGTGCCAGCTTGATTGCAGATTCCTGCGATAGCACCAGCTGACCCGTTGGGATTGGATACGCGAGACTGAGGATCTACGCGGCCCTGAGAATCAGAGTAGCGCACCACGACAAGGCCCTCGCCTTCGATGCGCTTTAAGGTCTCATCATCCGCAAAGAAATTTCCCTCTCCATGCGCGATGGGGCAGGTAACTACCGCCCCTTTCTGCATGCCAGCCGTGAAATAGGTGGAGGTGCGCTCAATTTTTAGGTGCACAAACTGAGAGAGGAATCTGCGGTCTACGTTCTGCAAAAGAACTCCAGGGAGCAGATTTACTTCGCAGAGAATCTGAAAGCCGTTGCAGATGCCGAGCACCCGTCCGCCTCTCGCGGAAAAACGGCGCACTTCCGCAATCGCAGGCGAAACCTTCGCAAGTGCTCCGGTTCGCAGATAGTCGCCGTAAGCGAACCCACCGGGAAGAACCACAAGATCTGGATTCTTCAAGTCAGAATCCCGATGCCAAATCATGGAAACGGTATGATTAAACACATGGCCAAAAGCGTGCGCCACATCGTGATCGCAATTTGAACCAGGAAAAACAATGACAGAGACACGCATAACTCTATGCCCTACCCTTGGCGAATCTCGTAATTCTCAATGATGGGATTAGCGAGAAGCTTCTTGCAAAGCGCATCCACGAGGGTACGCGCTTGCTCGAACGAGGAAGTTTTCACTTGGAGCTCGATTAACTTGCCGATGCGAACCTGGGATACATGGTCGGTTGGCAAGATCTCGCCTTTGCCGGCAACTGTCGAAGCAGCGGCAGTTTGTGGTGCTGCTGCTTGAGCTCCTACCGCATCCGAAGCAGAAAGATCTGCCAGGCTAAGCTCATGGATACACTGCTCAACTGCTTTACCTTGCACATCGAGCACTCCCGCCTTAAGGCGTACCAATACTTGCACTTTCATAGGGCTCCTCTTGGACCTGGATCTGAGCATCGACTGGGCAGAAATGCAAGCCGACCATGAAGCCTCCAATAAAAGTACTACTTAGTGGTCTCTGTGGTTGATTTAAATTGTTAAAAAACCACAGAGCTCACCGAGAGGAAAAATAAAATATCGAGGTTTTCCCAGATGCTCCTTAGCTATGCAAAGCCCGCTCAATAATCATCCCCACGTGCGCAAGGTGCTTTTTAAGGTCGAATACGGCCGACAGCTTGTCTGGGCTAAGGAGCTTGGTAATTTCTGGGTCCCCTTCTACGCGAGTTTTTAATGCAGGTCCGCCCTTCCCGGCCTCAAGTGCGTGCCTCTGTACCAAGCGATAAGCCTCTTCGCGCTTTACCCCGGCATCTGCAAGGGCAATCAGCAGAGAGCCCGAGAAAGCGATGCCGTTGGTAGCCTCGAGGTTCTGCATCATTCTTTCAGGATGCACGACCAGCCCCTCAACAATCGAGCGGAAGCGGTTCAGCATAAAATCAGTAAGAATGCAGGCATCTGGTCCAATAACGCGCTCAACAGAGCTGTGACTAATATCCCGCTCATGCCAAAGAGCGACGTTTTCAAGGGCTGATACCGCATAGCCCCTAAGAAGGCGCGCCATGCCCACCAAATTCTCCGAAAGAATCGGATTCTTTTTGTGCGGCATCGCAGAAGACCCCTTCTGTCCACTGCCAAAGGGCTCCTCTGCTTCGTTAACTTCCGTTCTTTGCAGGTGCCGAATTTCCACACAGAAGCGTTCAAGCGAGGCCCCTAGGAGTGCAAGGGCGCCAAAGAAATTGGCGTGCCTATCGCGAGCGACAACCTGGGTAGCAACCGTCTCGGCCTCAAGCCCAAGCGAGGACATAACATGTTTTTCAACGCTCGGAGGAAGAGAAGCGTACGTCCCGACTGCGCCGCTTAGTTTCCCGACGCTGACTTCGCTGATTGCGCTCTCAAGCCTTCGCCTTGCGCGCCCAAGTTCCGCGTACCATCCCGCGAGCTTGAGACCAAAAGTCACAGGTTCCGCATGCATGCCGTGTGTACGTCCCATGCACACCGCACCCTCAAACTCCTTGGCGCGAAGTTTAAGCACTGCTCTCACCTTATCGAGGCCTTCTAAGATTAACTTCCCGCTGCGGCGAAGCTGGACGGCAAAGGTCGTATCGAGCATGTCGTTTGATGTCATCCCGCGGTGCATGAAGCGCGCCGAGGGGCCAACCTTCTCTGCGACCGCGGTGAGGAACGCGATGACGTCGTGTTTTACCTCTTGCTCAATCTCAAGCACGCGCGCCACGTCAACGCCCTGGCATTTCTTGGCCTCGGTAACGGCCTGATCAGGAACCAATCCCTCACGCGCCATCCCCTCGAGCGCAAGAACCTCAACCTCCAGCCAAAGCGCGAGGCGCTGCTCATCGCTCCAGATTTTTGCCATTTCTGGTCTCGTGTATCGCTCAATCATAGGAGGCTCGCAAAAAAGGTAGTGCCGTCGAAGCGTTGCTAGACTAACCAGATTTTCGAGAGGGATCTAGCCTTAAGCGAGGGAAAGCCAATCAGGTAGGGCGCGCCGTTCCGCCTCTGCCAATAGGCGACGGCGCGACGCGCGCCCCGGCGTGCCGAATAAAATGCCCCGGGGCATCCATGAACGGTTGCCATTTCCCAATCAGCTACGTGGACAAATACATGCCACGTGCCAGCCCGAGAGATCTTGCGGCACCGCGGGGACGCGGCGCCCTACCAAGATACCGCACCCCAGGTAAGGCGCGCCGAATAATCGTAGAATAACCTCATTTGACCGCCCCCCGAATTCAGGCTTAATCTTGTGATGAGCCGCATCCCCCTTCTCCTAGTCACCCTGTTTTTTCCAAGTCAGCCTGCGGCTGCGCCAGTATGAGTCAAGAAAAAGAAACCACTCCCTGTTCCCCGCCCAAGGCTGACGAAAAGTACCTAGAATTTGTAAAAGAGAGAGCGCGCCACCAAAACTACCGCGCCGAGGAGAAGCTAAGAAATATCGACGATCTTGCCGAGATGATTTTCATCGCCAGGCAAGACTACCGAAAGAAAAAGGATGCTAAAGCGTGAAGCTTTTTTCTGAATTGAAGCGAGCCACGGAGATACTCCTGGAGTACCCTTCTCAGTGGGCAATCTGCGGAGGTGTCGCGGCGAGTATTTACCGAGAGAAAGCACGCTTCACTGACGATATTGATTTTCGATTGTTGATTCACCGCGAATATCAGCCCTCGAGCTTGCCTCCAAAGTTATCCGGCAGCTTGGCTACAAGGAGTACCAAGGCTTTGTTCCAAGCCAGGGGGGACACTCAGGCCAAAATTTTTGCTCCCTTGTGTGCACGTAGAGCGTTCCGAGCGGTATCGGGGAATAAATCCGTTTGGGAAACTCTAACGATACCTGACAGCTCATTCATAAGAAGCGGCGAGCGATTATGATTCTCAAGGCCCAGCAGGTAACTCAGATCACACTTGCCCTATTTCGTTCTGATAGAGGCTACACCTTCCACCCGGACACTCGGATTTCAGTATTCCGACAGGAAGCAACGGGGAGAGTTTTTAATTGCAAATCAGATGTTCTAGTGAATGATGAGGCAGATGTGCTTAAAGGTGAGGTCCGCCTAAAGAAACTGTATCTCCTCTGGCCCACTGAGCCTTGCTGGTCGGACGGAAGTCCTCTCTCTCAGGAAGAGATAGAGACTCTCAAGGAGTTTGCTGTGATGACTGGCAAACTTGAAAATTCAGCAATAGAAAATCACCGCGAATAGAGAAAGATGGAACCGAGTTGCGTTTGTTCATGACGGAGACAGGAGAGAATTCTTTAGGTGGCCTGATCCCGAGGCAGTAGGAAGCTGAATCTTAGAATATAACGCATGTATTCTCTTTCTATTTCTTGAGAAGGGGCGAGGTTGTGTGACTGAGATTAAGCAAACGGTGACTCAAGTGAGCATGGCACTTTTCCAGTCTAGCGAGGGGTATGCTTTTAATCCCGACCCTCGGGAGTGTGAATTTACAGAGCTAGCGACTGGCAGGACCTTTAACTGTCTCACGGACAGTACTTATAATCCGGACGTCGATCTCAATAATGTTCTGGCCGAGTGGCAGCGAGGCAAGAGATTCATTCTCAGGCAGACTCTGCTTTGGCCTATGAATCCAGCCTGGAGTGACGGAACTCTCCTCACGGGATCTGAAATCGCTCTTTTGAAAGATCTGGCAGTTAAAACCGGGCGTTTAAGTGGGTTCCCCATTTCTATTTCGACC
Organism: Bdellovibrionota bacterium; assembly: GCA_044356455.1. Lineage (GTDB taxonomy): Bacteria > Bdellovibrionota_C > UBA2361 > UBA2361 > JBGSMV01 > JBGSMV01. The sequence continues at coordinate 30,999 of JBIKWF010000009.1, read as the reverse complement.
CTACGGTAGGACTTGTCGATATATGATCGGATTGTAAAAGTTCCAGGAGGCGGTGAACGCGTTCCTCAATCGCGACGCGTCGCCGGAGAATTTTGTTGCACCCCAGGGGCGTTGCGGTTGGGGTGTACCAGGGGGCGGCGGGGGGCGCTCTACCAAATCTGACTGCCGCGCAACCGAGGCCCACTTAATGCGGCACGCGCGTTCGCTTCGGAAGCATTTTCTTTTTAGCCCTTCGTTTGGCTATCAGCGGATATCTCTCGGGGTTTTCCAAAGAATCGATATGCAAATCAATGTCCAAAGAGGGCCAACGCAAATGATCAGGGCCTGGAGAAACTACCGAAAGCACATCCTCGACAGCTTCCTCGCGAAACCACGGATAAGAATCGTGATCTAGGAAATACTCCTTACCGTGAGCGAGCACCCATACCCCAAAAGGAGTAACGGTTGTTACTTCACATCCCGAAGAAATCTTTCCAAGCCTTCCTGATTTTCGCACGTTCTCTCTCAATGGTTTAGGGACTTGGCCAGGACGCAACAAGATAAAGGCCTTCTCCTGCCTCTACCGGTTCTCTAGTTACCACTAAAAGTACGGGACGGCGTCCCCCACCCTCCTCAAGTTCAATCTTCGCGGCTGCATTCCCATCAACCACAGTCTCTACCTTGCCCCCTTCCATTCGCGTGTGAACCGCCCGAACGGAAATGGCATTAGGATCTATCTCCCTCATCAGATGAAGCCGAGCCGTGAGCGCATCTATTGCAATTGACCAATGAGGCACTACTAATGGCACTAGTACCTCCGTTCTTAAATCTGTTTTGGTCGCAGCCCCTTCTATTTCAGACTGAAGTCTATACACCATGGGACCCGGAGGCCGGGTCTCTTGGTTGCTCCCAATCCTTACTTCTATGCGCCCCCCAGGTCCCTGCCAAATATAGAACTGGGAGTTTGGTGCGGAGATAGGGATTCTCGGATCGTCATGTACGTGTGTCGGGGTGTAGGAAAAAGTACGTGGGGCCTCATTAAGGCCAGGAATCGCCGGGAGCTCAGTCCTGCGTACCACCGCTAGGCCACGAGACCTAGCGCCTGAAGTAAATTCTGTTGAGTAAATGTCATTGCTCGTAATGACGAGCCCATTGCCAAGATAAAGATCGCTTGTCAAAGAGTGAATCTTATCAAGGGACTCATCAAGCCTACTCCCCGCTCCGCTCTTCGCTGAATCACAGGAAAAAAGAGTAAGCCCAATTGCGAGCACGAAGAAGGCCTGAAATCTTTGAATCAATGATTTCAAATAAAAGAGGCGAGCCATGTAGCAATCCATCAAGCCAAACTTAGAAGCAGCGCTAGGGGTAGCACAAGCGTGGTTTAGACAAACAGAGATAATGACATCGGGCTCTCAGAAGTTCTCTCGGTCCTACGCATCTGTGATGAGCACCTACGAGCAATTCGTAGTGGACTCTGTCAAATACACTCGCAGACACTCCAAACAATTAAGTTTCCAGCAGAGGTGCCGACCTTCTAGACGAAGGCTACTATGGTAAACCTAAGCTCAAATAGCAGGCACCGAAGCTCCATTTCTGGCGCCAGCATGCTCGAGGCTATTGTGCTTCTTGCGGTAGTCGCGCTTGGAGCGGTAGCGGGCGTCGCTAGCTTTGGGCATACGGTACAGGATGCGGCTTGTAAGCCGATTGCTATTGTTCAGACCCTTGACCCGGGACGCCCAGCCGATCAGATCCAAGAACTCCTACCAACTCAGTGGAGTGCTGAGATGAATTGCTGCACCTTCACCCAACCGCCAGATGGTTGGGGAAGCCCAACCACCTCCTGCGTTGAGAATACTATGACCGCAACGCCATAAAATTCAAACGACTCCATACAAGCGGATGCTCTATCCCGGAGGAATAAAACCGACACGTGCCGCAACAGTTGGAAATGGAGCTCCAGCTGCCGTCAATGACGATGGAGCTCCCGCGCCATTAAGCCAGCGCCAATCATTCGACGCGCCAAAAGAACCCGCGCCATTGTTAGAGAAGAGCATGAGCAAAAAGCCTGAACCACTAACGGGGCCGAGGCCACTCCACGTGATTGTATGGCTCTGGCCAGCGATCGTTAACATGTCAGGAACGAAGAATTGTGCTTTGTACACGTTGTAGCCGCTGCTTGCGTATATAGGCGTGAGCCAATCAGAGTTTGCCGGAGTATCATAGACAGCAGTCCAGTCCCCCGGAGCCGTCGAGTTTAAAGGGCTTGTTATGTAAGTTTCTGTGCCGGAATATCGGCCAGTGAGCTTAAAATCCATAAGACTAGGGTTCCAAACATTTGGCGTACCAGCCCCGTTTTGAGCAACGAAATATACTTCAACGAAATTAACGACTCGACCATCACCGACAAAATTAATTGCAGCATTCGAGTCGAGGGCAGTTACCGTGCTTTCCATCGAATTAACCCTCATATTCGCCGGCTGCACCCCCGGTAAATTATTCCTCAAATCATATGGCTGCTGCACCGGACAGGGCGTCCTGACGAAAATGACGAGGTCATTGAAATCAAATGCCGCGCTCGATGGAGAACTCGCCCCTAGCTCGAAAAGAACGATCATCTCGTTCTCTTCCAACGTTACAAGCCCCGTCTGCCAATCGATCGCCCCGGCAAGATTGTTGTTAGCCAGTATGGTTTCAATGCTCTGCTGCATGCCAAAGGGGCTCTGCATGCCCTTCGCAAGCGCCATGCTTAGAAAATTATCACCGTTAATAAGAATGGCCGCGTTTACCGCATCGTCGCTAGGAACCAAGTAATTAACCCAAGGATAAGGATCGTCAAAGTTAGGGTATGCGCTATGCCCCCAGAATCTAAGCTCTTCCCCAGCTTGAAGAGCAATCGTTTGCTGGTTACCCGGCACTACATTCGCCCCACCAAACATTAGCGTGGTGACACCATTAAGCTCGTAACTTAAACGCGTAGGAACCTGCGGTCCTCCCGCTCCATAGGCTATCTCATTCGCGAGAACCTTCACCTCTGCTTCGCTCGGGCATGTAAGAAGTTGCAATGGTGGATCAATAGGAAGATCTTCCCCTTTTACGTCTGCAAGAACCTTGGCCTGACGTATCCGGGCGGAAAGCTTGCGAGGAGAAAGAGTGGGATTCTTCTTCGCTGCTGCTACCGTGAGCTTCTGGGTTAATCCAGCCGGAAGTCCTTCGGGGGAAAACGCGGGCGTATTAACGCGTGTGAGAGAGTGCCCTAAAGGGCGCAAGGGGCCAGGTCCTGCATTCGCTGATGACACGGCGCCGAATGAAGCAATGAGCAAAGAGAGGAAAGTTCGGGCAAAACGAGAAGCTCTCATGAAGAAAATCCTCCGGGGGGGGGGCATTATAAATTCTTGCTAGGTGCACCTAAGTAAATAGCTCAATCAAAGCATATAATTAGCACGAACCAGCACAAGGTTTTTACAAGACTTACTAAGCTAATGTCCACGTACTCCTTGCGAACGGCGTTCTGACGCGCTCGTAAAGAATAAAGACAACAAGGTGGTTATGGCAGAAAAGCCCACCGCCGCCTCTAAGAATCATAAGCTACTGGTATTTATAAGCTTTCGCTCTCCTCTCATCGGCACACCCCAATCGAAATCTGACGGACAGGGTCGCGGCACCTTTAGGTGACGGAGGGATCAATCGTCGATTTTTGGCCTCAAATAACTTTGCCTTGACGCGCCGTCAACTGCAGTTTACACTTGTGAGTAATGGAATCTGCGGCACGTCAAATAGTGATCTTGCGACTCGATGACGGCGCAAGCCCATTCGAGGATTGGCTAGATAGCATCAGAGATTCCCTTTTGGTTCGCGCGATCGATTCGCGAATTACCAGGGTGCGTGATGGCAATTTCGGGGATCACAAAAGTGTAGGCGAAGGAGTCTTTGAGTTGAGGATCCAGAAAGGTCCGGGACTTCGAGTTTATTACGGCCTTGATGGCATAAATCTTGTCGTACTTCTGGGCGGGGGAGACAAAAGCACACAAGAAAAGGATATCGAAAGGGCTAAGTATCTTTGGAAGAAATATAAAAATGAAAACTGAAGATTACAGAAAGTCTCTCTTTAAACGCTTAAGAGATCCTGAGTATGCAGTAGGATATCTTACGGATGTTCTAGCAAATGAATCCCAAGGGGCGTTTCTTATAGCGCTTCGAGATATTATCGAATCTAGAGACGAAAACTTTTCAGCTCTATCAGAAAAAAGTGGCATAACTCGCCAAGGGCTCTATCAAGCCCTCTCAGAGTCCGGCAATCCGCAGTTTGCGACAATCAAGGAAGTATTAAGCTCTCTTGGCTTGCAGCTCGCGGTGGCCCGGAAACAAGAGTCGGTATAGCAGATTCGGAAAGTCGCGGCACCGTTCCTTCCCCCGTCCCCTAAAGGGGCCGCGGCTTATGCCCGTCCCCTGAAGGGGCCGCGGCTTACGCCCGTCCCTCGGAAGGGGCCGTGGCTTACGCCCGTCCCTCGGAAGGGGCTGTGGCTCACTCCCGTCCCCTGAAGGGGCCGTGGCTTACGCCCGGGGAATTTTGTTCAACCTTAAAGGAGTCTGTCCATTCGGCCCTTCCCTCGCCGTTGTTTCTAAAATCATTTACCTTTACCAAGGCTTCCCAGCTCCGCAATCACTGAGTCCATTTCACGAACCCCCTTAATAGCGAGATCGCCAATCTGCTGTTCCTTTATCTTGGCACCTACAATTTGAAATCCTTTAACCTTAGGGAGCATTCGAGAGAGATAGGATAATCCGGGATGTAGATTGGAATCCGACAATTTCGCCTCGACGATAATTTTAGGTTTCAGGCCTTCGCACACCACAAAGTCCACCTCGTGCTTGTCCTTGTCTCTAAAATACTGAAGGCTATATTTGCGACCGAGCGAGTCATTAAAAAAATGGATCCATTTTAGAAGACAGCTCCCTACGAGATTCTCAAAGCGAAATCCGTCTCCGTTAGTCGCGGCCGCGCAGTCATAAAAGTAAACCTTTGGCTCACGACGAATACTCCTGGCGAGATTTCGACTATGTGGATACACCACAAAAATTACGTAAAGCCTCTCCAAAAGTTCGATCCATTTTTTAATTGTTGGCGGGGAGATGCCTATATCGGCAGCTAAGTTTGAATAATTCACGGTTCCGCCTACACGTTCTCGCAGTAAGTCAATGAGCAGTTCCATTCCACGAAGCTCTGAAACCATCGAAAGGTCTCGAAGGTCTTCGCGAAGGACAACTTGCAACCGTTCTTCACGCAAACGATCGGCGTCCGCAGGATTGAGAAAGGCTTCCGGAAAGCCCCCGGTTTTTAAAAGCACCTGCGCCGCGAGCAATGCATCCTTTTGGTTAAATCGGTCAACTGCTTCTAGGGGATCAATTGGATGGATGCGATGCATGTAAGTTCGCCCTGTGAGCGCATCTCCTCCTCGGCGAAATGTTTCCAGTCGAGCACTGCCCGTGACCAGGATTGGTGGTGTATTTTGATACTCGTCAATCACTCCCTTTAAGAAACTTCTCCACTTTACAAACCGATGAAGCTCGTCGAGTACGACCAGCCCGGCGTCCTTGGCCCACGCCGCGCCTCGAATAATTTGTCGATCTGAGGGAATGTCCCAATTAAAAAAATTTGAGGGAGATGAAACAATCGATTTCGCAAGAGTGGATTTTCCAACCTGGCGAGGCCCCGCCAGAAAAACCAGCTTTTTTCGGAGGTCTTTCTGGATTTGCTCGGTGATATAGCGCATGCGACCGATAGAAACACATTTTTAATTGGTCGCAACCATTTAAAATGCTGTTTTTAATTGGTCGAGGCGCTCCCTCCGCCCACTCGATTTCATCATGCGCTCAAATGTCGAGACTCGCTTCTCGCTCCGTGTCTTACTTTGACTCATAGTACACTCCCTAACGCATCATTTTGACGGTCCTCTGTCAGTGCCTCAAAATATTCCGGTGCCTGGCCGTGGGATGCTGCTATTTACGCTGCGCGTGGGATGCTTGAGCTCTCGCGAGCTGTGCTTTCGACGCTCCTCAGCGGCAGCGGGTGATGCACGCTTGCGCACTCAAGCTGAAACGAGCGCTTTTGCGGGAGATAGGTCTCCACGGTACTTAAGGCCACGTCCGGCCGGTTGCTGTGCTCGCTTAGATGTCCAAGCACCACGTGATTGAGATCGGAATGCATGATTTCAAAGAGTAGATTTCCGGCCGTGTGGTTACTTAAGTGACCCTGATTAGAAAGGATGCGCTCCTTAACATTCCAGGGATACTCGCAGGACCTAAGGAGTTCTTCGTCGTGATTAGACTCAAGGCACATCGCGTGCGCACCTCTGAGGGCCTCTTTCACCCCTGTGGTGACACGCCCAAGATCCGTGCACTGCACGTAGACAAGGCCTTCGCGAGAAAACCGAAATCCCACAGGCTCAGCGGCGTCGTGGGACACGGAGAAAGGGAGGACCTCGATACCTGCAATTGAGAAGGTGGAGCCTCGAGGGATAAGGCAGCGCTCGAATGCCTTTGCGGGCGCGGCTCGGTCCCTGGTGGCTGAGGCGAGATAGACATCGTACGCTTCGCGCGTACCCTCGGTTAAATACACAGGAAGCTTGTGGCGGCGCGCGAACACATCAAGACCTGCAATGTGGTCTGAGTGCTCGTGTGTAATTACAATGGCCTTAAGCGTTGTCGGCTCTACGCCAATGGCAGCGAGGCGAGCTTCGGTTTGTTTCGCCGAGAGGCCGCAGTCAACGAGGACACGGGTTTCGCCGGCTTCAATCAGGGTGCAATTCGCCTTGCTCCCGCTCGAGAGAACAGAAAACTTCACGGAGGGCCTTTTAGAGTTTAGTGAAGGGAGACTAGCGAGATTGCGAGCTTGGCGAAACTCTATATTCCCCCTCCCTTAGTGGTCTCCGTGGCCTTGGTGATTAATAAAGACAACCACTAAGACCACGGAGACCACTAAGGGGAAGATCTCCTATAGAGGCACAAGCGGACCATAACGCTCCGCAATCTTTCCCTGCTCGTCTAGGACCAGGGCGGATACGCCAAGCTCATTAAAAAAAGCCGCTCGAGCCTCGGGAGCGAGGAGCATTGCGGTCGTAGAGAGAGCCCCGGCTAAAAGGCACGACTCCGCCACCACCGAGACGGAGCTTGCGGTAACGTCTGGAAATCCAGTTTTGGGGTTAAGAATGTGGCAATAGCGTTTTCCTTGAACCATCATGCAGCGCTCATAGTCGCCGCTCGTGGCAAGAGCCGTGTCGACAAGTCCAAGTGCCGCGGCTGCTCCTGATGCTTCGCGCGGGTGCGCAATTCCGACCCTCCAGGGCCTGCCTTCGGGCCCGAGGCCAATGCAGGTCACGTCCCCTCCTAGGTTAATCAGGGCGCTTTTAACCCCTGCCGAGACTAGAATTGAGCGCAGTCTGCCTGCCGCATACTCTTTGCCTAGCCCACCGAGGTCGATTTCCATGCCTGGCGTAGGGAGCGAGAAGTATGGCGGCTCCCAACGCGTCTTGTTCCAACCCACAAGCGGGAGAATTGCTTGAACATCTTCTTCTCGGGGAACGATTCCAGAGGAGTAGTTCCACACTTTTCGAAGTACGCCGCTTGTAATGTCGAAAAGCCCTCCGGAAACCTCAAAGAGACGCGCTGAAAATGAGAGCAGTCCCGCGGTCTCTTCATCGACGCGTACCGGCCCTGAGCCCGCGGCTTGGTTAATGAGGCTCACGATGCTTAAGGGGTCATAGCGCGAGAATACGGCTTGGATGCGAAGCGCTTCGGCGACAAGCTTTTGCCCTAGCTCCTCATCAGAGGGGCCCGAGAGCCAGCGGACAGAGTTGGGGCCCCCGAGCGCATGAAAAGAAAAAGAGGCATACATGGTCTTATGAGTCAGCCATCGCAAATTTTTCACCACAAACGACGCAAGGGACGCAAAGGAGCACGTTGAAATTGCATTTTTCTAACTAGGGAACCTCTGAAAAACTTCGATATTTTATTTTTTTCTCTCCGTGATCTCTGTGTCCTCTGTGGTTTTTCAACAATTTAAATCAACCACAGAGGGCACAGAGTTCACAGAGCAGACTTTTTCAGAGCTTCCCTAGGGAGCCTCTGAAAAACCTCGATATCTTGTTTCTTTCTCTCTGTGATCTCTGTGTCCTCTGTGGTTTTTTGAGCAATTTAAATCAACCACAGAGGGCACAGAGACCACCGAGTGGACTTCTTCAGAGGTTCCCTAGGGAACCTCTGAAGAAACCCAAATTGATCTTCCTCTGATCTGTTCTTCCTCCGCGTACCCCGCGTCCTCCGCGTTATTCTTTAGTTTTCAAGTAACGCGGAGGACGCAGAGGACGCGGAGAGGGAGTTTTCCAGAAGCTCCCTAGCTTTCTTTGCGTCCTTTGCGGTCCAATAAATTTCTCAGGAATTTTAGTTTCATATGCCGAGCAATCCTATCGCACTACTGTAACGTCTGCGGCGAAGCTTGGACAAGTGTCTGGGCAAGGGTGCGTGAGCGAGATTAGAACTTAGCAGTCACCCCAACGCCCGTATAACGAGCTTTGTAGTGCTTAAGGTCTTCGTCTCCCGACCCAAAGAGTTTCCATGAGCCGCGCTGCTCGATAAACTGCACCAGGGCGTTAAGCGAAACGTGTTCTCCGAGAGAATACTCAAGCTTTAACCCATAAGAGAACGATCCGTACGATGCGAGACGCTGATCAGGGCTATAGATTGCGCCATCCTCCTGGGGAGGAAATTCAGTGCTGAAGAACTCGGCACTATCTTGGGAGTAATAACGTACCCCAGGCCTAATCATAAAATGCTCGCCGATGGGCTGATACCATTTCATTTCGAGCGTGTGCGAGCGCACACTCCAGGAGTCCCAGTAGTAACGATAATCAGTGTGCAGTGCGGCGTCGGCAGCTTCGACAAAATAATTGTGCCGCGTGAGCCACGCGAACTGGTCGCGTCCTTCAGGGCGCTTGTCGAAGAATTTATAGGGGTCTGAATGGTAACCGGCTCCATTCGCATATGAAAAATTGCTTTGCAGCAGGGCATTCGGGCTTAGCACTTGGGTGACGCCGAGCAGGTAGGTAATTGCGCGCCGGCGCTCTATCAAATCGGTGTTATTGGTAGAGGTAATCCGGTCAAAGTCTGGGCTTATACCAAAAGAAACAGTGGTGTTCTTATCCTCCGACCACCAGCGACCTTCAAGTGAGCCACTGCGAGAAATATAATCGTCCTCAGTTGAGACTGCGCCTCCCAGACTTAGGCTAAAACGCTCGAAGTACTTTGTGACGCGCACGTCGGCCCACTGGCGGCGATCTTTGATGCCGAGCTCGGAAGCCCCGCTTAAGGAGTCGAGATACTGAGGAGACGCGCCGGACATATCATCAAGCTGGAGAGTCCCCTCAACTGCCCAGCTATCGGCAATGGGCGTTGCAAACCAAATCATGGGGCTCTTGATATGCATGCGATCTTGGCCACCCTCTTGCCAATCCTCGTAATCAAAATACATGAGTTTTATTGAGGCGCTTTCGGGTGGGCTCTCCGCAAGGGCGCTGCCTGCGGGGATAGCAAGAGCAGCCGTGAGGAGTTGAGCAAAGAGCTGAGAAGAATTCTTCGATGATGCTTCCATTTCATCCTCCCCGGTTAGTTACAGCCGCATCCGCCGCCGCCAACTCCATAACCACCGGAGCTTCCTTCCTTGGCTACATAAGCCTTTTTGACGTAACGCGCTTCTCCGCGATCGGGATCAAAAGCCATGTGGGGACGCGCCAAATTGTTCTTTTGCCAGGGCTCAACTTTGACGCAGCCGCCGAGAAAGAGCGCAAAAACTGCCGCGCTTAGAACTAAGACTGTTTTGAACGAGTTTAGTTGCTTCATGTAACTCTATCTCCGTTACAGAATTGTTCGCGCAATGCGCCTGAGCCCGCAATTACCTAATTTTTCTTCGACTTGAGGGTGCAATATTTATGGCTGCACTCAATTAAAAACTTAGAGCTTGGTTTCTGATATCGGTGAAACCTGCCTAGCTCTTGAGGAGTTCGGAGATAGTCTTTTCAAGCTCGGCCTTCTCGCAGTCACGAAATCCGCGCTTTACGCTGCGCACACGCCCTTCGGCGTCGATAACAAATGAGGTCGGCATGGTGGGGAGCTTAAAGGCCTTGGCGGCCTCTCCAGAAGGGTCAAACATGACTTTAAACTGAGGAGCCAGCCTTTTGAGAGCTTTATCAGCAAGCGCCCTATCCCGGTCCACTGAGATTGCAACCACGTTAAGACCGTCTTTGCCGTAGCGCTCAACGAGTTGATTCATGAACGGAAACGACTCACGGCAGGGAGGACACCATGAGGCCCAAAAGTCGATATAGGTTACCTTGCCTTTTAGACCAGAGAGCTCGGTAGCAACGCCCGCCTCGTCATGCACTGACACTGCGGGCAACGGGTCGTTTACTTCGAGCGCGCCGGCAAGTCCAGGAATGGCAAGTGCGAGACCAGAGGCGCAGGTTAGAACAGCCCGAAGAAATATCGACAACTGCATAGAGCCTCACCTTCTTAGGGTAAATTAAAGCGGTTTAAGTACGCAGTGTAGTCGGCAAGGTCTTGGGTTGAAGGAGCAGGGAGACCAGCCATGGTTGGCTGAGAACTAAAGGAAGCCTGAATCTGAGAAAAGGTCTTTCCGTTCTTCGGTGCGTGGCAACCTTGGCAGCCTCTGGTGACGACCCAGAGGTTCTGCCCACGCGAGATACTTCCGGCAACACTTCCTGGAATCCCAAAGCACTGAGAGGGAGATCTACTCGTATTGGTTGAGTCGCCGTTAAAACAATTCGTGCTTGACGACGGCGTTGGTGTTTTGGTTGGTGTTTTTGTTGGCGTTGGGGCCGTGCCTCCACCACCTGGTGTTGGCGTGGGCGAAGCTCCTCCGTCTTTACCCTTGGCGCACTTCGTTCGGCCTGCCGCTTGCTTCTTTTCAAGTCCTGCAAGAGCCTTTTCTTTCTTGGCCTTCGCCTTTCCCGTGGCCTTCTTGATTTCTTTTTTTAGAGTTTTGATGGCGTCGGTTAGTTTGGTGAATGTCTCTCCATCCTTAGCCAAATTTCCAGGGACCCAGCGGCCCGATATTCTTCCGCAATATACTTTCCCTGCCGTAGTGGTCGTTTGAAATAGATCTTCCGGGGGCAGCTGAATAGTCTGCGCAAAAGCCTGAGACGCGCTCAGCGCGAGCAGGTACGTAACGAGTATCGATTTAAATTTGCAGCTCACCATAACTCTCCTTTCTGACTCCTCTCCACTCGGGCTCTTCCCTATCCCTTCCTAGTAGGTCTAAGGGCGTTCATAGGGGGAACCATTAGCTCAGCTTCAAAATCTCACCTAACTAGTTGAAAGCACCTATTTACGTGCTTAAGTGCACCACCTTGGGCAAGGCCAAAGGCCAAGGCCCAACACTCATGAATTGGCTAGTGCAAAAGGCGGGCCAGGGAGACCTCCCGGGAATGGGGGCCGCGGGACCTCTTGGTTACCTGCCTCTTAGGACAAAAGTAGCTGCGAGGAGTCTTTACGAATTTCGGGTGGCTCTTCGTTTTTCTAGATAGGAGCCACGTTCCAGGACGCAAGACCGTGCGCCGCCGCCGACTGGCAGAGGCGGAACGCGGCGCCCTACCCTGCTTTTGAAAAGTTAAGGCGCGGCAGTCCGAGCACCCGCTCGGCGATGATAGACCGCTGTATCTCAGAGCTTCCGGCCGCGATAGTTCGTCCGCGAGAATAAAGGTAGCGATGCAGATCCACTGCTGCGGGATGCTGATTGCCGTCTGCGTTCTCACTCACGGCAGAAGCTTGACCATTGAGGCGCACGGCAAGCTTGCAGAGGGACTGAAAGGACTCGCTCCACATAAGCTTATCAAGAGACCCTTCGGGCCCAGGTTTTTTACCTGAGGCGTACTCGGAAAGGTGTTCATAAGATAAGGCGCGCATAGCGCATGCTTTGCTGATTTCTTTGGCGATATCTGCGCGAATAGACGTGCTAGATTGGGGGCTCGAAGAGGAGCCCCGCGTGCTAAGCAGCGATCGCAGAAGCACTTCTGACTGCAATTGGCGCGCAAAGGTCAGCACCACGCGCTCGTACATCAGGGTAGCGATGGCAATGCGCCAACCTTCCCCGACTGCTCCCACGAGCCTATCCTTGGGGACAAACACATTATCGAAAAAAACCTCGTTGAACTCCTTATCGCCAGAAATTTGAGTCAGAGGCCTTGTTGAAATCCCCTTCGATTTCATGTCAACAAGCAGGTAGCTCAAGCCCTTGTGCTTCTCCTTTTCATCCGAGGTTCGGCACAGCACAAAGCACCAATCCGCCACATGCGCGAAGCTGGTCCAAATCTTCTGCCCCGTGAGAGTGAATCCTTCAGGGCTAATCACCGCGCGGGTCTTTACCGCGGCAAGGTCGCTCCCGGCGCCTGGCTCAGAGAAGCCTTGGCACCAGATTTCCTCCGCGCTCAGTATCTTGGAAAGAAAACGCTTCTTTTGCTCCTCGGTGCCATGCGCAATCAGCACCGGGCCCACCATGGTTAATCCGAAGAGCCCAAGGAGCTGCGGCGAACCGGCGCGCACGAGCTCCTCTTGCACCACTGCCTCTTCAACAAGAGACAGGCCGCGGCCACCAAATTCCTTAGGCCAATGTACGCCAACCCAGGATCCCGCTGCGAGCTCGCGCTGCCAGGAGCGACCCACGCGCATGAAGGTTTCAAGCGACGGATCGCCCCCGGTCGAGGGCGCCGCATGTCCCGCGAGCCAGGCACGGAACTCTGACCTTAGTGAGCGCGCGCGTTCTGAAACGTCCAGGCGAATCATAAGAAGCCTCCGTGATGAAGTTAGCGCTGAGCGGAGAGGAGTTTGGCCGCACCAGAATCGAGGAACCAAGTAACTTTCTCTGAGACACGCGCGAGCATCCTGACTGGGAGCACGGCAACCTCTTCCTTGCCCTCGAGCGCGCGCTGCGCCATTGACGCCTTATTTTCCCCGGACACGATCACGAGAATGCGCTGAGCGTGAAGAATGACCTTGGGGGTCATGGTGATCCTGACTCCGCCGGGCTTGCCCTTCTCGGTCGGATGCTGCGCGACTGCGCAGAGCGCCTCTTTGGATGCCGACTCCTCGAGCAGAGGCGAGTGCGGGAAGAGCGAAGCCGTGTGCCCATCTTCGCCCATTCCCAGGAGAATAAGGTCGAAAGAAGGAATTCGCGAGCCCGCAGGACTTCCCTGACATTCCTGCGTTACAAGGAGTTTTTCGTAATTCTTAGCTCCTTCCTCAACTGAACTGAGCGACGTGTCGACCGGAAAAAACTTTGGTTTCTGAGCGCCGAGCCCCTCAAGAAGAGTCTCCCGTACCATACGCCCATTGCTCAAATCATCTGACGCCGGAACCCAGCGCTCATCTCCTAAGTAAAGGCGCACCTTGCTCCAGTCCAGAGCTTCCGTGCGAGGAGGCTTTGAAAGAGCGCGATAGACACCAGCCGGTGTACTCCCGCCTGCCAAAACCAGAGACGCCGATCCGCGCTCGGCGATGGCTTCATCTAAAATCGCGACAATCTCATCCGCGACACCCCCAGCGAAATGCTTGGCATCCACAATCTCAATACTCATAGGTCCTGGTTCTCGGAAAAAAAAATTCTCTCGGAACTAAAAAAATCTTGGAACTAAAAAACTCGCGGAAGTTGTGCCCTTTCCTTACTTCAGCGCCGGTCCTTGCCTGCTTCCTGCCTGCACCTATTACTTGGTCTGAGAAACTTGGCGATAAAAATGCAGGGCCTGCGTAAGGGCCGAAGCGTAATTGATTGTCGACTCCCCAATCAAGAAGTAGCGCTTAAGACGCGCAAGAGCGCCTTGCTCCTCAAGAGGCCTGCTCAAGACTAGGGTACCCTCCCCCGCTTTCACTGTAGCCTCGAGAGAGCGTTCGCGGCACTCAAGACGCACGCTCGCCGGCTTTCCGCCCCGTACTATTCCCTGCAAAGACACCGATTGCAATTTCGGCTCGGGTGAATCTTCTGCCCCAAACCATCGAGGGGCCCCAAAGCATAGAGGGGAACTGACGGCAGCGCCCGAGGAGGCTGTCTTGGCTTCCGCACTCATCGTCAAAACGACGCGTACGGTACTCCCCGCAGGAGAACTACAATTAAAAACATACTGAGAGACAGGAGCTGATTCCGGGCTTGCAGCCGGAGTTCTTGCTGCAGAACTCACCTCAAGGCCAAGCCGGCTGGCGAACCACCCGGCCAGAAGAAGGGATGCCAAGGGAATTTCCCCCGGACCGCCATCGCTCGCGGCCGCTTGAGAAGTTATCTCAATTCGCTCAAGGCCCCTCGCAAGTCCAAGCGTCGCTCGGCCATCGAAAGCCGCTTTAATCTGGTCGCGCCAGACCCCGAGGGCAATCCACTGCAGATCAACGGTGTGGAGATTCGAATGCGAAGCGGTACTCAGAAGATTCTTGCTCGCTACGAGCATGCTTGAATCCAGGAACAAGTGCTCACAAAGCGGGAGCGTAACCGCGAGCAGCTTTTCTTCAATGCCGGCGTCGAAGAGCACGAGCTCTGTGGGGGTGCCTATCACCAAATTCGCACGCAGGGCCTCTGCAAGCGCCCTCGCTCCCGAAGGTGGGGCCGTGAGACGCACGACCTCTGAGCAGACATGCTGCGCCTTTCCCTCAGGGGATCTACCCATGAGATGACAACGAGCCGTAACATGAGAGAGTAGCTTCTCAACGCCGGGATCAAATTCCACGATAAAAAATCGACTGGGATGAAGCCTGGCGAGCTCCTCAATCAAATCCTCACAGCGCTCTGCCGCGAGGCCCGAACCAACGGGAATAAGCACGTTTGTGCTCGCAGCTCGGGTATAGCTATCGCCTGCGCCTTGGAGGTCGGCGAATAGCCGGCTTAATGCGCGCTGTATATCTGGCAAAGCACATGAAATATACCCCGCCGTCCCCGCGGAGTTGATACCTGCCTCGCCTTTTCCTTTCGACGCCGCCGTCATGATTTCTCGTTCCTGTCTAAGCGTTCCGTGTTCTCTCTTTGTCAGCCGCACGCGGGCCACCCCGGCCTGCGGAGTTAGAAGCTGAGGCTAGAGCCTCGCCCACTTATGGCCGTGCGGACGAAGAAGATCGGCCGCTGCGGAGGGGCCCCACGTCCCCGCCTCATGAGAATGCAGCTTCGGCGGGTTGCTCGAATCCCAGGCTTCAAACACCGGAGCGAGGAGATCCCATGCCTGCTCAATTTCATCGTCGCGAATGAAGAGAGTCTGATCGCCCTTCATCACGTCAAGAAGCAAGCGTTCGTAAGCCTCTGCCGAAGCGACGCCGAAAGAGTGATCGTAATTAAAATCCATTACCACGGGACGCACACGCAGTCTCGGTCCCGGTGGCTTGCTAGAAATCTTAAGAGAAATACCCTCGTTGGGCTGCACTTGGATGTTAAGCACATTCTGCTCAAGCTCGAGAATCTGTCTGCCGCGGAACATCGCATCGGGGGCCTTCTTAAAGTAGACCGTGATCTGCGTGATTCGCTTGGGGAGACGCTTGCCGGCTCTGATGTAAATGGGAACTCCGGACCAGCGCCAGTTGTCGATCTGAAGCTTCATCGCGACATAGGTCTCTGTGGTTGAGCCTTTGGCAACGCCATCTTCTTCAAGATATCCCTTCACGTTGTCGCCCTCTACCGCTCCCGCTGAGTAGTGCGCCCTCACGGTATTAGCCGCAACCTCTTCAACCTTCATGCGCTTCATGGAGCGCAGCACCTTCACTTTCTCGTCTCGAATGCTTCCCGCATCGCTTAGCGAAATAGGAGGCTCGATGCAGAGCAAGGAAAGGATTTGAAGCAAATGGTTTTGGACAATATCTCGGAGAATTCCCGCCTTATCAAAATACCCCGCGCGACTTCCGACACCAATATTTTCTGCCACCGCGATCTGAATATGATCAATGTATTTGTGATTCCACAGCGGCTCAAAAATCCCGTTGGCAAAGCGGAACACCAAAATGTTCTGTACGGTCTCTTTTCCGAGATAATGATCAATGCGGTAAATCTGCTCTTCCGCAAAGCTCTCACGAATAGTGGCGTTAAGCTCTCGCGCGGACTGCAGGTCGTGCCCGAAGGGCTTTTCGATAATAAGAGACGTGCGGCGCGAGCCGTGCTGCACGGACTCCACAAGGCCAGCACCCTTAAGATTGGACGCAATCTGCCCAAAAAACGTCGGCGAAACCGCAAGATAATAGAGATAGTTGTAGACTTCCCCCTTGGCATTCTGGGTTATGGACTCAAGGCGCCTCCGCAAGCGCTCAAAGTCCGCGGGCACACCCGCATCGACAGGTTCATAAAAGATTTTCTTCGAAAACTCAGCCCACATCGCCTCGTCTATTGGGCGGCGCGAAAATTTCTTCACGGCTTCATAGAGGTTGGCGCGAAATTGTTCGTCAGAAAACTTAGAGCGCGCCACTCCTACCACTACAAACCCCGAGGGCAAATATTGATCGTGGGCTAGGTTGTAGAGCGCGGGCACGAGCTTACGCTGCGTGAGATCGCCCGAGGCGCCAAATATAACGAGCGCAGTAGAGGGAGGACGAATGATCCGATTCTCGCCCTCAGCAAAAGGATTCTCCATGACCTAGCTTCCTAAACAATTAGATTTAAACGCCGTAGCAACTGCCCCACAAAATGGGCGAGCCGCTACGGCCATGAAGATTACACTTCAGTTTCCGACTCGCTTTCTGGTCTGAGTTACTTACCCGAAACCTTCTTCTTTTTAACTTCGATAGAAGCAAGAAGCTCACGATAAGATTCGGCAAAAAGCTCAACACCTTGGTTCTGGAGGTCGAGCATCAATTTCTCAAAGGGAATGTGCAGCTCAGGAAGGCTTGCAAGTAAGGCCCGGCCCTCCGGCACTTCTGCATGAAGGCGCTCTCGTATGTTGCCGCCCTTAAGAAGAATGTCCAAAGTAGCAGGTGGCATGGTGTTCACCGTGTGTGCGCCCGCGAGCTCTTCGACATAGAGCAAAGGATTCAGCACGGGATTTTTGGTACCCGTGGAGGCCCACAAGGGCCTCTGCACCTTAGCGCCCTTGGCCTTTAGTTTTTCCCAGCGTGGACCAGAAAACAATTGCTCGAAGCGGGCATAGGCAACGCGCGCATTGGCGACGCCAATCTTCCCAAAGAAATGCTCGCGCTGGCTCGCGTTCACCTTTCCTGCCCTTGCGGCCTCATCAAAGGTTTTTTCACAAATCGCATCCACACGCGAGACGAAGAAGCTAGCAACCGATGCAATACCATCTACCGGCAGTCCCTTGGCAACTCTCGCCTCAAGCGCTGCAATATATTGCTCGGCAACACTTTCGTACTGAGATAAATTAAAGAGCAGCGTCACGTTAACATTGATGCCCTTCTCAAGTGCGGCGCGAATAGCAGGGAGCCCCTCGGGAGTCCCTGGGATCTTAATCATTCCGTTCGGGCGCTTGAGTTTCGACCAGAGGCGCTCGGCAGCCTCAATAGTGCCTTTGGTATCTCTGGCTAAGAACGGCGAAACCTCGATGCTGGCATGTCCATCCGTCCCCTTGCTCGCATCAAAAATTGGCTTCAGCAAATCGGAGGCTGCGGCCACGTCTTGGAGCATCAAATCCTCGCAAAGCTGATCGGCGTTTGCCCCGGCGCTCGAGAGTGTCCCCACGTCAGTATCGTAGTCCGTACTATCCGCAATAGACTTCTTGAAGATGGTAGGATTGCTCGTCAGACCACTCACGCCTTGAGAGATCAACTTCTGCAGCGCGCCGCTCCGCAGCACGTCGCGAGACAAATTGTCGTACCACACGGACTGACCTACTTTATTGAGCCCTTCAACTTGTGGATTCTTCCCTGAAACATTCGTCATCTTTAGATCTCCGATAGTTCTCAAAACGACCCGCTTAAGGGCGCTGCGACGTGCAGCGATACCTTCGTAATTCTGAAATTACACGGGCTAGAGCGACGGCCGAGCCCGGGCTCTATCTGCACACCTTCCCTCCCCACACGTGTTGCGCTGCCTAAGGGAACCCTTAAGAAGTAATTACGACGCAGAGAGAGAGTAGCCACTGACGAGCCAATTCCAGCAAGCCAGCTGCCGCCGCAGGCCTGAAGTAGTCCTCATGTGCAAAGGAATCTTAGCCCACGGCCTTCGAATTGGGTATCAATTATTCACTCGCGAAGCTTATCCCAAGCGGCTATTAGCGATTTAAATGCTACTTGAGACGCTCAGAGCGGGAAACTTGAGTATAAGGGGCGTCTCTTAAGGAGAGTTCTCGGTGGCCGAAAAGGTTCGTATTTGAGCGCGTCAGTGCTCAAACGGGTCGTCATCATTCGCGTCGAGGTCTATATTACCGAAGAGAATCTCGGTCTCGCGAACTTTCTTGGGACCAGATCTAACAGGAGACTTCGAGGGGGCTCCCGAGAGTGGGCTTGTCGCCCCCTCCATGAAACTGCGTCCACGCGATCGGGAACGCGTAGGCGCACTGCTACTGCCTACCCCGGAAAGAGGCGTAGAGAGGGGAGCTCCGCGAAGGCTCTGCCTACCCACCGCTCCGAGGCGTTTCCCTCCTGCGGCGCCCTGCTGACGCTTCGACTGCGAAGGGTCCTTCATGGCAGAACTTCCATCAGTGGGGGGCGCGGAACGCGAAGAGGCAAGCGGCTTAAGAAAGCTCCCCATCGAGGCGTCAGCGCCCCTACGGCTCCGCGCTGCAGGCAGAGGCCGCGCAGATTCCACTTTAGAGAGGCGGCCCCTTCGAGAAAGCGCGCGTGGACGGGAGTCTAACGTCTCCTGTGTCTCGGGGAAATTTTCGTTCAGAGAATCGGCAAATGGCGACAGCTCAGTAACGACGGTTTCGCTCTTGCCCTCAAGGACAATCTCGTTTCTGAGAGAGCTAAGATCGCAGCGCGCGACACGTCGATGCTCGCTTAATATGCCCCGAGTTCTTACGGGTCTGCGTCGTCCCAACATATTTCGCACCAAAAGCCTGATACCAAAAAAGAAGGCAATGTCATCAGAGACCGCCTATCCGTACCTCACGAACGGAATCGAATCACTGCGCTGAGAACCAGAGTGGCCCCTTCACGCGCAACTTCGCATGGTCATCAGCCACCTTCTGGCTGATTCCTATAACCGCTAATAAAACCGTTTGAAGAAGCTTGTCTGCGGGCACCTCAGCGGCAGCCCCAAGACACTGGCAGGGCTCAAGTTAGGTTGAGAGCCCCTGCGCCACAGAGTGAAGACGCGGAATATCCTTGGGTCCGGGATAGGAAATAATATTCTTTTTCCTATTCTGATAGAACCGATAGGAAGTGGTAATGCAGTTAATCGCGTAGGGAATACCATTCACATGACAAATCTCATCCCCGTAATAGGTGGGAATGGGCTTCTCAACGATGCGCATGTTGCGCTCTGCCATAGCAAGTATGATTTGGGTGTCGAAGTGCCAGGTATTGGTAAAAGACTCAAACGGGACTCTCTTTAGCGCGTGGGTTGAATAGAGGCGGTACCCTGAGTGGTACTCGGTAAGATTGAGGCCCGACAGATAATTCTGGGTAATGGTAAGCACGCGGTTACCGATATATTTGTAGAGGGGCATACCACCCTTGAGCGGCGACCCGCCCGAAGCCATGCGCGAACCAAAGACCATATCTGCTTCACCCTTCATGAAGGGATCGAGCAGAATTGGTAGAGCTTCGGGAGCATACTGCCCATCGCCATGCACCATCGCTACCACATCAAACCCGCGATCGATGGCGTACTGATAGCCAACCTTCTGGTTGCCGCCGTAGCCCTGATTTACTTGATTGCGGTGAATGGTCAGTTTTTCAATGCGGTGGTGGTACTTGTACCCTAAGGCCGCGTAATAGGTGTTGTCCTTGCTACAATCATCGATGACGAAGATTTCCTCAACGTTGTCGTATACCTCTTTAGGAATACGGTTGATGGTCTTGATCAGATGGTTCACCGCATTATACGCGATGATAAATATTCCAATGCGCGGTTTACGCGCGGCGCTGACGCCGCCCTCCCGAAGTTCTTGCGAGGAAGAAGCAAGCTCAGAAGGTTCCATATCTGCGTCAGGTATGTTTTTCGTCTCAGAATGATTCGTCACTTCTTGCTCCTACTTAACTACCCGCCCAATAAGGTCGTATCCTGCGATTTCGGTAACCTCAACGGTCACCATGCTGCCCGGTTGCAGCAAGGCTTGCAGGGACTGTCCGTCGCTGAGCCCCTCGGCATCATTTATTATGACGATTCCGTCAACTTCGGGAGCCTGAAATCGCGCACGGCCCACTACTAGTAGGTCTGTTTCGTCGTGGGCACCTTCGACAAGTACCTGAATCGACTTACCAATATAGCGCGAGAGGCGATCTTTTAAAACTTCCTGCTGGGCCTTCATAAGGCGAGCCAAGCGGCTCTTTTTTACCTTTTCGCTGACTTGTCCCTCAAGATCGTGTGCAGGAGTCCCCGCCTCAGCCGAATAGGTGAATATACCCACGCTGGCAAAATGACCTTCGCGGATGAAATCCTCCAACTCTTTGACGTCGGCGTCTGTTTCGCCCGGGAAGCCAACGATGAAGGTCGTACGAAGCGCAAGTTCGGGTGCGCGAGAAGTAATGAGCTCGACAATCTTACGTGGCGAGTATCGACCAAGTGGTCTCTTCATGCGCGCGAGCACTGCCTCGCTTGCATGCTGCAGGGGCAAATCAAGATATTCCACGACTCGCGGAAGATCTCGAATTGCGTCAAGTAGAGCTTCATCAATTCCTATTGGGTACGCGTAGAGCAGTCGAACCCAGTCCACCGCACCCGAGGCATCAAGAGCCCGGAGAAGTTCCGTGAGCTGCCGAGAACCCGATCCGTCTTCTTTCTTAAGGTCGAGGCCATAAGAGGTTAGATCCTGAGCGACAAGATTTACCTCGCGCACCCCCATCTGAGAAAGTGCGGTAACCTCGCGCACCACGGATTCTATCGTGCGGCTTCGCATCGTGCCGCGAATTTTGGGGATGATGCAGAACGTACAGGGACGATTGCAGCCTTCGCCCACTTTCACGTACGCCATATGGGATTTCGTGGCGAGCTGACGCGGCATGGTATCATCGTAAAGGAAATAAGGACGCGCCGCGGCCTGCAAGACTTCCTCAAGTCCCGTGCCCGTATTTTCCCCATCAGAAGAGAGCACCGCGGCGTCGGCAACCTCGAGGATCTGATTAACGGAAATAAATCTATCGACCTCAGGCAGCGCATCTTGAATGCTTCCATTTTTTCCTGAGGGATCGCTGTAACGCTCTACGGCGCAACCAGCGACTACCAGCTTGCGCAGTCGGCCAGTCTTTTTGAGCTCTCCAATCTCCAAAATGCAATCGATACTCTCTTGCACGGCAGACTGCAGGAACCCGCAGGTGTTGACGATGGCAACATCGGCCTCCTTCACATCGGAAACGATTTCAAAGCCGCGGCTTGTAAGAACTCCGAGCATTACCTCTGAGTCCACATGATTCTTGGCGCAGCCGAGAGTAACAATGGCAGCTCGTCCTGCGAAGGTGCGCGGGCTCACTCCCCCTTTTTCGGTCGCGAGAACGTTCACCTGAGGCTGGGTTTTGCAGGCCCCGGCATCATGTTCGTGTTCGTGTGGGCTCTGGCCAACAATTTTCAAAGAAGACATCTCTCGCACCTCTCTATCCGAATCCTAATTTCCTGTTTCACACTACTGCGCATCACTACTGCTGCTCTGGCTGACTCATGTCCTGGCTGGCAGAGGAAAGAACCTCTCTTTCCGTGAGCCCCTCAGCAGTGACCTGTCTCGTATCTAAAAGCGCGCGGCGGTCAGATACATCAATACCTTTGGGGAACTGAGGCTTGAACGCGTCAAGGCTAAGCTGAGCAGGGTTCAATCGAAGCTGGGAGAAGAGGATGGCGGTAGAATTCCCTCCGAGGTCGGAAACGACAGCACCAAGGGGTAGGAATTTTGTCTTGTCGACGAGCAAGCGAAAAGAGCCCAGCTGGGAATCTCCGCTGCCCGCTTTCGAAGAGCGAGAGTTCTTAGGAGTGCGCGGCGCGAGATCAAGCAAGATCCGCTCACCCGCGTGGCAGCCCTTAATCAAGGAGAAGTCCCGGCTGAGTTCTCCAATTCCCATTAAGAAAGAGACGGGCAAGTCCGAGAGCAGAACTTGACTGATATCATCGATGACTACCTGCTTCAGCGCTTCCTGATAAAACCAGACAGTGGAATCACGCAGCAAGAAAACTTGTGCTTCGGGAGACGTATACTCCCACTTCATGTTTCCTGGCTTCAAAAACGACACCATGCCAGAAGAGCCCTCTGTCTGGTCGAGAGCCACCACACTGGATTCCTGCTTAAACTGAGCCTGCATGCCCTTAATGCTGCGATATGCGTCTTGAACTTTGTCCACGATCCCAAGTAGCTCGCTCTGCTTAAGAGGAGCGGTGCAGGTATACGCGAGCGCAAGGGGACTCTCTGATTCCGGCTCTGCCGCCGCTGCTGAAAGCGCGCCTGGCATAGAAGCTCCCCACGCAACACAAGCCACAAGTGCTGCCCAAAGAAGGCTTACCCGTGCGAGCGGATGCCGCGTAGAACCGCGCGCGCCCGGGGCCCGTGATGGCAAAGGTGAGCGCAGCAGCACCTGCCCACCACAAACGGGCTCACTACCTCGTGCGCGAATGACCAGTTTAAAGAAACGCATAAGCGCCCGAGTGTATGAGAAACCTAATTCTTTCGCAACTTTGGCTTATTTTCCGAGCGAATCTAGCGCGCGTGTTAGCCCCGTTAACCTGGTCTTCTCAATACCCTAAAGGTAACCGCCTATATTCCTTCACCTGCTCATCGATGCCCACACTTCGAGCTGGGGAGTCCTTAGGGACTTTTCCTAGAGACGCCTGCGCTCTTCGCCGATTCTGAGTCTTTCTCAACTTTGCGTTAGCCCAGATCGTCAACTCCTCCCGTCTCTCATCCGACTCCCATGTCTGGCGATATGGTTAACCGTGCATTAAAAGTTCTCGGCCTCGTGCTTCTGCTCGTTGGATTATCCCCAGCCTCGGAGGCTCGCGCGGATAGTCTCACCACTTACACGATACGAGTAGTTGACCAAAACAATGCCCCGGTGCCTGGGGTGCAGGTGTACGGAAACTATGGCGTAAATGCTCTGCCCTCGCTCTTCACCGACAACCAGGGAAGCTGGAACGTCGATGTGAGCGACTTGCCCTCAGCGACTCCCGAGCTCGCCTTTACGCACTATGGCAGGGCGCTAAGATTTGCTCCCTCGACGCTCGTTCTAGGACCAACCACCTGCCCCGGTCGCGTGTGCCGCGTTCAAGCTATTTCGGATGGCCGCGTAGCCTCGGTGGTAAATTGGCGCGTGAGAGACCCCCGTGGCCGTGCCTATCCCTCAATGCCTTTGGCAATGCCACGAAATGGCTCTGGCTGCCCCAAGACTACGGACCATGAAGGATATGCTCTGTTTGTAGTCGAGAGGCAGCCGGGCGCATGTAGTGACCAAGACGCCTCTCTTACCAACAACTATAATTCAGTCCTACCACTATCGCCCCCTGGCTATAACTGTACTTTCACCACCCCAAGAAGCGAGCGCTTCAAGGCGTGTAACTTCTCGGGTGACGCGACGGGATTTGTGAATGCTACCTGCAATCCCGTAGCCCCAAAGACGGTGGGAAGCTCGACCTCTTACACGCTTCAGGTCTATACGGATGACAATCGAGGAGTAAGCGGCGTTACGTTCTACGGCAACGAAGGGCTAAGTTCCCTGACTAACCGCTACACGGACTCGCTAGGGAGATGGACCTTTAGCACCTCCCAGCTTGCAGTCGCCGCAACCACTCCGATTACCGTGGTCCCGGCGGGCGACTACACGTTTTACCCAGGGTCTGTCCAGCTCACACCAAACTCCTGTCCGAATAATCTCTGCCAGATCTGGGCAATTCGGAACGGAACTGCCCAAGGCGCGGTGCAGTGGCGCACCCTGCTCACCAACACGGCTATTCCTCTTGCGGGGGCTCAATTGGAGAGTCCTCAGCTTTCCTCCTGCGGACAAAACGGGGAACGCGCCACTGATAGCACAGGAACTGCGGTGTTCTCGGCCCCTGTTTTTGCGCAGTGCAACGACTCTGATGCCTCGGCAGATAATGACTTTATTTCCTTGAACCCGTCCTCGCCCGGTTGTCAGTTCACGCACAATTCCGGCACGCCCTTTCAGCTCTGCGCCAACGCGACCTTTATTCAGGGCAGTTATACGGCAAACTGCTCAGGAAGCCCGACCCGCCAGTTCACCTTAAGCGGGACCGTTTACGACACGCGCGGCTTCCCGCTCCAAGGCGCTGACATAGTGAATGATGGATATACCGCGGCAACCACGCGAACAGATGGAACCTACAGCCTGGTAGTCGATGAGCAGAGCACGGCTCGCTTAGAAGTTCGCCGCTCGGGACTCTCCTTCGACCCCCTTAAGCTGAACATTGTGGAAATAGACCGCGCGCGCCGTGGAATCGATTTTAAAGCAGTGGCTCCTCTCGAGGACGATCCGGGCGCGGATCCTGAAGCGCCCTGCGAAGTAGCGTCCACCTATCTCATGTCAGGCGCGGTGTATACCGAGGAAGGGCTGCCGCTCGCCGGCGCTCGGATTCTAAACAATCATCAGCTCGTCACCACTACCGACAATCTTGGCCGCTGGCAGGCGAGCGTTGCTGCTGGGTCCAATAACTGGTTCACCGCAGAAAAAGACGACCTCTACTTCGACCCCGCAGGTATCTCTGCTCCAAGAACGTACTGCCCGAAAGATGACTTGAATTTCAAAGTCACCTCAGTACCAAGCTTTACGATTGGAGGACGAGTAACCAATGGGCTCGGAGGACCGCTTAGCGATGCTGAGATCGTGGTGCGCTACCGCGGCATTGAGCGAGTTCTGACTACGACAGAGAACGGCGACTACTTACTTTCGGTTCCCGAAGATAGTGATTATGAGGTGGTGGCGCTTCGCGCAGACTCTGAATTCTCTCCTGCTATCCACACTGGAACTGCGGAGCAAAACGAGCTCGAGTTGAATTTTGCCCTCATTATCCCCCCGACCCCAACGCCTACGGCAACTCAGGTTCCGACCCCCACTCAGACGCCCTCTATCACTCCTACACCCACGTCGACGCCTATACCCCCTCCCACAATGACTCCGACGAGGACGGCAACTCCCACTGCGACCTTCACCGCATCCAACACTCCCACATCTACTTCGACGGCTACCGCCACCGCTACGTTCTCCCCAACGCAAACGGCAACAAACACACCGACCTCCACTCATTCGGCAACCCCCACGGCGACGCAGCCACCGACGCTGACACCTACAAGTATTCCGCCGACGGCTGTTCCGATTACCACCGCAACTTCAGCGCCCTCGGCGACCTATACCGCGACATCAACTCCTACTGCTATTGCAACAACCCCTGCTGCTACTGCAGCTCCGACTTTGGCGCCCACTTCTGTTCCGACCATTGCTCCGACCGCTGCCCCCACCACGCAGCCCTCTCGCACACCCACATCGGCGCCCACATGGACCCCGACGAGCATCCCGTCACCAACTTCGGGCGGAGATAGTGGCAATGATAAAATTGAAATCTGTCATATTCCGCCAGGAAACCCCGGGAACGCGCACACGATAACCGTCTCGATGTCTGCCTGGGCTGCGCACGAAGCGCACGGCGATTACCAAGGCGCATGCCGCGTCACAACTCCGGCACCCACTGCAACGCCATCAGGAACTCCCACGCCACTGGGACAAGGCATAACTCTCACCTCGATGTGCTCTGAAGTTCCCAGTCAGTCCCTCGCGTGGAGAGTGACAAACGCTGGCGCAGTGCCCCAGAATTTGACTTGGGATGTGTACGGAACCGCACAGAGAGGAAGCGTCACCGTAGCAGCAACTACGGATGCGTTCTTTGTAACCACTACGGTCGCCAATAGCCCAAATACCGTAAGACTATTTGCGAGCGATGGGCGGCAGATTGCGGCAAAGGCCGCAGGGTTCGCGCAATGCCAAACTCCAATTACTCCTACGCCCACGAGCGCACCGACACAGGCCCCTGAGCAACCCACCGTGGCCCCAACTTCGCCGCCTAGTTCTAGTCCAACCAGCGCTCCGATCTCGCCGACGGCAGTGCCTCCGCAAGATCCCACACCAGTTCCTACGCTCAACCCAACAGCGCCTCCCGACGCTGAACCGACCGAGGCTCCGGCTCCTGAGCCGACAGAGGCGCCGCCAGCCGAGCCGACTTCGCCTCCCGCTCCCCCTGAGGAGACAATCGCTCCACCTCCTCCGGTAAATACACCACGGCCGATTGAAACAATGCCGCCAGAGCCTACGGCAGCGCCGACCATTGCGCCAACTACGCCGCCTCGCTTTATCATCACGGGCGGAATCAAGGACTCGCTGAACGGACGTCCGCTGTCCTTATCTCTCATGCGAAAACTGCAGCGCCTTAAAGCAGGGTCAATTACGGTTGTCGCACGAACAAGAACGGGCGAAGTGTACCGGGCCCCGCTCTCAAGTCCGTTTGAGTACGCGCTTGATGTGCCCCCAGGGCGCTACTCGGTAAGACTCGAGACAAGCGTGGCCAGCGTGAGAGTTGCATCTCGGCCGAACCGTTATGAACTTTCCGTTAACGGAGATCGAGAGGGAATCCACTTCACCGTGAGACTCACGGACACAAAGCTTAGCTCTCAGGGAACAGGGAGGTGATCATGAGAAGCACTATTCTTTTTGGCGCAGCCCTGACTACCCTACTTCTTGGAAACCAAGGCTTGGCTCGTGCTGAAGATCAGACCTTCGAAGCAATTCCTGGCGAGTATGTGGTGAGTGTTCCAAATATCACGCCGCTTCGGGAGAAGGCGCTCGCCGCCCTCGAACGCGTCTCTGCCCCGGAGCTTGAAATACTCGATGCGGGATCGCACGTCATGTTGGTGGGCGAAGCTGGCGAAGGAAGAAAACTTCCCGAGGAAGCAGTAGAAGTGAGTGAACTCAGAGGACTTACAGAACAACTTCGCAAAGAAAAACGCAGAATTCGAGGGGAAGGCGCTCAGTCTATGGCTGAAGCGCGTGTTCTTTCACTAGAAATAGCAGAGAATTTCGTCTTCAGAGCTTCCGCCACTCCGAACGACCCAAACTTGTCTTCAGTATGGGGACTTTCTCAGCCGAATGACGTCGACATAGACGCCCCGGAAGCATGGGACAAAACTACCGGCGCTCGCTCCGTGGTCGTGGGGATAATAGATACCGGCGTGGATTACAATCATCCCGACCTCGCCGCCAATATGTGGACCAATCCCGGTGAAATTCCTGGGAATGGAGTGGACGACGACGCGAATGGATACATTGACGATGTTCGAGGACTGAATGCCATTACGTACACCTCTTCGAACCGCACTGCGGGAGACCCGATGGACGATAACGGTCACGGAACACACGTTGCCGGTACGATAGGTGCCGTGGGCAACAACGCGGTTGGCGTTGTCGGGGTAAACTGGAGAGTTACGATCATCCCGATAAAATTCCTGAGCAATTCCGGAAGTGGTTCGCTTATGGACGCCATTGAGGCCGTTGATTATGCAACGGCGCTCAAACGCAAGGGCGTAAATATTATTCTCACCAACAACTCCTGGGGCGGAGGAGGATATACCCAGCAGCTCGCCGATGCTATCGCTCGCAATCGAGACGAGGGCATTCTGTTCGTCGCAGCCGCAGGAAATAGCACTCAGAACCTGGATGCTACTCCGTCCTACCCGGCGAGCTACAATGTAGCAAATATCATTTCCGTGGCCGCAATGGATCAGAACGGCGCTCCCGCGAATTTTTCAAACTACGGAGCAACAACGGTTGATATTGCCGCGCCTGGCGTGCAAGTTTCGAGCACCTATCCCGGAAATCGCTATGTCTATCTTTCGGGCACCTCGATGGCTACGCCCTTTGTTTCAGGAGCTCTTGCGCTTCTGAAATCCTACTCAGTGAATCTCGACTGGCAGACCATGATTCAAACGCTCTATAGCAGCGCGGATATTCGGTCCACCTTTCAGGGGAAATGCATTGGCAATCGAGCGCTCAATGTGAATCGCATGCTCCAGGCCGTTCCCTTCAATCCTGCCCCCCCGGAAGTTGTGATGCACACTCCCACACCTGCAGTGCCGACGCCGACGCCAACCGCCACGGCTACTCCCTCACCTACTCCTACCGTCCCTCCCGGGAATTTCGATCTCGTCGGTAGAGTGCTGCAGTCCGGACTTCCTTTGGCCGGCGCGCGAGTAGCACTGGTCGCGGGAGGCGTCTCCCACTCACGCCTTACCACGAGTGACGGACAGTTTCGCTTTGATGACATTCCGGGTCCCGTTTCGTATACCTTGACGACAACCAAGCCCGGCCTGGTATTTGCACCATTAAGTGGCATGCTCCTCAGAGACACTTCGGTTTCGCTCTCTGCTACTGCACGCACCTATACCGTGACCGTGAAAGTCGAGTCTTCAGGACGAATGCCTATCTCGGGGGTCACGGTTGATGCGGGCCCCTACGGCAGGATGACTACAGATGGGCAGGGAACGGCTTCCTTCTCCATGGTGCACGGAGCATTATACTCGCTACTCCCTTCAAGTACCGAGTATGAGTTTCCACAAGGCAACCTGCCAGGCGAGGTGCTGGGGGACGCCACGCGTCTTATCATCGGCCGGCCGGTACCTGCCTCTCCGTAAGCATCACGAACGCCCCGTAAGTTAACTTTCGTAGGGACCGCGCACGCGCTCTCGAAGAAGCCGCAATTTAAAATCCGCTTTTAAACTGAAGTGCACAGGTCCTAGGAGCGAAGAGACTTCTTGCGCTCGGGCGAGGAACAAGTAATCTCCTCGTCCCCCATTTTTATCCCGGAGAACGTAATGCGGCATACCTTATCGCTCAAAGGAGCGTCGTTCCTTATTCTTCTCGCTTGCACCATGAACACCGAAGCGCAGGCGGCACCAAGTCAGATTCTAGGGCTGGGGCAAGATGTTTTCGAGGCCCCCTTTTATCCCGTCAGCGTTTCTGCCCTGGGTCGCACGGTCACCGCGGCGAGTCCGTATGCGGTTATCCAGCAGGACCTCACTACCGGAGAAAGAAGTGAACTACCACTTCCCGCGGATTGTATTTCCCTCTCCGTTACCGCCGTAACCCCTGACGCTTCTCAGGCATTTGGAATTTGCCTCACCCCTGAGGGAAATCGAGGCTTTCTTACAAGCTCCAAGGGAGCAAGGTTTCTTTCCGAGCGATATCCTAGCGCCAGCCCCTCTGCCTGCACCTTTGACGGCGGGCGCTGCCTAGGACTGGGGGCATCAAGCGGCGCGAGCGAAATCCCGCTTGAGTGGACCGGAGGAACAGACTTTTCAATTGCCGCGGCTCCCTCCGGGGTAATTGCCTCGATCACGGGTCTTTCCTACGACGGGAATGTGGCGACAGGCACGACTATCAAGGGCGAGGCCTTTCAACTTAATAGCGAAGGTCTCGCCATACTCGCCATAGAGGCCGAAGCCGTTGGTATTTCTGGAGATGGGCGCTACTCAATTCTGGCCCTTCGAGAAAGCTTCTTGCTTGAGCGCGCCTATCGCGCAGGACGATCTTTCGAACTCCTTCCGCTTGATTCCGATTTTGCGCTTGGACGCTCAACGCGCGCGAATGCGCTTTCCTCGGACGGCTCAGTTGTTGTCGGGGCGTACGGTTTTCCCCGTGGTCCTGGAAAGGCATTCATTTGGACAGAATTCGAGGGGTTTAGCGACTTAGTGGCCTACACCCACGCAAGGCCTCGTTCCCCGATCGCGCGCTGGCGCCTTGAATCGGCCACGGCACTCTCGGGGGATGCGAGCGTGGTAGCGGGCTACGGCGTAAATCCTCAGGGCCTTCCCGAAGGCTGGGTCTTATTTCTTGGAGATTGGTGCGGAGCTGCATTTAATGAGGATGGAACTCTCTCTCCCCAGGCAATCAGCTCCTTTTACCCAAACTGGGAGGCTGGGCTCTACTCCGCTGATACAAATAGAGACGGAGGAGTTGATGGATCGGACGTTGAGTGTTTTTGGAGCCGTGCAGGTGCTGTAGGCTGAGGCATTAGCTTGAAACGCCAGTGCTTGGGAACCTCCGAAAAACCTGAAAACACATCACACCTCTGTGTCCTCCGCGTCCTCTGTGGTGAAATTCTCATTAACAAATTCACCACAGGAAACGGGGGCACGAAGAAGTGAGCTCTTCCGAGGTTGCCTAGCTACTATCGCGCCACGCAATACCCACCGAGCGCACCTTGGCGCCTCCTTGCCATGCAGGCAGCTCTCCCTTTTCCAAGTCGCCCATCAGCACTTCAACGTTGCGCGAGGCAGGCCCATGAAAGCGCCTACGAAAGTCGCAGGTAAGACTTGCGTCTAGAAAGTAAGAGAATTTCGAGTCCACGCAAAAATCGACGCCACGCCGCCTCATCACAAGGGCAAAGCGCGCAAGAGAATCTTTAAGATACTCATCGCGCATCACAAGATGGTAGCGCACTCCCTTCTCCGGCCGAAGCGCACTCACAAAGCTCCGTGCTTCGCCAAGCACCGCGCAGGACTCAGGCACGCGCTGCACGGGCCAAAAGCTCACCATAAGCGCGCTCCCCCACAGCCCAGCAGCAAGAAAGGGAGCCCAGGGCTTTGTGCCCAAGGCACGGGCAGCAAGGAGCCCCGCTCCCGCTGCTACTACCACGGCAGCGATCCCAAAATGATAAAGCAAAAGATAAGAGAAGAGCTCCCCTTGAGTTTTAAGAAGGGAATAGAACGAACCCGCGGTACCTACAATCCCAAGCCCAATTGCCATACGTGAATAGCGGCTTCGAACGGGTGCACGAAACACGCTAAAGAGAAGAAGTAAAAAAGGGACACCTAAAGCCACAGGCTCTAGAATGCGAGGAAGCAATTTATCGTA
>JBIKWF010000188.1:0-4957 GCA_044356455.1 Bdellovibrionota bacterium | reverse complement strand
GGTAGGCGCGCACCTCCCGTTGGATACTCTTGCGCGCGCGTATCACTACCGCGGGTTAAGCGAAATAAGGTTGGGTGGAAACGTTACAGAGCAACAGTTCGACGCGGCCATGCGCTATTTTCAACTTGCCGAGGAACAATTCGAGCTATTAGAGGATGCTGAGAGTGTGGGCTTTGCAGATCTTAAAGGTGACTTGGGACGGACTCTCGCTTCCCTCGCGGAAAGAACTGGGGACACGGATGCAAGGAGCGACGCAATTTCAGCGCTACGAGCGTGTGATGAGGTATATCAGCAAAAGCGGCTTGATAAATCTTTGGACCATTTTGAGTTGCTCTGCCATTTGCTCGAATTACTCGAAGAAACTCAGGCAGACGACATAGACTTCTACCGCTCTCGGGTAGAAAGCATGCAGCTACTTTTCGATGAATCAAAAGACGAGGAAGAATAGGTTGCGATTCGCTGCGCCAAAGGCGAATCCTAAGCCGGCCTAAAGCTCAATAATTGTAGGCCCTTATAGAGCCCTATTCTTAAGACCCACAAAGAGTCATTTCTTGCGAATTCTCCATAACTGCTAGTGGCTGATTGGGGGCTTTGGAGAAATACCTGTGCATACGATGACAAAAACCTCGACCAGCGGAGCGGCAACGCCTATCCAAGGTGCTGTTCCCAATGCCGAGCTTCTCACCTCTCTCAAGGGCCTACTTCAAGTAGCAACGGCTCTTCAAGAGAAGCTCGCAGAGCTTGGTAAACAAGAGCCACTGACGCCAGATCAGTTATCTTTGATCGGGACTCTTGTCGCAGCAGCTCGTCCTCTTGAGAAACACTATCGTGGACTAAAGCCTGTTTCGTCGGATCTGGATACGTCTTTAAGCCCTCTCAAAGATGTGTGGTCGCGATTAAACGATTTTGTGGCTGAAGTAAGAGTTTCGCGGACTCTTGCCGCAATTCGTTCGCATGCAAAAGAGGCCTCAGACGTAATGGGAGCTGCCGTTACTAACGCAAGCCATCTCATCCGTCTTGCGGAAGGAGCTGAACGGCTTGGTCTCAAAATTGCAAATGACGCGCGAGTAGAGGCAGGCAAGCGTTTAAATGACGCATTGGAGAGAATCGTAGGATTTAAGACTAAGGATCCATTCTTTTCGGTTTGCGTTATGGACAAACTCTTTCCTACGGAGCGACCAGCTCCCGTGCTGGGACCCCACAGAGATGGACCTGATGATGCGTATGGTCCAAACATGTACGGCGGGGGTGACTGAGAGAAATCGCCTTTCTTTCACGCCGTCTTCAAAGGCAGGGCGAGACAGGCATCAAGCTCTTGGCTCAGAAAGTTGATTCCTTTTGAAAGAATATCGTTGTGCCAGGCGTTATCTATTGGGAGGTGCTTCACACGCACCTGCTGAGGCGCCGAGTTCGCAATTACTTCCGAATGATAGGGCAGAATAGTTGAATCATTTGCCCCATGCAGGGCAATGATACAATTTGCTTTTGTATCTGAAATAAATTGACTCGCCGGAACATCATACCAAGCAAGACGAGCAAGAAACCCAAATACTGGGACTTCTCTGATAACCTGGCGCAAATTTGAATAGGGCGACAACAGCACGAGTGCCTGAGAAGGAATCTTTGAAGCTGCGTATGCGGCAAAACCAGATCCGATAGAATTGCCCCATATGATTAGTTTTCGTGAGGAGAGATCGTTCTCTTTTTGCACAAGAGAAAGTAGTGCCTCAGTGTCTAAATATATACCCTGCTCACTTGGCCAGCCTGAACTCCGCCCATAGCCGCGGTAATCGATGGAGTAGCTTGAGATCCCCTTTGACCTAAGCCACTGCTGAATATGCAAGATGGACTCAACGCTCTCAGCATTCCCATGAAACAGTAACGCAACGGGACCATCCTTCTTTTCCGCAGTCACCTGCCATACTTCTAGAGTCTCTCCGTCTGCGGTCGTGACATACGAGCTTCTCAGGTAAGTGGGAAGAGCAGTGCGTGCTTCTCCGTTTGTCGTCGCCAGTCCTCTGAGTACCCCCGGAAAGATCTGGATATCTTGGGTTACGACAAAGAACAGCGAGACTAATAGTGTGCTCGCGGCGAGGCGGCGAAAAAGTGCCCCAATTGTTGGCCTGGATGATGAGTCGCCCATACTGAGACAAGTTATCGGCGAACGGGGGGAGAAAGCTGCACGAAAAGGACGGCTAGAATGCTCAGAGCTGCTCCATAACGCCTCAAATCCCGGCAAGAGAGGAGATATAACCAATTGATATTAAATAACAAATAAATTAATGACACACGGAACCTAGAATTGTGTATAAACTAGTTTGTAGTGCAAACCTGTTTGTATGGAGTTTTAGGCATGGAACCAAAAGTTACTCAGGCCCTCGAGGACCTAAGCGAAATTAGAAGAGCAATCGAGAGTGTGCGTCGCCATAGCACGCGGTCCGTCGCGGCCCTGCGTCTCGAATTGGTCGTGCACGCTGTCCTTACCGTGCTCGCTTCTGGATTTCTGCTCGTAGAAGCAACTAGTGAAATCAGCTTCACGCAGGTGCTCTACTGGTCCGACAGTCATAACCTCCTTCGCTGGTGGATCGTGGGCGCTACTGCCGTAATTCTGATGGCGCTCTCTGGCGCTCTCTATCTTGCACTATGGAGAAGTGCACGCCGAACAGGAGAATCTCTTAATGATTATGTAAGCCGTAACTTCGCGCCCCTGCGCCGCGCGTCGTTCCTCTCGGACCTCTTCATTAAATTTCTCGTGATTGCACTCATGGTGCTGGTTCAAAGGCCAGACAACGTTGCGCCTCTGCTGTTACTCTTTACCGGAGACTACATTCTGCAGGGACGTCTTTTTGTGCTCCCCCCCAAAATCTCTCTCGTTCTTGGTTTACTCTGTCTCTTTGGTGGGACGTATCAAGTTCTTTTCCTTGATGGACTCTTAGAGATTCCCTTCGCCGCCTTTCTTCTCGCGAGTGTTCTCTCACTCGTGCACCTAAGAGCGCAGATTCGGCAAGTCACTTCGGAGCCCGCGGTATGAGAGAGGTGCATCCGCTGCTTACTGACAGAACCAGGCTGGTAATTATGGCTGCGCTCGCCGCCGAGAGGGAGCCGCTTGAGTTCCTAAAGCTCGCCCAGTCACTGGGACTCAGTAAAGGTAACTTATCTTCGCATTTGCGAAAATTGGAGGAGCAAGCGCTCGTTATGCTCAAGAAGGAGTTTGTAGAGCGTAAGCCACTCACCACTGTTACGTGCACCGCGGAGGGAAGGGCAGCGCTTTCCGCATATCTAAAGGACTTGGAAGCGATGCTTAAGAAAGTGCAAGGAGTCTGAACGGAAGAAGAATTCTCGGTCTAAAGGTTGGATTCTAGAAGTAGGTTATATGTCATCACATCTTCGATTATTGATATTCTGCATTTTTTACTCGTGCTTTATCGGAGTCTTCACTCTGCCTCAAGGTTTTGGGGCTGCACTAGTGGCGTTAATCGCACTTTGTGCCGTGACGCCCACCTCGTACCACACCCCCCAGAATAGAGTAGCGCATGGCGCGAGTCTCCTTGCAGCACTAACGATTGTTGCACTCGCCGATACCACCAATCATCTCACGCGTGCCGTTGGGTACCAGATCGTAAGCGTAGTCATTCTCTGGCTTGCCCTTGGCCGTGCCGCCAGTGGAACACTTCCAGTAACGCTCGCAGAAGTGCTGCGAGCATGGCTACTCTTCCTTAAAGGCTGGGCGCATGGACTGCGTCATGCGCAGGGCTTCCCTCGCATGAATGTGGGCATTGACCCTATGTATATGCGAGGGACTGCCGGAGCTATCCCCGTACTTGTGGTGCTTCACCTCTTACTCGGCCGAGTGAATGAGGAATATGCCTCGTTCATGCGCGAAACTCTTGAGCTAGTTCTTAGCCCAGTTTTCTGGGTCCGAGCGCTCCACTCTCTCTTTCTCTTTTATGCGGTGGTAACTTTTCGTGCCGTGCAGCTGGAGCCCGAAGCATTTAAGAATAAAGGCTCTCCTGTAAGTCAGGCGGTGACAGTCTCGCTTCTTACGGGCGCTACCTTGCTCCTCGTATTCGATTTTTTTCAGGTGCGGCTCATCGGAAGGAACCCACTTTCGCTGCCCTTTAAAGACTTTTCGCTCTACGTGCAGCGCGGTTTTTGGGAGCTGCTTTGCGTAAGCGTGGTTGGCTATGGATGGTGGAGCTATGCGCTGCACCGAGGAGCAGAACTTGGAGCTACGCTTAGCAAAAATCGTATCCTTAGGCTTTTTGCTGTGCTGCTTCTGCTCCTTGCGGGATTCGCCTTGCATAAAATCATAGGGCTTCAATTCCTCTATGGCCTCAAGGACACCCGGCTTTATGCGAGCGCGGCGACCCTCTTGCTTGCCTTTACCTTCCTTGGGGGCGCGCTGGCACCTATGCGACCTCTCTTTACAGCGCAGGTGTACGGTCTCCTTTTAAGTGCCCTGACCCTTTCCGCGATTAACGCTGATTCGTTTGTGACACGTGTTTACCCCATACGAGTTCCTGGGGCCGAGTCCATGGCGAAGGACTATTCGTACCTACTCACTAATTCTTACGATAACTATCGTGAGTGGGGCGAGCTCATGCTTGAGATGCAACGTGAAGGAGCTCAGCCACCGCAAGGATACTATTGGGGAGACTACCGCCCCTTATGCATTACCCAGGCAGGCGGAGCGAAAAGAAACCTGCTTAAGGAGCATCACCAGAAACTTCTCTCCAGGGTTATAAGCGACCAAGAAAGCTTCTCAGGGCTCCTGAGAGGCACATTCAGGGAAAGAGGTGCAGTGAAGTGGTTACGCGCAAATCAGGGATTGGTTGAAGATGCATTAAAGGTTGCTGAAGAGAGCTGTGTTCCGTGGGGACCAAGTTCTAGCTATTGAGGAGAAACTCAGGATCTCGCAGGAATTTAGATGTGCTCCTCCCTTAGTGGTCTTAGTGGT
>JBIKWF010000099.1:0-17335 GCA_044356455.1 Bdellovibrionota bacterium | reverse complement strand
GTTGATGAATGGCGCGTCAGGCCCTCAAGCTTCATGGCAAGATCGATGAGCTGCTTGCCTTCTCCTGAAGCATAGTCCTTAAGCCGCGGCTCCATATTCACCGCCTCAGCAAGGGGATACTCGAAGCCCTGGCGCGGCGCGGGAACCAGCTGCGCAACGCGATCGGTTTCGGCGTAGCTCATGCCGAGAGCGCGGCCTACATCTTTGATGGCAGCTTTTGCTTTGAGCGTTCCAAAAGTCGCAATTTGCGCCACGTGATCTTTGCCGTAGCGCTCAACCACGTACTTAATCACGCGGTCGCGCCCATTAATGCAAAAATCAACGTCGATATCAGGAAGTGAGATACGTTCGGGGTTAAGAAAGCGCTCGAAGAGTAGCTTATGCTGGATTGGATCTACGTCGGTGATGCGCATCGCATAGGCCACCAGAGACCCCGCAGCACTACCTCGGCCGGGCCCCACTGGCACGCCGTTTTCCTTGGCCCACACAATAAAGTCAGATACGACAAGGAAATATCCGGCAAATCCCATCTTCTTAATGAGACGAATTTCCTCTTCGAGCCTTTCGCGGTAGCGCTGCTCCTCTCCGTCACTCCAGCTACTCGCCTGTACACGGATGGTCTCGAGGCGCTTATCCAAGCCCGTGCGTGCTTTCTCAGCCATGATCTCGAGCAGCTCTTCTTGGCTTGGAGCTACCTCCGCTTTAGGATCTGGCTTAAACGACGGCATGTAATGCTTGGTCGTATCGAAGGAAAGTTTGCATTGCTCGGCGATAAGGAGCGTGTTGCGACAAGCTTCTTCCGAAAAAGAAACGTCCCCAAATCCGGCCATGACTTCGTCATGGGTCTTAAGATGCAAATCAACTCCGATGTGCTGAATTCTGTCCGGGTCGGTGATGAGTTTGCCCGTTGAAACGCACATCAATACTTCTTGCGCAAAATGGTCGTCTTTCCCGGGATAGTGACAATCATTCGTAGCAACTATTGGCAGCCCAAGCTCTTTGGCAAGCTCGGCGCACATTTGATTCAGTTTTTGCTGCTCCGGAATGGCATGCGGCTGGACCTCAAGGTAGAAGTTATCCTTAAAAACCCCCGCAAAATATTCGGCCCTCTTTCGGCACTCGGAGAGGTCGTCAATAAGCGCAGCCTCCGCGAGCTCACCATTAAGACAGCCCGAAAGGACTACGAGTCCTTTGCTGTAGCGTTCAAGAAGCTCATGGTCGACGCGTGGCTTAAAGTAGAAGCCCTCCTTGTAGGCAAGGCTCGAGAGCCGGCACAAGTTATGATACCCTTCGAGGTCCTTGGCGAGCACGGTAAGATGGAACGTGCTCGAACCACCTTGGCTTTTCATTTTGCGCTCAAACCTCGACCCTGAGGTTACATAGAGTTCACAGCCAATGAGGGGCTTAATTCCAATTTTTTTGGCTTCCGAGTAAAATTCCAAAGCCCCATGCAGATTCCCATGGTCGGTCATTGCAATAGCCGGCATACCATGGGCATGTGCTTGCTCGAGAACATCGGGCAACTTATTAGCCCCATCAAGGAGACTATACTGGGTGTGAAGGTGCAGGTGAACAAACTGCTTCGTCATGTGAAACGGACTAGCGAAAAGAACTGGTAGTTGTAGTAACTTAAACTAACAGGAGCGTTGTTAAATTGCCACTAGGTTAGAGGTGTGTCCGATAGAAACATGCCTGTTCATTTTAGACACAGCCCATTTGGAATTCCCGTGAAACGTCGTGCCTCAAAACCTAAGCCGCGCCCCGGTCCGCCCCAGAACTCGCGCCTATTCCAGCGTACTGAGGAGGACTTCGCCTGCGCAGTCTGTGGACAACTCGTAAAGGGCGATGGCTACACCAACCACTGCCCAAGCTGCCTGTGGTCAAAACACGTGGACGTGAGCCCTGGCGACAGGCTTGCTACCTGTCAGGCCCTCATGCAACCAGAAACCATAGAACTCAAAGGGGGGGAGAAGATCCTCACCCATCGCTGTCAGGGCTGCGGGGAAACTCGCCGCATTCGTCTTAGGGAATCAGATTCCATGGAAGCGGTTCTCTTGGTGATGCAGGGTAGGCCTACCTCCAAACATTAGCTCTTCCGCTCCCTTATATCGCTTATTTCTTAGTGGTCTCTGTGGTCTTAGTGGTTGTCTTTTATACGAACAACTGGGTGGCAGGACACACCCCTAGGTAAAATACCTAAATTGTTCAAAGTAGTGCCCTTTATTCCCTTTCGAAGGCCTCAAAGGGAAGCAAACTCCCCATAATCATTGGAGAGAAGAATGAGGGACTGCCTCTAGGCGAGGCCCTTTTGTTTGCTGGCATACGAATTGCTCACTCTTTTAGGAGCAGTGCCTAGAAACCGTTCTTTTAAGGGGAGAGCTGCAAAGCCTCCATGAGCTTGGGCATTAAGCGAGAGTAACACATGTCTTTTCAAGAAGTTGCGCTACATTTGCTATCAGAGGCGAAGGCCGAATCTGCGGTGACATCGCTCAAGAAGGCCACCGATAGCCTTGGTTCTATGACCTCAGTGATATCCGACCGCTTGGGCGGAGGAAGTGAGGTTCAACTTGCCTTTGCGGGCATGGCATTACTTATTGCCCTCCTTACCGCCTTGCTTCTCCTTTCCATGCGTAAGGGACCAAGTCACGGTGCCGAAGACATTATGGCGAGACTAGACCTGCTTGAGATAGCCCTGCGTGAGGCCGTAAAATCTCAGAGTATGAGCTCAGATGCCAAGGGAACAATTGGCTATTTCAAACAAGAACTTGGCGACATCAGGCACCTCACCGTAGGCGTTCAGCATCAGGTGGGAGCGCTTGAAGAGACGATGAAAGCAATTGAAACCAGACTTAATCGCGGGGGCCTAACACCGACTAGGGAGAATACCTCACGAGAAAACGCTATGCCGCCTGAAAGGTTTGGCCTGCGAGCTGACGGACGTTCGGCCTTGGGACCAGACGCCATCTCTGAAGGAGGCTTCTTTAACGCCCCTCGGACTGGTCGCTCCTAGGAGTGTGTCCCATAGAAACATAAATCTTCATTTTGGACACAATCCGTGGGTGGGCTGTCCCGCTGCCACCAAAACATGTAATGGGAAGAGTTTTCTACGGGACAGACCCCTAGGGAGCATCCTCTCCAAAGAGCATATACAAAATAAATTCTCTTTCTGACTTGAAGCTAAACGTTCCTTTTGCCTCTGCCCAGCAGGGGCGCGTGAAGTGATCTGCAACACTTTCCGCAATCACGCCTCTTAGATCTCGCTGCAGCTCATACTCTGAAGAGGCCCATCCCTCATCCACCACGATAATATGGGGCTCTTTCTTTAAGCGTCCTGCGACACGGCCACCCAAATCAAGCTCGTCGATTAGGGAGCGCTCGGAGCCAACCACACAGTTTACGATTACGGCAAAAGGATGTTGCGTCACTGAGCGAATCGTCTCTCCAAGTCCAGGGGAAGCAGCGTCAAGATGGCCCTGAATCTCTTCAAGCGAGCGGGACAGACCAGCGACGCGGTGCGCTCGTTTAATGAGCCCTTCTGTTACGTCGAGAAATCCTCTCAAAGCGAAAAGCTTCGACTCTACGAGTGTCTCAAAGAGGCCATCCCGCACGAAATCAACACCCATTTCATCACAGATAAGATTGTGACGAGCTTCAAAAGCCTCACGTCCCCCTGGAACATTTCGGGCCTGCTCAAGAAACCGAAGATCACGCTCAATTACGTAAAAACTATGAACGACACTCGAAACCGCAGCCGGGTCAATCTCAGAGAAGGCCTCAATAATACCTGCAAGGTGCGCACGCAGAGATTCTTCTAGCTCCTCGGGCTGAACTCCCTTAAAGCTCTTAAAGGCATGCGCAAAAGATCTGCCTGCAAAGAGGGCTACCTCTTTAAGCCTATCCTCACGTGAGGCCCCCTCTCCCAGCGGCTGATATCCATAATCGGTGAGCGCCACTTTCCGGGGGAAGAGAGTAGGATCAAGCTGGCCTCCGGCCTCCCCGCCAAACTTTAAGGCAGAACGCTCCACCGCGGTTATGGGAAGGGTACGCCAGGTAAGGTCATCGAAGGGACTAATCCTTTTGGGGGACTCGCCAGCTTGACGCTCTGGATTTGGGCTATCTGCCATAGATGCGACGTCCACTACCTTATAGGGCCATTTTGGTTATGCGGCCTGAGCCACCTATAGCCTCACTGAAAGTGACCGAAATGGCAGCCCTAAGCAAATAAACCGCAGATCAGCGAGGATTACTCTCAAATGCTCACCGCCAAGCGCCTTATATGGTCCCTATACGAGGTAGCCCCCCCCTTTCCTCACATGGTTATGGTCGAACCCCCATTCTACTGCTAACGTGCACGGCTGATTCACGTAAAGGAACCGGTCCATGAAACGCCTTAGCTCGAATGCCCCTTCTTCAACTTTACCCTCCTCCTCCACTCCTGCCCCAGGTGTAGCGGAGCTGGGAGGAGCGGAGAAGGTTCGCTTTCGGCTTGATGAAATTTACAAAGACATCACGGATCCTAAACTTTGGTCGGACCTTGCTCAGGCCATCGCACGTGCCCAGCGTTTTCATGAGGCTTATGCGGGAAAGCTGTCGAGCCTTCTCGCGGAAGCGCTGAGCGAACTTCGCGAGGTAACTCGTGATACCAGCAAAATATTTATGTACCTTGGGCTACGCCAAGCCTGCGACGCGAGTAGCGAGAAAATTCAGCAGGCCCAGGGCAGAGCCCGCGAGCAGTGGTCGAAGGCTTCGGCTAATTTTCTTACATTCTTTGACCAAGAAATTGGGCGCGAGGTTTCGGACGCTGACTATCAGAAACAACTTGCCAAGAGCCCCGTCGTTCAACATCACAAACCTTACCTTGATCACCTACGCGCTCAAGCGAAACATCTTCTAAGC
Source organism: Bdellovibrionota bacterium (assembly GCA_044356455.1). Lineage (GTDB taxonomy): Bacteria > Bdellovibrionota_C > UBA2361 > UBA2361 > JBGSMV01 > JBGSMV01. The sequence goes on along the minus strand of JBIKWF010000099.1, from coordinate 12,439 downwards.
GCCGATGTTGAACGTGCGCTCACCCTGCGCGCCCCTTTTGGCCCCTCGGAATGGCAAGACTATGTTGACGAGCTTGAAGTGGGGCTGCGCTTTAAAGTGCAACATCCCGATGCTCCGCGGCGTAACCTTTCTATGACTGAGGTGCTTAATCTGGCCCTTCATCATCATGAAAGCGATGTGCGCTTTTCTGCGATGCAAAGCCTAAATCGCGGATTAAAGAAAGGACTCGCTCCCGTTGCGACCCGGGCCTTAAACAGCATGATAGGCGAGAAAGGGCTTGAGGATGACGAGCGCGGCTATCCCCACTCTATGGCTGCTCGAAACCTTGAGAATCGCGTATCGGACCAGATGGTCGACGCTTTGCACGAAGCGGTACGCACCGAAGGCGCCAAGCAGGCACGTAGGTACTATCAGCTCCTTTCAAGACAGATCGGCAAGAAGGTGCTACGCTGGTCAGACCGCACTGCGCGTATTCGGCGCACTCCAGAAGCCGGCATTTCCTGGGACGCCGCCCTTACGCTCGTCCAAGATGCCTGGGGTTCGTTTAGCCCCACTCTTTCTCAAATGGCCGGCATGATGGCCGAAAAGGGCTGGGTCGATGCGCCCTCCTACAAAGGCAAGCAGTCGGGAGCTTTTAATTACTCCGTCGCCCTTCCCCCACCCTACGGAAATAGATCGTATACTTTGATGAACTACCTCGGCACCGAGCGGGATGTCATGACGCTTGCGCATGAATTTGGGCACGGCGTGCATGGGCTACTCGCGGCCGAAGCGCAAGGACCGCTACTATTCCAGGCTCCCTTAGCATACGCCGAAACGGCCTCGATTTTTGGCGAGATGCTTGTTTTTGAACATCTTGTAAAACAAGCGCGCACTCCGGAAGCCGAGCTCGCACTTCTCATGGAGAAAAGCTCAGATTTCATCAACAGCGTCGTGCGCCAAATTGGCTTTAGCTTCTTTGAGCAACGCGCGCATGCCGCACGCAAAAATGGCAAGCTCACCACAAAAGATTTTTGTGGTCTTTGGATAGATGGCACCGCAGAGCTCTACGGACCAGAAGGCGAGATTTTTACCTATAGCGACATTGATTATTTGTGGAGCTATGTCTCGCACTTCATGAACCCGTTTTATGTCTATGCCTATGCGTTTGGCGAGCTTCTCACGCAAAGTTTGTTTGTAATGCGCAGCGCACTTGGCAAATCATTTGAGCCTAAATACCTGGACCTTTTGCGGGCCGGAGGAAGCAAAGATGCGGGGGAGCTTTTGAAGCCCTTCGATCTTGATCCCAACGATCCCACCTTTTGGGCACGCGGCATTGGACTAAGCCTTGGGAAATGGCTTGACCGGGCTGAGGAACTTGAGCGGACTTTGAATGCTCCTCATTAGTCTTGTGAGCTGATCTTAGCGCTCGTTCCTTTAGCAGCTACCCCCTACTCGCATCGCTTTTTGCTGCCCAAGAGACTAATCTGACGATACAGGAAGGGGGATATCTTCTCTTCTCTTTTAGATACTCCATGACGGTTCTATAGATTCTTAGGTCGCGCTCCCTCAACTTGTCCTGCTCAGCCTCACGCAGGTTGCCTGGCGTCTCAAAACTCTGAATATTCGCGACAAGCTCCTTTATCTCAGCTCGTCTCTGAGGCGTAAGAGAGGCTGAAACCTCGATGTTTCTCGCGATTTCAGGAAAAAGAGAGGAAAGATTATTTACTACCCAAGAAGGGTCATCTTGATGATCTATGGCTGCGGTGTTTAACGTAGTCATGATGCCCTGGCGATACTGCGCGCGAGATCGCGCGCGTCCAAAATGGTCAGCCCCTCCCGCCGCGAGATTCTCGAAGGCCACCATCACCGCCTCATCGGGGCCAGAATTTTTTGACAATCTACTTCCTCTATACTCTGGCGGAACCTCTGTACCCGGGGAAAGAGATGCCCGTACGTGCGCTACGTATTTCTGAAGAGACATACCTGAAACCATAGTAGCCTCATTCAGCGCAAGGCTAATATCGCGAAAGATAGTGCGCTGAGCCCAGGACTCGACTGCCTTCAAAACGTCTTCAGCTCGCTGAAAGCGCCACTGGGCACTAAACTCCTTCTCTGCGTCTGCCCGAAACTTTTCTAGTTCCTTCCTCCCAACCGTCTCTCCATCTCTAAGCGCCGCCCGCCTCGCACGCTTTACCAATTTTCTTATTTCGCCCTGGCGATACTTCTCTACCTCGGCATAGTGAGAAAATCCCCCATCGCAGCGCTCTTCAAGAAGCTTGAGTGCATCAATAACTGTGATACATCCTACCGGAGTGGCATTCACAATCTCCGCAACAAGCGAAGCTGTCTCGCTTGAAGGAATCCCGGATCCGCCTTCATAAGAAACAAAGCGGGTCCTCCCCACGCCGACCTGGAACTGATCTGCAATGAGACCAATATTCTCTCTTAGCTTTCGAAGCTGATCAGAATTCCAAGCCTGTGAATTGGCCCGAAACAAATTGAGCTCGCCATCCGCATCCGGCCCTACTTTCTCATCGAGTAATATAATCTTCTCAAGCAGTGTCATGCCTTTGATGAAAGCAAGCGGTTCGCTCTTCTGTATGAGCGCCTCGGAATCTGGAGGAAATGTCCGGCTCGCTACGGTAAACAAAGCAATCAGCCGCTCAACGTAAGGGTCAATCTCGCGCTCATCTTTCGGCGCGTGTCGCTCGAGCGCGCGCCTTACAAGCTGCTGTTCATCAATCGCCCTTCGGAGATGGGGAACCGTGACGAACTTCGTCCGTCTCGCGAACGAGTCAAATTCATTCTGAACATTCTCCTGAGCGCGGTAAGCATCATGACTCGTAGTAGTGGCAACAAAGCAAACCCCAATTTTTCCAACCGCTCCATGGTCTAAGTTCTTCCCGTGCTCAATGGCGTCGAGCAAGTGATTATAGGAACCAATCGTTGGGACATCAGTACCAGGCGAGACCCTGAGCATGTCCGAGTGCACAAGAATGCCTCGATTTGATCGCGTGAGAGGACTAATAACTCTAATTGTCGGGGTCTGACTTTGATCAAGCTGAGGGATGTCACGTCCCGCCCCATAACCAGTAGGCACATGCGCAACCTCACGGCGTACATGAGTATCGCCCTTTGTGCTCAACTCATTAATGCCCTCGCCTCGCCCGCGGTCAAGCACCCAACGCTCAACCACAACGTGGCGATTAAACACGGTCGCCACGTCTCCCTTATAGAAGCGAATGAGTTCCTCGAAGACGGTCTTGGAAAACGGGTCGAGCTCTCCCCTTAAGAGGTAGTCAGTATTAACATAACGCGAGCCTTCTTGGGCCGATCCCTTCTTACGACTTGCCGTCTTTTGGATAAGAGCTGCCAATGACTCACGCTGACTCTCTATTCCATCTTCCGATCTGCGGGACTGCATGAGAAAGAGCGGATCGGTGTTCCATCCCGACTCCAATCTAATTTGAGATCGGCCAACTTTGGCTGCATTTATCCGGTCAGCATCCGCTGCACGAAGAACAGATGCGATACTTGTGGTAACGCTTTCATCGCTCAGCCGAAAAGCAAGGCGGTAAAGAGCCCCTTCAGGATTTGTTTGAGAATAATGCTCGGCGGCTTCAACTATCATCTCCGCAAGAGTAGTTTTTCCAGATCCTGGCTGACCATGCAGGATTATCTGCTTTCGCGGGTGTGGACTTCGTCCGAGTTCGCGGCACACCGAATAAAGATCAAAGAGCGGAAGCTCTTGGCCAATGATGCGCTCTTGTTCTCGCACCTGGGCCGGAAGCCACGGGCGGTTTACGCACTCAAAGGCTAGAATCTCCTTTCCAAAGCGCTTGAGCGGAGTGGACCCGAAAGATGAGATGGCATCAGCGAGGTAGCCTGCACTGTTTCGAAGGAAGAGATGGGGAGAGGCAAGGACATTACCTAGATACTGCTCGTAGGAAAGCGTTTGAACCGCTGGCGCATGTGTTCTTGCAAGCTCGGTTACAAGCGCCTGAAACACAGAGGCTGAAGTTCCAGCTTCAGATAGTTCTCTTGATGGGAGGGAAGACGAAACCGGAACATCACTGCGAAGCGTCATGTACTACACCAAACAACAACGAGACCTCATTACTGGGGAGCCTCAGAAAAAACCCTTCCCCCAACTTTGTGGTCTTTGTGGCGAGCCCATGCATCAGGGTGGATACCATCTCTCATTTGCACCACTAAGACCTCAAAGACCACGAAGGAAGACCTTTTCAGAGGTTCCCTAGTTCACACCCGCTGCAATTATTATTCAACGGGGAGGAAGAGATAGTACCACCCCCTTCCCCACTACCAAGGTCGAATCCTGACTTAAGGGACCACTGAAAAAGTCGCCCTACGTGGTCTTAGTGGTGCAAATGGGAGGTGGTAACTAATTGAATCGTCTGAGCGCCTGTCCCTCACTCCCTTGGGGTGAAAGGGAGCAGTTATGGTAGCGTGGGCACTATGCAACAAGAGACTCCTAAAAATGAGCTTACTTTTCGAACTCCGGGGGAAGTCCCTGAATCTCCCGCCCCGGGATCCCAGTCTGTTTTTAGGCCACGCCCACCAGGCGAAAGTCTTATACTTAAGGGCGAAGGTCACGTATCAGATTTCCCCCCTCTAGACCCGCGCATTCGAGCTCTTCAAATTATCGGAAGTAGTGCGATTGAGGGAATTGCCCCCTCCCCTGAACTTGCAGCTCTTGCCGGCGTAGATCGCGCCTCGCTTGGGCTCGAAGATATTTAGGAAATCTCTGAAAAAATCTACTCTGTGAACTCTGTGCCCTCTGTGGTTGATTTAAATTGTTGAAAAACCACAGAGGACACAGAGATCACAGAGAGAAAAACTTCCCTTAGTGATCTCTGTGTTCTTAGTGGTTGTTCCCACAAGCCATAAGAACTGTAGCAAGCGCTCTGCGCATCGCGCGAAAGTAGGCAGTTCCAGAGAATCTCAAAGAAGAGAAAAATTGGGGCGTGTGGGTTTTATCCCTTAAAGGTGCCACGCCCCGATGCGCCTAAATCAAAATCCTTCCCATGCTTACCTACGAGGTAAGAAGGGACCTAAGTCCTTTCTATTCCTCCTTTCTTGAAATCGATTCATTAACCGAAAGAGCCAGGCACCTAGGTTACGGCGTCTGGAATCCTCCGGCATTGGTCTTGCTGAAGCTGGCAGCCCCTTGCGAGGCCTGCACGCTTGAACGCGAGAACAGGTTGAACGCGCGCCGAATCTCGGTCGGGTTGTTCTTGGGGGTGAGGATCCACTGGTCGGGAATCCCCATTTCCGAGAACACCTGCCGGAAGTCCGTCGAGCCGTCGTCGATGCCCATGGCAGCGACGATGTGGCACTCGGCCTTCAGCAGGTCCATCACGAGCTTCTTGACCTCTGCCGCGCTGCGCCGCGAGGCATTGTTGGCGCCGTCAGTCACGATCAGTGTGGCCGTACGGACCTGAGCGCCGGTCTGGTTGACCTGCACCTGCTTGGCGAGCACGGTACTTAGCGTCTCGAACGTACGGTCGTACAAGGGCGTGTCACCACTGCACGAGTAGTTCTGAGCCGTGATTGGCGGAACGTCACGAATCGGCGTGAACGGACACAGGAGTCCGCTGTTGAGTTTATGAATCAACATCAGAATCCCGTCAGAGGTCTTGGAACCTCCGAGCGCCCTCACGACCTCCTTGACACCGTCGCGCACGATTTGCTCGTTGCCGGCGACCCGGATCGAAATCGAATCGTCGAGCTCGAGCGCCACCAAAAACTGCTCGGTGGCCTCGATCAGATCCGGGGGAGTCCCGAGCGCAGCTTGAATCTGCGCGCCGAGATCCACCACCGTCAAAGCCTGGTGCGTGGCGGCCGAAACGAGGCCCTGGTCAGCGGCAGCGCCAAAGAGCGCAGCCGCGTCCAACGTATTACCTTGAGAACTCATGGAAACCTTCCTTTCTAGCCATCATGTCTCACGGGATCCCTGACGGGTCCGTGAGACTGCGTTGGAAATCCGCCATCCAGGCGGATTTCCAACATCGCGCACCTACGAGCGCCGCCTACGCAGCGTCGCCCTCCGGTGCGCTCCAAATCGCTCCCGATGGTCGCGATTTGCTAACGCCGTCCGGGCGTTAGCTAGCCTGGTCCTCTCTCGGCCCTTAGGGGCCGTGAGAAGACCAGGCTAGAAGGGGTTTGAAGTGCAACAAAAACACCACTACTTCACAGGGGGGAGACGGCACACACCGCCTCCCCCTTCTCTCTTCGCTTGCCGCTTAGCGCATGCGACTCACATCGATGCCCGGCCAGTCCCGAATCGGGGTGGTCGTGCTGACGATGTGCATGCCCGCTGCGGCAAAACGCCGGTACGCCTCTTCCGCCTGATCGGTGAAGTCCAAGATCCCGGGGACGACCACTGGAGACGAAGCATCGTCGAGTAGGTACACCTTCTCAGCGAGCTTCGGATCCTTGGCCAAGATCTCCGAGAGGAAGTCATCGATCGACCACGCCACGCAGTGGCTCTTCGCCTGGCCGCCAATCACGACGATGTCGTTCTTGAGCAGAGCCTCCATGAAGAGCGTGTTGCGCTGCGCGATGGGACGACCATCCGCCCCTGCCAGAACTTCTGGCTTGAAGATGGAGTAGTTCTCCGTCATCGGGTTGCCGCCCTTGATCTGCGGGTGCACCTGAGTGCTCCGCAGCAAGGAGTGGTACACGATGGCTTCATGCAAGGCCGGCACCAGAGCATGGTCCACCCCGCCCAGCAGGCAGTGGTAGGGCCACACCGAGAGCGCAAACTTGCTGCCCTTGGAGAGACTCCGTGCGTAGTGCACCAGGTGTTCCTGGAGCTTCACGTAGCCATTGGGATTTCCCGTAACCGCATACGCGGCCTTGGGATCCACCGACCACACCCCGGACTCGATGTCCGCGAGCGAGATCTGGGTGAAGGGCTGCGGGTGGTTACCCGCCGCATCCACCAAGAAGGCCGGGTGGAAGATCTGGAAGGCGAAGTGGGTGTCCATCGTCGGATAGATATCCGTGATGTTACCCGCCTCGCGGAAGATGAACTCGCACAGGCGGCGGGTATCATCAACCGCACCAGTTCCGGACCGGCCCCCCACGTAGAGCGGCTGTCCGGGGACACAGAACCCGATCTGGCAGTCGATCGGCATGAGCGCGATACGCAGCCGGTCCGTTGCCGAAGGCTGGATGCCAAGAACGCCGCGCAGGCGTTCAGCTTCCGAGGCCACGGCTCCGTAGTCGGACGAACGAATCTCGCCCACGGTCTTGGGGTTGAAGAACGAAGGAATGAACGACGCGGCAGTGGTTGCCTTCGCCATAAAGCACTGACCTTTCTGTTCCCACAGCGGGGAACTTGGAAGAGAGGGCTGCGCTGCAACAAGCAGCGCGGCACCTCTTCCTTGGAACTTTCTGTCTTAAGGTTTGAGGACGCTCACGCGAACGTGAGACGCCAGACCTCTGATTTCTTGACCTGAAGCACGCTGTCCTTACCATCAGCGATAAGAGCTCCATCGTGCTCCAGGAACGGGAGCGTATCAGGGTAGCGAACCGTTTCGGCCGGACCAGTGGAAGTCTCATCGACCGCCACCAGCCCCTGATCGGAATAGGACAAGAGCCTATGCAGCACGCTGCCGTTTGGCCCAGGAATCGTCGCGGCACACTTGCCGCGAATCGACCCAAGCCAGCCGTCCGAACCTTCCGGAGCTTCGGCCATCGGAGACACCGTCCCGTCCGGCCGAATCACCACACAGCGATTCACCAGGTCTGCGCCGCGCCTAAGCGTCATGCAGAACCAGGCGCGCTGACTTGAGAAGAAGCAGGTAGCGTCGATGATTTCCTCCCTAAGAGGAGGCAGCGCGACCGAGTCGTTGAGACCAAGCCGCTCCGCATCAAAGACAAAACCCGTCATCAGTCCGCCCGTGCGGTAGAACCCGAAGCCAAACTTAGGGCCGACCCAAAAGCGCGTCTGCTGCGAGAGAACTTGGCCCACCACTGCGGGTCCAAGCACGTCGCTGCGTTTCAGCATGCCCTGAGAGACCCAGTAGTAGTGTCTCGCATTGCACCCGAACACGGGGAACCTGCCTTGGAACGTGTCGACATGTTCACGGATTGCCGGTTCGCCCGGAGTCAAAACCGCAAGCATGTCCCCCTTCGCGAGAATCGTTTCACGGCTCGAGATACCCACCGCGAGGCGAGGATCGCGCACCGTCACGAGCACCGCTCCTCCGTCTTCACGGATGAGCTTGCCGTCCTTATGCAGAACGACTGAGAGCCGACCGTCATGCATCACTGCACGTTCGATTGGCCCACCCTCGCTAAAGAGCTTCCGGACTCGCACCGAGCCTCGCACCACTTCCTGAGTACCAGGAGTTGGCGCAAACACCTGCGGCTCATGCACACGCCCTTCGGCGTGCGCAAGAAGCTGCTCGAGAAGCGCGAGGGGGAAAACCCCACGCGCATCGTCGTGCAAGAGCTTGCCGTAGAAGTCACTGACCTGCGTGGGAAGCCAAGTCAGTGGAACCGCTTTTTGCGGAAACATCACCTCCGGCGAGAACACTGAGATGCGTTTGAGGGACCGTGCGTCCTCTGGAACAAGGTCCGTCTTCTTGCGAGGACGGTACACCCCTCCGTAGGGGCCCACGAACATCAGACACTCAAACAGCATCAGCGCGTATGCGTACCAATCCGTCACTGCGCTGTGCGGCTTAACTTGCACGGGCAGCTTTGCCTTCCCGTCACAAATGAGCGGGTCGACAAAGCGTGTCGTGAAGCTTCTGCACTGCCAGTTTCCGAACTGGAAGCTATCGGCATCGATGAGGAAGGGGGCTTCGCCCCGCACCAAGACGTTCAAGTAGTTGAAGTCCCCGATCACCGCCCCTGCTCGGTGCACGGCATCAACGGCGTGATGCAATGCCCGAAAGAGACGGAGAACCGAGGGAATCTCAATTCCTTGCTTGGTGCGGTATCCCTTTTGTCCCAGAACTCTAAGCGGCTCAGCGCCGCTCACAAGCTCCATGCTGTAGCCAACGACCTCTGACAGCCTGTCAGTGGCTAGCTCGCGTGGAGCAACCACCTCAGGCGGCAGATTTCGCGGGAACTCGCGAAGCTTTCGCCCATACTCTGCGATGCGCGACGCAGCTGCCTTGCGATTCCGCTCACTGTCGGGATCGCTGCCAGCAAACTGCGGGTGGTCCGGAGGCATCCAGACCTTAAGTGCCAACGGGACCGCGCTTTGCACGCGGCCCCTCAGATCAAACACTTCAGCCTCGCCCCCTTGCCCCAGAAGGAGCGTAGGGTCGAGGCGAATTGGTTCTCGATTCAGATATACCTCGCGAGGCATATTGAACCTCCTTTCATAGTTGATGGTGAATGAAGTCCGGAAACAAATGTTCAGGTAGGGCGCCGCGTCCCCGCGGTGCCGAACAATGTTCATGGAACCTTGCGCCTGAGCACGACCAGAGTCGTATCATCTTTGAGGAGCGGCTGAGCTCTTTCGAGTTCACCGCGACCGCGACTCAGTTTCGTGACTTCGCTGTTGGCCAGCACAAGCCTGCGCCTGAGAGCGTCTTTGTTTTTGAAGAACAGGTCGTTCCTCCAAAACTGAGAAAGCTCCCCCAGCTTTTCTGAGCGGCCGGGAATTTCGCACTCACGGCACGCAAGAACATCCTCCAAGCCATCACTGGCGAGAAGTAAGCTCTGCACGTGCTCCGTTCGAAGTACTCGGACGGGCTGGAACTCAAGAGACCCAGGACGAGCACTGAACGACGAATCAACCATCGCATACGCGAGGTATGGCGGAGTATTGTCAGGGAAAGGCCCAAGCCTTTGCACCTCTTCGTTCAGCACCACGTACCCGTCACCGATTGAAGCAACCGAAGTCACTTCAGGGGTGACAATCGCAGCCACTGTCGTAAAGAGAAGCCGCGAACTCACGTACTCAGTGATACTCCCTTGCCCCGCAAGCGTGAGCGCAAGCACACGCAACTGGGCAATCACATCCTGACGCGCACGCTCCCACACGAGAGCAGCCACCCGGGAATGTTCGGAGGGGCTTGCCCCCCAGAACACGCCGCGTGCGAGCTGCGTTCGAAGAGCAGCTACCAGGAGGTCCGCTCCAAGCCGCGCCCCGAATTCGGAATACGGCTCGGACCCACAACCATCACACACGACCATGATAAGCCCCTGTGGACCTTCATGGATGGCAAACGCATCTTGATTGTTCTGACCCTTGAGAAGGCCGTTCTGTCCAAGATGGAAGCGGCCCACAATGGAGCCCGCTGCAATTTCAAAATTTTCAGTAAGCATGGAACAACCTCCGTAGGAGACTTCACGCGCCAAGGTACGCCCCTAGCGCAGAAGTCCATTGAAACCCTCTGGAACTGTCTACCCTACTCGCGATGAAAAAGATCGTAGCAAGAGAGAACCCTCGCCACGATCCTAGTCATGCGTGTTTTTATAGTAATTTGTAATTTTGTGTATGGATTAGCATTCTCTATAGGAATTCTCTGTTGATTGAGAGCATTAGGTGCGGTGGTGAGGCACCGCATGGGCATTGACACGCGGCGTGCTCCTTCTGCAGTGCTAGTAGGAAACTACCGCAGCCAAGGGCGGGTCTGGCATATGATTCGGCACGCCAGGGCGTGAGTCTCGCCGTCGCCCTCTGGCAAAGGCGCAGCGGCGCGCCCTACCCATTCGCGAAACATCTTGGTTGGGCGCCCTGTCCCCAGGGCGCCGCGTGATCTTTCAGCCTGCCTCGTGGCGACAAATCGAAACCAATTGGGCTGGGCCGGGAGATCATTCGGCACGCCGGGGCGTGCGTCTCGCCGTCGCCTACTGGCAAAGGCGCAGCGGCGCGCCCTACCAATTGACAGGTCATTTTGGTAGGGCGCGCCGTCCCCGGCGTGCCGAATGATCTTTCAAGTGCCTACAATGAACCGTGATAAGCAACCGACCCGTCAAATTGAAAGATACTTGGCTGCGGCAAAGCCAGGCCCCAATTTTTCTGGCGGAATCCTCGGCGTAGGACTACAATAATGACCTTAGTTTTAAAGCCTTACAGGGTATATCATGAAGCTTGTCGACCTCCCCGAACGCCCCATCCAATGCATGAACTTGGTGGGCCGTGAATGGAACATGCCGCCTGACTCAAGCGATCTTCCCGTCATCAGCCCCTACTCCGGGAAGCAGATAGGAACAGTCCCTCTCTCTGGACCCGAAGCGGTCAGCGACGCTATTCGGCGAGCTGCCTCTGCCTTCCCTGGCTGGAGAAGCACTCCAATTAAGGAGCGCTGCCAACCACTTTTTAAATTTCGTGAATTGGCGCTCCTCAATCTGGATAAACTTTCGAACACGGCGGCCATTGAGTCAGGAAAAACAGTGGCTGAGGCCCGTGCAGGAATTCTTAAGGGACTCGAAGTCGTAGAGTTTGCCCTGAGCCTGCAGAACATGGCTGCAGGAGAACTGCTTGAAGTGAGCCGCGGCGTCACCTGTCATAGCACACGCGAGCCACTGGGCGTCGTAGTTGGAATTACGCCCTTTAACTTTCCTGCCATGGTTCCGCTTTGGATGTACCCCATCGCCCTTGCGCTCGGGAATTGCTTCATTCTTAAGCCAAGCGAGAAGGTGCCCCTTACTTCTCAACTTATGGGCGACCTTCTGCGTACCGCAGGAATCCCCGTGGGAGTATTCTCAATTGTGAATGGAGACAGGGCAACCGTAGAAGCCCTCATCACACACCCAGAAGTTCGTGCCGTTGCATTTGTGGGCTCAACTGCGGCAGCCCATTCCGTCTACACCACCGCCACCTCACAAGGAAAACGAGCACTGTGCCTCGGAGGAGCAAAAAACTCAGTAATTCTTGTGCCAGATGCGGATGAGAAAATTGCGGCTTCAGGTGTGGTCGCCTCCTTCACTGGCTGCGCCGGTCAGCGCTGCATGGCGGCGAGTTTGATGCTTGCCGTTGGTCCCGTCGACCACCACATCTCTAAAATTGCCGAAGCTGCCCAGGCAATTACCCCAGGAGATTGTTTAGGCGCCATAATCGATCGCAGCGCGTATGAGAGAATCTGTAATGCTATCGATATCGCCGAGCAAAATGGCGCCAAAGTTATTGTCGATGGGCGAAAGGCCAAGGCTCCTGCTGGATACGAAGGCGGTAACTGGCTTGGACCAACCATTATTGATCACGCCACACCCGATATGGAGTGTGCGCAGGTGGAGATTTTTGGGCCCGTCCTTACCATCGTGCGTGTGGACTCCCTCTCAGAGGCGCTCGCTATCGAAGCAAGGAGCGTTTATGGAAATGCGACTTCAGTATTCACCACAAGCGGAGCGGTCGCCCGTTTTGTCGCCGAACGCGCAACCTCAGGTATGATTGGAGTTAACATTGGAGTGCCCGTTCCGCGTGAACCCTTCTCTTTCGGCGGAACAAAACAATCGAAGTTCGGAT
>JBIKWF010000023.1:0-46993 GCA_044356455.1 Bdellovibrionota bacterium | reverse complement strand
GCTGACACGGTCGGTCGCTTGTTCGAGAATGGCGAGGAAGACTACATTTATAGACAAGAAAACAACGAGTTCGTCACAAGATACACCTGGAGCTCGGGAGACCCTGAGGATACCCTCGACCGATTCTCCCTAGGCTATAGCTACCTTCAAGACGATTTCTCTGTGGCCTCCGCTCAGGACTATAAGGATCTTGACCTCAACCCTCTTGAAGTAAGCAATGACCCTGCGCGCCTCCCTACCAATCGGACCTTCAGTGGCCCACACCTCGCCTATCAGCGTCTTGAGCCGCGCTTCATCCCGATGAATTACATCGATAGATTCGATCGAGTCGAGGACTACAACCTTGGAGATCAGTACGACTTAAACGGTACGTATGCCCCAGAAATCCTCGGCTCAACGCGCGATGCGCTCTTACTCTCTTTCAATCGAAGCAAAGGCTACCAATTTAGTGCCGGCTCTTTTGTGCGAGGAGAGGCTGGAGTGGCCTCACGATTTGAAGGTGGAGAGTTCGTCAATTCTCTCGCACGCTTTGAAATTAAGTACTACCACGTGCTCGGATCCTTGAAAGAGCGCGATACTTTTCTTGGAAAACACACCTTTGCTGCCTCCTATTTCCTGGACTACGGGGACCAACTTGATGGCGACCGTCAGTTCACGGTGGGCGGAGACAATGCGCTCCGTGGGTACAAAGCGAGAGCCTTCACAGGGGACCGACGCATGGTTCTCAACATTGAAGACAGGGTTCACCTTGCGGACGATGTGTTTCACCTCATGAGTGTCGGCGCTGCGGCATTTATTGACGCGGGCGGAGCAACCAACGATGGCCTTGACCATCTCTTCACTGACAGACTCTACGGAGACGCTGGCATAGGTCTACGTCTCGGCTTTCCGCGCTCCACAGGCGGCGGCGTGATTCGCTTTGACGTTGCGGTCCCCTTCCGGGATGGCCCCGACGGCACCAAAGGCCTCGAGGTACGGCTTGTGGTTGGAGGTGGTCAGCTGTTTAGCTCGCAGCTCCGAAGTGAGACTCTTGGACCTGAAAAGGCAAACCTTGCGGTTGGATTTGACCGCTAGGGACGAGGGCTTACAAGCAGAGGGAGGCTTAAAGTAGGCGGCTTTGCACTACAGATGGGAGCTTACAGAACTTCAAGCGCAGCCCTAAAACCAAATCGCGCGAAGTACGCTACCCCGCCTCAGTAGGGCCCGCCTCAGTAGGGCCCGCCTCAATAGCAGTAGAGGCACCGACGATATCTCGCACTGCCACTACGAGGCGCCCCTGACCACGGAGAGAATAGCGGGCGCCCTCACGCGCTAGCACTTGATCCCTAGGCCGCAAGGAAATGAGAACGCCATCAATTAAAAATTCAGCCGTGCCCTCAATGAGCGTAATTCGCTCATTCCGGCCAACATTTCTCGCTAAGTAGCCAGCTGCCGGATACCCGCCGCTTAGCTCAACTAAGGCGCCATAAACCTCGAAACCTGGCCATCGATACACCGTCACGGAGCTACCACCGCTGAGCTCATATGCCTGACCTTCTGGAAGCCAGCGCAAATCCCCTCTTTCCGCCGAACGTAATGCATCAGGCAAACACTCCGCGGAGAAACAATCCGGCAGAGACGTCCCCCATACACAGCGAGGTTCAAATTGTTGCATACCATTTTCACCCAAGGCGGCGCCGAAAGCGCTCGACTCTCGAAACAAAAACTAGCCCAATCCTAGGCCAACTACGCCCATCGGCTCAAACGCCGTTAGCGCAAATCCAAAACTCTCCCGAAATGGCAACGGGCCCCGCTGGTAAACCAGAGGAGCCCGTCACTCTTCTTATTAGACTGTCTAGGGTTTGATCTTGCGATCCGACGCCCTTGAACAACCTAAAAGAAGATAACTATCAGGAAGACTGCTCGACTATCAATAAGACTGCCGAGTGAGGCCTCCCCGAAGAAGTATCAAAAGTTACTTCTTCTTTCTGCTAGCGGTTTTGCGCGTAGTCTTACGTGCAGTGGTGCGCTTCTTGGTAGCAGTCTTCTTTGCAGTCTTCTTCTTAGCAGCCATTTTTTATCTCCGTTGCAGTTAGAAGCGAGGGACTCATCTACCACGTACAAGCTTCATCAAGAACACGAAAGTGACTTGACACCCACCTGCAGTGACGGGATGCCCCCGCAACATACCAATCAAGCTTCTTCATACTATGCCTGAAGGCTTCGGCTGGTCGTCTCGAAAGAGAAGAACCTCAAAACCCTCATTTCTAGCGGGAAAAAGCCCGTTCTCCCCGGCCCTCAACAACAACGACCAGTGGGAAAATATAGTTTGCTTCGCTACCTTTTGTCTTCTTACCGCACTCACTACGAAGAGGAGCGCAGCTTTCGATCTCAAGACAAAAAGCGAAACAACCTTTCTTAGCATACATGCGTATCATGTATGCCCATGTGCAGAGTGCCACCGCTTTTTTCTGTTGGCAAGTAATTATTTCAGTTGACACTCTTTCGAGGTTGCAGAGAGGTGAGATGCATGTCAGCGCGCAAGCGTTGCGGCAAAAATCATGCTCACCAATGACGCACGCACCACTCACCCGCGCATGCGAGAATGCAGCACTATGAACAACATGCGCTAGCGAAATGTAGCCCAAGAACCATTGCGAATAAGCACCGTAGAGGAACCGTCACGCAGCTGCGCGACGACATCTACCTGCTCAGAGGAGATCATCATGTCGGTGTGCACCGAACTTTCGTTACATCCGATCTCCGCAAGAGATTCCTTAGATAAGTGTGCGCTATCCTTCACACAAAACTTGTAAGCGGAACCCACCGCAATGTGACATGCGGCATTCTCGTCCAGAAGAATCTCCTCAAAGACAAGTCCACTGCGGTACACGGGAGAATCGATCCCCACGAGCGCAACTTCTCCCAATCTTCGCCCGCCCTCATCGCTCGAAATGTATTCGCGAAAGGTTGCTTCGCCACTCTCTGCCTTGAAATCGGCAATCTCTCCGCGCTCAAAACGCATCCATAACCCTTTGATAAGAGTTCCATTTATGAAAAAAGGGCGTGTGGCAGTCACCGTTCCCGTGGTTTTCCGCCAATTGGGGGTCGTAAAGCACTCTTCGGTGGGCAAATTGGGCTCAAAACTTACGCCGCGTGGGCTGAGATCACTTCCCCCCTTGAAGAGCGCGCGCGGCGACAAACCAACGAGGAGATCCGTACCAGGGCCAGTAAAATGCAAAGACTCTATCTGGAGGTCGGTCAACTTACGTGCGCGCTCATGAAGCAGCGCATTGTGCTCCCTCCATGCGTCGAGAAAGTCCTCCCGATCCACGCGGCAGATCGAAAACAGGTTCTCCCAAAGCTTCGCTTCGGCCTCCTGAGGAGACAACTTTGGGAAGATGCGGCTAGCCCAGCCCTGCGTCGCCGCAGCAACTACGGTCCAATGCACCCGCGATTTATCAATTCCCTCCTCGTAGAGGCGCTTAACGGCATGATAATTCGCGATCCGTCCCGTATTAAGCTTGGTGGCGTCAAGTCCCTTAAGCACATCAGGATCTTCCGGGCCAACAATCTTTAGGTTGGCCCCCATCTCTTCAACAAGTTCGTCGTACTTAGGCCCAAGGGAGCGAGGAACGTATTTCATCTGCTCAAGGGTGGAGTGCGCAACCCGAATGCGCTGCATTCGTGGCTCGATGAGGTCCAGAGTCACGTGTTTCGCACCTCGGGCATATGCCGACTCAGCAACCTTAAGTGCAAGCTCCCTGTGAGCAACTTCTGCCGATATCACGAGTAGCTGCCCAGGCTGAATATTAAGCCCATGATGCGTAATAAGCTGGGCATAGCGTGACAAGAGTACGTCGAATGATGCGCGCATGAAGAATCTCCCTTATTGGGCCCTTTATCCTCGATTGATAAAGCTGGGGGTAGGTGGAATTTAGGGAACCTCTGAAAAAGTCCTCCTTCGTGGTCTTTGTGGTCTTAGTGGTGCAATAGAAAATGGCAACTACTTGAATGCACGCCTTCACCACGAAGACCACTAAGACCACAAAGTTGAGATCTAGCTTTTTCAGAGGTTCATTGCCTGCTCCTTCACACGCAGCGTCCGCGTAATTGAGGCGCAGAGTGCGCTGAAGCGCGCTTTGGTTAACACGCGCTTTGCCTTCCCGCGCGTTTTTAAACTTCTGCTTTGTATAACCTGCCGCTTTGCTTGGGAATCGCCAAAGGCGATCGACAATTGCTTCACTCCGTAACTACCCATCGATCTCGATAGTCTTCCTTGCAAGGTCACGTCTGCACCGGGGTTAAGAGTTACCTCGGGAGCATCAGAGCAGAGCTCGCCATCAAGCCGCACTGTCCCCTGAACCATAACGGCACCGCTCTCAGGTAACGAGCGAACCTTGATACGAAGGCGTTCCCCAGGAGTAAGTGTGCTCAAGAGTCTGCCAGCCGCATCGAGCCCCCACATCCGCACCTGGCTCACCAAAGGATCGCCGCCCGTGGGAGGTGGATTCGGAGCCCCGCAGGTTGGAGTGTAGAGAAGGACAGTCCCGTTCTTTATCTTTTTGTCATTGTGGGAATAAGTCGTCACACTTTGACCAGCTCGGCCGGTCACCCCGATGGTGACTTGCGAACGTACGGCCTGCTCTATTGCCGGAGAGGAAAAGAGTACCGACTCTTTAATGCTGCCATCACTTGAAAGCGTGACGCGAGTCTCCGCGTAGCCCCCATCTGGGTTCGTATAGAGGCTGCTTTTCCAATAGATGGTTGCACTATCAGAAGAGAGGCTCACTCTCACAGTAGAAACAAAGTCACTATGTAAGGCAGCCAGCGAATTGTTGGGGGCCGCCCCGCCATTTTGCCAATCCATAGAGGAAGGAGCCGATCCGAAATAGAGGACGCCATTCGGAGAAGGCACTACTTTGCTTACCGCTACCCCATCAAAACTGAAGGAGAACGGCAGGGATATTGGATTAAAATTGAACTCATCTGCTTCGTTAATCACAATAAAGCCATCGTCTGCGCGTCGGTCGATACCTGAAGCACGCGCATTTAATCCGAAGGGGCAATGCTCAGGGGCTGGAGCCGGCGGCGGAACAGGAACCGCATCATTCGCCATAAGTCGGCCTGCGTTCAACGTTCGGCCAGTCCTTACCGCTCCATTTAGCGTAGTAAGTGCCACACCAGTGTCATAAAGCCTCTGCAACGCGCTCGAAACGGAAAGCGAAGGCTCAATCGAGAACAAGAGCGCGAGCGCACCTGAGACATGCGGCGTTGCCATAGAAGTGCCAGAATAAGAAGCGTAGCCCCCTGGCACGGTGCTTAGGATATCAACACCAGGAGCTGCGATATCAACTGTCGTAAGGCCGTAATTTGAAAAGCTGGCCAAATTCTGTTGACGATCTATTGCCGCGACTGAAACGACGTTAGGAGACTCATATCCAGCTGGGTACGAAGCGGCGCTGTCGTTATCGTTCCCTTCATTCCCCGCAGCTGCTACAAACACAATGCCGGCAGCTGAAGCACGCTGAATTGCATCACTCAAAGCCTGAGAAAATCCTGGTCCACCCCATGAGTTGTTTGAAACGCGAATATTCACGCCTCGCTGCTTCATGAGCACCATGTAGTCTATCGCCTTTACCGCCCCCGCAACGCTTCCGGAACCACCAGATCCTAGGAACTTAAGACCCATGATCTTCACATTCCAGTTAACCCCTACCACTCCCACGCCATTATTGCCGCGTCCGCCAATAGTTCCCGAGACGTGTGTCCCATGACTATTGTCATCCATGGGGTTACCTGAATTGGTGAGTGCATTCATGCCGTGGATGTCATCGATGTATCCATTGGCATCGTCGTCGATCCCGTTACCCGCAATTTCACCAGGATTGGTCCAGACGTTTGCAATCAAATCGGGATGCGAATAGTCGATGCCTGTATCGATAACGCTGACCACTACCTCTGTACTACCTTGAGAGTAGTCCCACGCACGAGGCGCATCGATACCGGAAGCGGTACTCATGCCCCAAAGGTCAGAAAGCCGGGGATCGTTCGGAGTGGTATTGTTAATTGAAATTTTTTGATTCTGCTCGCATGAACGAGCGACTCCTGACCGAATGAGCTCTTTGCAGAACGTATCGGCTTCGTCATAGAGGCTCGATGCGCTTAGCGCAGACACACGGGGAGACACCAGCAGGCGTTTCCCGCCTGAAATCGAATCTTTAATTCGAAGTCCTGCACTGCTTAAGGCCGAGACCGCGGAGGTGGTGAGCGAACCGGCCCCTAGGGCAGCTGGCTCTATGAGATATTCACCGGGAATAACTTCGCGCGGAGCGGCGCTCGCTAGCCCTGCGCACACCAGAGACATAACCGCGAAACAAATGCCTAAAGTTGCACCCGAATATATTTCCCGGACGCGAACCTTGCTGAACAACCGCTGATACTGCTGCATAACCACCCATCCCTTCACTGCGCTAGGCTGAGAACCTATGGCAAAGAGAGTCGGGGCAGTTTTTGGAACCCATTACGATTGGGCGCAAAAAAATATTTAAGCAGCCAAGATTATCGCTAAGTGTCTGATATGAAATTGTGGACAAGGCCCCTCTGCGAAGCCGCAGGGGTACAAACAAAGGACGGAGGCGCTACGAAATTCTAGGAGAATCGAGGTCAAGAAGTAAGGTAGGGCGCCGCGTCCCCGCGGTGCCGCAAGATCTTTCGCCCTGGCACGTGGCAGCTCTTTGTCCAGAAGTTGAGTCTGGCCGTAGGAGGGCAGTTAGTGCTTGGGCGCCGGAGGAGTTATCCCCGCATCCAAAGTCCCCGACTTAATGAAACGCGCAAGATTTTGGGCTTGAACGCGGGCTTCTTTGGACGAAGAACTGGCAGACCTCGCGCGAGCATTAATCGAGAATTTTGCGCCCTTCTTTCCCGTAACCCGGCGCACTTCAAAGATATAGGCGTCGCTCGCCGCGACCTTATTGGATACGAGCATAGCAAGGCTATCGGGCTTTCCCGATTGAGGCAGCGGCTCCACCGCAAAAGAACCTGTGTACTGCAAGAAAAAGGTCCTCGCCCTCTCCCAGGCATAGGTTGCCTCAGGAAAAGGAAGCTCAAACTCCAATGGCTGGGCCTTGATTGCCTTGAGAGCCTCCTGCTCTGAACTTTCAATTTCAACTGAAAGAGCTCGCCGGTCGGTTGGACTTCGGAAACTGGCACGCGGGTCGGCACCCGAGCTGCGAGAGCCGCAGCCAGACACCAACAGCAAAGCCGATATAAGAGGGCAAAAGAAAAAAGCAAATCTAGAATATGGCGTCTTCATGCAGAGCTCCAACCTCCTCGCAAAGCAGAATTGCGTCCGGTAGAACCCCCTGCCGCGACAGAAACAAGACGGCCAAAATCCCAGAAGGGTTTCTTAGCTAAAGGAACTACCGCAACCGCAGGTGCGCTTTGCGTTTGGATTATTGAACTTAAACCCTGTTCCATTCAATCCCGAAACGAAATCGATGGTAGTCCCCTTAAGGTACCCAGAGCTAATTGAATCAATGAAGATCTTAACGTCACCAAACTCAAGCGTGGTGTCATCCATGCGAGCTTCTTTCTCAAAATCGAGGTTGTACTGATACCCCGAGCATCCGCCGCCAACAACAGATACACGGAGGCCGTCGCCTGGCTCACCCTCTTGCGCTATTGCGTTCCGAATTGCTTCAACAGCGGCTGGAGTTACAAGAATTGGCTGCTCATCAGACCCAACAAAGGGGGCATTAGGGGTCTCAGACGAGGTGTTACCTGAAGTGGATGATGTGTCCATTTTTTATCCTCTAAGAGCAGAAGTGAATTAAATCAGTATTTTAGAAGTTTAATTCTTTGATCAAGACTTGTCAACGAACCAAAGATCCTAATAGGGCATCAGAAGGTTTTCACCACAAAGGACGCAAGGGACACAAAGGAATACGTTGAAATTGCTATTCTTAATTGAGCTTTCTTTGCGTCCTTAGCGTCCTTTGTGGTCCAGGCTCAGATTAGCCGCGAAACACCGCCATGACGTTTTTCAGCAGCTTTACCCCATCTGCCTTCGGTCGTTGAAACGCGTTGCGCCCCATGATGCTTCCGAAACCACCACCGGCCGCAATCCCGCGCACCTCGGTTAGCACATCTTCCTCAGACTTGGCTTCACCACCAGAGAAGATCACGATCCTCTTCCCATTAAAGCAGCTTTGAACCACAAGTTTGATGCGGTCAGCGACCGTATCAATTTTGGTCTTTTGCTTATCGAGCACTTTGCGCGAGGCCTCTTGGGCTATGTGCGCAGAAGGCGTCTTAACTTTCACAATGTGAGCTCCAAGCTGGCAGGCTAAGTGTGCAGAGTATGAAATGGTATCGATAGCGGTTTCGTCATCCTTGCCAAGAGCTTCCCCTCGCGCATAAGCCCAAATCACCACAGGAAGACCCACAGACCGAGCTTCTTCGCCCATCTCCCGAATCTCCTCAAACATCTCCTTACGCATGCCAGTGCCAGGATAGATGGTGAAACCAATCGCCGAGGCGCCAATTTGCAAGGCGTCCTTAATTGAGCAGGTAATGGCCTGATTGGGATTTTTATTCGAATAGAGAGAATCATTGCTATTCATCTTCACGATGAGCGGAATCCTGCCAAGAAAATCAGGATACGCCGCGGCCAACTGCGGAAAAGGAGCCGCATAGGCATTGCAGCCTGACTCTAACGCCAGCTCAAAGTGGTAATTCGGATCAAGGGAAGGAGGGTTCACAAGGAAACTTCGAATCGGACCGTGCTCAAATCCTTGGTCAACAGGAAGAATTACAAGTTTCCCCGTACCTGCAAGCGTTCCGGTCATGAGCAAGCGATGCAGGTTCGTGAGTACCCCATAGTTATCCGTGCGGTACCAAGACAGAATTTCATTCACTCGAGCTGTCATTCTTTGTTTCTCCTCATTCAAAAAGCTACGCGCAAACTTAATCGGCCCGCCCGCATCTGACGAGCCCCATTATCGCGAATCCCACAGATCCCCAAGCCGCTGCCACTCATGTTTCTGCAGGTTTTAGCCGACCTCATTAAGGAAGGCGCCGTAAGTATTAGCACTTACAGGCCTTAAGTAAAGAAACATCTTTGTTGTTTCAAGAGGTTGCGTGGGTCAGTGTGTGTGTGCGGCGATATTCCCGAGGGATACCGCAGAGGCGAAAGCAGCCTCCACTAGGCCCTGGCCGCGGCTCTTTGCGCTAGCCTTGAGCGTTGTAAGCTGCCTTTACCTAACTCCCCTAGCTGAAGCGATAGATCAGAGCTCAAGTGCGCTCCCCTCTTCTTTGGCGGCAGGCCCACTCTCAGAGAATCCCTCAGCCGACTTAGATTCAGATTCTGTCCCTGTTAAGGCCTCTAACTCTCCCTCATCGAACTCCTCAAACGTCTCACTTGGAGAGCTAAGAGCAAAGAGCCAAGGCAGCGCCAAAGTAATTCAGGCCTCCAAAGCCTTCTCGCTCGGAAGTGGCACAATTCTCACCGTAGTATCCGGGCCAGAATGGAGCCCGCTTGGAGCAAAGCTTGCCGCACTACTTAAGCAATCCCATAGTCGCTTCGAGTCATTATTCGGGGACATTCCTTCTTTTGCGGTGACACTAAGGCTCATGGACGAGGAAGCTTTCTTTCTCTCAACAGGCGCGCCTCGCTGGACCAATGCGCTCTTTTACCGTGGTCAAATCATTATTCCGCTCTCGCCCAGTGAGCCCATAGATTTTGAAAACATCTCCCGCTCCGTAAAGCATGAATACACGCACGCGGTAATACATGCGCTCACGGCAGGAAAGACACCTGGCTGGATAGACGAGGGGCTCGCTCAGCTTGCAGAGGGCACCGAAAACTCTGCGCTCCGTCCCGCTTTGTACGAATATCTAAAGGAAAATCCACCAGTCCCCTTTGAGCTCATGCAGGGAGGATTTACGCGCTTAGAAACCCACATGGTGGCCGCCGCGTATGCACAGTCACTAATTGCCGCCCAGGCACTTGTTGAAACATTTGGCTATGACCGCCTTGGATTGTACTTTTCTACTTTGCGATCGGGCGAAGATCATGAGTCTGCGTTCAGGAGTGTATTTGGTATCAGGGAAGCAAATTTCGAAGACAGATTCGCACGGAAACTGAGTCGCTGGGCGAATACCTACGAAGTACTGAATCGCGCCCCTGGCATCAAAGCTGTTTCAAATCCGACCTGGGCTGAAACAGAAGAGGATCTCGGCAGCGTTAAGGCCCGCGGTTTCTAAGGAACCTCAGAAAAACTAGCCTCTGTGTAACTCCGCGTCCTCTGCGGTGAAATTCTCATCAAGGAATTCACCACAGAGGACACGAGAGTACACAGAGGTTTAGTAGGACACGGGTTTAGTAAGACTCGAGGTTTTTCAGGTTCCCTAGAGAATCTCCCCCATTTCCCCCGCATAGCCAGTCATCTCAACATACCCAATCACGGCATTATCGGAGCTGCTCACCGCACCCTCCCAATAGGCGACATCCCCAACCGCTCCCCCCTTAGACACCAGCTCTTGGTCTGCCAGCTTTGGCAAAATCTCAACATCAAGCTCAGCTTTAGGTACCCGAACTCTCCAATGCGAAGGATAACGACCTTTAGATTTTGCACTTTCCCAGGTCGAAAGGACGTCTATCGAAAAATCTTCTGGCTTTAACATGCTCACTTGAAGATCGGCACGCCCTGGAATCCGGCGCACCAGAGTGCCTGAGGAAAAATCGATATCCCCCTTTTTGTTTCTGAGTTGAAACAGCATCACTGAAGCGCCGTCTTTGGTGTTCAAGCTAAACCAGTCCCATCCCACCTGATCTTTGCCAAGCGCATTGGACATGAACTCATGGTCCATCCAGCCAATTCCATGAACTTTCGAAATAGATTCACCACGGCGGATATGACCTGTTAGCTCGAGGCGAGGCACCGAATAGTAAAAAGAAGCGCAGCCCTCGCAGACGCCTTTTTTACTTAATCCCGCCTCTCCCTGAAGCACGGGAGCCTCAATTATCTTCCCGACAAGGCGAACTTCGGGCTCAGACTCTTTCGTCTCTGGGGCCTTGCCCTCGTTTTCTTTAGCGGGCAGGGAGAATTCTAAAACGACAGAATCCCCCATCATCTCCGCCTTCCAGTCTCTATTCCAAGCCTTAAGGCCAAAGGAGGCTGCGCCTGCTACACCAAGGGCGCCGCTCGAAATTCTTTTAGAAAACAAGAACTGAGGGCGCACAAAATCCGAAAGCGCCGCGTGAGCGAGATACACTTGATTCCAGCTTGCAGCGTCACCAGAGTTTGGTGATTGCTCCTCAGCTTTTTTTGCTCGGCGAAAAAAGGTCAGCTGAAAGCCCTGACGTGAAGCATCCTTGAATGGCTGCCCCTGCTCATCAAACAAGTGCCCAGTAAAATACCACCATTCAGTTTCAAACGTAGGATGGTTTCCGTGGTCCCGGGGAAACTGGAGGGTACGGCCCGGAAGGGCGCGCTCAAAAGAAAGGGATTGGGCAAAAAGTGGCGCAGGACTGACAAGTGAGAACTCAGCCTCACTGGCCAAACCAAATGCCAAACTAAAGCAAATAAGAAGGAAAGCTCGAAGCTTTGAATAAGGTATTTTAGACACGAGATAAAACTAGCTTCTCTGGACAGAGAAGCCAATCCCTACCGAGCGCACGACCTCAGGCTCGGGCTCCTTGTCAAAGAGCGCAACTCCTGGCCCCAGTATCTGAGACAGTCCTTCTTTGACTTCCTCGAGAGTGCCCGCCCCGAACTCCGCCGCATCAAGAACGCCGTATGCGAACGCGCGCGCAAGGTAGTCTTCTGCCACGCCATTGCTAGTCTCTAGCGCTCGTGCAAGATGCAGAGCCACATCGAATGGAGAGGCCACGCAATGTATATTATCATCAACAAACTCTGCGGCGCGGCCACGCGCTTTCATCTCTGAACAGAAACGCAGTGCCTTCATAAACATTTTGCCTTCGAGGAGCTCGCCTCCCTTTAGAAGATGCTGCGTAGGCCGCACAATTCCAAAATACATGTCTCTTAGCGCTTGAGCGGACACCACAATCTGGCCGCCCATAAGCACTGCTTCATTGATCGTAAAATCGCGGTTCGTGAGATAGCTGTCGATGCTCTCGCATACCTCAACGCCATGCCCGTGAGCAGCATCCTTCGGCATGTGCTCCTCTGCCATGTGGTTGTCTAGGGCAACTTGATCTGCATCGCCCTTTAAGCCGAAGCGCACGACATCGATATCCCTCGGACGAAGATGGCGCACATCCTCGCCAAGCAAGGCCTGAAGACCCAAGCGCGCCGCGCCGCCCTTTAGCCCATAAGGCGCAAAGAGTCGTGGCATTCCATCAAGTCGCGGCGCCTTGCAGCAGATCATCGACCGCTCAATACGAATAATTTTTGTGGCTGGATTTAAGACAAAAAGGCTGCGGCGAATTTCAGCATCAGTCTCAAACGAAATGGAAGACTCACTATTTGAGGATTGGGGCTTTCCTGACACGAACTCGTTCGCCAGGCGCTTGACGCGCGTAAGAAGTCCCTCGGCGCGCCTTGCATTGCTGGTTTCATTGATGCGCTTTAAATCGTCGAGCTGCCAAGCTCCTGGAGACGCCGTAGCGCCGACTGCACTGCGCTTTTTCCCCACTCCCGCGCTTTGGCGCGGGTGCCGCTGAGAAAGCGAGCCCTTTTGCTTACCAAGCAAACGAAGAACCATCGCAGCTACTCTCGAACGTTAACCCACCGAACTCTTTAAGAAAGAACCTGCCAACCCCCAAGGTTCTACTGAGGGTTATGCTAGCCTAGAGCCCCCATGTGCTCCCCAGATGACAGAAAAAGTGAGGAAAATTACCTAGTAATGGATTCGCGTAGGCAGGTAGAAATCTGTTTGGTGCGCGCGAAGGCCCCCAGAGTATAGCGCGGCCTATTCTCCGCTCCCAACCCCTTTCCCATTGGACCGCCCTCCTCCCCCACTTCGTATGCGGTTAGCTGTCCCATCGGCGTTTCCCTCACCAAATTCTTGGCAGGCTTCAAACGCAGCCTCATTCAAAGATTCTGGACGGGACGGGCGACCTCTCTTTATTACCTTTTCAATAAACGAGGCGCGAAGTCTCTGTCGATTTCCCGGACGAATTTCAGTTTCTTCCCGGGCAAGCACGCTAGCCATGGCAGTTGCGGCCTCAGGATGTCGAGCCAGCGCCCAGGCCTGTTCGTCAAGTTTAGCCCCGCTAAGCGTGGGCAGCGTGGCTCTAAGTGCACACACAAGTTCCACATAAAATGTTTCTGCATGCGCGAGTCTCGCCAGATGCGAAGTAGCCTCTTTATGTTCCTTCGCCGTTTCAGGAATCTTCTTTTCATTGAGATCCGCGAGCTTGGCCCTTGCAGTTCCTCGCAAGCCCTCTAGGTATTCACGGCGGCTTTTGGATTCTTCTGGGAGTGTGGCCCCAAGTACTTCTGCTTTAAGAAAGAGAACCGCATCAGTAACAGGCTCTCCTGAGCTAAGAAGTTGGATGACCCGGCTCTTTAAACCTGCCTTTGCCTGTGCGTCTGGAAGGCTCTTTGAAACAGCGGTCCAAGCAGAGACAAACTCGCCATTTCGAGCAATGCCTACCGCCTCATGCGGAAGCATACCTGAGCTGCAAAGGTCACTAAAAAGACTTATCGCAAGAGGAGCAGCCTTGCCGCGCTTAGGAAACTCTGCAGTTAGAAAGTTCAGGCACTCTATTCGCAGAGCCGTAAGGGCGCTGGTTTGCGCCTCGGCAAATGACGCTCCCCCGTTTCTTAATTCTACGAATTGCTCTCGTGCGGCGAGAATTGGAACCGCCAGAGCATCGGGAGTGGAAGACGCCTCGTAAGCAGCTTGTAACCTTGCTACTAAATTTGTTGACTGAGTATCTCGCGCCTTTTCACCAAGAGACCTCATGACAAGACCTCTTGCCCCATTGTTACTTAGAGATTGCATATTCCCTCCCCCCTTACCGAACAAAAATCAAAAAGAGCCGCTACGTTATGCGGCTCTCGATAGTGAACGTGCCCTTAATTCTTTAGGAAATCTGGATTGTGTTTAGTGGGGGGCGAAGCAGCCGGTATGCAGCCATACGGGTGTACTCTTAAGCTTTTCAAGAAGATAGCCTAAGGAACCTCTGAGAAACCTCCATTCTTAATGCACCTCTGTGTACCTCCGTGTCCTCTGTGGTGAATTTTTTCATAAAAATTTCACCACAGAGGGCGCAGAGGTACACAGAGGTGAGTTCTTTAGAGATTCCCCAATCACTCAGCGCTCAAATCGCTCCTGGCGAGTAGTTTCGCCTGCTGAAAGACAAACCAACAAAGAGGCAGCAGGTAGGCAGCAAGTATCGCCACAACAGGAAGGGCAAGGGTCTCTGCCGAGACCACATAGCCAAGGGTCCAGCCAAAAGAGAGCGGGTTAATCACCGTCACGAGAAGCAGAGACAGGAGAATGCCTCCCGCCATTCCAAGCAACATACTTGGCAGTGCGAGAATCCCGCCTTCTATAAACACTCCCAACATGAGTGAAGAGCGCGGCGCTCCAAGCGTTTTTACGGTACGGAACTCTCGCCCCCGCTCTCCTGCTAGCTGCGAAAGAGTGACGGCGAATCCAAGCGCACATACCAGAATGACGGTAATTTTAAGCACATCCGTAATACGAAAAGTCCTGTCAAAAATCTCAAAGACAGCGCCCCTAAGCTGAGACTGATCCTGAAGCTTAAGTCCCTGCACCTTTGCCCCTAAGGTTTCTAGCGCCTCCCTTACCCCCTCTCGAGAAGCGGCTGAGTTCAAGTACACGGCGGCGCTCTCCGCGGTGGAAAGAAAACCCCGCGCGCGCAGCATTTGGTAACTAAGAAGCACATTCCCACGCTCTGAGGTAAAATCTTTGTACACTCCAGAAACAAGCACGCGGAAGGGAGCTGCTCCGGGGAAATATATCTCAAGGGCATCCCCCATTTTAAATCCATACCTCCCGGCCGCGCTCTCACTCACGAGAGCCGCACGACCGTCATTGAGCGCCTCAAGATCTAACGCACCAGCGATGAGTCGATACCTGCGTCGGTCCGCTTGGTCTCTTACCTCAGCAGCATGAAGTGGGAGCAAGAGGCAGGCTCCCTGAGCACTACAGACGGTGCCTTCCCTGGGGCTAAAACGCAGCACTTCTGCCACACCCGGCACCTTTATCACATCATCGATAAAGTCCTCAGAAAGCTCTCCCGCTTGACCCGGCGTATCCGCGCCTCGGCTTAGATAAAAGTCAGCGGCAATACTATCTTCCACCCATAGTCCAAGAGTGGTCCTAAAACTCTCGACCATAATTCCAAGTCCAATCAGCAGGGCGAGACCGGAGCTTGTCGTCGCAACCGCTACGGCACTCGCTCTAATATTTCCAAGCGCGCCGTTAGCTCCAAGAAGAAGCTCCAAAGCTCGGCGGGGCCTAAGAACGGGGAGAAGAAATCGCTTGAGCGCAGCACCCGAGAAAAGAAGCAGTGGGGCAGAGAGAGCAATCACCACTCCTACAATCGCAAAAGAAGCGCCATGAGCGGCAAGATCCGAACGCAAGCGAAAGCCAACCGCGACGCAGAGAACCCCTGCGAGAGAAAGTCCAAGTGCGAGTGCAAGTCTTCCCTTCATAGAGGGCGGCGGATCTTGCATCACGGTCCTCGTCCCCACACCCGGCACCACCTTTCGCACCTTGAGCGCCGGAAGAACTGCCCCCAAGACACTCACAAGAACCCCGACGAAAAACGAAGTGCCATAGAGTTCCGGATAACTGAAAAAACTCAAGGTCTCAGAAACATGCGGCACGCGGTACAAGCTCTCAGCGGTCGAAAGAAAAAGTGCTGCCGTGACGCTCGAAAGTGGAGCCCCCAACGTGAGCCCTAATGCGGCTCCCACACAACCAAGTAGCGCAGACTCTAAGATGACCGCGGTCACCATCCAGGCCCTAGAAAGCCCCAGCGTGCGAAGAGTAGAAAGTTCTGGCAGAAGCGCCCGCACGCTGAGCTGCGCCGAGTTAAAAACGGTAAACGCGCAAACCACAAGCGTCATGAGTACCATGACGGCTACATTCATGCGAAAGGCTCCAAGAAGCTTTTCCGCGCGTTGCTGGCGCTCTTCATCTCCCTCAAGAACAAGCCGTCCTGAAGTAACTTCCATCACTAGCGCCTCAAGCTCACGGCGAAAGGAGCGGCGCTCTTCGGAGCTCTGACCTGCGGGCTCTTTAACAATAACCCCACTCACTCCCCCCTCTCGGCCTATGGCACGCTGCAGTGCATGGATATCCATGACTAGCGCACTTTTCCCAAGCGAAGCCTCGCGCTCCGCCTCAGGAGAAATCACTTCGGGCTTCACACAGGTCTCTTTAAGTCCGAAATGAAGGCAAAGCTCGGAGCCTTTTGCAAATGCAAATTGACTTCCAATCCATGCGCGCACAGTCTCTCCCCCGTCTCGCTCGGACGCACTCGCTCCCTGCTTCTCAGAGGGGGGACTTCGCTGACTAAAGAGGGCTACCTGTTCGAGAGGGTCAATGCCGGTAACCGAGATGCGAGGAGAATCGCCGCCTTGCGTATGAATCTTCGCGGAGGCCTCAAGAAACACCATGGGGCTGGACCTCGCAGCGAGCCATGGATATAGCTCCTTTAGCTCATCCTGAGAGAATGTCCCTAAAGGGGAGCGGATCTGGAGGTTCCCGCCCAGAAGCTCCGAGGACTGCCGAAAGGCTCCCACACTCGCCTCCGCAGCAAAGTGGATAGCGAGGAACATAGAAACGCCAAGGGCAATTCCGCCGACGAGAAGCAGAGCACGTCCCCACTCCCGGCCGAGTCTTCTCACCACCGTCCAGTGAAGTAGGCGAAAAAACGTGGCCGCGCTCATCATGGACAGAGCTTTCCATCTAAGAGATTTAAGCGCCTATCACAATGAGACGCCGCCCGGTCACTGTGGGTAACCATAAGAATAGCGGTTCCCTCTTTAGCAACCTCTTGCAGCAGAGAAAGCACGCCATCACCCGTAACACTGTCAAGGTTTCCGGTGGGCTCATCCGCAAGTAGAAGCTTAGGCCTGTGGGCGATAGCCCGCGCGAGCGCCACGCGCTGCATCTCTCCGCCAGAAAGCTCTTCGGGAAAATGGTGCGCTCTCGCCGAAAGTCCTACACGCCCAAGAAGCTCAAGCGCCTGGCGGCGAGCCTCATTCCAGGGAACTTCATTGAGCAACAAGGTCGTGGCCACATTCTCGAGGGCGCTGAGCGATGAAAGGAGATTAAAATACTGAAAGACAAACCCGATGCTCTTCTTACGCATGGCAGTAAGCGCCTCCTCGTTAGAAAAAGGAGCACGTTCCCCCGCCAGAAACACCTCCCCTTCAGAAGGTGCCTCCGTAAGACCTGCGATGTTAAGGAGGCTACTTTTGCCGCTGCCTGAAGGTCCGCAAAGCGCCACGAATTCGCCGCCCCTTAGTTCAAGCGATACGTCCTGTAGCGCTACGACGGAGAGAGTGCCGCGCGAGAATGTTTTTGATACATTCTTTAGAGTGAGCACGGGTGATGGTAAGGCATGCGGCATTTGGGCGCTATTTTTGCATCAATCACAGAATAAGAGAACGGCCATCAGCAACGATGCGGTGGTGAAACCTCCTCACGAAACAGCCCGAAGAAAGAAGGAGCAGTATGGGAGAGGGACCTTCTCCTACCAAGCGCCCTACTGATCCAGCCACAACTGAGCCTCGGCCGAAACCACAGGATCGGCATCCTGCGCCAGCTCCTTGAGTAGCCCTAAAGCCTCTGGCGAGCCAAAGTTATGCAGCACATAAGCACACGCCCTTCGAACTTTCTGATCATTTGACGCCAGGAACTTTCTCACCAGCGGCAACGCCGAGGCAGAACTCGGCCCAAAAACGGAGAGCGCTTCAAGAATATCAGAACTAAGCGTACCAGAGCTCTGCTCTCCAATTTTACACAGTTGGCCCAAGAAAGAGCTCATAAGGCCCTCGAAGGAGGCGTCACTCTCTACTACATTACCCAAGGCAGCGAGCAGCGCAGGAAAAACCGAATCTGAAGCATTCACCAGCAAGTCCCTTAGGGCAGTTTCGGTAGAAGGAGGCGCAAATTCTCCTAGTATAGCCAAAAGAATGGCTGCCTCTCTCACATGGTCATCTGCCTTGGACGAAAGGACGCGAAGAAGCTCGGGTCCTAGAGTAGTCTGAAGAAAGTTTTTCGCGAGATCGCTCCCCTCCTCAGCGTAGAAAACAAGCAGGGAGAGCAGCCTCTCTTTCCCAATAAACGTGCTTCCTTCATAGAGCGATAAGCAGTGAGATACGACGCGATCCGATAAAGGCGCCTCCTCAAGCGCAAATAACACCTCCCCTGCCTCCTCTTCGCCTGCGGAAGAAAGACTCTCCAGCATGCGCATGTCTATACGCTCTCTATTCTCACCATCAATGTGCGAGCCCACCTCACTAAGAATTGATGCCGCCAAGCTCGACTTACCTACGGAGAGGAGGCTCACCACAAGTGAAGGAACGAACTCTCGGAGAATGCGTCCCTGCCCTTGCGAATCACTCAGCTCTTGGAACTCGGAAAAAAAATCAAGAAGGGCCTCGCCTTCAGTCTTCGTCAAGCGGCGGGACCTACGCTCGATGCTTCGAAATGCATCGGGCCCAAGCGCCACAAATGTCTTAAGCAGTCTGTCGCCTGGAATATCCCCCTTAAGAAATTGCTCAAGCAGCCCATCTCCTATGCCTTTCGCCTCTTTTGTTCGGGTAGCCAGCTCATCCAAGACGTGCTTTTTCGCATCGCGAGAAGAAGCCAAACTCTTGAGAAGATCCGCAGTAGAAGCCTTTCGTAGTTTACCCTTTCGAGCAGCAGGCCCCAGAAATAAGGCAACCAGAACAAGGAATACAAAGACGAGCGCGAGTAGCCCAAGAACCTGTTCCATAAGCTGTCCCTAACTTTTTGATTCAGAATCTCACAAGGAGCTTCCCGCAAGAGCCCCTTAGGCTTGAAGTTGAAGAGGCCTTCCTCTCTCTGCCTCGGCGAGTATTGCGGGGCTCATTTCAATAAACGTCTTGTGCAAAGCCCGCACGGCGACTTCACAATACTTCCGTAGCACCACTACCGAAATCTTGATTTCAGAGGTGCCAATCATTTGAACATCAATGCCTTCCGAAGCAAGCGCCTCAAAGAGCCGCGCGGCAACACCCGTGTGGTACTGCATCCCCACTCCCACGGCGGACACCTTGGCGATATCTCGCTCTATAGAGACGCCTTCCGCTCCAAGAGCTGGAACTGCCTCTTGCAAGAGGGCAAGCGCCCGCGAACTTTTCTCGTCGGGCACCGTGAAACTCACGCTCGTATAACCGCCTTCTAGCCCCGTTTGCGTAATCATGTCGATAAAGACATCTTCTTCCGCAAGCCGAGTAAAAATTGCGCCAAGCGCTTTGCTCGCATTCCGCATTCTATGGATGGTGAGCTTGGCATCGTCCGTGCGGTAGGTAATTCCTGTTACTACTGGCTTTTCCACAAGTTTCTCCTCTTCAACTACCCACGTCGCGCCGCCTTCTGGATTAAAGGTCGAAAGCACTACCATAGGGACGCGGTACATCATGGCAAAGTACACCGACCGAGCGTGCAAAACTTTAGCGCCAAGATTCGCAAGCTCAAGCATCTCTTCGTGCGAGACAAGATTCATTAAACGCGCCTTAGGACACAGCCGCGGGTCAGCCGTAAACACCCCCTCCACGTCGGTGTAGATGTAACAAGCATCCGCATGTAACGCGGCCGCAAGCGCAACCGCAGTAATATCCGACCCGCCTCGACCCAACGTGGTCACATTACCGTCTTCGTCCACGCCCTGAAATCCGGCCACCACCGCAATTTCACCTTGGTCAAGAACCGCCGAGACATTGGATCCATCGATGGATTCAATTTTCGCGTTCATGAACTGTCTGTCCGTGGTGATGCGCGCTTGCTGCGCAAGCAGGCTTCTTGCCGGCATTCCAAGCTCTATCAATGCCATTGCTAGAAGGGCGACTGTAACTTGCTCTCCTGTAGCGACAAGCACATCCAATTCGCGAGCTGCTGGCTTCTCTACGCAGCTACGCGCAAGCGCAAGGAGTTTGTTAGTCTCCCCGGCCATGGCCGAAACGACTACAACAAGTTTGGTGTCAGGATTCTTTTCTTGAAAGCGCTTGAGTAGGCGCGCAACATTTCGAATGCGCCCGATGTCGGCGACGGACGTACCACCGAATTTTTTTACAACTATCTTCACGATACCCCTACCATCTCCCCACGTGCTCTTAGTATCGCCCGCAGCGAAGCAATCGTCCAGCGAGGCTCCTACCTTCACCAGCCCCTTAAAAGGACCCTTCGCAAATTCTCCCCACGCAGCTCAAAGGTCAGCTCAAATTCGCAGTCGCTGAGGACTTCTGGGAACTTATCTGCCCATTCAATCAATCGAAGCACTCTCGGGGCGGGCGGGGAAAGAAGTTCTTCTGGCGCACCAGAAAGCCGGTAAACATCCCAATGCTCTATGAGCAGTCCAGCTCTGGCTGGGTATTCGTGACACAACACAAACGTGGGGGACGACGCTTGAACATCTCCCCCAAGAACCTGCACTAAGTGGCGCACAAAGGTGGTTTTCCCTGCTCCCAGCCCCCCAATAAGTGCAACCGAACAGCCTCCCGAAATTGCCGCTTCTAATTTGGGCGCAAGCGCAGCGGCAAGATCGCGAGTATCTTGCACCGTTGATAGCAATCGCTCCACTAGTGCACCTCTCCCAGCCGAGAGGGGGATCCGAGAGGCTTGGGGCGCGTCTCCCGGAGAGGCTTCGAGGCCCCTGAAAACTTTCCATCTAGGGCCTGGGGCAAAAACGTTATCAAGTCAGAAGAGATAATCGGGTGACCGGCCTTTCCTGTGGAGCCACTAACCGAAGCACTATTTGCGGAAGCAATCTCTCCCGCCCGTCCGTGATAATAAGCGCCAGCCGTAGCAGCTTCAAAGGGTTCAAGGCCTTGCGCAAGAAAGCCCGCAATAATTCCTGCCAGCACATCCCCACTCCCGCCTGTTGCCATCCAGGGAGTGCCCGTGAGGTTCACCGCGCCGCGCTGTGCCCCTCCGAGCAGTGTCCCTCCAAGCTGTTTCCCTCCCAACATTCCCTGCGTCTCACTATTTTCTTCCTCAGGAATCTCTGAAGCGATCACGGTGGAGGCTCCCTTTAGTACGACGGTGGTTGCTAGAGTCGACGCCAGGTACGAGGCGGCACTATAACGGGCAGCCTGAATCTCCGTAGCCGAAAGCGCCCCGGGAGAAGCGTGTGCTGATAGAGCCGCGATAAGCCGGGCCATTTCCCCTGGATGCGGGGTGAGAACAGCCTTGGGTAGTTTTAATCTTTTACCTGAGGCCAAAAGGCCAGCCAAAGCACTCAGCCCATCAGCGTCAAGCACGAGCGGCAAATCCTTGGTAAGAGAAAGCGCAATCACAAGCTCAACCAGCTTGGCAACGTTATCACCAGTCCCAAGGCCAGGCCCAAGAACAAGGACACCTGCCCCACGCGCTGCTTGCTGCTCTGTCCATTCGGCGATCTGGGGCCACCATGCGGCGCTTGGATCCTCTTCCAGGCAAATACGCATGAGTTCAGGAGCCGCCAAAACAGGCGGCGAACCCTGAACATAAGTGACGCTCACAAGGGCTGCGCCGGCACGAAGCGCCGCCTCTCCCGACAGCACCGGGGCGCCCGGCATGGCACGAGAACCGCCTACCACCAGCACACGCTTCATATTCCCTTTGTGTGCTGCGACTGGCCGAGTGGGAAGCTCAAGGAGAGGATCCCCAAGAAAGAGCGCGCGAAGAGGCGGAGGAGGCACATGACCGAGAGCAACCTTGAGAATTCCTAGGGGAGCAACTTTGAGCACACCACAGAACCCACGCGCAGGATACTGAAGCATGCCGCGCTTGAGGCATTCAATTGCCAGGGTCTCATGCGCTTGCACTGCGGGCTCAAAAACATTGCCCTCGGACGCATCCACCCCTGTAGGAATATCCACCGAAAGAACGCGCGCTCCACATTCTCGCGCTTGACTAAGCGCGCGCACTCCCGCTTCTATCTCTCCTTGGGGAGCTGAGTTTTGGCCGGTTCCTAATAGCGCATCGACCACCAGTCCATCGGAAGCGAGAACCGGTTCAAGCTGGCTCCATGTCACCAGAGGCAGCGCCGCAACATGCTCAGGGAGAGCCCCAAGACTGGGCACACCCACTCCTGAATTATCTGGCGCTACCAAACACACACGGCATTTCGCCGCTCGCGCGAGAGACAGTTGTTCGAGAAAATCAGAGGAATACCTCGCCGCCGCTACCACAAAGGCACAAGCCTTCATTCCTTTGGCTTTTTTAAGTAGCCTCAGCGCAACAAGACCATCTCCGCCATTATTTCCTGGCCCGCAAAGAATAGATAATTGACAGGAACCTGGCAGTTCACGCGCGGAGGCCTTAATCCACTCAGCGACGGCTTTGCCCGCACGCTCCATGAGTTCAGCCGAAGTTACTCCCAGCGCCATGGCAGCTTCATCAAGCGCCCGCATCTCTTTGGCACTGGGCAGCACCCGCAAAGAAAGTGGCAGCGTCTCAAGAGAATAGATGGTCGCCGTGTTTTGTAAGCGCCGAGAAGAAGGTGCGCGAAGCTTTTTTCGAGGGGCCGACACTCTCCCTCGCCTCTTCTTCATATACACTCCCTCTTTTTGGTCTTCATAGCGCAAGCGGGGTCAAGCTAGGGAGCCTCTGAAAAACCTCTATATTTTATTTTTTCTCTCCGTGACCTCTGTGTCCTCTGTGGTTTTTCTACAATTTAAATAAACCACAGAGGGCACAGAGTCCACAGAGCAGACTTTTTCAGAGATTCCCTATTCAGCTACATCGCCCCCAATTCCTGCTCAATAACCGAAGCCACGTCCGTAGCATGACGCTTACAGGAGGCTTCGTCCTCGCACTCCACCATCACTCGAATTTTGTTTTCTGTGCCTGAGTAGCGCACAAGAATTCGTCCGCTATCACCAAGCTCTTTTTCTTTCTGTGTGATGATTTTGTGCACCGGCCCCACACTCTCAATAGGCGGCTTTCGAGAAACATTAATATTAATTAATTTCTGGGGAAACTTCACAAAATTTGCCGTGAGCGCCGACAGAGGCTTTCCGCTCCTCAGCATGGCTGCAAGCACCATAAGCCCGGTCATTGTCCCATCCCCGGTCGTGGTAGCATCAAGGAAAATGGCATGACCTGACTGCTCACCTCCAAGTATAGCACCGCGCTGGAGCATCATCTCGAGAACATAGCGATCGCCGACCCCCGCCCGTTCAACCTTAATGCCGTGAGGCGCGAGCACTTTTTCGAGCCCCAAGTTCGACATTACCGTTGCTACAATCTTATCTCCCTTAAGGAGCCCGCGAGATTTTAGGTCAATGGCGCACAGGGCCAGAATCATATCGCCATCAAGCACGCCGCCCTTCTCATCCACCAAGACGGCTCGATCTGCATCACCGTCCAGAGAGATTCCAACATCAAGATTCTGCTCGAGCACTAATTTTCGCACGATCTCGGGATAGAGGCTTCCGAACCCCGCATTGATATTCCGGCCGTTTGGACTCACACCACGGGAAACAACTTCAGCTCCAAGCTCACTAAAAGTCTGAGGAGCGACTAGGTAGGCTGCGCCGTGCGCACAATCAAGGCCAATTTTTAGCCCTTCAAGCGTCAGCTCGCGTGGGAAGAAATTCTTAAGAAATACGGTATAGCGCCCAATCGCATCATTGATGCGAGTCGCCTTTCCTAAATCGGCGGAAGGCGCCGCTTTATCGTCAAGAACCCCGGGCTCCATTTGCGCCTCAATCTCGGACTCCATTTCATCCGGGAGCTTGAAGCCATCCGCTCCAAATATCTTAATACCATTATCTTCGAACGGGTTGTGTGAAGCCGAAATCATCACCCCCGCATCGGCCCTCATGCTGCGCGTCAAATAGGAAACACCCGGCGTGGGGAGCGGCCCCACAAGAAGGACCTCAGCGCCCATGGAAGTAATGCCCGCCGCTAAGCTTGTCTCAATCATGTAGCCAGAAAGACGAGTATCCTTTCCAATCAGAATGCGGTGCTTGCCCTTCTGACGTAAAAAGATATTAGCGATGGCCTTGCCCAAACGAACCAGAGTCTCTGGATCAAGAGGAGGAACACTGGCCGTACCTCTAATCCCATCGGTTCCAAAATACTTTCTAGTCTGAGATTTCATTCTTACTTCTCTTTGGAAAGCTTTGCTCCGCCGCCCTCGGCAAGTACACGAGGCCCAGAAACCACACGAGCGGCAGCCTGCCCTTTCACGCCTGTCCGAGCTCCCCCTGCGGGCTGTCCGGCACTAGGCTTCGAATCCGACTGTACTACCCGTACCGTAGGGGGATCAATCCGAATGACTGAGACATGCTCGGGCACTTCTACCTTAACCTCTCGCTCAAACGGGGCAAAAGCCTCCTCTCCCTCCCGCACACGCACAAACGGCAGAACTTGACTTGCGGGCATGCTGCTAAGCTGCTTTTCAGGGCCAGAAACCTCTACCAAGACCGAGGATGGGACGACTTTAAGCATAGCCCCTGAGGAGGCTCGCACCTCGATCGGAACGTTCCGAAAGAGTGCTTCTCGCGCCTTAACCCCTACCTTTACCGAGACCTCCACCGAAGCTGTCTCAGACTCGGTGAGAGCCCCTGGGACTCTTACGCTCAGCGTCTGCACAAGCGAGCCAGAAATTCCTCGGACATCGAGAGGGAGCGTCTCGACCGCACCAATAGTCTTAAGCTCAGACTCGGGGCCGCGAAGAACCACCTCTTCAGGCTTAACATCCACGCGCTCGATAACAAGCCCCTCAGCAATAGAACCAATCCGCGGGACCACCACCGGCACCGTACGGCGCACGAGAGTATCGAGCTTAAACTCGATATCACTGGGGCGAATACTAAGAATTTCAACATCGGAAGCCACACGCAAATCTTCTTTGCGGAGCTGCGCGATAAACCTATTCTTGGTTCCCTCAGGCACCTCGACCCTAAAGATTGGCGGCGTAGTAACTATCTTTGAAAGCGAATTGGAAGACCCCCTCAGCGCCACTTCGGCCTGTCGAGTCGGAGGCCAGGTGATAATTTGGTCGAGCGAGAGATTCTGCACCTCTACCGGCACGATGAGCTGCACCATGCTTGAGGGGGCATTTTCGGTAACAAAAGAGTAGTGCACAAAAAGGGAAAGCAGGACCGCCAATCCCAAAGAGAGAACCTTGAGGCCGTGATTTTGCATCAGTCCTCCCCCGCTACGGATTTGCCGGATGAGGCCGAAGATCCGTGGCTCTCAGATCCGGCGCCCTCAGATCCGCTGAGCGCAGCTCCTTCAAGGGGAGTGCTCAGAATGCGGCGCAAATCTCCCGGCTCGACATTACGAAGGAGCTTACCCTCGGCTGCAACAGAGATAGAACCATTCTCTTCCGAAACCACGATAATAAGAGCGTCGGAGCGCTCAGAGAGCCCAAGCGCAGCGCGATGCCTCGTGCCAAGATTTGGATCCAAATCAGGATTAAAACTAAGCGGCAAAACACATCCTGCGGCCTTAATGCGATCGCCATGAATAACCACGGCGCCATCGTGCAGGGGAGATTCTTTCATAAAAATTGCAGCGAGAAGCTTTCGATTCACCAAGGCGTCAAGCGTGACCGCCTCTTCGAGAAATTCATCGAGGCCAATTGAACGCTGCAAAACAATGAGCGCCCCCACGCGATTCTCCGAGAAGTTTCTGAGGAGATACGCCAAATCTTCGGCTACTTTATCAACCGCGGTGCTCTGCGACTTGAGGAAAAATCGCTGCAGCCCCATCTTGGTGAGCCCGCGGCGCAGCTCATCCTGAAAGACCACCACAATCACAAGGATTATCGAGCTAAGAAAATTCCCCAGGATCCAGCCCAAGGTTTGCAGGCCCACTTGCTTGGCGACAAGAAACAGCAACGTGATCAGAATCAGTCCCCAGAGCATGGGAGCTGCTCTGGTTCCGCGAATAACAAGGAGGCCTCGGTAAATAAGGTACGCCACGATAAGCGTATCGAGCACTGTCAGAATCAGTGACGAATCAAACGCAAAGCCCAGTGAAGAGGACACTGGTGAGAGGGCTTGGAGCATACCTTACCTATCCGCACAGGGGACAACCAGCGAGGGAGAAGCTCCGCCCAAGACTTACGCTTGGACCGATACCGCTCCTTCCGCTTTCACCGGCTTTGACGAAGCGCCAATCACGAGCGGCGGAAGTGTCTCCCCCGCCATCAGCCGCGCAATGTCATCAGAATCAAGCGTTTCCCTTTCAAGCACCGCTTCCGCCATCTTGTGAAGAATGCCGATATTCTTGCTTATTAGCTCTTTGGCACGCTGATGCTGCGTCTCTATGAGGCGCTTCACCTCTTGGTCTATCAGCACTTGCTGAGCTTCAGAGTGACTGCGGGCTTTGCCGATGTCACGCCCCAGAAACATGTGCTCATCCTTGCTCGAGTAGTTCACGGGACCAATTGCGTCGCTCATGCCCCACTCAGTCACCATACGACGAGCGATGTCGGTGGCGCGCTCTATGTCAGAACTTGCGCCGGTATTCATTTCTCCGAACGCAACCTCTTCTGCTACGCGGCCACCGAAAAACACCGCAAGCTGGTCGAGCCAGTAGGCCCTTGAATACGTATGCCGATCAGCGACGGGAAGTTGCTGCATAAGTCCCAAGGCCATTCCCCTCGGCACAATCGTCAGCTTATGCACGGGGTCCGCATTAGGAAGCAGCTTCGCAACCAGCGCATGGCCGGATTCGTGATACGCCGTCGTCTTTTTCTCGGTATCAGAAAGAAGGAGCGAACGCCTCTCGGCGCCCATCATGACCTTGTCTTTCGCGAACTCAAAGTCGACTTTGGTCACTTTATCGCGGTCTTTTCTTGCCGCATGCAGCGCAGCTTCGTTTACCAAGATCTCAAGGTCCGCGCCTGAGAATCCAGGAGTTCCCCTTGCCACGACCTCAAGCACCACATCGTCTGAAAGCGGGACTTTACGCGTATGAACTTTGAGAATTCCAAGTCGCCCATTTAAGTCCGGACGAGGAACTACTACGCGACGGTCAAAGCGACCCGGACGCATAAGGGCAGGATCAAGCACATCAGGACGGTTGGTTGCCGCAATAAGAATTACGCCCTCATTGCTCTCAAATCCATCCATCTCAACAAGCAGCTGGTTGAGAGTTTGCTCGCGCTCGTCATGACCGCCCCCCAATCCCGCACCGCGGTGACGCCCTACGGCGTCAATTTCATCGATGAAAATGATACAGGGAGCATTCTTCTTCCCCTGAATGAACAGGTCGCGGACGCGAGAGGCGCCCACGCCGACAAACATCTCGACGAAATCCGATCCAGAAATGCTGAAGAAAGGAACCCCAGCCTCACCCGCAATCGCCTTCGCCATGAGAGTTTTACCCGTACCGGGAGAACCAATCAGCAAGACTCCCTTCGGAATTCTGCCACCGAGTCGGGTGAATTTTTTAGGATCTTTTAGGAAATCGATAATCTCTTCGAGCTCTGCACGCGCCTCGTCAATTCCTGCCACATCTTCAAAGGTGATGCGTTGCTGGCTCTCGGTAAGAAGTTTCGCGCGCGACTTACCAAAGCTCATCCCCTTGCCAGCGCCCATCTGCACTTGCCGCATGAAGAAAATCCAAATGGCAATCAGAAGCACCATCGGAAGTGCATTAACGAGGAGAAACAGATACCAAGGCTGCTCGGCAGGCTCTTTAACCGAGATCTCAACCCCGCTATCACGGAGCAAGGCGATCATGGAGTCATCTTGAGGAGCCGTAGTTTTAACCAGGGGGGCTGCGGGGTCTTTGCTGTGAGCAGTGATAACATTGCCCTCCATGCTGACCTTATCGATGGTCTTTGCCTCTACGCTCTCAAGAAACTTTGAGTACGAGATCTCATTTGCGGCCTCAGGAACCGGCTTAACGAGCCTCCACGTAGTAAGGAAAAGAAGAGCAAGGATGAGCCAAAAAACTGCGTTACGACCTACATTTCCCACGAGCGATATCCTTCAAAAGATACGATAGGAGGCATATTCACCTGCCCCAGTCCCTCCCGCCAGACTGAGGGACTAAAAAAATAGGGGGGCGCCTAAGCGAATCATCCCCGGCTCTATTTAGAGTAATCATGCAGGCTAAAAAGCTCAACAATTCTGAAGAAATTTAAATAACTACCGCGCTACTTGAGGGGGCCTAAGGAGATAGCGGTCTAAGCAGACAGCTGCCTATGTAGCCCGGACAATTATCGCCCCCTCGGACCTGCGCACTTCAACCCCTCCCGGAAGCTGAGCGGCAACCTGCCGGTGACAAACTACCTCAGCAAGTTCTAGAGCTTTGAGCCTTCCAATTCGATATGGCACCAGCTCATGAAAGGCGCGCTCAACAATGCGCCAAGCGAATTCAGGCGGCACGGGCTCAATAACCTCCCTAAGCTTCCGCACCCAGTCGCGAGTGCCAAAAGGAAGGCTCCTGACCTCACGTAGGCGCTCCTCGGCAAGTTGCAAAAGCAAATCCTCGTCAGCAGAAGAGGCCTGGGCCCGGAGAAGCAAAGAGTCCACGGCAGCAGCTCCAAACTTCTCTTCAACAAAGGGCAAAAGGACGTTACGCACCCGATTTCGCACAAACGCCGTTTGCGCATTGGTCTCATCCTCCACGTAATCTAGACCACCTTGAGCAACATAGGCCTCAAGGTCTGCCCTTCTGGCCCCAAGCAAGGGCCGAATAACTCGCCGCTTAAGATCCGCGGCTTGTATACCTCGCGCTTCTTTGTTTGCGAGCATGCGCATGACGAATGTCTCAAGCACATCATTGGCGTGATGGGCCGTACAAACCGCAAAGGCGTTCTCCTGAGCGAGAAGTTCAGAGAAGAAGAGGTAACGCTCCCTACGGCACCAGTCCTCGACATTCTCGCCGTCAGGCACGGCACCAAGACGCCGGACGAAGCAGGCGATTGACTGCTTCTCGCAGTACCCACGGACAAAATCCGCATCACCCGCGCTCGAGGCTCTTAGGCCATGATCTACGTGTGCGACAGAAAGGGAAAAATCTAGTTTTGTGCGAAGCTCAAGAAGGAGCTTCAAAAGCGCCATGCTGTCTACGCCGCCCGAGACTGCGGCAAAAATTTTCCGCTCGCGCCTTTCTGCACCCCATTCCGGGAGAAGAAATAACTGAGAGAGGCGTGATTCTACCATCGAGAGAAGCATGCCCTCTTCATAGCATGCACGTTCCTCGTAAGCACGGCCTCACGGCTCTCCATCGGAGGCCGTGAAGTGGAGATAAGGAGCCCCTGAAACAACCTGCTCTGTGAACTCTGTGCCCTCTGTGGTTGATTTAAATTTTTGAAAAACCACAGAGTTCACAGAGAGAAAAAAATAAAATATCGAGGCTGTTCAGAGGGTCCCTAGTATCAACTCCTTATGGGAATCGTTTTAGTATTGGCACGCGCAGCAGGCGTCTTAGCGAGAGTCACTGACAAGACACCATTCTTAAATACGGCATCCACTTTGTCGGTATCAATTTCGCAGCTTATCGGGATACTCCTCTGAAAGAATCCATAGGAGCGCTCCATCGCAAGGAAAGTATTACCATCCTTGCGCTCCTGCTCGACTTTCTTCTCTCCGCGCAGGGTAAGCACCTCGTTCGTAAGCGTGAGCTCTACATCGCGCTGCTCCATGCCCGGAAGCTCTGCAGTCACGTAGATCTTTTCACTATCTTCCGACACGCTCACTTTGGGAATAAAACTTGCGCCCTCGTTCCCAAAGCCAGAGAAAAAATCTTCGAAAAGCGAATTCATCTGACGCTGAAGGAAATTAAAAGGATGCAGGTCCTCTCCTTGCGCTCTTGCAGGAACAACCTCTGATCCCCTTGAAGAATTCCACTTCCAAGGGGCAATCCCTCTTAATGAATCTTTCCAAGTTGTCATATGCTGTTTCTCCTTCCTAAGGAATCTCTCTAAAACAAAGCTATTATATTTTTTTCTCCGTGATCTCTGTGTCCTCTGTGGTTTTTTGAGCAATTCAAATCAACCACAGAGGGCACAGAGTTCACAGAGCGGACTTTTTCAGAGCTTCTCTAACGCTACAGTTTCTCCAGACCGAATCATCTTAAGACTCGGCAGAATCCCTAGAACATCACCCTGCTCAGAGAACCTAAACTTTCCAATCGCACTCTCAAAAGAATTTGAGAGCAAGAACTTTCGCGGGTTCCCCCCGTCGCGGATGACTTCGCGAATTACCCGCAGAGCGGAAATGGAGGAGGCTACCATGTAGGGAGAGCCGCCGGGCACTCCGTGCAGTCGCTCGAACTCCTTTCTAAGGTTACTATCGGTCCCCTGCCCAGAAAGAAGGGGCACATCGTAATATACTAAACCCTCGGCAAGCGAACCCACGGCGTCCCGAAATGATTTACTCGAACCGACGAAGTTACCAAAGACAGGGACTTCCTTTGCAAGTTGCCTAAACTGCTTAAGGACATTGATGAAGGATGCCTCGGAATCTGAATTTATCAAAACCCCCTGCACGCCCGAGCGCAGCATGCGAGTCAAAGCACTTCGGTAGTCTTGATCATCGGAAAAGAAACTCTCAACCACGACCTCTAGTCCCTCATGCGCAGCCGCAGCCTGAAAGGCTTTTGCAAACTCTTGAGGAAACCCCCTGCCCTCGCTAAAGACTCCCACCTTCTTAAGGCGCGGTTTCATATATCCGGCGAGTCTTGCCGCACCAAACGCATCGCTCGGCCAGGTGCGAAAGACGTAGGGACTAATTCCCGAAATTGATGCGGCCGTAGCACCGGGCGCCACTACGGTAACCTTTGCGCGGTCAAAAATGGGGGCGCTCGCGAGCATTTCTTCGGTACACACCACCATCGCAAATTGAACTTTATCAATACTCACAAGTTTCTGAGCTGCGGTTGCGGCATCTTTCCCCAAGCAACGGCCGTCTTCAAAAACAAGTTCAATAGTGCCGTCCCCAAAGTTGGCATTGGCGAGTTCAAGGGCTTTTCTCGTATCTCCGCCCCAGGAAGCTACAGGGCCACTCAAGGGGGCGATCACTCCCACTTTGTAGGTGGGCTGCGTGGGCAAAGCTGGCGTTTCCGCAACGAGCCGACTTACGGAAAGTAGTAAGGCACCAAGACTCAGCGCAAACGCTACTATTCTTGTTCTTCCCATAGTGGCTACTTACCAAATTAATTCCAGAGTTTTATTGAATTTCGTCTGCCGCC
Organism: Bdellovibrionota bacterium; assembly: GCA_044356455.1. Classification (GTDB taxonomy): domain Bacteria; phylum Bdellovibrionota_C; class UBA2361; order UBA2361; family JBGSMV01; genus JBGSMV01. Next base: position 15,664 of record JBIKWF010000023.1, on the reverse strand, counting down.
TTTTGCCTCTTCTCGCCCTTTACTTTGTGAGGACGAGGCTTGCGATTGCCTTTCTTTACTTTCTCGGGGCGCGCCACGTGATTCCCCTTCCCCGCCCCTCGCATATGTCTTGCCCGGTTCTTTCTTACAAGCATCTCAAGATTCAATTTGGCAATTTTGGGCGCTCGAAACTCTACTTTAAACAGATTCTTCTCACGAGAAGCGTGCGCTGCGGCTCTTAGCTCGCGGCGCACAAGGAGCCTGAGCTCAGGCTTCCTCTCAACCATAGCCATAACGGCATGCGCAAAGGCACGGTTATTAAGGGCCGCTGCAAGGAGCTCAGGATTATCGCCTGAGCGAAGAGATTTGCGCGCATTCGTGTACGCGGCGATAGCACAGCGCATTTCACCGGCATCATACCCCCCGCCCTTGAGGGCCTGCGCGAGGTAACGATTCCCAAGGATAAACCAAGGGAGCGCGCGATGAGAAAATGAGCTCCAGGGCGATTGCTGGGTTGCTGCTCCGAGGAGTTCAGACTCAGAGACTCCACGAGCTGCGAGGTTATGCGCCTTCACTCCCCCTTTCGAAGCAAACATCCCCCCAAGAGCCCCGGCCAAAAATCGAGCAGTATCTGAGTCTGGTTCCTTGGATAGTCCAACTATGGGAACCGAGGTGACAACCTCCAGGCCGAGCATAGTAGCCCACGGCTCAAGGTCCTCTTTCCTTAAGGTTGCAGTACGTTCGGGGTGAAAAGTTACATTCACCCAGCGCGAAGTGCCCCATACCACTGCAGGCAGGTGCTCTGCAGAATTTAAAAAGCGCAAAGCCTCTTTGTGCGAGGCGAAGGTGAGCGCGCTGCGCTCTACTCTGAGGGGCACTGGCAATTCCGCTTTGGAAACTTCTTGCTCGAGAAGATCGCGGAATTGCCGAGTCTTAATTTCAAACTCATCGGTACCTAAACGCGACATCACTAAGGCAAGCTTCATGTCGGGCACATGAAAGCGCGAATATCCAATTGAAACGAGGGCGCCCACTACGGCAACGACAAAAGCGCCGCGTGCAATTGAAAGTCCGACAACCTTAAGTCTCCAAAAGATAAGCCAGATCAAAGGCAGCGCAACGAGCTGATACTCGGATAGGTCGAGACCAAACATAGCCTCAGAGCCAACACCCCAAAGGAGAGCGGCAAGAACCACGAGCACCAGCAGCGCCTTGTATCCAAGTGCGCGGTGGGTCTCGGAAAATGAGAATAATGAAGCGTTTGCCATCCGCCCAGGATACTAGACCAAATCAGAGGGGAAGAACCACCCGCTGGATGCAAGTGCTTTTTAGGGAAGCTCTGAAAAGTCCACTCTGTGGTTGATTTGAATTGCTCAAAAAACCACAGAGGGCACAGAGTTCACAGAGAGAAAAAATAGAATATCGAGGTTTTTCCGAGGTTCCTTGGTGTTCTTAGTGGTTGTCCCCCCCCTCACCCCCCAAAAAACCTTACTCAGCCGAGGAGGCTTGGTCGGGAAGATCAAGATGAGCTTGTAGAAAATCGGCAAGGCCATAGCCAGAGTCGGGGTCCATAATATCCCCTAAATCATCCGTGGATATGGTTACGTAGTGAATTCCTGCGGCTGACAAGACTGGCGCCATCATGCGGCGGCGCTGCAGATCCATAAGATCCACGACTTTATCGAAATCCTGGAAGAACTCCATGACAAGCCGGGGCGAGTCTTGATGGTCTACTATGGTAAAGAGGCACTTACTGCCCCTCGCCCATTCTACGGCTTTACGAGAAAAGAGAGTTTCTATTTCCGACTTGATTGCGGGGGCAAGGCCCTTGGGCAGTCCTCCCCCGCAGACGGCATGCAGGCTCATATGAGGAATGACTCTATCTTCGCCAAAGAAGGCGACGAGAAGGCGAAACAACACCGCCTCATTACTATCAAGCAGGGTCATAATAAAAGTATCTCATAAGAGTTGGGGAGGCGGTACAACTCGCTCCATATTTTTCTGCCTCTTATCGTTAAGAGACTAAAAAATCGGTCTCGGTTTCCTCAAAAACTGTGGAACAACTAACTTTTTGCGCTTGACACAAATAGCGAAAATCGAAACGTCTCTGCCCTTGGCTCCTTAAAATCAGCTCCGGCATTAAGGCACGGGCCGGCAAAAAAGGCCTATTTTCAGGGCATGTGGCCCACTTTTACCGGGAAACTTACGTGTGCTAGCCTGCTCCAACATTATGGCCATAAGGGATATAAAAATTTATCCAGATCCAGTGCTGCGCGAACAGTGCGCCGCGGTCACTGAGTTTGGCAGCGATCTCCAAACTCTCGTCAGTGACATGGCTCTTACCATGTATGCCGCAAGCGGGATTGGACTTGCGGCGTCACAGATTGGAGTCGTGCAGCGCGTCGCTGTGGTTGATGTTTCGTCAAAACAAAACGAACGCCTCATTATTGTGAACCCAGAAATTGTATGGAGCCAGGGCAGTGTCCCCTCTGAAGAAGGCTGCCTCAGTATCCCTGATTTTCGGGAAACTATTCAGCGTAAAGAACAGATCGTGCTCCAGGCGCAGAATGAAACGGGGAAAGAATTTGAACTGAAGGCGTCGGGCATATTGGCGATCTGTATTCAGCATGAAGTAGACCATCTCAATGGTGTATTGTTTGTGGATCATCTGAGTCGCCTTAAACGTGATTTTTTCAAGAAGTGGCACCGCAAGCAGCTTTCAGAAGCCTAAGGATAAGGAAACTCCGAAAAAGTCTGCTCTGTGAGCTCGGTGCTCTCGGTGGTTGATTTAAATTGTTGAAAAACCACAGAGAACACAGAGGTCACCGAGAGAAGAAATAAAGTATCGAGGTTTTTCAGATGTCCCCTAAGAAGACTCCCTGCCTGCGCGAATGCGGCAGGCGCTATGCGGCGAGTGCGTGGTTCATGCATCATCAATTCTAGGAAAGAAGCCGCATATGACTAGCTCCCTACCTCAAGTGCTCTTTCTTGGGACTCCCGAATTCGCAGTACCAACGCTGAGAGCACTCCTCGAGAGTCCCCTCGTGCGCGTTGGCGCCGTTATTACACAGCCAGATAGACCCTCCGGACGGGGCCACAAGCTCACCCCTCCCCCAATAAAGTCCTTAGCCCTTGAAAATGGGGTTCCTGTTTTCCAGCCGCAAAGCATTCGCAAAGAGTTTTCTGTTCTAGAAAAGGACCTCTCTCATCTGGGTCCCTTTGCCCTAGGTGTCGTGGTGGCATTTGGACAAATCCTGCCCTCCTCCGTTCTTACGTACCCCTCTCGCGGCTGCGTAAATTTGCACGGAAGTATCCTGCCACGCTGGAGAGGCGCCGCTCCCATGCAGCGCGCAATTATGTCTCAAGATAAGGAGACAGGAATCTGCTTGATGCAGATGGATGAAGGCTTAGATACTGGCGCAGTCCTCTCTGAAGTTCGCACCCCTTTATCTCACGACGAGACGCTGGGCTCACTGCACGACCGGCTTTCGGTGCTTGGCGCGGACCTGCTCGCATCTCGTCTTTCAGACCTCATCGAAGGAAAGTTACAAGCAACTCCTCAGCCGCAAGAGGGCGTAACCTACGCGCAGAAAATTAAAGCGGAGGAGGCTCTTATTGACTGGAGCCTGCCTTCTCCTCAGGTAAGCGCGGTGATTCGAGGCATCTCCCCTTTCCCCGGTGCCTACACCTTTTGGAAGGGCCAAAGGCTAAAAGTCTTTATGGCAAAGGTCTCAGACAACGAGGGCAGCTCTTCTTTGGCAAAGATTCCTGGGACTATTCTAAGGGTAAACGAGGAAGGCTTGCTCGTTTCCTGCGGAAAAGGAGCTGTACTGCTTACCGAGCTGCAGCTTGAGGGCAAGCGCCGCATGGATGCGCCAACCTTCTTGCGGGGAATTCAGGTGGAGCAAGGCGAGCTTCTTAAAGTCACAGCAGCGTGAGTTTGCCCAATACACATTTTTGCTCCTGCGGAATACTCTCTTAGGCTCCAGTGGCTGTCCTCAGCAGTATGGTTCGGCGCCCTGGGGACAGGGCGCCCTACCGAGCAATGCTGAGGATCCGAGGCGTTCTATCGGAGCGACAAGAGGCTCAAAAAAGCATTTTCCTCCCCGCTATGCCCTGGAGTAGAGTAAAAGAAGAGCTAAGGAATCTCTGAAGAACTCCTCCTCCGCGTACTCAGCGTCCTCCGCGTTATTTGAGGACTATTGAATAACGCGGAGCCACGGCTGCGCCGAGCCAGACTTCAGTGCGGCCGCGGCGCAGCTTTGGCGGAGCCGGGGACGCTGAGTACGCGGAGGGAAAACAGGACAAAAAAGTTCCCTTTCCAGGTTTTTCAGAGGTTCCCTAGGTTATCTTGGGGTTTCCCAAGTTATCTTGGCGCACATGCACTAACCGTAAGAAAATTATGAACCCAATCATCGTAGCCCCCTCCATTCTCGCCGCCGATTTTGGGCAGCTTTCTAATGAAATTCAATCCGTACAGAACGCCGGAGCCGACTGGCTCCACATTGATGTAATGGACGGGAGCTTCGTTCCTCCGATTACCTTTGGTGCGAACATGGTCGAAGCCGCCAAGCGCTCCTGCACGCTCCCCCTCGATGTGCACCTCATGATCCGCTCGCCCGAGCTGCATATTGAAACCTTTAAAAAAGCGGGGGCAAATCGAGTTACCGTCCACCAAGAAGTATGCCCACACCTCCACCGCGTACTAGGTTCAATTCGAGCGGCAGGCATGAAATCAGGCGCCTGCGTAAATCCTGGAACCCCCGTGGAAACTCTTTTTCCGGTGCTCGAGCTTTGCGATCTTGTTCTTGTCATGACCGTTAATCCGGGCTGGGGCGGACAAGAGTTTATACCCTCCACGTTGGCCAAGATTGGTGCCCTTTCCCAAGAAATTAAACGCCAAGGTGTTCATACCCTGATTGAAGTGGACGGCGGCATTCAAAGTGAAACAGCCAAAAAGTGCAGCGCACAGGGCGCCTCCGTTATGGTGGCTGGCTCCTCCATCTTTGGGGCGAAGGATAGACGAGCCGCGATTCAGTCGCTGCGTTAGGAATTTACTTGCGCCGATTTTTCTGCTTTTGCTCTTGAACGGGAGCTGGAACGAGCGTCTCACCCTTAAACGAGATAAAGAAAACCCCGTGCCACCCCCTCGCAGGGAGAGATTTTCGAGCGTCCTGGTAGGCCTCAATTGCAGCACGCAACTCACTTGAACCGCTAACTTGCCACTGGGCGGGCAAGCGCGGAGAAAGAGGCGGAGGAAACATTCTCACTTGCCCCTGCCAGATTCGAATATCGTTAATCCCCATTTTCACAATGTCAGCACGTGGCCGCTTGCAAGCATCGGCGACCTTCGTGAGCGCGTGCTCGAGGAGCCGATTGTATTCAAGCTCATTCATTAAAGGCGGAGCGGGAATACTTATTTGAACCTGGATACCCTTAGAAGGTGCACCGTCTGCGTGCGGCGCCGAGGCAGCATCTCGGGCCGTGTCGCCACCCTCAGGATTTGCGTCATCTCCCTTGCCTGGCCGCTCGCTTGGAAGCCGAGGACTTGTCTTTTTTGCGGCGACCGGTTGGGCAATTCGTTCACCAAGCACTACTGCGCGTACGTGCCGATTAAGCGCAGAGCGAACAGAGGAAGCGGCTGAACTTGAAGGCTGGGGGGCATCGGGACCTGAACAGGAGGAGAAGAGTTCAACCAGATGGTCAAAGCGGCTCCGAATAGTCCCTTCAAGTCTTGCCGCATCCAAAGGAAGCGAAACGGAATTTGCTTCGGCCCCGGCATGAGCCACACTTTTGAGCTCAAGATCATAGACGAATCTCAGGAATCGCTGCGTAATGCGCGCCACATTCCCCGCCGCTTCTTTGGAAAGAGAACCCGCCTCGACACGAGCGGAAAGGTATTCAGCCAAGGGTTTCGAGAATGAAAGCTGAGAAGAGATAGAATCTGCAGCGTGCGCAATCTCTGGCGTGGGGAATGCGTCCTTGGGACTGATGCCTTGGGTCAAAAGCCAAGGTCTCACCAAAGTTCTAAGAACCGAGCGAAGCTGCGCCTCAAGGCCCCTCTTCCCGTTCCCCTCTGTTGCAATATAAGCGGCAACTTTCTCTGCAGTAAGCTCAAGAAGGTTGCGCCTAAGGTGCCCTTCTAAGTCCTGCTCTGTTTCGACTGGCGAGGGCCTTGAAAACACATGCACCAAAAATCCTGTTCCCGTTGCTTTTAGATGCGCTCTGGTATTCTCAGAAAAAGGCTCGCCATTTATCTGGGTGGCGTTTGAGCAGTATGCAAGCCAAGAGGCGTAGAGCTCTGTTTGCATGACTTTGCGGGTTTCGGAGCAAAGTGCCCGAGATGAAGTCACCAGCGTTTCATAGGCATCACAAGATGATGGCGCTGCTGGTGAAGGGGGCGGAGTTTCGGCTCTCCGCTGCTCATGGTGAGAGTCTGGCATGGGGGTACTATAGCAAGAGCGCTGCGCTAACAAAGGGAGGCTAAATCCTAGGGAAGCCCTGAAAAACTCCCCTCTGTGAACTCTGTGCCCTCTGTGGTTGATTTAAATTGTTGAAAAACCACAGAGGACACAGAGATCACAGAGAGAAAAAATAAAATATCGAGGTTTTCGGGCACTCCCGGGATTTCTACACATTAGGCTTTTGGAAATCACCCGCGTCTATTACTTCCTCAACTCTTCCAGGAAAGCCAACTCTTACAAACTCAACCGTGTGGATGCGAGCAGTCCAAGCGTTCCATTCTGACTTAAAGCTTGCTTCAAGCCCTTTTTGAAAGCCGAGTGTGATATGAGGCTGAAAGAATTCCTTTACGAGCGGATGCCCATATTGTTTTACATTCGCGAGCTGTGCCTCGGTTAAGGCGAGCTGCTCCTCTGAAGTAGCTTTTGAAATACCCTTGGGATCCAAATATTGCGCCAGGGAGAGCGCCTCAACATGAGCGCTCAGTAATCCACGTGAGGGATTCTCAACGTTCCAAAAGACAAAATTCCCGCCGAAGAGAGAAATATCCCTTAGACACAGCTCCTCTCCCTCAAGCAATACATGGATACGCTGCCGGAGTTCTCGCACCATACGAAGCGGAACTTCCCTTAAAACTCCGTGGTAGAGAGTAATATGGGGCAGCGAATGCTGCCCAAGAACGTACTCGCTTCCCTCAGGAAGAACCTGAGAGGCGAGCGCATATGACTTTTCAATTGTGTGCGGATCAGGAATCAGCACGAGTCCTAAAGCCCCGCTTAAGGAAGCGTTTTCTTTAGGACCCGGAGAATCGGACATGGGCAAGGCTACTTGCTCTCATCAATCTCAAGCGCTTCAGGACTCAAATACGAAAGAGTTCCATTGTCCCATAGAACATTAACCATATTCGCCTTCTCGCTCGGTTCGACGCGCGCGACCGTCGCTTCAGTGCGAATCTCCTTCACTAGTCCCGAACACCCAAGCCCAGTAATCCGCTTTACTCTATCGTTAACCTTGATGACTCGAGATGCCATACGCCTAGTTCCTCTAATCTTTCGTTCTGTTTCACTCTCTCAGTAACCACACCTAAAAGCCCCACTAACCACGAGGCCCAAAACGGTTACTCCAGAAAGTTGATTTATTTAGGAGTCTACACAGCTGAAGATGCCGTGGACAACGCCCAAGATGCCATTTTTCATTAAGAGTCTTTGTAAAAACAGTAATTTACCGACTCGCCGCCTGATCCCATCAGCCCCGGTATAGGGCTCGTGAGGGAAGTCTCGGGAAAGACGTCTGGGCGCTCTGAGCACACTTTCTCAGCGATTCCCCTATTCTCGCTCAAGACCTTACCGCCGAAGGTCGACCTATACCCATAGAAGAGCTGCTCTCTAGGGACATATCTGAGGCGGGTGGGCTAATTTGTTACAATCCTAACCCGCTACGGCTTGGCTTGGGGCTGCATCTCAAAGAATAGAACACGACGGAAGGGATGCTGGGAGGCGGTTGAAAAATCACCTCTGTTTTTAAAGGTTTGAACTCCTCGTTACGTGCTCGTAACGAGTGTTTTAGAAGAGGGTTCACATGCCACGAGATCTTGGAAAAGGCGCTTCACATTTAGTTTGTTCCTTCTGTGCAAAGGGCCAAGACGAAGTCCGAAAGCTTGTCGCAGGACCTGGAGTGTATATCTGCGATGAGTGCGTTGACCTGTGCAACGACATCCTCACCGAGGAACTCGACCAGGCTTCTGGAAAATCTCCCAAGCTTCATGTCCCCACCCCCAAAGAAATCCGCGGGATCCTCGATGATTTTGTGATTGGACAAGATCATGCCAAGAAAGTGCTCTCCGTTGCAGTACACTCTCACTTCAAGAGAATTCAAAGCAACTTTAGTCCGCGCAGTGACGTTGAGATTCAAAAATCCAACATCATGCTGATCGGTCCTACTGGTTCAGGCAAGACGCTGCTCGCACAGACTCTCGCGAAGATCCTCGACGTGCCGTTTACTATTGCTGACGCGACCACCCTCACTGAGGCAGGTTACGTGGGCGAAGATGTCGAGAACATCATTACGAATCTCCTGCAAGCTGCGGACTACGATGTAGAAAAGGCCCAGCGCGGCATCGTCTACATAGACGAAATCGACAAGATTGCTCGTAAAAGCGATGGGCCCTCGGTAACTCGAGATGTCTCGGGAGAAGGCGTACAACAGGCGCTTCTTAAGATCATCGAGGGAACCCGGGCGAACGTTCCTCCGAAGGGCGGCCGCAAGCACCCGCAGCAAGACTTCATCCAAATCGATACGTCGAATATACTCTTCATTATTGGCGGTGCGTTCGATGGCATCGAAAAGATAATTAAGCGCCGCACGGGTAAGAAGAGCCTTGGATTTGGCGCCTCACTGGGAGATTCTGAAGCAGTCACGGATCGTAATATCCTTACGCACCTAGAAACTGAGGACTTGCTCTCCTTTGGGATGATTCCTGAGTTCATCGGACGCGTTCCCGTGGTCGCGGCCCTCAATCAGCTTGATGAAGCAGCGCTCATGGCTGTTCTTACCAAGCCCAAGAATGCACTCGTGAAGCAATATCAACGCCTGATGAGAATAGACGGCGTGGAAATTACGTTCACCGAGGAGGCCCTCGTTGCCATCGCCAAACAGGCCATGGAAAAGAAAACGGGAGCTCGCGGACTTCGATCTATCATGGAGACCGCCATGCTTGAGGTCATGTACGACGTCCCAAGTAATCCGGCAGTCAAAGAGATTGTCATCACCCCCGAAGTGGTAAACGAGGGCAAAGAAGCAGTCATTGTGCTGCATAAACAGGCACTCGCGAGCTAGCGAGCGCATCAACGATAAGCGGAGAAGCCCTCGAGGAGCTCATTGTTCGTGGACGCAGGACTTTCAGAAGCAAAAACTCTTTTTGCGAACGAACCTGCCCTCGCGCAGAGATTCGATTTCCTGCGCGCGCTCGGCAAAGGTTCCTCGGCAAGTGTCTTCCAGGTCCTCGATCGCGATAGACAAAAGCTCCTTGCACTTAAAGTACTCACGAATAAAAAAGCATTCCTTGATTCGACCATTTCGAGGTTTATCGAAGAATTCAACATTTGCCGAGGAATCGAGCATCCCAACTTGGTTCAAACCTACGACCTGTTTCAAACCAAAAATGTCATCGCATTTACCGTCGACTACATTGACGGCTCTGACCTTTCAAAAGTAATCGATACGAGGCAGCTCTCCGCTCCTGAAATTGATTTGATATTTGACCAGCTGCTCAGTGCGCTGGAAGAATTGCACGGCAGAAATCTTATTCACCGAGACATTAAGCCGGAAAACCTTATCTTAAGCCGTGACTTAGTACTGAAGGTCGTCGACCTTGGTCTCATTAAGCACATCGACGAGCCAGGGCTCACCAAAACAGGCGTTATCCTCGGGACTGCCCAATATATGCCCCCAGAGTATGTGCGGCTTGGCGAACACGACGCACGTGGGGATATCTACGCCTGCGGAATGGTGCTTTTTGAACTCGTCACAGGGAAAAGGCGCCTGAAGAACTACCGCGGCACTGAAGTTTTAGAAATCCTCGACCGCGCCGACTTTACGATTCCCGCTGCTGCGCTCCAGGGAGTCCCCAAAAAATACGCCGAGATCATTAAAAAAGCTTTGGCAGTAGATCCGAACCGACGCTACCAAACAGCGGCGGCCATGCGATCGGCATTCTCTTGTTATCATCACGAAGGCGTGGTCGAGCAGATTCAGCATGTGGGCCCAAATATAGAGCTCGGGCGTTATCACACTGAAATGACGCAGGTCCGCAAGAAGAAGACAAAAACAAACATTTTCCTTGGTGTTGCCCTCGTGTGCATCACCATCATGATACTTGCGATTTCATTTTTTCTGCGCGCGAAGGGGCTCTTGTAGGGCGACTGCTATCTGAGTTGCTGCTATCTGAGTGGGCCAAAATAGCGTTGAAATTTTCTTCTTAGCTTCTCGGCCTTAACCGGTGAGTTCGAAATCTCAAGCCGCGCCTTCGTTGATGCGTTCAGTACTCTTTGCATTCGCCCCCAATCAAGTGTGTCGAGATTTCTGGTCGTTGAAAAGAGCGCATGAATTTCTCGCATCGTAACCTGAGATATAGAAACCTTAAGAATAAAATCTCCCACTACCTGAAGATGCTGCCGGGAGTAGGAGGGAAAGAAACTTGGGTCATGGCGAATCGTAAAGAGGTTCGGTGACATTCGTGAAGAGAAGAGCCGGTCTAAGGGGTCAGAGCCGCCAAGCACAAGTGTAATACGACGCCCGCGGCGAACAAGGCTGCGATAGAATTGCTCGAGTTTTTTTGCCTGCGCAAAATAGAACCAAGGACGCGGCGCCCAATTGTGCAACACCTCAGCCCCAGACTGATCAAAGACTAGTTGCATTGACTCGACCCAGAAATCATCTAAGCGCAGAAGGTTCGAAAAGCGCCAAGAACGAGTTTCGCCACGCTCCGGAACTATCTGTGCTCCCGCGGCGCCAGCGACTCCCGTCGCATGGATGCGCTCACTGAGCGTCGCTAGTTCGAGCGCCCAGGCAATGCGAATACTAAAGCGCATCCGCTCCTTCACCACGACTCCCTGCCGAAGCAGTTTGCGAAGTTCGTAGTAAATCGCTTGAATCGTATACGGCTTGCCCACTTTCAAAAGCGCGCGCTGTAATTGCGCCGCGTCCTGCGGACCTGCAGCGGCGAGCAAGGTCACTATGATATCCCCTAAACTCGGGTCGATGCTTGCAAGCATGGGAACTCTCCTCCACCCCTTCTATCGGTTAAAATATCAAAATTAAAAAGACCTTTTAATCGTGTTCGAGAGGAGCCCTTTCGTTGTTTGAGAAGGCCCGAAGCCACACTCTCAGGCTTACCGAGAGCCTTGCAAGATGTGCAGGCATCTTTTGAACGGAGCCCCCATGAAATCTGCCCTTTCTCGCCTCTATTTACTGACTCTTATTTACGCCTCTTTTCTGGCATTTCTTCAGCCGCTCCCAGGATGGGCAAACGATGAGAAGGTAACCATAGGGGTGATTGCGCCCCTCACAGGGGCAATGGCCACAATCGGCGTGGCCATCAAAAATGGAATTGAGCTCGCACAGTCGGATCGTCCGGACCTGTTTGAAAAAGTGCGCTTTGCGTTCGAAGATGACCAGTATGATCCGAAACAGTCTCTTGCCGCCTATAGAAAGCTTCGCGATTTAGATCACGTTTCAGTCGTATTTGGCTTCGGGGCTGTTCTTGGCACCATTCTAGGGCCCCTCGCTGATCAAGATGGCGTTGCGCTTATCAACCTTAATTTTGAGACCTCGCCCGCGGTTGGCCGAAGATTCGTGGTGCGTGCGATGAACCATACCGGGCAATACATGAAAGCGATGGCCGAGCACTTCGCTGCCCTTAAAAAGGAGCATTTCACTCTATTCCAGGCCGAGGGGCAGTTTTTTGAAGCGATGGTTGGAAGTTTTGTGAGCGCGGCTCGGAACCCTGATCAGGTACAGATTCTTGCGCCGCTGAATCCAATCGAGATGGATTTTCGGGCCAGCATTCTCACTCTGAAAGCAAAGGCACGTGCCAATGGTCCTCGCACCATTGGTCTATTCCTGACCCCCCAACAGATTTTGGCATTCCTCAAACAAGCGCGGGAGCTGCACTTTGAAGCTGACTACTTTGGAACTGACCTCTTCGAAACTGCGGCTACAACTGCCTCGGACCCCGCTATTCTTGAGGGTTGCGCATACCCAGACAACAAGGTGAACGAACAGTTTCGTGAACAATACCGGAGCCACTTTGGAAGCGAGGCACAACTTACCTTTAGCGGCGTTGCGTATGAGATGGCGCTGCTTATGGCAGAGCAGTTCTCCGCTCGTCAAGAGTACGCATCGTACAAGTCCGTTCCGCATCTCATCCAGCGGCTTGCACTCGTTCAGAATCGCCCTGGAGTCCTCGGGAATTTCAACTTCTCAAACTCCTCTGCTACGGGAAGATTCTTTGAGTTCCCTATCATAGTAAAGGTCATTAAAAATGGGGTTGGAGTTCCGGCGTATGAGGCTCCCCAGTACTAGGGAGCCCCTGAAAAACTCACCTCTATGTACCTCTGGGCTCTCTGTGATGAAATTTTCATCAAGAAATTCACCACAAAGGACACGAAGGTACAAAGAGGTGTACTAAGAGTGGGGGGGGGCAGAGGTTCCCTAGGAGTCTGTCCCGTAGAAAGTTCCTGCCACTACATGTTGTGGTGGCATCGGGACAGCCTACCTACGGATTGTGTCCAGAATGAAGATTTATGTTTCTACGGGACACACTCCTAGCCTGGTCTTCCTTCGGCACCTCTATTCGCCACACCACTATTATCTATTTTCAATGATCACTTCCACGCGACGGTTGCGAGCTCGGCCCGAATCAGTCGCGTTCGTAGTAATTGGTTCTGATTCGCCGAGACCGCGCACGACCATACGTCCCCGCGAAACTCCTTCACGAGAGAGCGCGTCTGCGACGGAACGAGCTCGGTTAAGAGACAGTCTTTTGTTGTATTCAATGGTCCCAATAGAATCCGTGTGCCCTTCGACTGCTATAGTTCTTCCAGATGCCGTGCTCGCGACGTCAGCAATATCTCGGGCAGTACGCGCCGCTTCACGGGTTAGGCGTGCACTATTAAAGTCAAAAAGCACATCGGGAAGATTAACAACCACACCTCTATCGGAAGGACGCACATCAGCGCCGCGCGCACGCAGCTCATCGATGAGCCGCCTGTTCTCTGCGAGTTCACGCTCCTGGTCGTTGAGCCGCGACTCACGGTCATCAAGCGCCGCGTTTTGGTTATCAACTTCATTCCCCACAAGTCCGCCAGCCAGAGCTCCAAAGCCTGACCCGATAGCAATTCCGGCTCCCGTGTTCCCCGCTTGATTACCCACAATTGCGCCGAGCCCCGCACCAAGGGCCGCACCCGTGAGAGCCCCCGCTTCGCGGGCACCAAACCTCTGCCCCTCACATCCAAGCGAGCTCAATGCCGCTCCGCACAAGAGGCTAGAGCTAAGCACAAAAGAGAAAAGGTTCCTGAGAGTTGCTGATGTCTGCATAAAAATATCAGTGTTGGTTACTGTCCTGCATTTTCTTGTTCAGTTCCTCGAGCGCCTGAAGAGCCGGAGCATAGGAAGAGTCAATCCTGAGAGCTTCGCGGAACTCGAAGGATGCGTCTTCATCTCGCTTCATACTCGCATATGTCTTGCCGAGCGCCACATGGAAGCGAGCATCTTCGGGGCAGAGCCGAAGAGCCCGCCGTAGGTGAAAAAGCTGTTGTGAGGGCTCAGTTGCACGATCGGCGTTTGCCTCTTCCTCGACCGCCTGTTGGCACTCAACCGTGCTTGGCGATTTATCCGAGAGGGAGGTCACGCCTGAAGCTTCGGCTGCACCATCGTCGGTTACTGCTTCCTCTCGAATTCCAATTGTTCGTTCTTGCAGGGAGCCCAGTCGCGAAGAGCCACTATCCTTTACTGACACAGTTTCATGACGATCTATTGCCGCTTCCGCCTTTGAAAGCCTGCGCTCAACTCCTGAATCCAAATCCGACTCTTTCAACAGCAGCGCATCCCGCTCTGCCGCGGCATTTTTTACGTGGAGGCTTCCGCGATCAGGAGCACTGGTCACAGGGCTCCGAAAACTTTTTGCTGGCGCAATTTCGCGGGTGGTTCGCGAGTTGGACTTCGACAAGGAAAATGAGTCGCCTGAAGAAGTATTCCCGCCACGCGAAGACCTCGCGAGCGCTTCACTACGCGAACGGGCAAGAGCCTCCTCTCGTGAGCTACTCCAGGAATAGCGCGCCTTTCCCATGCTTGTTGACCGTGAGCCTTTAGAAGAACTCCGCCCCGTGTCTCCCGCACTACGGCGAAGTTCCTTGAGCTCAGCATTTTGGGCTTGAATGGTCTTTTGCTGGCGCTCAATTGCCTCATCCTGCTGCCGAATGGCGACCTGCTGACCTTCAAGCGCATTACCCACGGCTGCGCCCGCACCCGCACCAGCAAGGCCACCTATGACGAGCCCGGTACCTGGGTCGCCCGTTTGGTTACCCACAATAGCGCCAAGCCCCGCGCCAAGCACTCCGCCGGCAGTTGCTCCAATTGCGGTGGTTTGTCCCGGCTCCGTGCACCCCGAAAGAAGTGCGGCAATACCAATGCTGGCGACTACTAACTTTCTCATACGCTACCTACCTCTATGCAACGATGCCCCCTGGCCTTGAGCCATCGACCATCCAATTAATCTTATCACCCTTCTTCATGGTTTCTGTGGTCTTAGTGGTTCTTTTTTCTAATAATCACGCCGACCACGAAGGGAAAATGTAAGGAGTTTCTCCCGCGCTACTGCGCATTCTCATAGCGACGAAGAGACGCATCGTGCAATTCTTGACGACGCAGATCGTCAATCTCTCGTTGCTGCCTCTCAATATCCTTTTGCTGTAATCTCAGAACCTCTTGGCGCTGTTTGACATAAGCTTCTTGATCATTGTCATTCGCATCGCCCACGACAGCTCCTGCTACCGCACCTGCGGCGGCGCCAATAGCCGCTCCGCCCCCCGTGTGGCCAACCTGACTCCCTACAATCGCCCCCGTTCCAGCGCCTAGCGCTGCGCCACCGACTGCGCCAGCTTCACGATTCGAGGCTGGGGCCCCCGAGCAAGAAGCCACCACAAGGGCGAGAGTCACATAAACAAAAGTGCACGTCGTAAAAGAGGAATGCATAGACGACAGAAATGATCGTTTCATTCGAGACTTCCCAAGAGGTTTTGTAGGCTGGTGAATGATAATATAGCGGCAGAGATCGCAAAACAGCTTTTCAGGGATTTTTGGCCCTCGCATTGAGTCTCTCACAGCTCTGGAAACTCTGCCTTTTCTCTTTTTCCGAAGGATAGGAACTCGGGAGCTTCCGGCGCGAGAACATCAAGTATTTGGGGTTTTTAGAGAGCCCCCAGGGTTGGCGCTGGGATAAAAGAGGCTCTTAAAAATGAGTATAGTTACACCCACGCAAATGGCACTGTCAGCAACATTAAACGCCGGCCAATGGGCAGACCCGAGATAGAAATCAAGAAAATCTACGACTTCGCCAATTCGGACCCGATCGATAATATTCCCCACCGCTCCCCCCATCACCAGGGCCAGAGCGAATTGACCGTGCTTGTCAAAACGATACTCGGTCATCAGAAAATAGAGCACG
>JBIKWF010000088.1:0-19041 GCA_044356455.1 Bdellovibrionota bacterium | reverse complement strand
AAAGGTCAAGACAAGAATCCGAGGACCATCATCAAGGTTGGCAAACATCCCAAAGGCAACGCCTGGGTTGTAGTGCAAGGTAAGATTAAAGAAGCCTGGGATAATCTCTCTAATCTCACCGGAAGCAAAGGAGTTGAGTATTAGAATCTTCGAGAGTTGGTCGAGTACCACCACACATCCCACGATGCCTAAGAGCCACCTTACGGTCCCCTTCTCAAGCAAAGGAACTTTCTGCTTCGCTCCGACAGAATGCTTTTCGGAGCTTGAAGGGCCAGAGGCCTGGGGAGACGCTGCATCTTGCATGTAAAGTTCCCTCTCAAAAACTGAAAAAGCCGAGGCGATATAAACCCAAGGAGCCTCAGAAAAACCTCGAAAAGGAACTTTTTTGTCCTGTTCTCCCTCCGCGTACTCTGCGTCCCCGGCTCCGCCAAAGCTGCGCCGCGGCCGCACTGAAGTCTGGCTCGGCGCAGCCGTAAGGCGTAGACGGCTCCGCGTTATTCAATAGTTTTCAAATAACGCGGAGGACGCTGAGTACGCGGAGAGGGAGTTTTTCAGAGGTTCCCTAAAATCCCCCTCATGGTCGCGGTGGTTTTCGCAGATAAAAGAACAACCACTAAGACCACTGAGACCACAAAGGGGCGAAAGATTTTATCGCACGCTTACCAACTCTTCCCGTGCATAGCGTACTTTCTTCATCTGGCTGAGCTTGTCATCCGACGACCGGTAGCCCGCCGCAGCGATTACCACCGACGCGTATTCTCCCCCGGCGAGACCTAGAATCTCATCAACTTTTGGCGCCAAAAAACCCTCCATGGGGCACGCGTCTATTCCAAGGTGTGAAGCGGTCGCAAGGAACATGCCTAGTGCCAAATACGTTTGGTGAGTGGTCCAGGCCTTCACATCAGAAATCGCGCCTGTACCCGGCGCAAGAAATCCCAGCATCATTCCACGGTACTCTGCGAGGGTCTCGGCCTTTACGCCACGTACCTCTGACATACGTCCAATCAACTTATCAACTTCCGGCTGCCCCATTGCCTTCTTGCAGGCTAAAACTACGAGGTGAGAAGCCTCTTCAATCTGCGGCTGATTCCAAGCTGCCTCACGAATCTTTTTGCGCAAACCAGAATCCTGAACCACGATAAACTTCCATGGCTGAAGTCCAAAAGATGAGGGAGAGAGAATGAGCGACTTCTCCAGCGTGTGCCAATCCTCAGCCGAGATCTTCTTCGCAGGGTCAAACCGCTTGGTGGCATAGCGCCACTCGAGCGCAGCCTCAATTTCTTGATTTTTCTTCATCATATCATTTCCTCAAAAAGCTAATTCTCCCGGCTCGTATAGAAAAATGAGCAGCGTGGCTTATGCTGCCTGATTAGAAATTAAACGACAACAATACGCCATCCGCGGCTGTCCCGAAGAGCGATTTCTCGCTCGTGAAGACAAGCTGCCGGGCCCCTTTTGAGTCTTGCGGGGAGATCGGGGCGAAGGTTGCTGTTGGCGGAGATCCGTCGACAAATTGCAGGGTAAACAACTTAAGTTTTCCGTCCCTGCCTACACTCGCAAGAGTGTTCCCTGAGGGGCTTAACGCTGCCGCATATATCTCACCTTTGTGGGCGGCCACTTCCCCAATCTTTCGAAATCCACGCGTCATCCACCATTCAATCCGGCCATCTTGAAGCACGGCAAGCACGGCACTTCCATCAGGGGTCACCAAGATGCGTGTAACCGAAACCGTGTCTGAGCGCGGCGCTTTTTTTCGAGCAGCTCCCTCCGCGAAGAGCCCTCCCCTAAAAACATTCTTGTCGTAGCTTCCCTGGTACACATCAGAATCATAGGAAAGCCACGCACTAAGCCCCCCTGACCAGTCGCCAGAGAAAAAGACGCGCCCTGCCGGGTAACCAGCAAGTGCACTTACTACTGTAGAAGGCCCGAAATAGCGCTCTGGGTTCTTTTCGCCATCCTGCTCAAGGTACTTCCAGCGATAAACAACTCCGTCGGCTCCGGCCGCTAAAATGGCATTACTCTGCGGCTGAAAGGAGACCGAGGTAAGACGCGTCTCGATCTGGCGCTGCTCACGAATCAGAGCCCCGGAGGAAAGCTCAACCACGCGTAGAATACCTCCTGCCCAAAAGCCAACCATGCCCGCGTTTGGCTCGACCGCAGCCGCATCTATGGTAAGGTCAGAGTCCTTGGATGACTTCTTTCCCTGCATACCCGAAGCTGAGAGCTGCCCCGCCCAAAAGAGTCGCGCCCTCTTGGGGTCCCAAAGACAAATAGCACCCGTGCTCGTCACCCCCACCACGACCTGCTCGGCCGAAAGCAAAGACACCGCGAGAAAGGCTCCAGGTGAGGCCTTTATGGGCTTCTCCTCAAGCTTGCCCACGACCCAGTCATGCAAAGCGCTCTCGGGATTGGCGCGAGGTGGATTT
Source organism: Bdellovibrionota bacterium (assembly GCA_044356455.1). Lineage (GTDB taxonomy): Bacteria > Bdellovibrionota_C > UBA2361 > UBA2361 > JBGSMV01 > JBGSMV01. Next base: position 16,615 of record JBIKWF010000088.1, on the reverse strand, counting down.
TTGTCTTTGCTATCAACAACTTGTCCAGACCCCCCTTGTATTACCGAGCTAATCACCCTAGCATCCCACCCATCTTCGCGAGGATATCCTTGGCCGCCGTGGGCGAGGAGAATTTTGAAAGATTCTCTCTCTTCTACAGTAGCGCGGACGAAGGAGGCGTGACTTGGGATGGGCTCCCCTTCCCAGTTGCTGCTGCCGCGAGGCGCCTGAATTTTTGATGATTGAATTTTTGATAGTTGTGTAGCGCGGGTATCTGGAACACCCCTCCTCGCCAAACTGCCCTTAGTAGGATGCCCCTTAGAAGGCTCTTCAAAAGGCATGGTTTGGATGCGTGGATTCTTCCAATCCGATGCGTCTTGTAAAGCTAAACTTCCGCTTATCTGTGCGTTTCCCTCACTTTGTGTAGGCTCCGCATGCGATGTGAGGTTTGTGTGGAGACGCACATCGATTGGCGAGACTTCTTGGGGGGAGCATCCCGATACCAGCACACTAAAGCTCACAGCTCCAAAGAGAGTTCGAAGAGAAGCGAGTATCGTCGGCGCTCTATTGTTGAAGAGCCGTTCGGATGTTCGCTGCGAGCTAGCGTAGGTTAGTTCTAGAACTCTCACCATAAATGACCGTATGAAATAAGGACGTATAATCATGACTAGTGCCGTATCAGAACACAACTCAACTCAGCATTGTTTCGTTGAGGTGGGTGGAGATCTTCTTTCTAAGCCCAGCAGCCTTAGCGACCTCCTTGAGCAGCTTGGCTTCCCTACCTCTATTGTATTTTGCAACACCCCTTCGGACACCGACTTACTCGAAGTGCTCCTTAAGAAGCGTGGTATCAGTGCCAATAAATTGATTGGATATGTTCCTCCCCAAAAACTTGAGAGAACCCTCCAGCAAGTACGAAGCAAAGAGGTCTGCGCCGTTGTTGTTACCGACATTGCGGCCCGCAATCTCAATCTCGGCGAATTCGATCTTGTCGTGAACTACTCAATCCAAAGTGACGGCGACCTGTACCTACAGCGCTGCGGAATCCCCACCGGCGCGACTGCCGAAACTTCTGGTGGCGAGGGAGAAAGACCTGTCCGCCAGCCGGCAAAGAAAGTGGTAAGCATGGTTGGACCACTCGATATCGGCAATTTTCACTTCTTAAAGAAGGCCGCAAATGTCGAGTTCACGAAGCTTGAGCCCCCAAGCAAGGAACAAGTTTTTTCAGCTCGCATCGAGAACCTTGCTGGTAAGGCCGCGCGGTCGCAATCTGGCGGAGAAGAGAACCTCAAGGCCATGGCGGCCATGGTGCTTAGCCATCCGCAAAAGGACGCAATTGTCTCCTTCCTCCTGCAGAATGTTCTTGAGGTCATGCCTCAATTGAGCGCTGACCTGGAAAAGGCAGTAGCTGAGCGCGATTCATGGGTCCAAGACGACAGCGTACAACCCGGCGCCTATCGTCAGGGCGGCGGAGACGATGATCGCGGTAATGGCGATCGCGGAGGTGGCGGCTATGGACGTGGTCGTGGTGGTCGCGACCGTGATAGCCGTGGTGGCGATAATCGCGGTGGCGGCGGACGTCGCGGCGGCTATGATTCTCGCGGCGGCGACTCTCGTGGCGGATTCCGCGGCGGAGAGCGTAGATTTGAAGATGCACCCGCTGGCGGCGAAGAAAACTTCGATGACGATAGGCAGCCAAGCGATAACGGCGGACGCGGTTATGATGAGGGCGGTGAAGGCGGCTCGTACGATCGTGGACCTCGCCAAGGGCGTGGCGGCGATCGCGGCGGCTACCGCAATGACCGTGGCGACAGGTCTGATCGGGGAGGCCGAGATAGAGATTCTCGTGACCGCGGGTCCCGAGATGACCGCCCCCAGCGTAACCTGATCCGCATCAAGGAAGAGCGGCTTTATATCGGACGCGGCGCTCGCGACGGATTTACCGAGGCTCAGTTCTCGCAAATCCTCAGCGAACAATGCGGCCTCTCGGCGGATCAGCTGAAAAGGTTCTCGCAGCGCGAAGCCTACTCATTTGCTGACGTAACCGAAGAAGCGGGCGTTAAGATCCTTGAGTCGCTCAAGGACAAGGAAATTGGCGGCAAGAAACTATTTGTCACCAAGGCAGTAACTCTTACGACAACGCATGAAGGTCCTCCCGATTCTTCTGAGGGCGCGCTTGAGGGCGAGCCAAACCAGAATGGACACGAAGAAGGTGCAGCTGAGCCTTCTACGCTTGAGGAGTCCTATAACTAAGCGGGATTTAAACAACGTGCATTCTCAATCAGAGAATGCATGAAACGGGCGCCTCCTCCGGTCTGCTGACGGGAGGGGCGCCCGTTTCACTTTTTATCGTGATCCCTACTCCAAAGGAGGCGACGCTTGATCTCTTAGGGAATCGTCTGCTCTGTGCCCTCTGTGGTTGATTTAAATTGTTGAAAAACCACAGAGGACACAGAGATCACAGAGAGAAAAAATAAAATCTCGAGGTTTTTCAGAAGCTCCTTAGGTCTCACTGGGGTATCGCGAGCGTCTGACCTGCTTTAAGATTCGAGCCCTTCATGCCGTTCAGTTTCTTGAGTGCCTCGGGAGTTGTCCCAAAGCGTTTACCTATACTAGAAAGAGAGTCCCCTGGCCGGACGCGATAACTGTTCGTGGCCGGGCCCTTACTTTTCTTTTCGCTTGCCGGTGGCGGCGCTTTTTTAGCAGGCTCCTTAGACCCTGAAGCTTCGCGCCCCTTGGCTGCTTGAGGCGCCTTTACCACAAGAACCTGCCCAACCTTCAACACTTCGGACTTAAGGCCATTGAGCTCCAGCAACTTAGCGGTGGAAACCCCATAATGTTTGGCTATCTTCCCAAGGGTGTCGCCCTTTCTCACTCGGTAAGAAGCGCCGCCATACACAGAACTTGAGGCTGCGGCTACGGGAGATACCCCAACTTCGGGAGCCCTCAAACTCGCCAAGCGCACCCCGTACTCCTCAGGAACTCTTAAAACATAGCCACTCGGGATGAGCGCTCTTCCACTCCATACCTTCTCAAGAAGGGCATAGTTAGCCTGTTTTAAATTCTCTTCGGACATACCTAGCTGCCGAGTTACGTGAGCCACAGACATTGCTCTTGGAAGCCTGTACTCAGTTAACTTTAGCGGCGCTGCCACCGTCATTTCAGGAAAAAGAGTCTTACGCTCGTCGTAACATTCAACTGCCGCAAGAAACGAAGGGAAAAAGTTATTCGAGGCAAAACCAAACCCTTTGGTAGTAGGATTTTCAAGCAAGGTTGCGATGTCAGAGGTCCCCGCTTCTCGGACTTTTCGCATCACCCCCCCTACCCCATGGTTGTAGGAAATGATCGCGAGTGGCCAGCTCCCCAAACTACGATAGGCTGAGGAAAGATAGCGTGCAGCGGCATCGGTGGCTTTTATTGGATCTCGCCTCTCGTCAACAATCGAGTTCACCGTCAAGCGAAACTGTTTCCCCGTTCGAGGCATGAATTGCCAAATACCGGCCGCTCCTACCGAGCTGTACGCGGTATAGTCGAAAGAAGATTCCACGAACGGCAAGCGCGTGATTTCTATAGGCAGGCTGTATTCATCTACAAAAATCCGCTCCATGATTCCAAGGTAGCGGCCTGACCTCTCTATCGCGGCAAGCCACTTCTCTCTAATTCCCGATTGAGTGCGGACGAGATCTTCCTTAAGAGTCCAGGTATAACGATTTGGAATGTCTTTGATGTAGCTCATCTTATCGGCGACAAGCTGCTCGAGTTCATTCGAGGGCTCCTTTCCCTCGGAAAGCGGCTTCATCGCTTCGGTGATGCGCTTCACTCGGCCCTCTAACAGGTTTTTGCGATAACGCTCAAAGGCCGCTGGCTCCATTTCCGCAGCTTCAGTACGAAGGTCTACTACTTCGAATACTATTTGAGGAAAGGCGCGGTGGTGAACGCTGACTTGATTACGTTCGTACTTGGCGAATACATCCTTCCAAAAATCGACGCGCCCCCTCAGTCCCGCAGGGGTGATAAACTCAGGATTTCGTTTGAATTTACGCGGAGCAGCCTCCGCAGCATGCGGCGCGAAAGAAAGGGCCGCAGCGACAAACATGAGCATGGCAGCGAAAGGCACGATCCACCTTCGGCCTAGCTTGCGGAGTTCCCCACTAACTTCTTGATAAGATGGATACAATTTTATCCTCAAATGCATGAGCACGACCAGTTGAAGAAGCTGCATTCTGAAAAACTACAAAAGCGAATTTTCGTCCGCTTGCACCAACCACATACCCTGCAAGGGAGCTTACCCCATCAAGCGTTCCCGTCTTTCCCCGTAGAATTACTCCACGTGGATCAAAGGGGCGCTTCTTAAGCGTCCCGCTTCGCTCACCAACGGCAAGCGAACTCTCAAACTCTGGCGCAATTTCCTGATTTTGCGCCGCTCTCTTCAGCACAGCGCCAATCATTCTCGCCGAAACGCGATTAGCATGACTAAGGCCCGAGGCATCTTGAATTTCAAACTCACTGCTGGAAAAACCAAGGCTCCTCAGAAAGGCCCGCATGCGCTCAAGTCCACGGGCTCGACTATACGTCCCAAGCTCAGTCTGCCCAAGGGAAAACAATATCTGCTCAGCAATAAAATTATTGCTAAAGTTGTTTAGATCCCTCAAGAGCTGCGAGAGGGGAGCCGAGTCCTGGGAATACAGCAAATCAAGTTTTGGCGGGGTTGAGCCTTCTTTTGCTCCCTGAACAACCTTTACCCCTATGGAACGCAACATTTCAGCATAGGTCGCGCCGAAAACCATGGCGGGATTTGGCATGCTTCGGTACACGGTAGAGCATTTTTCGCGCTCCCCTATTGCGCCCTTGAGGCGATACGAAAGTATTCCCGAAGGAGGAGCACTAGGAAGCGCTTGCTCAACGGAGAATCCTGAGCCCCCGCCCTTCTTGGTGAGAATTGACCCCACAAGCGGGATTTTAAGTTCAAACGGATCTGGGACAACCGAAGCCTTTCCTCCGGGGTCCCCTGGGCAAACTTCAAAGCTAAAAGCGTTATAGTTAAAAGCGAGTGCTGAGGATCCCGTCTGATAAGCACGCTGCCCTATCGGTCCCCTTTCGCCTTCAAACAGAGACGCATCTACCACTATGGATTGAACTGACTGCACTCCTCGGCGCTTAATTGCCCGCGCCATAGCCCAAGCGCTTTCAACGGTAAGTCCCGGGTCCCCATTCCCCTGAACGTAGAGCGTAGTAACCGCGCCTCGTTCTCTACTATCGGCAAAAACCCGTGTAGCAAATCGGTAATGAGGCCCAAGCAGCTCAAGCGCCGCGAGAGAGGTTAAGACTTTTAAAACACTCGCCGGCTTTAGTAAGCGATCGGCATTAAATGCAAAAACTTCGCTCGAGACATTTCCTTCATTGGTAGCCGAAGCGGGCACGGGGGAAATATCGGCCACATATAGCGCCAAAGATTCTTCAGCTCGCCCTCTTAGCTCCTGCTCTAGTCTCTCCCTTAGACTATCCCTTGATTCCAAAAGCTCAGAAAACTTTGAGCGTTCTGCCTCCGCAGGGGTATCAGCAAAAGTAACGGAAAAAGTAGCGATGGCAAAAAATGAGACGCAGAGGGTTACTGTTAGACTACCCGCAACAAATCGCCTGACCGAGAAGCCGCGTCGCATTGGGGCTAAACATACCCGAGAGAGGATTTTATTAATGAGCTCCACTCGAACTGGGATACACCAGATTCACTGCGAGGAGAACCCTTCACAAGAGAAGAAAGCTTGTCGAAAGTGCGCGTCCAAAAGCACCACAAACAGCCTGTGCTTCCTGAGGACTTACTGTGCTCCCTGAGGACTTATTTGAAATGCAACGAGATTACTTTGAGGTACAACGAGCACTATCTAGCTCTTCGTCAGACAATGAAGAAGTTTCTTCCTCATTAATCTTAACAAACTCTTTGAGATTATCAGGAACGCCTGAATCCTCGTAAATCGCCTCAACGGGGCATTCCGTCTCACAAGCGCCGCAGTTAATGCACTCGTCAGGGTGAATCATCATCATGCCCTCGTCCGTGCCGCGCGCTGCACCAATGCCAAATTTGTCGTTGTATTTCTTCTTCTTAATCCAATAGAAGCAATCAACAGGACAAACCTCAACGCAAGAGCGGTCGAGAGTTCCGAGACAAGCGCGCGTGACGACGTAAGCCATAAGACTGAAAAAGAAAATTGCAGTTTAAGAAAATTGGCACGAGCCACTACGCAGACTGAATGAGCTGCAGAAAAAAGACAAGGGTTAGCCGAGCACCTTTGAGGTCCTTTTTAAGGCCTCCCTCGGAGATAAAAAAAGAGGGGAGATTCAAACTTATTTGAATCGCCCCCCTACTCGCAGAAAGGATGGTGTCATGCCTGTGCTAATAGAAATCGGCGCTCGGCCAGAAACTGTTAGGAATTGAGGCTCTTTTTAATGATTTTAGTTTGGCGAGGCATTTCAGGCACTTACGTCGCCGACCGAGGCCTCTGAACCAGGCCGATCACAGGCCACCCCTGTTAATAACTAAGAAACACCCCCCACTGCCCCATTCATCATCTCAGCATCCACGTCTGAAGAAGCAATTGACGATTCTGCAGCTCAGGGAGCGTGGAAGCGCGCGGAGGTGTATTTTTCAGAAGAGCATAAGGATGACAGCATGGGGCGTTATGAGTATAAAGGTGGCTCTTTGTGGCCCGATAGCGCAGCGTTATCCCTCTGGGGGCTCCGTGCTTTGCACGGAGACTTGGCTATCGGGAAGCAGGTTTTTTAGCAGTTCAACCTTAAGTGGCCCGATAGCGCAGCGTTATCCCTCTGGGGGCTCCGTGCTTTGCACGGAGACTTGGCTATCGGGAAGCAGGTTTTTTAGCAGTTCAACCTTAAGTGGCCCGATAGCCAAGTGGTAAGGCAACGGTTTGCAAAACCGTCATTCCCCGGTTCAAATCCGGGTCGGGCCTATTTTTCGCGCTCGCCGCTCCGGGCCTCTTCGACCCGGATTTGATCCCCGAAGGGACAACTCAGTAAATCCGGGTCGGGCCTATTTTTCGCGCTCGCCGCTCCGGGCCTCTTCGACCCGGATTTGATCCCCGAAGGGACAACTCAGTAAATCCGGGTCGGGCCTAACTTTTCGCTCCGCGAAAAGTTACCGCGGCTCCGCGTGGCATGGTGCTCAAATCGCCCTATTCCTGTAAGAGCGGAGACGGGTACGTCCCGCCCCTCCCGCCCAACAATAAAGTTCATCCCTGCATATAAGGGCATCTGCGTATTCAGTTTAACCTCACGTCGCAATTATCAGCACAACTTTTCCCCTTGGCACGCTCTGAGAACCTCGGCATTTCAAACCCCGCCAGAGAAGCAGCGGCAGGCACTATCAAGACCAGGAGCAAGCAAGAAGGTATATAGCCGCAGTGCAAATAGCACCCCTACCCGCCACCAGAGCCTTCACCGATTAACACGACGCGCGAGCACTGTGAGAGCAACTCTCCTTTGCCCCGAAAAAATGGAGGTTCTTGAAAGGCTCAATAGGCAGCCTCTGAAGAACCCGGAAGATTGGTAAACTTTCTTCACCCCTTATGCTCTCTGTAGTCTTAGTGGCTGCCCTCCTAACCCACCAGCACCACAGAAACTAAGAAGGAAGACATTCTTCAGAGGCTCCCTAGGTGAAGTATAACACCTCTGCTCTCCTCGCGCGGAGACGCGTCCGTCCCAAATTACCCCGCCCATCAATCAAATTATTCCCTACAAATTCATCCCTGCGCGCACGAGCATTGCCGCAATTTCTCCGTAGCCGGGCTCGACTCGCCGAAGCACGCGAGAGCGAGCGAAGGCGGTTTTTAACTCCGCCATATCAAATGGGTTCGTGGGCACATTCGCAAACGACCCTTCGACGCGGCCCTCCTCCTCCCTCTTTGCTGCGCTACGCAGCCATTTTCTTTCTGTCACCACTCGCGTCAATTCCGTTGAAATTGAAGATGAAAACTCCGGTGAACTTTTCTTATGTAACTGGCATTCCCGAAACGAGGCTTAGATCGGGGTAGCTATCTATAACGATTCGACATTCTTATGTAACTGCTATGTAACTAGCAGCACAAATCAACGACATATTAGCTAACACTCCCACACATAAACATTATCGTTTCAGCTAGTTATCGCATTCATTGCATGAATATTTATTTAAATTTCTTGCACTAAAGAAGACACCTTGGTAGAATTCTAACTGTGAGAACGCCAAACGCAGATATGCTTTTCAAGGCAATGAAACCCGGCCGAGTGTACCGCCGTGCCGAGCTCGCGCAGTTTTCAAAGGCAGTCGATCGCGACTTGAAAGCGCTGGTAACGAAGAGGCTTCTACGTCAGCCAGCGGCAGGTCTCTACTATCGTCCGAGGCAATCTCGTTGGGGGGAAGTTCCAGCAGATCAAAGAGACATTGTTCGAGCTTTTCTGAAGACTGACGACTTCTTACTGACGTCGCTTGATATCTACAATCCCTTAGGTTTGGGCATGACTCAATTGAGCAATGTTCAAGTTGTTTATAACAGAAAGCGTGTTGGAGAATTTGTTTTAGATGGGCTCAAATATCAGTTTCAGCGTCCGCACAATTATCCTGCAAAGCTCACGAAGGAATTTCTTTTCGTTGACCTTCTAAATAACTGGAATGACCTGCTTGAACCGCCCGATGATTTAGAAGACCGGCTCCGTAGAAGATTACACGAGCTACCTGTCTTGAAGCTTCAAAAAGCTTCGCGGTCTTTCGGTAAGGTTGGCACTCAAAAGAAAATTGAGGCGTTGATTGCCCATGCCTCATAGAGAGTTCTTCATGATAGTACTGATTTTGAGCAGCTAATTTATCTTTTGTTTAGACAAAAGAATATCCGTCCGCAGTTGATCGAGAAAGACTATTGGCTAATGCATGCTCTTTGGGGACTTCAGAATCAAAACTTCACCTTTGCTCTAAAAGGAGGAACATCCCTCTCCAAGGGGTGGAGAATGATTGAGCGATTCTCGGAAGACGTGGATATTCAGATCGAACCGCCTCCCAACATGGACGTAAAGACCGGGAAGAATCACGACAAACCATCTCACGTAAAGTCGCGGGAAGTCTTTTTCCAATGGATTTTTGAGAAACTTTCAATTCCTGGAATGATAACCGAGCGAGATATTGAATTTGATGATGCCGATAGGCGGAACTTCGGCATAAGACTGCTCTACCCAACTCAATTTGAATCACTGGAAGGAGTTAAACCTTTTGTACTTCTAGAAATCGGGTTTGATGTCACGACTCCGAACGAACCACACAACATTTCATCCTGGGTTTATGATCACGCTGCTTTAGTGGGAGCAGATCTTCTTGATAATCGGGCTAAGGGAGTTTCTTGCTATAATCCAGAGTATACGCTGATTGAAAAACTGAGCGCGATTTCGAAAAAGTTTAGGCAGCAACAACAGCAGACAACCATGCCTGTTAATTTCATGCGGCATTATCACGATGTATATGAGCTGCTTGGCCAAGAGAGGGTTGTTAGCTTCATAGGCTCTTCAGAATATCATGCTCATAAAAACAGAAAGTTTCGCGTGCAAGATGAAAAGGATCTTACGAGGAATGATGCGTTCATCTTAAGTAATCCTAGAACACAGAAACTATACGCCGAGGCCTATCGTCGTAGCTCGTCGCTTTATTATGCCGGACAGCCTTCGTTTGAGATGATCCTTGAAAGGATTGGTGAGTTTGCCTCGCAATTGTGATCGGTATCGTCGCCTTTTTCTTTGGAGATCTGATGTCCACTTACAATCTCAAGACAGAATCCTAAGCGCCTTTTCTCGCCGCAGTCCGATTGCGCCGATATGAGTGAAACAAAAAGGCGAACTTCGCCCCCTTAAAGGGAGATCCTCGCAGAACAGGTATTTTGAATCGCCTCGGGAGTTCCCGAACTTGCGTGGTGCGATTAGTTATTGAACCTGCCCAAATTGGAGCTGCGGAAACTCACGCAGCCCTCGTTAGCACCCTCCGCGAGTGAGGAAGAGGAAAACTACTAATTTCACGCGGCAAGCAATCTTCTGGGGCAATGAGGCCATCGTTCTGGCGCTCCAAAATATTGGCTCGAAGCAAATGGAATCTATCCGGATCAAGGATGAGCTTATAAATCTCATCAAGTCCTTCCTGACCTGGGTGAGCTGCGGCGATCAAACGGAAAACACCGCAATCAAGCTCATTGATGGAACTCACCTTTTGGTTCTGAAGAAGAGCTGGCAACTCTATGGAGCGAAAAACTTTGTTCGGAAGGGCGCCTTCAACGTACACCAAAACGTTTCCCGATGCAGCACGTGCATATTCTAACGAAGCCGCCCCCCACAGTTTCTCGTCAATTTCCTTTCCAAAGCGCTTGGTGTTCTGTGCTTCAAGCCACTTGCCACCCGGAGTATCTCCGATGCTTACCCAAGAAGACCCTTCACTCACAAACTGTGCGATTTTCCAGTTTTCTCCTTTACGACCAGGGTCTCCTGTTATTGAGCGCTCGAATGAATTATTCCCGGAATAGAAGACCGCTCTATCGTGCGGGGTCGAGACATCAAAGTCGGGCCCGTTGAGGGTAACCAGAATTTCCAGCGGAGTGAGGAGTTGATTGCGAAGATAATACATGGAACTTACTCAAAAGAGGTCCGAAAGGTCTATGCGGAGACCCACCCGATTCCGTTATGGGGAGAGCCGATGAAAATGTTACGCAGCGTGCGGGGAATTTTTACCTACTACTCCGCTTCACAAGTATGCCAGTAACGATCTGCCCCTTTGAGATTTCATAATTTATTTTTGGCAGGCTGAGCTTTGGAGCTCCAATCGAATCAACAGCTTGCGCGATGGCTCGTTAGTTGATTACCGCTGCGCACCGAGTAATCTCTTCCCATGCTCGACAAGATGCAAATATGGCTTCGCGATAACAAAAGCAGTCCGCCGCAACCGATGGAGGCGTCGCTTGACCCGCGCATGAATGCACAGTCCGTCATCACCGCCGAGCGTCAATGGGCGGATGCCCGGGCTTCCATTTTAGAGAGGGCTTTGCAAGCCGGTACTCTACGCCAGCTCGATTTTGAGCATGGTCACTGGAGCTGGACTCGAAAGATTTCGCAACTTCTCAGATTTAATCCCCTTGTGGACCCTGTATCTCTTTCTACGGCAGCAGACGATGTACGTTTTTTCGGCATCGAGGCCGAGACCCACTGGCAGGGACTGGGATTGTATGAAAAGTCCGCTGACGGATATCATGCGGCACCACTGATCGGAGAGTTCATCTATGTGCGGTTTCTAGAATCCGCGCCTTGGAACCTCAGAGTTCCGGAGGTCGAACAAGAACCTAGGTTCTCCGGGGTGGGAACTCAGATGATCATCGGCGCAGTTAGACTCAGTCTTTACAATGGCTTAGGTGGCCGGGTGGTTCTGCATGCACTCCCCCAAGCAGAAGCCTTTTATGCAAGGCTAGGGTTTGTTACACTTGGGCATGACCCGCATCACGAGAACTTGATGGCGATGGAGCTGTCCTCGGACGCCGCGCTTGGGTTACTGGCGAAAGTTTTTGGCAAGGATTGAAAACCTATGGTCGCTTCAATGACACCCGCACCTACTCCTTCTGCTGAAGAGCAGCGCAAACTCGCCATGAGACCACAGACCAAGGAAGGCGGCGCTGCCCTCGCTGATCTTGAAGAGACAATCCTGAATGAGCTAGCAATCCCGGGCGTTCCCGCGATCGGACCAGTCGATGGAGAGCCGACAAAATTGGGTCGCCAACTCACTGGGAATTTACCAGGACCTAAGAAAGTGCCTGCATAAAACACGCGAGGCTTCTCGGCTTTCTTATCTGAATCAATTCCCGCGGCTCCAATCAGCAGCTCCAAGCAGTAGCTCCAGACTGTAATCTGAACATCACGGTAGCGATGAAGTGGTCATCGGTACTTATTCTTATGGGCTGCCGGGGTCTCGGGGCGAGCACGCTTTCCCCTCGAGACCGTGAGAACCTAGGTAAGTTGCTTAGGCATTTCTCTGAGAAGAGCTCCAGGCCTCAGAAATCAAATAGAAATCGCCACCTTCTCTAAAGTTCCCGCTTGGGCGAAGGGGGACTTCCTGCCGAACTCTAGAGATGTCGAATGCCCTGTGTTTTCAACTTAACTAGGAGTGTGTCCCGAAGAAACATAAATCTTCATTCTGGACACAATCCGTAGGTGGGCTGTCCCGCTGCCACCACAACTTGTAGTGGTGAGAGTTTTTACGGGACAGACTCCTAGCCGAGGTGTGTCGGCTTTTTGGGAACTACACGACTGGGCCGACCTAGGGGATAGACGTGTCAGGTATCGGGATACGCTCAAATCTGGCGTCGCAAATAGCTCAGCGACGATTGGCGGACTCTTCGTCCGCGCTCGAGCGCGTGTACGAACGCCTGTCCTCTGGTCAACGAATCAATCGCGCTTCCGATGATGCTGCCGGACTCGCGGTTGCTGACAAGCTAGGCGCAGAACGCCGACTCTTTATCGTTGCTCAGCGCAATATCGGCGATGGGCTCTCCGCTCTTGGAATCATGGACAGCTCAGTCACTCAACAATCGACTATTCTCACACGCCTTGCAGAACTCTCAGAACAATCAGCTAATGGAACCTATGGTTCCGCGCAAAGGGGAAATCTCGACAAGGAGTACCAACAACTCGTTCGAGAACTCGGACGCCTTGGCGATAGCACTGAATTTAACGGTCAAAGCCTGCTCCTTGCCGGGCGAAGAGGTCAAGCCTCTAGCTTGAGCCTACAAGCGGGAATCAATAGCAGCAGTAACTCCATCATTTCGCTACAGGGCTACAATACTGGGTCTTGGAGCGGCAATTTTGATATCTCCCGCTTTGCCACCGTCGATTGGAACCAAGATGGAGTCTTTCCCCAAGATGGAGACCTAGATGCCTTTCGCGCAGCGCAGGACCTCGATACTCTCCTTCAGAGATTCAATCAGCAAGCCGCAGTATTAGAGGTCCAAGACTCAGCCGGAAATACCAGACGTCTAGTCATAGGGCTCGTGGCTCAGGGGAATACTTTTAGCCCTGTAAGTTTTCTTGAGAACTCGGATACGGGGCTGTTCGAAGCAAAAGGCGCCTCTGATACAGCTTATAGCGAATTCTACGCGGGCAATACTGGCAGTTACTCCTTCAATGAATCAACGGGAAAGATAAACGGTGATGGTTCTATAAGTGTAGACACTGGTCTTGGCTCAAGCATCTTACTGGACCTGTCTGGCCTCTCGTTTCGGGATAGTTCAGCGGGCAATCAGGCAAGTGCCATTGATTTCACTTCAGTTGCCACAGTAGAGGCCGCACGAAATGCCCTCACGGCTGTGCGCTCCCGTCAGGACGAATTGAACTCTATTCGCGGATCGATCGGCGCTACTCAATCTCGGCTTGAGTCCGCGCTTCTACTCGCATTTACCTCAGGCGAAACTCGCGCTCAGGCTGAATCCCGAATACGGGACGCCGATATCGGAGCAGAATCTGCGAATTTATCCAGGCTCCAAATTCTGCAGCAGGCTGGAGCCGCGGTGCTTGCTCAGGCCAATCAGCAGCCGCAGCTCGCCCTTACGCTCCTTCGAGGGTAGGAATCCCGTGAGCAATAATGACTAAGAGGTTCTCCCGTTCCCACACCACAACATGTAGTAGCAAAGATTTTTATGGAACAGGCTCCTAGAGCCTTTCCTCGCAGCTAATCATCCACAGATCTACTGAGCCCGCCCTAAGAAGCCCCACATCAGCAGGGGCAGGAAGCCAGCACACACTGGCTCGTTCATTATCGAACTTTAGAAGCATCTCCTTATGTGCATCCCTACCTGGATTCCCCCTTTTCTTACTTGAACATATTGTTCTGCCGTGCAACCTTCGAACGGTTCACAAGCCTAGCTGCTATAAGCAAGGCCAAAGCCTTATGTTGGATCTCATTCTAACAAATCTTAGCTCGCCGATGATTCTCGCTTTTATTCTCGGCATCTTCGCGGTGCTGATAAAAAGCGATCTCAGATTCCCCGACGCCCTGTACTCTTCGCTTTCAATCTGCCTTTTACTCGCCATCGGCTTGAAAGGTGGTGTCGCACTTCGGGAGAGCGGGCTGAGTCAGATTATTGCTCCCTTACTTGCAACCCTCTGCCTCGGAATCATCACCCCCTTGATTGCTTATTTAATTGCAAGGCACCTTGGAAAGTTCGGCCGCATTGATTCGGCGGCTCTTGCGGCACACTATGGTTCGGTATCAGTCGTAACTTTTTTTGCGTCCCTCTCATTCCTCCAGGGCCTGTCGCTAAAAGCGGAATCTTTTATGCCAGCGTTAGTCGCCACGCTTGAGATTCCCGCGATTGTAATTGCCCTACTCCTTGCGAAATCAAGAGGCTCAAGCCAAGTCCCCATGCGGAAAGCCCTCCACGAAGTTGTTGCGGGCAAGAGCATCGTCTTGCTAATTGGCGGCCTTCTCATCGGCTTCTTAAGCGGCCCCACGGGGTTTACCAAAGTGGCCCCCCTCTTTCAGGACCTTTTCCCCGGTCTTCTTGTTCTCTTCATGCTTGAAATTGGAATGGTGTGCGGGAGTCGACTTTCAGATATTGGGAAAATCGGAGCCACCCTAATCGCCTACGGAATTCTTGTGCCAATCCTGCATGGCATTCTTGGGGTATTCGCTGGTTATAGCGCCGGCCTCTCTCTTGGAGGAACTACGGTCCTTGCCACTATGGCGGCAAGCGCTTCCTACATCGCAGCTCCTGCCGCGGTAAGAATTGCACTGCCCGAGGCTAACCCGAGTTACTATGTCACCTCCTCCCTCGGAATTACTTTTCCCTTCAACCTCTCTCTCGGCATTCCTCTCTACTATTGGATGACTACCTTACTTTACTGAGTGGCATGGCAATTAAAACCGAAAAGCGGATGCTCATCACTATCGTTTCAGAAGCGCTGATAGAGGCGCGGCTCCTCGAGGTTATTAAGGGGCTCGGTGTAAAGGGCTATTCGGTGGGAACATGCCGGGGCGACTCCCTCGGCTCGGTTCGCGCAAGCGATTGGGAAGGTCACAACGTTGAAATTAAGACCCTCGTAAGCGAGGAACTTTCCGAGCGCATCCTCGCAGCAATTCGAGATGAATTCATTGGCAAATATGCCCTTGTTGCCTTTCGCACTGAAGTGGAAGTGCTGCGCGGGGAGAAGTTCTCCTAATTGCTATCGTATTTAACGCGCGGAGGCAGAGGACTCGGCGAACGCAGGACTCGACGAACGTGCGTAAAACCAGCCAAGCATTACTAGTCCAAGGGAATACCACCAGTACTCTTGTATTTCGATAGTCCCGTACCAGGGAAATCCAAGCGCACTCAGGGCCAAATATGCTGCCACAAGCTTCCTGTGTGAAAAGTGGGAAGACAAGAGCGCCACCACAAGAGGCAGGAGAAGTACAAGGTCGTAAATCCAACCATAGGGCGAAGTAAAGAGAGAAAGAGCCGCGAGAAAGAGGTAGACCTCCTGAGAAATTGCCTTTCTCGAATACACAAAAAGAAAAGGGATGGACCCAGCTCCAACAGCAAACATGGGCAGAAATCGAATCCACTGCGCCGTGGGATCCAAAGATTGCAGGAGGCTCCCCAAGGTTGGGGTCTGGAAATAGAGCGGCATCGACTGTAGCGCGAAGAAGTAATCCTGCCAGATCGATGGCCTCCAGAAGAGAGGAATCCCTCCCAGAACGAAGGCTCCGGAGATAAATCCAAGGAGCTCGCCGTATCGTCTCTTCCGAAGTGCTTCAAAACTTAAGCCTAAATACAGCAGATAGAGGAGATGCGGCTTAATGAGGGTCAGGGACAAGCAAAGCCCTGCGGCATAGCGACTCGAAAAACTCTCCTTTCCTTGAAGCCGTAGTAGCAAGAAACCTGTAAACCCGGCTAAGAGTAATGGCGAAACTTGGCCATATCGAAAACATTCCCAAAGCGGGAAAAACAAGAATAGCCCTAAGACGAAGGTAACTTTCTGCGACCAAGAGCGAGAAAGCTGCCTCTCTTGATTGAGAAAGCATTGATAATGAAGAAGACGCTGAGCACTCCATGCAAGAAGAGCGACAAGTAGGCTTGCCCACAATAAGCTCCCAAGGCCAAAACTCACTCCAGCAAAAGGTAGCGTGAAGGGGAAAAGTAACGGCGGATTCCACTGCAAGACCGCCTCAGGCAGATTCGGAAATTCTTGGTATTCTAGTGCGGCAATAACTGCTGGATCATAGGGGTTTTGTCCCGTAACGAGTGCGGTGGCCGCGGAGCGATACTGGAGAAAATCGACAAATAGTGGGACCTCTTTTGTAACTGCTTTTGTAGCTGGCGGCTCTTCTGCAAACGCCCCTCGAGAAATAGACAGAAAGGAAGTAAGTGCGAGAAGAAGCATCAACGCCGCACTTCGCGTGCAGGAAAGCACCTTCCTTATAAATTGCATAAGCCCCTTTCCATGAGGACACTACCTCACTAGCCTGGTCTTCTCACGGCCCCCAAGGGCCGAGAGAAGACCAGGCTAGCTAACGCCCGGATGGCGTTAGCAAATCGCGACCATCGGGAGCGATTTGGAGCCCCCTCGCAGTTCGACACTCTGTCGTGGCGAACGG
>JBIKWF010000098.1:0-17577 GCA_044356455.1 Bdellovibrionota bacterium | reverse complement strand
CGCTCCTCGGCAGTCAATCGCTTAGAGTTGATATACCAAGGAAGATGGCGGGCCACATAGGGGGAACCTGTTCTCAAAGCGTCAAATCCAAAAGAGGATCGGGGTCTATAGAGTGCAAACGTGGTGTCGAGTGGGGCGCGGAAAACACCTGGTTTTATCTCTTTCTTCCAGAACTGAGCTTCCCAGCGTTTCACCTGCACTTTGTGCTCGTAGCAATCAGGTAGGTCGTTAATCTTAAGTCCAAAGCCTACCTTGGTGACGCTCGGGTAACGCTTGAGAAGGAAGTGAAAGTGCCGAATGGCGTCGCGAGGGCAGCTCTTAATTGGAACGACATCAGGATCGGTGACTATATAAGGCCTTTTGTCTGCGAACTTTCTTACGAGATCTAGTTCCCAAACTACGCGAGAGCCGTAGTTGCTGCCCGCGCGTAGCACCTCATATTGGCAGCGACTGAAAAATCTGAGTAGGGGAGGATAGCTTGATGCATTATCGACCAGGATTATGTTTTTCTGGCCAACCCACGTGAGCCAGTTCAGTAGTTCCTTAAGCCCAAGGAGACGGTCTCGGCACACAATGAATACGGGAATTGTGGCGAGGTCAGTCATAGCGCTGTTCTAATCACGACATGCTGCTTGAGGTTCGAGTGCGAGGAGTCTGTCCCGTAGAAAACTTCTACCACTACATGTTGTGGTGGTAACGGGGTACACTCCTAGTCCACTTTCATATTATGGTAGACGTGCTGCACGTCATCGTCCTCTTCGAGAGTGGCAACCAGCTCTTCGATCTCCTTTTGATGAGCAGGCGCAACGGCCACGGTGTTCTTGGGCTGATACTGAAGCGCGGCGCTTTTGACATCAACTTTGCGAGCCTCTAAAGCCTTTTGCAAAGTTCCGAAATTCTCAAACGACGTGTAGAGAAGAAGCCCTTCTTCACCTTCAAAGATATCTTCCATCCCATGGTCAATCATCTCAAGTTCAAAGTCGTCGAGATTCCCTTCAGGCGGGCTGATTACGAAGACTCCGCGACGATCGAACATGTAAGCGAGAGACCCGGTGGTGCCGAGTGTGCCGTTATGATGGGTAATAACTGAACGAACATTTCCAACGGTGCGAGTGGGATTGTTGGTGGCGGTTAATACTACGATTGCCACGCCATGGGGGGCGTAGCCCTCATAAACGACTTCTTCAAGCGAAGCTTCATCCTTGCTCGTTGCTCTTAGAATAGCAGCCTGAACTCGGTCTTTCGGCATGTTCAGGGAGCGCGCCGTTTGAATTGCCATGCGCAGACGCGGGTTTCCGTCAGGATCTCCGCCGCCTAGCTTAACGGCAATCGCGATTTCTTTGCCGATTTTGGTGAATGCTTTTGCGTTCTTGGCCCAGCGCGCAAACATTCTATCTTTGCGCTTCTCAAAAATACGTCCCATAGGGATTCCTAGGAAAAATGGCTCATTCGCTCCTGCTTAAAAAGAGGGCGAATCTGAATATGTCTTATAGACACCCGACCAGGCGCGTCAAGTAACAGGCCCAACTTATTCCGGGTCTCGAAAGTTGACTGAGGGTAGAATAGTACGAGACGAGGCAGAAAGGATAGGTATATGAAATCGCGAAGGAATAATGACGGGTAAGGGGAGGCATGGGTACTGGTCTCTTTCAGTTAAGGTAGAGCAGAGGGCCGGCGTCTGCTTTCTAAACCGGCACTATCGTTCCTGCACTCCTTTGGGAAATCATTGTCAGGTCGTCGCGGCGTAGACCACGAGCAGCGGAGATTTACAATCCTACTGGAGTAATTGGATTTCTGACGTTAATGTTTCCGGGCCATGCAAAAAAGTGGGTGGCACTATCTCAGCCTTTCTGCGACTCGGAGCCCACAGTTTCAAATCGTTTTGCTTGGTGAATCGATTAGGTTTGAGAATTACCGTATGACGAAGCGTGAGGTACTCCCGCGAGGATGAAATAGGATGCCTCTCTCTCATTGAATTTCCAGTAAAGGCTAAGCTTTTGTGCTAAATGTAGAATTCATCTTACTACTACTTTTCTTCGCTGCACTCTCCGGAGCGGCAGCGCCACGGCTTGGAATCCCGGTTGAGCTTCTCCTGCTATTGCTAACAATCACTGTTAGTCTAATCCCCGGCTTGCCCCATATCGCGATTCGTCCCGAGGATGTTTTCTATCTTATTCTGCCACCAATTTTATTCGCCGCAGCTTATTTTACCTCTTGGCATGATTTTAAGCGCAACCTGCGGCCAATTGCCCTTATGGCCATCGGCCTAGTTATCTTTACGGTCTTGGGGGTCGGATATATTGTTCATTTCTTTTTCCCGTTTATCCCTCTGCCCGTTGCATTTGTGCTGGGAGCGGTGATTTCTCCACCCGATGCCTCTGCAGCAACCGCCCTTGCGAAGAAGATCGGACTACCCCGCCGGGTTATCACTATTCTCGAGGGTGAAAGTCTGCTCAACGATGCGACTGCTCTCGTTTGTTTCAAGTTCGCGGTAGCAGCTGTGATGACTGGAACTTTCTCGCTCGCATTAGCAGCCCAGCAGTTTCTGATCGTGGCGTTGGGTGGGGCATTGGTTGGTTTGCTACTCGGCAGCGCCATGATTGCCTTGATTCGAGTACTAAATAGCACCACAAGCGAGTCCCTTCTTTCGTTCGTGTGTTGCTTCGCGGCTTATTCAATCGCGGAAAGTTTGCACGTCTCTGGTGTGGTCTCGACGGTGTGTGCCGGTCTGATTTTTGGCCGCAGCATCCCCAAAGTAGTCTCCGCAGAGACCCGTTTAGAGGCAGGGGGGGGCGTGGAATGTTCTACTGCTCGCTGTTAATGGAACAGCCTTCGCAATTTTGGGCTTGCATCTAAAACAAATAGTCCAACTTGCACAGTCTTACGGAGTTTTGGAGCTCACCAAGATGTCCATTCTCGTAATCATTGCCGTAACTGTCCTAAGGTTTGCGTGGACGTTCCCGGTGGCATACCTATCACGTAAGCTGATTCCTCGCGTCAGAAGGAACGATCCAATGCCCTCGGTTGGGACCCTGACAGTGCTCTCCTGGACAGGCATGCGTGGGATAGTTTCATTAGCTGCCGGGCTCGCTATCCCATTGACTTTGCCCGATGGGAGACCCTTCCCACACCGCGAGCTTTTACTGTTTCTCACCTATTCTGTAATCGTCTTCACCTTAGTCGTTCCTACATTGACCTTATCTTCCATGGTGCGCTTCTTCCGGTTGGAGCGTGGTGGCTCAGAGCACGTTGAGGAAGCGAAGGCTCGGATCGCGATGGCTGACGCAGCGTTAGGAAGGATTGCAGAATTCTCGGAGACCTCCTCGCATGATTGTTCTTACGCGGCTACTCTAAAGCAAAGCTACTTAAATTTGCGGGAGCGACTTGCGCCGGTTACCAGTGGCGCTGGGTTCAGTCGATTGGACCTCGTCGAGCAAAACCGTAGGCGAATTGCTCTCCAATCTGTATCGGCGGAGAGGGCCGAGTTGCTCCGATTGAGAGCAAACGGAGAACTCCACGACGAGTTCTTTCACCAGCTATCTGGGGAGCTTGACCTTGAAGAATCTAGAATTCGAAAGAATTCTCGTCCTCAATAATCTGATTCCTACTACTTCGAGCGTCCACGCACACTCCCTACTCGGTGGAGACGAAATGTCTTTAGATTTTTCTACGGCAATCCCCCGGCTTGCAGATTCTGGTTCAAAGGTGACGCAAGGAATGCTTCCAGTTCTCTGGCTGACGCGAGAATCTTGGTTGATGCGCTAGTGCGCTGAGACTGCAGAGCAACCGCGGCGCAGGTATGCATCATGTTGGGGCCGCGAGGGGGCCTGGTTGCGTTAAAGTCGGGCCTGTTTATTGAGCGGATGCTCTCCAATAAATGCATAGTCGCAAGAACTGCATGCGACATTCTTGGATCTGCTTCGACGCTTGATGCTATTTCCTGTAACAACCGGCGCTGATATACGATGTGAGCCTCTTCGCTACGCATTTTCTCCGGAAGTACTTCATCGATGCCAAGGAGGCCTTCAGCACACCCGCTAAGTAGTAGCGCGAGTTTGACATGACTAAGCAGATTGAAGGCGCACGAAAACTTTCCGCTTTCAGTATGAATTTCTTCGCGCCTGTATCGTAAGATTAACTCCTGCTTTTCCTTTGGGAGTGAGGCAACCACTTTAGTGACGCCAATCGCAGCACAGAAATTCTGCTCTAAGCGGCTTGTCCCATTCGAGTTCGATGCTTCGAGCACAGAAAGCGGAGTTAGCTGGGGAATGAAATTCTCAAGAAGCCGGCTTCTCATGAGTTCTTCGAGGAAGAGGGGCTCATGTGCGGACAAAGCCGTCATTAGGTCATTCATTGCACGCGCTCGGGTTTGCGCGGGACATCCTGACAGCATATAGCGGTGCTTGCTCAAAAGAGCGAGTGTCTCGGCTGTGTATCTAAAACCAAGCTCATGTGCAAAACGGAAGAGTCGGAAGAATGGTCGTCCAATAAAGAAATAGGGAAGGTGAGTGATCCGCAAGGTTTTCGATTCGAGGTCTGGAATCCCAGCCCAGCGGTCTACAATTTTCGATTCAGCGAGGTCAAAACTGATTGAATTGATTGTAAAGTCTGCAAAACCTGTTGAAATCTCAATGTCGCGCGTGGTGAAAAAATCGAGATTCTGAGCCGGACGGGCATTTGAGTGCTGCTCGCTTTGAGCGAGCGTTCGGTACTCGCCCGAGACCACCGCAAGGCTCTTCGGGGGAGCCTCAAGGTAGACGTCGAAATCCTTTGGCTCTGGCCGCTGTAGGAGGAAGTCTCTGACAGCCCCTCCGACCAAATGCCCCTTGATGTTATGTTTTGTGCATGCCGCAGCCAAGGCCCGTACTGTCGGATTCGCTTGTAATGACTCTGCTGCATTTCGCTGGTCGATTTTCATAAGCTGTCCTAGATCGGCCTACCTTAGTAATGAAAGTGCAATTTGTGGAGCTAGATTTGCTTGCAATAAGACCGCTGCTGCTGTTTTCTGCAGAATCTGTAGGCGGACAGCGTGCGCACTTTCCTGCGCCATGTCAGCTTCGGAGATCCTCGTTGCCGCGCTTATGTAACCTTCACGTTGGGATGTTAGATTGTTCAGCCCTATCCCAAGCCTGCTTTGCATCGTACCGATTGCGCCGCGCTTACTGGATAGGTAGGAGAGCGTAGATTGAAGTGTAGTAAGGGCAGAACGCGCACCCACTTGAGTCGTAAGACTAAAGGAGTTCATGTGTAGGTTTTCGGAAACCAAGGTGTTTTGAATATTCGAAGTGAGCGAATTGGTATTGGTGGAAATGCTGTCGGTGACACCGTCGCCGTTAAGGTCGACCGTCGGAGTGGGAGCGGTTTGAAAAGACTGAGAAACCGCTCCGGGGTCTAGGCCCCCTCTCCCATTGCCGTAGAGCACATACTCTCCGCTGTGGTAGCTACTTCCTCCAATGCCGTCATAGCCGTTGAGACCGTAGTAAATCGACACGTCGAGGTGCCCGTCCCCATTTCCGTCGCCGATTTGGTAAATGAATTCGTCGATTTCGTAGGTGAAGCCTTGTGAGCCTGGATTGGCGATTACCCCCTCGTTTACTTGAATCAGCTGGCCCTGACTGTCGGCGGTGAAGAGCTCAAAGTAGAGGCTGCCGTTTTGGAGCTGCTCGAACGCAATTACATCAGTTCGCCCATCTTCATTGAAATCACCCACGTCCGCGTTATAAATTGTTCCTGCGGTAGTGCTAGAGGTTTTTGTCGAATAGGTTCCCAAGCCGGTATAAGTTAGATTTTGTGCAGTCGATGGATCTAGAATCTTAAGTGCATACGTATTCGCAGCTCCAGTCCCTGCTTGTATGGTAGTTTGTCCAGATTGCCCGTGAAGCACGGCTCGTCCGAAGATCGAAGTGGTCTGAACAGTCCGGTTGTACTCATCGCGAAGGGCCTGGGCTTCTGCATTGAGTGAGGAGCGTTGCGCAGAGGAGTACGTCCCGTTGGCAGCCTGTGATGCAAGTTCGATCTGACGCTGGAGCAAACTGCTCATTTCAGATAACGCGCCATCCACTACGTTGAGCAAGCTCGCGCCGTCATTGATGTTTCGGATCGCTTGATTGAAAATTCGCGCGTTCGTGTTCAGCCCGGATGCGACGGCAAGTGATGCGGCGTCATCGCTCGGTCGATTGATGCGCATGCCGGATGAGAGGCGCTCGGATGTGAGAGCAAGCCGCTCGCTTGTATCAGCGAGTCGCCGCTGAGCTTGCAATGAGCTCAGGTTATATCCGTATCCGATTCCCACGCCCGTATTCTCTGCGAAAATTCCTTTTCTCGAAGGTACAGTAGCCGTCTGTAATAAAATCGGTGGGTTAGCCGATATTCTAGACCGAAATTTGTGCCTCGCTTGAACGCGGAATCAAGGGAAAAAGCGCAGCAAAAGCAAGTGGATATGGGCCCAGATCGTTAGGTGTTTTTCGTATTGTTGAGATCTGCCGCATCGCGATCGCGTCAAATACTAAAGTATCATTAGAACGGGTAGCGAGTCGCTATGGTTGGCGAGCCGATAGTAAATCTGCCAACTGAGATCCGCATTCCTCGGGTTCGAGTCTTTTCCTCCATTTTTTCTCAGAGACCCAGAGCAGATTTTCGAGCGAATCGTGAATTTAAAATGCGAGTTTTCTGAACATACAAATGACGTTCGAACAGGCTTTTAAATTGTTTCAAGACCGCTCGGGTAGTGAGAAGAGATATTCGTCGCAGAGAAAACGGGAAGTGCTATGAGATAATCTTAGTACCTAAGGAACACATTCCCGAGGGGACTGGAGATTGAATTGTGCAGGCTCACGAAACAGGTCTTTCGGTGCCATGCACATCGCGTAGTGAAGCCATAGCAGTTGGTGCTAAATCGCGCTTCGCTCGATCTTTCGAGGTGTACTTTTTACTCTATCTCTACTTGAAACTGGGTAGCTTTTGAGGATTGAGAGCAACTTAAAGATGGAGTAGAGCACGCAACTGCAGCGCCGCACATGATCGGTTGTGTTCCTATGCAGATAGGCATCAAGTAAGATCTCAGAAGTAGCTGGTGGCAATGCACGCAAAGACTCTGGTGGTTGAGGAGCCGGAGAGTGCGCCTCTAAGAGAGGCACTGAAGCTATCCTATCTTCGCATGAAATTTCTAACGAAACGGCTGACGAGATAAATGAGATTGGCAATAGCCGCAACGGAGAGTCCAAGTGCTTCGCGTAGAACGCCATGCCCCGGCGGAGCGTCGAGCCCTCCCATAAGTCCAAAGAAAGGTATAAAAAAGGAAGTGAAGTCAATTGCGCGCGAAGGTGTGCGAGCAGAATGGCCGCTTAGTACGTCATAAAAATAGCCAGCAGAGAAAATAAGCGCTGTTACCGCCCATGCTGGGAGACTTTTCTTCTGTGCCAGGAGAGGTGCGTCAAATTTGGAGATATGTTGGGTATCCCTCTCTTTGGCAGAGGGAGTCGAATCGTGCTCTCTCTCATCGGTAGTTTTGGAGGAGGGCTGGGCATCAATTGAAAACAGATAGAAAAGAAATAATGGAAGAGCGAATAAAAATAAACAAACCCCCGCGGGAATTGCAAAAAGGACAAGATAAATCGAGCCATCAATCTGCATAAACTTGACCTTTCACTTCGAGGAGGGTGCATGAAGCGTGATGCTCCGGACACTGCACATTGATGTCCAGACAAATGAACTAACCTGCTGAAGCAACCGATGAAATCCTATCAGTCACTTTACCGCTATTTTTTCTCAGAGACCATGCTTGGAATTTTCGCGCAAATCCTTTGTTTAAAATGCAAGTTATTCTGGGCAGATAAATAACAGCTGACGGCCGAACCCGCTTTTAAATATTTTTAAGGCGGCTCTGGCACTGAGATGCCATGTTCGTCGCAGAGAAATCGGTAAGCGCGATCAGAAAAACTTAGTACCTAAACACCAAATTCACGAGAGGCAATGAGATTGAATTGGACAGCCTCACAGAGGCGGCCCTTACCAGAAATCATCCGATTGGGGGGATTCGCTGATGAGGCGCTCAAGGCTATGCGAGTCCACGTTGCCGAACCTTCTTGAGCTCCAATTCGCACCGTCGACGCAGCCGCGATTCCTCTCCCCAGCAATCTGCATGCGGTAGCCCTTGGTAAAGCGCCCAATGATAGAAACGCCGGGGCAAGAACCGCCGAGCAAGGTCAAACAATCGCGCTTCAGGTGTACCCGGGACCCGCAGAGGCGGATCTCTCTGCTCGATGACGCGCAGCACCGTGCGGGCCACTCTTTCAGGGGTCCCGGGAGCGCGTCCCATCGTCCGAGCAATGAAATCAGTCATGAATCGGTAGTGACCGTAGTAGGCCTCAGAAGGGTCGCGCATCGATTCGCCACTTTTTGTGGTGTATCGCACTAGGCGGAAGGCGTCTGAGTTGATGAACCCCGGCTCCACCAAAGTGACCGCTATCCTCCATGGTCGCAATTCGTAGTACAGCGCCTCAGTTGCGCCCTCAAGCGCAAATTTCGATGCGTTATAAATACCCATGGTCGGCATCGCCATCATGCCACCGACCGAAGAGATATTAATTATTCTCCCCGAGCGGCGAGCGCGCATCATTGGGAGACACAATCGAATCAGCGCTAATGGAGCTCGAAAGTTTGTTCCCATTTGCTCAAGGACCTCTTTCTCCTCTACATGTTCAAGAACCGAACGAAACATAAAGGCGGCATTGTTGATTAGAATATCCACACCGCCGAGAGAACGGTTAATTTCCTCAACGACTGCACGTCGCTCCTCCTCCACGCATACGTCGAGAGGACGAAGCCATATAGAATTGGACTCTGATATGCCCTCCAGTGCAAATCTGGACAGTGAGGTTGAGCGGGCCGTCAGAACGAGGTGATAATCTCTGTGAAGAAGCGCTTTGGCGATATGGAGACCAAGGCCTGCACTTGCACCAGTCAACAGGACAACCTGCTTTCTCTTTGCCATCTCCCACTCCCCGAAAACAGATTTACGTGTACTCCGCGCGTGGAGGATACCTTAGAATAGAAAAAGGAGGAGCTGCTTTTAGTGCGAGTCCTCATCGACTGCGCCTCACTTATTAAGGATGCACTCTCCGAGTCGTTCCTCAATTTCTCCGGTGCATGCCAACTGCGAATGACTTTGGTGTTGTTGGGAAGTGACAACTATAGGTGGGGGCGCTAAAGTAGTTGCACTAATGTTACTAGTAGCTCCAAATGAGTCTCTGTCCAGGGACTACTCTATTCTATTTCCATAGTACATTTAATGAGTTGCCTGCTTTGCGATCCTGACTCGTAAGATTCGGCGAATGCCGCCAGCCTCGGGTTGAATTAACCTGCTGGAGTAATCGGATTTCTGACGTTAATGTTTCCTGCCCATGCAACAAAAGTGGGTGGCACCAAAGCCGAAAGCCAAGCCAGCACAAAAGCCGCTTGTAAGGATAGGTATATGAAATCGCGCAAGAATAAAGATAGCTCAGGGGAGGCATATGCACTGGTTTACTCTACGGACCCTGCTCCCCCTAAGCGCTGCGCAGGCTGCCACCAAGTTGAGTGTATCTGCCCGAAGCATGTTGTAGTCGGTCCTTTAAAGCCGGCGCTCAGGATCGAGCGAAAAGGGAGGGGCGGCAAGACGGTTACGGTGGCGTCAAAGCTCCCTCCTCACGAGACTTTTCTTAAGCAGCTGTGCGCCCACCTTAAAAAATCTATTGGCTCGGGAGGAACCTTCTACGTTGAAGGAGGGCAGGGCGTAATTGAGATCCAAGGAGAGTGGATTGAGCAAATTGCGGCGCTGATTCAGGGCTATTCCAGGAAGTAATATTCCTTATATGTACCAATAGAAATGCTGGTCCATCCCGATTGCCCGAAATCGTGATGGCCGCGGCGTATTTTTACTTACACCCCATCAGGGTGTGGAGAATCAATCAAGCACGGGAAGCGCCGGAGCTCTCAGATCAGCAAGAGGTGCATGCTGCGGCAACGCGGCTGTTATGTCAAAGACTGCTGAAGTTTGTTGCGATGGCTTCCCCACGCCCTGAGAGGTATAGAGGGCCACAGCTAAATGATCACCCTCGCGTCCAATGTACACAGACTGCGTTCCAACCCAGCCCGCGAGAAAGGTGTTTTGGACAGGTACTCCAATGTTGGCGTTCGCAATCCGGATGACGAGCGCCTCTTCCGGGTAGCCCGCAGCGCAGGTCGATTTTACAACTCGCAACAGCTCGATCGTATGCGAATCCGTGCAAGCTTGAGCCGGGATGTTTTCCGTCCTACAACCATAGAGCGCTGATGCCTCGCGAAAGGTAAAATACCTCTGCTGCTCCTGGTTGAAAGTGCCTTTCGTGACTGGCCAGAGGACATTAGGAGTCCACACCCCAAAGGCACCAAAGACCCAACGCTTTGTTTCAAAGTCTCCCGTACGATCCTCTCCATAGAGTTGACCTTGTTTATCCCGCGAGACCGCAAATGCGAGGTGGGTGTATAAGTTGTGCCCATCATTAAGAACAAAACATCCGAATAACGAGCCCTGCGCTGATGTGGCGATAAATCTAAGCGGGCCGCGCTCGTAATCGAAGCGATTAGCACAGCCTGAGACAAGAGCTTGCTCATGACCAATTCGTGCATACAAGAGGCTCCCCTGTGTATAGAGGCCGACCTTAACGCCTCCCAGGCGCCCATGGGTAATTGCCGCGAGCGATTTTCGCTGATGCTTCGGGATAAATTCCTCGAATACGAGGGATCCTTGATGTACCCCAGACTTCGAACAAAAAGGCCGAGGCGAATGGCTCGGCACAGACTCTGTTGGCAGCGCCGCGAGTGCGCCAATGCTTCCGGGCAACAAACTTCGCGATAGCTGGCCCTGGAGGAGCAAGTCGGAGCTCGTGCGCGTCAGGCCATGTAGTATTTTTGCGCCCGTTTGAGTCATGCGAAGCACGCTATGCTGAGTGTGCGCCCTACTCAACCCCGCTTGTGACGATGCGTAGGGGCAAGTCAAATAAGTCTCTGAAATTTCTATGAGAAACTGCGGTTGCCCGGGCACAGGGGTAAGTTAGGGAACCTCTGAAAAACCTCCATTCATAATACACCTCTGTGTACCTCTGTGGTGAGTTCCTTGATGAAAATTTCACCACAGAGGGCGCAGAGATTCACCGAGGTATGTATTTCAGAGGTATCCTTAGATACCTGCCTTTTCCTTCTTTCGTGCTACCCACTTTATTCATACCGCAAAGTCGGCCTGCACCGAAAAAAATTATCGAGCAGCTCCTTGTAGTTCTCGCAGCTCCTTTTCTACGCGCGCGGCGTCGAGCATCGGATCGACGTCGGGTTCAAAGGACCTGATCTTGAGGTCAGGGTCAATTATAAAAGTCCAGCGCTTTGCCATGCTCAGAATCGGCATCTTGGCATTGTAGCTTCGAATTACGTTCATCTCAGAATCTGCGAGCAGATCGAATCTAAGTGCGTGCTCGCGGTGAAAATTCTTTTGTTCTTCAACGGTGTCCGCGCTTATGCCGAAGACTTCAGCATTCAAAGCCTTAATCTTATCGAGCGCATCGCGAAACGCGCATACCTCCTTCGTGCATCCCGGAGTGCCCGCTTTTGGATAAAAGAAGAGCACGGTCCAGCCTTTGTCCTTACGATCGGCGAGAGAGAAATCAGCGCCCTCTTGATTCTTGAGGGTAAACAAGGGAGCCGCGTCACCTACTTTTAGATCTGCTCCATGGGCGAGTGGTAAGGAGACAAGACAAAATAGTCCAATCAGAGAGCTTAGAATGGCGAAGGAACTTAGCTTCATAGGTATATACCTTGATATGAGGGTACTCTTAGGCGTGTAGCACAGGGTGCATGGCTCCGCCATGCTAGGGGTCTTTCTTGCAAGTGCTTCTCTTGGAATCTCCAAGGAACTCACCTCTGTGTACCTCCGTGCCCCCTGTGGTGAAATTTTCGTCAATAAATTCACCACAGAGGACCCGGCGGTACACAGAGGTGTGTTAAGAGGGGCAGAGGTTCCCTGGTAACCTTCTTGCGTGGGAAAAAATTCCAGGCGAGCAGCTAAAGAGCCTCAGGGGAGATGGAAAGACTAAGCCCCGACGTACCGTCTCCAGGTCGCCAGTTGGCTGAAACGAGATAGGATTCGGCGCTTTCATATTTGGGATTAAATTTCCTTAGCATACGCACACTCTCTGAGAACCATGCTAAGTGCTCAGTGCGTGTGATGAGAGACTCGTCGGGCTCAAGAGCAATAGACTCAGTGCCAGGGGGCGGTGCGAACTGTTGTTTATCGTCAACTTCTCTGCTCGGAGAGAAGAGGGTCATGTGGGTCCGCACCACATAGCCCGCTGCCTTACCCGACTCGATGTCACTCCACGGGATTTTGTTTGCACACCTAAGTTCGAGTTCTTGAGGAGTGTGCGGAGTCCAGGCATGAAATGTTTGGAAATCAAGGTCTGGGTAACTCAAGAAACCTGTGTTCATAGGGTTTGGGAAATAGCGCATTTCGACTCGATGCTGATTCTCGGGCTTCTCTCCCGTTATCGCTCCCTGAAGTTCAATTCGCATAGGGATGGTACGGGCCTCGGGAGGAAGCTGAGGAACAAGATGTTTCATGATGTAAACAAAAGCTTCAGAGATAAATCCCGTATTGAGGGTTTCAGAGACAAGGAGGTGGACTTGACCGGGCAGGCTTGTTCTTGTGGCATCATCCCTTCGAAGTTCGATTTGGTCTGCAATTCCCAGCGTGTCAAAAAACTCCTGAGCGATGAGGTGAGAACTATGGTTTGACTCAATCGCCGTTACCTTTATTCGCGGCGAGTGGAGCGCAGCTACGATAGAAAGAATTGGAATTGGACCGCAGCCGGCGTCTACTACTCGAATCTCTCCGGTTGGGTGAAGACGCTCTAGTTCTTGTAAATGGGAGATAAGAGCTGAGCAAAATTTCTTGGTGCGCACGTAGTCGAGAAGGGAGTCATGCGCGGCGTGCTCAGCAAGGAGCTCTAGCTTCCCATGGTTTTCTTGACCTTCTTCTAACGCTGCCCCGGCGTGTAAGCGTTCTTCGATGGGCACATAGGAGCGCAGGAACTCGAGAAGCGGAGTCGCGGGATTTCCGACTTTTAGAGTCTCTTTTGCGGAGAGCATGGCGCTAGGAATGCCATCGAGAAGCTCAGAGATCTTTCTGTGCGCATCTATGCGGATAAGGCTGCGCCTTAGCCCCTCTCGAAGGGGCTCAAGACTTTGCACTTCTGCTTGCTGCGCCTCTTTTCCAAAAGGCGGGGGCGTTTCTAGGGGCTCTTGCTTGGTCATGGAAATCAACTTTATGTGCTGACTTAAAACATACTACGGCACCAATCGCTCGAGCTGGGCCCTTCTTAAGCGGTATGCTTAGAATCAAAGTTCCTTAGCATACGAAACAGCTCCGCACGTTTACTAAGCCTCTCGGGCCGAGGCTGCGCTCATGAGCATCTTGAGCCGAAGAGCGTTGCCTCTACCTTTAAGGAGGGAAAAGTCGAAGGGCCTACCGTGATTCTTTACTTTTATTAGCCTGTTACCTTCAGCGTTATTCTCATCAGCCGGGGAACTGGCTCCTAGCGCCTCCCCATGCACGCGCCGTCCGCACGCCTTTCTCCGGTTCAGGCTCATTGGGGCAACTAAGTTTCGCCGCTAGTGAGTTTAGGGGAAAAACAGGGAGATTCAACTGGTTGGCAAAGCGGAGGCACGCCATGAGCCCCTCTCAGCATAACCCTCTGGTACGAGTTACCGAGTATGGGGGTGGGCTAATATGAGCGCGAGTACATCAATGTCAACGCAGCAGACAGTAGAAAAAAATAAGCAAGAAAATAAGCAAGAAGAAACGACGCTAGAAAGAATGAGCAAGCGGGGCGGAGATCGCGCGCATTCCCAGGCCGGTATTGCCGAGCGGCGCGAGAGCGAGCTTGAGGAAATGATGGAACAGGCACGCCGGATGCTTGAGCGGAAAAACGGGCAGACTATCGTAGTGTCGCAGCGCACCGAAGGCGCGCAGGCTGAAAAAGGTGCGGATGCTGCTCAAGGCGCTGCCGTGCGTAGCTCAGTAACTACTACCATCGAAACTCGCACCCAGACAGGAATGGACAAAGAGGCAAGCGGCGTGCTTGCCAAAATTGGACCTGAATCAGAAACTGCTCAAGCGAATCTCAAGGCAACTGCAGCCGGGGTTAGCTCTATGATTTCTGACCTTAGCGCAATTACGCCTCCTCCTGGCGTTAGTTACATGGACTGGGCGAAGTCGGCTGATAGGAGAGCGAAGTTGGTCAATGAGCTCCAGAAGACTCACTCTAGTTTAGAGATTGCAGACGGAAAGTTTGGGCAGCTCGGCGCTGAAGCTGGTGTGGCAGGGCGTATAGGACAAGAGACCTCCCGGCAAGATAAGAAGGCCGCCTAAGGCCTTCCCCCTCTTGCGTTTCCAAGCGGAGTTGCAAGTATACGGCGCATGAGCTTTCTCATGCGCCGTATTTTTTTGCCCTTGACCTTACTTATTAGCTGCCTTCTTCTTGGCGGGTGGAATGGTGCTTTTCGCACCAAAGACCTTGCAGCCTTTAAACTTTGGCTGCCGGTCTCAAATCAAAATGAAATTCCTGTCGCATTTGAAGGAGTTTCGCGCGTAGGGGCAGGGGGCCAGCGCTTTGAAATTCGCGCCACCTTCGCAGCCAATTCTGCTGGCACTTCTTCTGGGCAGGGTTCTGCTGGGCTGGCCAAGTACTACGGCATTTTCTCAGAAGATGCCGTAAGTCATAGAGTCGAAATGCTTTCCCGTAATGAAGAGCCTTCGGCCACTCCTCGTTCGGGAGCAGGCGCAACTCTGATTTTCAAGAAGGCGGCTGATAGCGATTTGCAAGTGGCTCAGGGACTAGAGATGGAAGGACGTCTCTATCAACTTGAGGCTCCGGTAGGTATTTCGAAGGGAACTCCTGAATGGTCGGGACTTGCCCAAGTTTCTGCGAGGGAGTTTCTCTCCGTGGCAAGAGGCGAGGAGTCCCAGTTTGTTGTTCTCCTAAGAGTTCCCGCGCCTGAGGCCCAGCAAACGAGCATTAAAGGGCTGCCGCTTGTTGAGCTCTCAAAGCTTGGCATTAATGAGCCACTGACTAGTATTGCGCTACTTAATGACGCCAAGACGCTCGCGCTTTTGCCTCAGGCGACTGCTGGGGCAGCCACTGAGCTTGGGTTCCCCTTTTGGTTGGTGCGATTGCCTGGAGCGCTGGTAGTGTCCTCGCTGCCGGTGTACATCGCCGCGGTGATTGCGGTGGTAGTCAGCTGTGTACTTTTGATGTTTGGATTTAAAAAATCGCCGCAAAGCTAAGGAACCTCTGAAGAACGTTGATGCTTTATTTTTTCTCTCTGTGTTCTCTGTGGTTTTTCAACAATTTAAATCAACCACAGAGGACACAGAGTTCACAGAGTGCACTTTTTTAGAGGTCCCCTAGGTTTATATGCGGATACTTAAGAATTGTGGTCAACAGAGATAACATTTCAGGTGCTTCGACGCTGGACGAACGGTTAAAGGAGATTCGAAAGGAATACTCGCGAGCCGTGCTTGACGAAGATTCCTGTGGGACTGAGCCCTTATCGTTTTTGGAGCGCTGGCTTAAAGAAGCTCTCGAGGGCGGACTCGCTGAGCCCAATGCCATGGTAGTTTCAACGGTCGATCGTAGTGGGAGTCCGTCGGCACGTGCGGTCCTGCTTAAACAACTTACGCCCGAGGGACTCGTCTTCTATACCAATTATGGAAGTAGAAAGGCGCGAGAGATTGAGGGGAATAGCGCGGTGGCCGCGACGTTCGTTTGGCCAGAGCTTGAGCGCCAGGTTCGTGTTCAAGGACGGGTGCGAAAAATTGAAAGAAGCCAAACCGAGTCTTACTTTCGTAGTAGGCCGCGCGGTTCCCAGCTTGCCGCTCTTGTTTCGCATCAGAGTGAGAGGCTCTCGTCGAGAAAGGAACTCGAAGAGAGATATGCCATGCTTGAAAAACAATATCAGAATTCAGAGGTGCCCTGCCCAGAGAACTGGGGCGGATTTTTGATTATGCCAACGCTCGTTGAGTTTTGGCAGGGGCGTGAAAGCCGGCTTCATGATCGGATAGTTTTTGAGCTATCGGGCGGGAACATTTGGGAACGACGTCGTTTGTGGCCTTAGTGATTAAGACAACCACTAAGACCACAAAGACGGTCTTCTACTTTATTAGCAGAGGGAGAGAATGTTTATGACAATTGCTCACTATACTATCCAGCGCAGCATGCTCGCAGTTTCAATGTTATGTGGAGCGCTTGCCTTTATTGGTGCGCCTTTGCGAGTGCAGGCAGAGGATCCCGCGGTTTATCGCTATGAGGTAAAAGGAGTTGTGCGCCAGTTGCCAGCCTCGGCGCGGGAGGAGATCTTCATTCGGCACGAGCCTATTCCAGATTATGTGAATGCCGACGGGAAAAAAGTGGGCATGCATGCGATGACAATGCCCTTCTGGATAGCTGACGGTGTCTCGCTCGATGGTTTAGCAGTAGGGGACGCCGTTTCGTTCTCTCTCGAGTCGCGCTGGAAGCCCAAAGCCATGGATGTCATTACACGGATTGAGAAAACTAACGCAGCTATCCCAGCAGGCGAGAGCCCTACGAACTCTGAGGCTGAGCAGCACGAAGGGCACCATTCGCACTGACCTTCCGCGGCTTTAGTTGTAAGACAACGCCCGCAAGGGCAGTAACAAGGGCCATCAGCGCCCACTCAAAGATGTAGCCAAAGTGACGCCCGGCTGGAATCACGGTGTCAAAAATCGGCACAGGGTAATTAAGCTCAGGGATATTCTGCACGCCCGAAAGCTGCGTATCGCTTCCGCCTAAGAAAAAGAGTTCATCTCGACCTGAGGCTGTTGAGACGATTTGCTCTTCTACCCCCTTCGTATCTTCAGTTTCCATGACCTCGAGATAGATAGGCAGGAGGGGAAACGGGAGCTGCTCTTTCATTTTGGGCACATCAACTCGTAGCCAGGCATCGGCCCAGGGAGCTCCTGGGCCAGTAGCGGGGTCTTTAGGAGCAAGCCACTTCTGATAAGAGCTTTCTTTTACTAAACCGACAAAGGATATCTCAGTCTTCTGTTGATACCGTTTCCTGTCTTCACGTGTGGCATGGGCTAGAGGAATAAATCCTCGGCTTACTAAGACACGAGTTGGTGCATCCGAAACCTTGAGAGGTGTGAGGGCAAATACTCCTGAGAGGCCTTTATAGCGCCGGTTTCTGAGCGCCATCTCGTAGGGGAACTCAAAACTCCCACTGACTCGAACCCGGCGATAATAGTACTTCGACCAGTCAGTAGCTGGATCTTGCATCAGTGCGCCAAGATCAACTACAGGTTCGGCAAGACGTTCGGACATGGTCGCTATGTACGCTTGCTTTCCTAGGTAGCGGGTGTACTGCCAGTAAGAGGCCCAAAGCATGAGGGCCACAAGGACCGAGCACGTAATCGTGACTTTTGGTGAGTAGTAGAGCTTCATCGGTACTCAGCCTGACCGATGCTGCTTAGAAGAGCAACGCGGGGAGGCT
>JBIKWF010000097.1:0-17624 GCA_044356455.1 Bdellovibrionota bacterium | reverse complement strand
GAGGACATTCCATTCGAATGAATCGCATTTCGGTAGGGCGCCGCGTCCTCGCGGTGCCGCAACAAATGCTGCGGGGCATCCACGGGCGGTAGCGAGCCGCAAACTGTGGGTGCACAAATACATGCCAGGTGCTGGAGCGAGAGATCTTGCGGCACCCTGAGGACAGGGCGCCCTACCCAGGGAACGTCTGAAAAACTCACCTCTGTGTGCCTCCGGGTTCTTTGTGGTGGTTCCTTCATGAAAATTTCACCACAGAGGGCGCAGAGGTACACAGAGGTGCAGAAAGAATGGAGGCCTTTCCGTGGCCTCGTAACAAGTCACTGCTCTTGCCCAGGAAAGGGTCAAAGAATCTCAGGCAATCCATGAAATGATTCTGGTCACTCCGGGATGACCAAGCTAGGGTTGCCTAATGACGGCACCCTTTTCACTCGCGGCTCCTCGGGCACTCTTTGATGCGCAGCAAGCCGCACGCAGCCGAATTGCGAAGCGAACGGCCTTAGAACGGCGCGCAAAGCTTCTTGCCCTTCGTGAGGCAATCCAAATCCGCCGTTCTAAGCTTGCCGAAGCGCTTGAGTGTGATTTTGGAAAGTCGGCGGCGGAAGTCGAGCTGTCTGAAATATTCACCACACTTACCGAGCTTAACTATGCCATAAAAAACGTCGCGCGTTGGATGCGTCCTAAGAAGGTCTGGGCCCCCCTTGCCCTTATTGGCACCTCGGGTGAAGTGCGCAGAGAGCCGAAGGGAGTTGTGCTTATTATTGGAGCCTGGAACTACCCCTTCTCCTTAGTGATTGTGCCGTTACTCTCTGCAGTGGCTGCGGGGAATTGCGCAATTCTCAAGCCTTCGGAGCTATGTCCTGCGACCAGTGCGGTTATTCGTGAGTTAGTAGCAAGTGTTTTTGAGCCGGATGAAGTAACGGTGGTCGAGGGAGGGACTGAGGTTACTCAGGAGCTATTAGGTCTTCGGTTTGATCATATTTTTTTTACTGGCAGCACGAGAATAGGAACTCTTGTTGCTCAGGGAGCGGCAAGGAACCTTATCCCAGTAACTCTTGAGCTCGGTGGAAAATCTCCCGCGATCCTTGACGAAACAGCGGACCTGGCCTCTGCGGCTGAGCGTATTGCCTGGGGTAAGTTTTTAAATGCAGGGCAAACCTGCGTGGCGCCTGATTATGTGCTTGTTCCCAAAAGCAGCTATGCCTCTTTTTTGAAAGTGCTTTGCGCTGCAACGACGCGCATGTTTCCTGGACCCCGCAGTACCTGCAAGATAGTGACCGCAGGTCATTACGAGAGATTAAAGACTTTGCTCAGCGCCGAAGTGGCTCAGGGGAGTACGATTGAACTAGGCGGCTCTTGCGAGGATGAAGAGCGCAGGATATGCCCCACCATTTTGAGCGGGAGCTCATTTGCCTCTCCTCTCATGAAGGAGGAGATTTTTGGGCCTATTCTTCCAGTGATTCCCTACGAAGAGTGGGAGCCCGTTTCTCAGTATCTGCAGAGCCAGCCCAAAGCCCTTGCGCTCTATGTTTTTAGTCATTCAGAGAGTTTTGTAGAGAAGGTATTGGCACAAGTTCCTTCTGGCGGATGCTGCATTAACAACACCGTCGTGCATCTCCTCAATCCTCGCCTTCCATTTGGAGGTGTCGGACAAAGTGGGACCGGGAATTACCACGGGGAATATGGATTTAGGACTTTTTCCCATGAACGTACCGTGGTGCGTCAGCGCTGGGGAAATGCCCTAAAGCCTCTCTATCCGCCGTATTCTCATAGAGTGAGGACCTTGATTTCGCTGGCGACGCGGTTCTTGACGCGTTAGCGGGGCGCCGCGCGGGGCTTGTTCGTCATGCGGCGCTCTACCAGAATTTCTTAACGATATTAGAACGCATGGATTCCGATCATGGTAGGGCGCCTTGTCCCAAGGCGCCGAACGATCTTCCTCTCAGTAGTTGGTCAGGGGGCTATCCCACTTCGCGCGAATTACTCTTTCAAGACCGCAACGCTCTGAATCACCCGTCCGGAAGCGAGTCGCGTTCGGACTCCTTCTTTGCTGAGAACATATGCAGTGCTTCCGTTGGATATGACTATCGTCCCCTTGGGTCCGATATCAAAGGAAAGTACCCCGTCGCTGAGCGTGGTCGTCTTCCCCGAAGAATCTTGAGCAACCAGTTGCCAACTCGAAGGCACCATAGAGGGGACAGTCTCGCTGTGTAACCCAGGGAAACGCGCAGCGGCATCTGCTTCGAGAAGATTTCCCCAGATAGCTACCTTTCTCGCGTTCGAGCGTTCAATAGCCGACCCTCCCGCGCTTGTGAGCGGCTTGCCTGTGTACATGAGCGAAAAGAAATTCAGACGTGCATATATTGCGCGAATCAGCCTAAAGGGCGCCATAAAGGCATCTTCAAGTTTTTTTAACAGGCTTGATTGGTCATGTTTCTGGTAGGGCCGGCGAAGATAGTAGAGCGTGCCATCGGGGCCAAAGCGCGGCGTGAGAAAGTCAAATTTTTCGTCTTCCAGTATTGTTTCAATCGACGAATCTTTAAGATTTAAGAGTCGTAAAGCGGCGGGCGCAAAAAGCTGGATATCCCCATATTCGGAGCGTGCGATGCCGGTAGATTGGTAAATAAGGCAGTTCTCTCGCGTAGGGTGCCAGGCTGGCGCGGTGTCCACCGCATCTCCCTCGGTAAGTGTGGTAATGCGGCCCGTCTTGCCGTCGATTAGGCCTAAGTTTGAGCTACCATCCACATGTTCCACCGCGCACGCGGTGCGATCCCCTTTTGGTTCAAAAGCTAGAAAGCCTGGTCGATATTGATTGGTGTGAAGAATTCTGCGCTCAGTACTTGCTGCAGCAAATACTCCGCCAATGGTGTCCGTATATAGGGCGTAGTGCAGCTCTTGAGAGTGCGGATTTACGCTTACACTTGAGAAGTTGGCGGTAATGCAATTTTCTTCGCAGTTCTGGTTATAGGGTCCACAACTACCTGGCCTGGCGGTATTTTTCTTCCACTCGGTCTTACGGCGAATCTGTGCCTCACGTTCGCTCACCTGATTCGCAAAGGCGCTTTCTACGGGGATTGGTTCCCCTCCCGCCGTTACTCGGAAGAGCTTTCCATTCTGGATGAAGGCAACTTCGGTCATAGAGAAACCTTACTTAAGGGAACTGCTTGTGTGTCACTACATAGTCGGGAACGTGGGCAGGCTACTTAAGTGCTTTGATCCCCTTCGCATTTGCTTAGAAAGTAGCACGAGGCCTCTCCTGTAGGGGTTAAGTTGCGCTCTCCTGATGGTATGGAATAACAGGGGTATTCAGGGGCAGGTGGGCTCAAGGTTTATGGTCCTAACTACTAAAAATCGCAGTGGTTTTATGGCTGCTTCTGCAGTGGCACTTGGCTCATTGCTGGGGCCTGCTGGCTGCGACCGTCCAGATGCGCCCGTGCCAGGAGGAGCTACTCAAAAATCAGCGTCACTCCCCCAAACACCGGTTTCTCTGGAGGCTACGCTTGCCTCGATTGCGCTTAAGGTAAGGTCTGACTACGAGCACCAGAATACACGTGGCGCCTTCTCTGCTCCTCAGGCTGAAGCAAAGGTATTGGGATATCGAGCCGAGCTTGCTCGCGCCCTTCCGCCCGGTGCGGGGCCTGCTGAGGGCAGTGACTTTTCCTCATCTCAGGTAAGACGCGAGATGCTTAACGCATTTCTAGCGCAGGGGTATCTTGTCAGTTCCGGGGTGGCTGGTGGTGGTTTCGTAAGCGTTGAGATCCACAAGTTGAGCGGGCCAGATACGTCCCGGAGTTTTCCCACGTTCAAACTTGGCCCCCATGAGCTCACCGTATCTCCTGATATGCGCATGTTCACCGTAGAGTCGACGCTTGTTGGAACCTATGAAGATCTGCCCGGGAATAAGATAACCGGGTTTCGTAGTCTTCGGCCGGGATGTTTTCTCCCCGAAGCAAACGCGATCATTCTTTCTCCGTCTGATATTGCAGAATATGCCGAGCAGTCCAGTGCCGACCCCAAGATGGCTTGGCAGACAGTTGAGCTGAATGAATTGGCACATGCGGCCTTGCAGCACTACCTAAGAGAAGTTCCGAATTTTGAGCAGCTTCAACTTACGCGTGACCTAGGGAACGGAAGGCGCGCGCCTCTAGAGGTTCGCCAAGTGGGCGAAGCGTTCTCTGACTATGTAACCTTACGCTATGGAGAGGAGATTTCTGGATTTCTTTCTGAGCGGGCGAGAGAGTCATTTGAGAGCTACGCGTATTCTGATGAGCTACTGAAGCGAGGCCTTGTCTCGGTGCTTCAGGCGAATCCCCCTATCGTCGACGTAAAGGCCATTGATTTGGGAACCTTTAAGAGCTCTCTCGGCGGAGTCGCCGCCTATGTGAAGGCGCATCCTGAAAGCCTTCCCGCGGTGAAGAATGCTTTGGTGCAGGCCTATGAGGGGCCGCTTTCTAAGATTATTTCTGTAATTAAAGCCGAGGCGTCTAAGGCTCCTTCCGGTGTAAGCGGTTCTCGGTAACTTGCCCCATGCGTTATGCTGCTTTTTGCAAACGCTGCTCGGCTGTGCCGATTTCTTTGTCCCTTAAGGCAAGCCGCTCTAAATGATATCCCATAGAATCGGTAAGGGAGTCCTTTATGCGGCTGATTTGTAGGTCGTTCTCCTTGCGACCTCGGAGTGCCGCTTCTACCTTGGCTAACGTAACTTCAGGTCCGGAAAGAGATACGTGAGATCCGGCGTGTGTGATAAGGCTATCTGAAAAATGCTGACGAAGATCTTCAGCGAGCAGGGCGGGAGACTGTGCATGTGAAATCAGAATGCTGTCGCCTGCTAGTGCCGCGCAGGTTTCAGAGATAGTGCCAGATGCCGCAACCAGCCCGTTCTCAAGAACAAGAGCATGGTCTGCAAGCCGCTCCATGACATCCATACGGTGAGATGAGATAATAAAGCAGGTCGACTGCGATTGCTTTTCAATAATATCCGTAAGCTCTTGCGTCTTCTGCACATCAAGCCCATCGAACGGTTCGTCGAAAAGAAAGAGGCGCGGCTCAGTTAAAAAGCCGATAGCGGTTTGCACACGCCTGCGTTGACCCTTCGAAAGTTCCCTGCCTTTCTTTTTGAGTAGTGGGCCTATCTCAAGCAGCTCAAGGTAGTGCTTGCCCTGCGTGCGATAATACTTGCTATCTCTGTGGCGCAAGCGGCACCAGAGCGCGATGTACTCCTCGACGGAGATATCTTCGAAGACGGAGCCTGTTTCCGGGCAAAAAGCCATGTCGTTTTCCGCGGAAAGAAGAATGCCACCAGAATTTTTTGCAGCGAGGCTACCTCGCTGCGGAGCGAGCAGTCCAAGCAGTGTTTTTATGAACGTCGACTTTCCTGCGCCGTTGTGGCCAAGCAGAGCAAGGATATTGCCCTTGATAGAGAGCTCTGGAATATCGAGAGCCCGCTGGTCTCCGTAGGAAACGATAAGAGCGTGTGCTTCAAGTAAAAACATAGCTGCTCTCCTTAGAGTTCCTCAAGGTGTGCGGCAAACCAGCGCGCATTCTTTTTAAGCGCCACGCTAAACAAAATTGAAGTGAGAACGGCGTGTATCCCCAGCACCAGAAAATCTGGCTTCATCGTAGGAGCGATAAGTATTGGCCCCATTCCAACTACGGGAAGAGCCGTAATGACGGAGCGGAGGATGCCAAAGAAGGGACTATCAGCCAAAAACGTCGCCGTCCAAATTATGGTCCCGCCAATACATAGGACGAGTGGGAGGTATTTATAAAGAACACTAAGAAAATGGTGACGCTGTTGCAGGTCGGAGATTGAAGCAATGAGAGTGGCAAGTCCAAGGCTTGCTCCGAGGGCACATATCCAGAGGCCGAGCTCAACATAATTCGAAAGGAAGAGGTCAGAGTAATTGTCTTCGACGGCAAATGCCTCGAAGCCAAAGTAGGTCATAGGAATCGCAGCGCAGAGGAATGCTCCCACGCGTGCAAGCGTGAGGATCCAAAGTGCGCCGTAAAAGGTGCTTTTGCCTGTGGCTGCAACCATGGGTAGCAGCGCCCCGTTTCTCGCAAAATAGTCGAGCACTTTACGATGCGCTTTAAGGGCAAGCCAAAGAGAGATCATGATAAGCGCCGCAATGTTAAAGATAACGGCGAGCGATCCTTGGAGCGCATCAATGCTGACAGGTTGACGCAGACCTGCAGAATGCAAATGAGTAGCTCCGGTCAGCGTGCGCAGTCTGTCGAGCTCGCGCCGCGCCGTCACAAATTGCTTCTGCACTTCGTCGTTGTTGCGCGAAAGCCTGAGGAGAATCAGCCCCTGAGTGCTGAAGGCATCCGAACGAATAGCGCCTGAAGGCTCAATGGTAATAATCGCGTCTGGAGTACAGGAGGTGCAGAGATGGATGCGCTCCACCAGCCCATTAAAAAGTTTTTCGTAGTCGTGAGTTTCGAAAGAGTCTGGGTTCGCCACATGCAGGGCAACATCAAGACGGTCGGGATTGCACAGAGGCGAAGGCGGAGCCTCGCGGGTGGCGCCTGAACTCGTGGCGGTCGTCTTCCAGCGGCAGATGCGCGGGGCTTCCAGAGTGCGTGAGTCTCCAAGAAGAAATTGCCGCCCAAGGTCAGATTGGCGCCGATTTTCGTAGTGGGTGGCCATTGAGTCACCGTCGATCCCAATGGCTTTTACCAAAACGGCGGTAGCTACCAGCTGTCCGTAGACGAGCAGAAGACTCATGAGAAGGGGGAATAAAAGTAGCGCCACGAAGAGTCGTGGAATCAGTAGCAAGGAGATTGCGAGCCTGAGGGCTTTCATATGAGACCAAAAACCATGACAAACCAGACCCCAGCAACGATGCGCGAGGCTACGAAATGTTATGAGCAGGGGAGGAAACATGTGCCTTTAGGACCCGGGCACTCACAAAAATACTTAGGAGTCTCGCTATCGAGCGAGCTAGCTACGCAGCATTCGGCAGCTGAAGAGCTTTTCGCCTCAGGAACTTATCCCAAAAACCCGAATAACGAGATGAGGTGTAAAGGTCTCCGCCGGAGACTTCGGGCACTTACGTAGTTTGCTTTATGGTAGTTAGTATTGGGAGTAACATTTCTTCGCTCAGGGCCCAGCGTCAGCTGGGAAGGGCGTCAGAGAGCCTGAGCGCCTCGCTCACGCGCCTCTCCTCTGGTCAGCGCATCAATCGCGCGAGCGATGATGCTGCGGGCCTTGCCATTTCCTCCACTCTAAGCGCCAGTTCTCGTGTCTATAACCAAGGGGTTCGCAACGTCAACGACGCTATCAGCTATCTTAACGTAGCCGAAGGCGCAACTCAGCAATTCTCAAGCGTGCTTCAACGCCTAAAAGAGCTTGCCACCTCTGCCGCCAATGGAACCTTGGGGCTCACTCAGCGCAAGTCGCTCGACCGTGAGGCGTTTGAGCTCCAAAAAGAATTCAATCGTCTTGTCCAGGGTACGCGCTTCAATGGGCTTAATGTGCTCGATGGCTCAGTGCAGCGTCTGGTCGCACAAGCTGGCTTCGGAACGAACGGCATGCTTCAGTTTAATGTCACCGAAAGTCTTTCCCGTGCGGTCGGGACTGGTGAGGCTACGTCGGTCACAAATTTGGGTAACGGCTCAAATGGCAATGACATGGTGAGTGCGGATTTTAATGGTGACGGGAAAGTCGATCTGTTTTCGGCGAGGTACATTTACTTGGGAAATGGGGATGGAACATTTGGCGCAGCAAGTATTTTGTCAGATTTCTCGATCGGCGACACCGTTATGGCGGGTGATGTCAACGGAGATGGAAAAGTAGATCTCCTCGGGAGCACGGGGACCAGCGTCGAGGTATTCTTGGGGAATGGAAATGGCACCTTCTCCACTGGGCAAACGTTAAGCGGTAGTTTTTTAGGGGCCGAACTCAAAGATCTCAATGGCGATGGTAAGCTTGATATCATTGGTCGAACTGGTAACTCGGTGATTACATCTCTAGGCAACGGAGATGGAACATTTAGAACGGCAGCTACTTATGCCACGGGAGGAGCCGGCATTTCCAATATGACATTCGGAGATTTTAACGGTGATGGAATCGTTGATGCGGCGGCCATTGCAACTACGACCCTGAGAATCTTATATGGCAACGGAAGTGGAGCGTTCTCTCTCGCAAATACTCAAACTGTGGCAAGCGGATCTCGTCTTGGCGCTGCCGATTTCAACCATGATGGTATTGATGATGTAATTATAGGAGGGGGAGTGAATAGCAGCATCTACCTCAATCAGGGAGGAGGTAGTTTCACTCTAAGCCAGACAATTTCAGGTTTCAGCACTTTTACAGATAGATTTAAGTTCGCCGATATAAATCAAGACGGGGAAATTGATATTGTCGCCTCGAGCGGAGGTGGTCCAAAAGTTGTGCTTGGATCTTCAAGTGGAGTTTTTGGCAGTGTTATTTCGCAAACTGCTCTGACTTCCGGTCTCGCGTTAGGAGACTTTAATGGGGATGGGGTACCGGATTTTGCGACAGGGGATGATAGCAGCGGAGGTATAGACATAGGAATCTCCAATACCACCCAATCCACTCTCCTCAGTCGAATCAATCTGCTTAGTCGCCAAAATGCGCTCGATTCACTTTCTATTATAGATGCGGCTCTGGCACGCGTGAATAAACAGAACGGTGCGGTCGGTGCGCATCTCTCGCGGCTCGAAATAGCGATGGCTAATCTTGGGGCTTCGTCTCTCAATTTCGATTCCGCGCGCAGTCGAATAGTTGACGCCGATGTGGCAAGTGAGAGCGCTCAGTTGGTGCGCTCCACAATCTTGCAGCAAGCTGCCTCTTCGGTGCTTGCGCAAGCAAATCAAGCTCCTGCGCTCGCA
Organism: Bdellovibrionota bacterium; assembly: GCA_044356455.1. Lineage (GTDB taxonomy): Bacteria > Bdellovibrionota_C > UBA2361 > UBA2361 > JBGSMV01 > JBGSMV01. The sequence continues at coordinate 8,771 of JBIKWF010000097.1, read as the reverse complement.
CTCGTGCTACTTAGGTCGTAAAGATTTCTATCGATGTCGGTCGTAGGCATGCGCGAGGAGAGAGCGTCTAAATCTTTATGCTGAAATGGTAAGCAGAAATTAGTGCGCTCGCGCAGGCGTCCCAAGAATTTTCTGCCATCGAGGTTTTTGCATTTTGCTGAATAGCAGTAAGCAAAGCAGGATTAGTGAGTGTGTCCTGGATCCTTTTTGCGGTACTTATGGAATCTTCGACGTTCACTAGAAGACCATTCTCTTGGTCTCTCACTAGCTCTCGATGTGGAGCGATGTCCGATACGATAGTGAGGCACCCTGCGGCAAGAGACTCCATCACCGCGTTGGGCCTCCCTTCGTACGAAGACGCACTGACGAATCCCGCGGCTCCATAGAGCAGCGCAGGAATATCGTTCGGGCTCACTCTTCCAATAAAGTGCACCCTCTCCCTTATGCCAAGTTCGTCTGCCAGCTTCTCGAGAGTCTCGTAGTAAGAAAGGTCATCCTTTCCCCCTGCCACCACGAGATAAATGTCTTTGAGTGCAGGCTCGCCGATAATATTTAGTGCATGATGGATGCCCTTGAGTGGGATAACGCGGGCTACGGCAAGAAGAAAAGGGGCGGTGAAGGAGAGATTGTACTTGCGCAGCACCTCAGAAACTTGTTCCTGAGATACGGATGGAATGGAAACGCCTGTCGAAATATGAAAGCAGCGTTCTTTACTAATTGAGAATCGTGTTTGTATCTCTTCCAGTACTTGGCTATTCACTGCGGTCACCGCAGCTGCAGCTCGCAGGACCAAGTGCCAGAGAGGGCTTAGCGCTTTAAGTTTGATTAGCTTGGCATCTTCTCCGAGTAGCGAAACTACATACGGTTTCCCTGTGGCGAGGTGAATGAGCCATGCTGCAATCCCGCTAGCAAGCCACTGTGCGTGAATAAGGTCAGTTTTTCTTGAGAGCCTAAAGCCATGGTAGGCCATCGCGAGAAGAAAAAGAGGGACCTGAAGTACGAGAAAAGGATTGGCACGCAGATTGGGCATTATTCCAGAGCCAAACGCCAATTTCCCTTTTGAAAAAATTCCGTAGCGATAGCGCCGTATTTCGAAAAGTCCTATGTGTTCGGTCTCTGGCTCACGTGAGTCCAAAGGAACAATGATATTTCCTCCTGCCTCTTTGGCAGAAAGTGCCTCAGCTATTCGGCGAATAAAAATACTTGCGTCATCTTCGGAAGATCTTGGGAATGAGGTGGTGAGCATGGTGAGGCGCATAGGATTCGAGCTCCTCTATTCCCGCACCGCAAATAACATCGCCCCGCGGTCCGAAGTAACGAGAGAAAGATGCCGCTCTCGGAATGAGTTCCAGCGCGAGAGCTCATCTGGCGAGAGGCTTGTTTCGAACAGTTTGCTTGTGCGCGGCGCGTGGAGAAGAAGATGCGTGAATTGACGTTCCGCAAGCTCGGAGTAGATGTCTTCTGGTGATTTAGCGCTTCGAATCCAACGTAGAAGTTCTCCCGCAGAAGCGTGTCCAGAGGAAATGACGGGTGTATTAAAATAAAAGAAGCGATTGCCCGTGAGGACCATATAGGTCCGCGAGTCTTTGGGGAGGTTCGCATTCATGAACTGCGCGACGGAGTACTCGGGAACCGTTTGTTCGAGGTAGGCTTCGCGAGAAAGTTTCCCCGTGAAGTACTCTTCGGCTCGTGTCTTTGCGAGGAGGCCTTGTGTGTAGAAAAGAGACCAAAAGCCTTGAAGCACAAGCGCAAGCGCGGGAACAGAGCCAAGGTGTGGGCGCTTGATGCGTTTTTCCAGCTCAAAGAGTCCAACGCTACTTAGGACCGCGAGCGAGCCGTAGATCGGCGCAAGATAGCGCACCCGTGCATCGGCCATGAGCAGTGATAGGAAAAAATATAAGAAGGAGCTCCCAAGAAGTAGGACTGAGGATGCATTTCGGCGCACCCAGAATGCAGGAAGCACGGCAAGCAAAAAGAAGGGGCTTAGTCTTCCGTCAAAGAGGCGAGGATTTTCGTCTTCGCCAGAAACAAACACACGCACCGGTAGGAGCGCGAGCTCAAGAGGAGATTCTCCGTGCAGCATGAGCCTTGTTTGAAGGGGAGTGAGCCCCCGGGCAGCTTTGGCGTCGACGGGCTTTGTCGAGGGAGGTCCGAAGATGCCTTGATAGAGAGGAAATACGGGATTTCCGGTTACTTGATAATTGCGAAGAAGCCAGGGTGAATTAATAAGCGCCGCGCATGTCCCTATGACGAGAATAGCCTGGAGGAGGGCGCGTAGAGGAGCTTTGGCTTGATGGGCCGCAAGGAGCGCAAACGGCAAAAGGCAAGCGGTAAATAGTAGCCCATTGTATTTGGTGCTTAGTGCGCACCCTAAACTGATTCCTGCGCCAACAAGAAGCAGAAGTCGCCTTTCCGCGAGCCATGTGTTCAAGAACAGTATGGTAAGGGTGCAAAAAAGAGCGAGGCCTAAATCTACCAAAGGCACCGAGCCCAGCTTAAGTACCGCCGGAAGGAGGGCAACGGTACATACGGTAACCATTTGATAGCGGGCTGACCCGGTTTGCTGGCGAACAAGCTGTCCTGCTGCGCAGGCGAGAAGAACGCCATAGAAAAAGTGATAGAGGGGGGTAAGCGCAATGAGATTGGCCGACATCAAACCGGTGAACCCGGTTTGCAGTAACATTGGATAATAGGACCAGTCATGCCAAGGCACCGAGAATATGCGGCCCTCAGCCAGCCACCATTTGGGCACAACAAGGTGATGAATCAGGGCGTCGCGGGCTGTGATGGGAAGGAGTCCAAGAGAAATCGAAACAATCCAGCCGAGAAAAGTTAGGCTAAGACAGGCCCAGCCAAGCGAACTTCCGTCCCGGGCTGTTTTAAAGAGGGTTATGCACTCAAACCCCACGGCTGCGAGGAGGGCTATTAGATGAAGGCTCCACAGGAAGAAAAAGAGGCCCCCGAGATTTCCGCACAGCCCTGCAATGCTTGCCGTGGTCAGTAGAATTCCGGCGAGCAGCGTACAGTAAGGGCCCCAGCGATTTTGTTGTGTAAGGGGATTTTGCTGAGTAAGGGATTGTGAGGCTTCCTGCACTTCGTATCCATGAAGAAGTAAGTCTACTATGGGTTTTCATAGCCTGGTGGTGCCCATTTGGGCAATTGAAACTGGCTCAATGGTTCCTTTGTTCTGCAGGGTGAGCCATAAAACCTACTCCTCGTCGTGCTGGCTTTGGCGTACTATGGCAGCAATGAGGAAATGAGAGGATATGCCCGTGGTTAAGACAAAGAAGAAAAGCACCGCAGCGAAGCGTTCAGCCGCAAAATCAATTCGAAAAAACCGAGAGCCAGCAATTCGTACCCTGATGATGCCAAGGGATACCAATCCCTTGGGTAGCATTTTCGGAGGGCACATCCTAAGCCTCCTCGACTTGGCGGCTACCCAGTACGCTCGTACGGTGAGTCCACGAAAATACGTCACCAAAGTAATTAGAGAAGTTGATTTTATCGCCCCTGTTCATGTGGGAGATGTGGTGAGCTTTTATGCTGAGACGGTCAAGCTTGGCCACACGTCGATAACGATTCGTGTGGATGTTGAATCGGTGCGAGGCGTTGGTTCTCTGCGTGCGGTTGCCGTAACTTCCGCTGAGGTAGTGATGGTGGCGATAGATGATAATGGTCAGGCGATTCCGCTGTTTGATGAAAAGCCGCGATAATTAGTCTCGGTAGGGCGCGCCGTCCCCGGCGTGCCGAACATTTGTTTCGGCACGCCGGGGACGGCGCGCCCTACCAAAGCGCTGAGATTATCGCGGAGCCGAAGGTGTGGTAGTGGCGTCTCCTTGTCCACAAATTGGCATTCTTGGCATGGGCGCCGTCGGCCAATTTCTTGGCTTAGCGCTCGCGCCCCATGCAGATGTTTGTTGGTTTGTAAGGAAGGACATTCCTCAGGCCCCCTCCCTGACCGTTCTTGGATATAAGAACTGGAGCATCAAGAATCCACGCTGTGCTTCTCTTGGGTCTCCCGAAGCTTCTCAAGTTGCCGCGCGCCTCACCATGCTCCTTGTATGTGTGCGAGAACATCAGTTGGGAAGTATCTTGCAGGGCCTCGGCAATCTTCCAGACAGCCTTCCTCTCGTATTTGCGCAGAATGGACTTGGAATTCTTGAACTTGCTGAACAAGCGGGGCTACCCAGGCCAGAACGGCTTTATCGAATGGTGTGCCGATTTGGTGTCATGCGCGAAGGGGCTTGGGCGACGCGGCTTTCAGGCCCTTTCGGTGTTACGATTGCACCTCGAGATCCTATTGCGGAAAGCCTTGCCGCGCTCTTATCAAAAGCTGAGTTCCAAGTTTCTTTTGCCGCGAGCGTAAAAGAAGCGGAATGGCAAAAAGCTTTGCTCAACATCTTTGTTAATCCCATGTGCACTCTTGCGGGACAGGCGAATAGAGCATTGCTCGAAGACGCAAGCCTTCGCGCCTCAGCCCTCGGCTTAGTGAAAGAGGCAGCGGCAGTTTCAAAGAGCGAAGGGGTGGACTTGTCGTCGTGGACCGAAGAGAAACTTATTTCTGCCATATCTCCGTTTAAAGATAATGTGAACTCTCTCCTTGTGGGACTTAGAGCGGGACTTCCATCCGACATGGATATGCTGCTTGGTGAAGTAGAGAGAAGAGCCGCAAGGCATGGAATCGAGGTTCCCCGAATTCACCACATCAACCAAAAACTCACGGCTCTTTTTTCCGCTCGTCCTTGAGATTCTACTTCTCTTGGTCTTCTTAGTGGCTATCTTCTGATCTGGGGCACCTCTGAAGAACCTCCATTCATAAGACACCTCTGTGTACCTCCGTGTCCTCAGTGGTGAATTTCTTCATTAAAATTTCACCACAGAGGGCTCAGAGGTACACAGAGGTGAGTTTTTCAAATGTTCCCTGGTAAATCCTACTTCTCTTAGTGTTCTCTGTGTTCTTAGTGGTTGTCTTCAAACCTACTAAAAAGAATTAGAAATTACTTATCTTGAGCGAAAATGCCTGGTCTCCGAGGTCGACCATAAGCCGCGCCATGTCCTCTACCATCTTCAAGTAATTGGAGGGCCGAGTTTCAACGAGATGCACAAAATTTTCTTTGGGAACTGACATAACCATACAAGGCTCGGCAGCTACCACGGTGGCAGTTCGAGGAATGCCGGTGAGCGCTGGCACCATCCCAAACAGTTCACCTCCCTTAATAGTGCCTGCGGGAGCACCGTCTACGAGAACGTCAGCGAGTCCCTCGATAAGAAGAAACACCTCGCTCGCCCGACTCCCTTGCTCGGTAATCGTGGCCCCAGGCTGGAAGCCGTTGATATCCGGGGGGGTGGTGATTTCTTCTTTAAATAGATTCCCGGCTAAATTGGAGAGCATACCGTGGCTTGTCGCCAAGTACTCAGTCCAGAGGCGATTAAGTTCAGGATTGTCGTGAGCGGCATCGAGGAACGTAGTGGCGTCGTATACATCCACGACTACCGCAAAGTCAGTTAAGACCTTTGCGGAAGTGCCAATTATTGCCTGCTCAACACCAATAAGATCTCCCGGATCAAAGTAGAACAGAACCTTGTCGGCCCGGGCATAGGAGAGATTGCCGTCAAGAAGGCGAAATAATTTGCCCTGACGTTCGGGGGCCGCAAAAACATCTTGCCGCGAGGGGATCTTCACTTTCTTCTGAAGAGGCTCGATGCGCTCACACATCGCCTGCACGAGTTCCTTTGCTCTGGTGTTGAGCGCGTCGACTTCGCTTCCTAAGTTTTGCAGGAAATACATAGCAGAGTCGTCTCGATGCGTCGGAAGTTCCGAGGCTTTTTATTCCCTTCTTTTACTGCGCGAATGAAACAAGGAGCTCTAAATTTCTACCCCCAGCGAGCTGGTAGTTGTTTCTTCACCCCTGAGTATTTTTCGGCAGTTCTGGAAATATCCTAAAGTCTCGATTTGATTACAGCATGTTGGCTATAGCCGGCCACCGTTTCAAAGAAAAGAGCCGCTTGGAAATCTAACTGTGTTTCCCTTCGGGTAGTGAGGTGAGCTTCCACGCATATGCCGGCAAAGGTGTCAGGAAGGAACTGCGGGTTTCTTGTAGTCAGGAGCTGAGGCTTGCAGCCTTTTGCATAGAGCGTGGGCCTGAGAGACCCTAAGTTTTCGGGAAGAGTTGCCGATAACTCTTTAGATCTATGAGGTCTCAGGGGGGAATCCGTACTGGCAAGTCCTTTGCAGATACCCCTGTGGGCCAGTGTGTCTAGGAAAAGCGTACATGGCGGTTGAAGTTGAAACTTTGAGTTCCTCAGAGGCGCAGCGCCTGCACCGCGCAGTGGACTACGTTTCGCGCCAGTGGTTGCCTCTTAATCCCAAAGTTTTCGCGTCCGTAAAGTCAGGCCTCAAGGAGGGGCGCTACGACCTTGGGTCGGAGTTCCTCGTCGCTGATTTAAAGAAAGATATTGGGCTTTTCTCATTCTGCCTAAAAGATCTTGTCGGAAGTCTCCGGAAGGGAGGCTCTGACACTAGACTCGACAATCCACAAAGTCTTTTTGAGCGTGCAACCAAACAGGAACTTGTTGCACTCTTAGATCGAGCTGAGAAGGCCCTCAATGCGCATTCTCTTAGCTCTCTTAGTGATGCCCAAAGCGCGCATCTTCGTTACACGCTGGTAAGCGCCTCGGCTGCTGAAACTCTCGCCATGCAAAAAACCTTGCAGGGTGATACGGCATTTCTCACTGCGCTCTTTCGTCAGCTTGGATTGCTTCTGATCGCGTGGAATTATCCCACGGTTTTTAGTCGCGCTCAGAGGGCTCTTCTTGAGGCAAAAGAGACTGATGAAAGAGCGCTCGAGAGAGAACTCGGTGTTCTCTTAGGTTTTTCGCCAGAGCTCCTCGGTGCAAGCGTGCTTGAGCCCTTTAATCTCACTCTAGAATTGTCGAATGCGATTGAGGGAGAAGGGGCCGCGAGTGCTAAACACGGGGACTCTGCACGAACAGCTGAGGAGATTGCAGAGCTTTGCAGGGTAGGAGAGGCGCTTGCCCGAGCAAACGACCCCGAGCACTACCCCCAGTCGGCACATTCTTGGGGAGAGGCTAAAAGCGTCATCCATTCAATCCTTGGAGAGGACGGGCTAAGGCGTGTTCAAGATACCTATGATAACTACAGCGCATCATACCGCGAGGCTGGCAGCAAACTCCTCGGCGCAAAGGCGGTCATTGATCCGGATCAGCACAAGGCACGCTACGACCAGGCGGCTACGCGAGAGCGAAATCCTCACATAGACGCCTGCCCTTTGCATTTAAAACAACGGCTACGAGAGTTCTATGCGTGGCGTACCCCTGAGCGAAATCCCCAAGAGGCAGTCGCTTATCTGCTTCGCGAAGTAGTCCCCGTTTCAGGATTTGAGGCCGGAGTGGTCTACACGCTGGACCCAAGTTTTTCAGAAATTGTTCCTCGACTAAAATTCGGTCAGGTTACGTTGCGGCGCGTCGCATCTCATAAGGTTTCGGAGGACTCTCTGTCGAGAGATTCAGTCCTCTCTGCTCTGCAGGTTCCGGCCCCGTGCTTGAGCCGGGTTGCGGGTCAGGACCGCTCTTTTGTAGTGGGGGCCCTCGGTTCGACTCGAAAGATTGGTGTGCTGTATGTCGAGTTTTCTTCCGGGCTCGCGGAGCAGGACCATATTGATGTGACCGTGATGTTTAAGGCGCTCTGTCAAAGTTTGCTTGATGCGCTAGGGATAGCAGCCTAAAACCACAAATCTTAGCGGCAGTATTGTTTTCCCGGGTGTCTCCCGAGATCCTGCCTTCGCTAAAGTTTGCCTAGGCCGCTTGAAGCTAGGCATCGAAAATGCCGTGCCGCGTGGGCGACTCCGCGTTCGAATTCAGCAATAAAATTAACGCGGAGGTCGCGGAGAACGCGGAGGTGTATTAAGAATGGGGTGTTTGAGAGGTTCTCTAGGAGTCTGTCCCGTAAAAATTTCTACCTCTACATGTTGTGATTGTAACGGGGCAGATTTCAAAAATATGCATGAGGATTGGTATGAAGATTTCCAAAAGTTCCCGAATTCAAGCCCGTAAGGAGATTCTCTCCGCAAGAAGTTTCAAAATTCTGAACATCTCTTACGATTTGCCCAATGGTAAGAAAATCGAGCGGACCGTCGTCGACCACATCGGGGCTGTTGTCATTCTTCCGATTCGAGAGGATGGACGCATTCTGATGGTGCGCCAGTATCGCTGGTCGATTGAAGAGTCGCTGCTTGAGCTTCCTGCAGGTACACGCGAAGTGGGAGAGGATCCGCTTCCCACGGCTCAGCGTGAGCTTGCAGAGGAGGTGGGGTGCCAGGCCTCTTCGTGGGAGTTTCTTGGCGAGCTTTTTCCTGCCCCAGGGTTTTGCAGTGAGAAGCAGTTTTGCTACTTGGCGCGCGGACTCTCGGAGAAAACAGCGGAGGGCGACGAGGATGAAGAGATAGAAATAGTTCCTATGACGCGTGAAGAAATTGAAGCAGCTATTGCTTCGAATGAAATTAAGGATGCAAAGACCATTGCGGTGCTGGGGTTGGCACGAGCAAAGGGGGTTTGGGGGAGTGAGGGGCGCTGAGACGTGTCTCGTCTTCGTGCGAGATGTCTTTCTCGGCGTTCTGACTGAGTGATCGGCATGCCGGCCCAGCGGTATTTGATTCGGCACGCCGGGGACGGCGCACCCTACCCATTGGCGCGGCGTCTTGGTAGGGCGCCGCGTCCCTGCGGTGCCGCATGATCTTCCAACTTGCCCCGTC
>JBIKWF010000194.1:0-4525 GCA_044356455.1 Bdellovibrionota bacterium | reverse complement strand
CGCAATCTCAGGATTCCAGATGGACCGATACTCCGCTCCTTGTAACCCTTCCTCCACGGCACGGAAAAGTGCTTCGGTAGACTCGAAGGCTTGAATCTCATAGCCGCCAAATCTTCCCTGAGGCGATGTCTCGCCAAGAGATTTAAGTGCAGGAAGTAATAACCGAATAGTGTGAGAGGTTTCCTCGTAGTGCCGCTTTATTCGGTCATGAAGGAGGGCGCAAAGCTGATCGGCTGGGAGTGCTTGAAATCGAACCGCTCGTGGCTCAACTCGCTTCGTGACAAGCCCCTGCTCGGTGAGCTTTTCAAGCGTGAAATAGACGGTAGTTCTTTTCATGCCAAGGGACTTGGCGAGCGAGCCTGCAGGGAGTGCCCCGCGCGCAACGAGCAGCTGAAGAATGCGCCTCTCACTTTCGGGAAGGCCGAGCCGCTCTAGGAGTCCATCAAGCATGTTGTCAGCATAGCACCGACACTAAATGAATGGCTAATCATTTGTAATGATGATGGAAAAAATCTTCTTGGCGCTATGCGTTTGGCTAGGGCCGTACAAAGCCATAAGCTCCCTCAGTTCTTGAACCAAATGTAGCCGAAGTAAAAGGGGGCGCCATGGGAGTCGCGATGCCAAAGAAGGAAAAGCCTCGATTCAGAGGCCTGGTGCTATCGAGCTGTTATGCTCTTTTACTTCTGAGCTTCTCGTTCGCCCACTCAGTGGGTGCCGAGTCAGTGAGCCCCGAGGCAGTGGTGCAGGAAGCCCTGCGCGTGACTATTGGCGGGGCCTTCGCGCTCTCCGGAAACGCGGTCACTTTTGGAAAGGAAGAGCTGCAGGGAGCCCAGCTTGCAGTAGAGGAAGTTAACCGCAAGGGAAAACTTGCTCTTACGCTATCAGTTGAAGATACGCAAAGCACGGGACTCGGTGCAACGACGGCGATAAAGCGCCTCGTTGAGGCGAAGGGGATGACGTTCGTGGTGGGGCCAACGTGGCTCGATTCATTCCAAGGGGCCTTGCCGATTGCGCAGGCTAAGGGAGCTCTGCTCATTACCCCCAGCGCTGGAGTGAGCAATTTCAAAAAGACAGCCAGTGATTTTCCGTTGGTACTTTCAACCTACTTTAGCTTTGAGCGGGAAGTGATTGAAATACTTGCGGCAGTGCGCTCCGAGGGCCATTCGAAGGTCGCGCTTCTCTTCGACCTGGATCCCTACTTTCAGGGGATGCGTGAGCTTGCCGAAAAACATGCGGGTGCGCATGGTCTTACCGTGACAGGAGTGCAAAGTTTTGACCCAGGAGCTTCGGACTTTCGGGCGATCTTAGCCCAGGTCAAATACCAAGGTGCAGATGCAGTTCTCTTTGGCTCAGTCGACCAACAATCGGTGCTCTCCTTTTTTCGTCAGCGGCATGAGGCGCGCCTTAAAGCTCGCGTGTATGGCACGCATGACCTTGAAGGGTACCGAGGAAATCAGGCCTTCGCACGCTTCTGGGAGAACCTCGTGTATGTAGTACCCAAGGCTGCCTCCCCTAGTTTTGTCGCAAGATACCGGGAGCGATTTGGAGAGGCCCCCTTAATGTCGGCAGCAAACTCCTATGACGCAGTGATGTTTCTGGCTCAGGCGCTTGAAGCAGGGCGTAGGAGCGCCCAGGAAGTCAAAGACTTTATTGTTACTCGAGAGTTTGCGAGCGAAACTTTTGGGGCCGCGCGCTTTTCTCCTCTCGGCGGGATTCTTGAGGGCGAGTTCGACGTGGTTACCATCCCTTAACAAGGCTAGGCCCCTCCAAAGAAATGCTTAAACTTCCTCATTTTCAGGTTTTCGAAGGAGCCGGAAGAGGGTAGCCTGGTCTTCGTGAGCTCTGATTCAACGAAAGATATCGCCGAATGTTTTGCGGCGGCTCGGCTAAAGACCAAGACACTGCGAGAGCATCCCCTGATCGCGCCCCTCCTTAGGCGCCTCGCGGCGGATCTCCCGCGCACTCTCTATTACCATGCAGCGCCGCATACGGACGATGTGCTCTCTGAAGTAGTGCTCTTTGGGACGTATGATGGACTCGGGGAGCGTGAAATTGAGCTCCTTGCGATTGCAGCGGCTTATCATGATGCTGGGTTTCTCACGCGTGCCCAGGATAACGAAGTTCTTGGGGCCTGGATGGCAGTTGAAGCCATGCGTGCGCACGGCGGATACTCTGAAGATGAGATCGCGCTTGTGGAGCGAGCGATTCTTGACACGAAAGTAGTAGGAACACTTTACGGGTTCCATCAGATACCCACCACGGAGCTTGCGGGCTACCTTCTTGACGCCGATTTGGGGAATCTTGGGCGGGATGATTTTTTTGCGCGCGGAGAACTTATGTACCGCGAGCTCAATATTCCGCGAGAGCTATTTCTCATCAATACTCTTGAGCTCATGTATGGTCATCGATGGAATTCTCCTGCCGCTCTCGCCCTGCGTGAGACAAAGAAACAAGAAAATGTTGCTGAGCTTCGCAAGACTCTTAAGGCAAGTGTGGTTCCCGCTCAGCAGGGACCGCTGCAGAAGTTGTCGCGGGATCAGCTAGAGTTCTTGGCGGGGCTTCCGGTGCTCTTGAATACCGCGGGGGACCTCAAGGAAACCATCTCTCAGGTGCTTCGGGAGTTAGATGCCCAGGTTGATGCGGAAGCAGCGACGGTATTTCTGCTGACCGAAGATGAGAAAGAGTTGCAGTTTTGGGCGCTTGATTCGGCGCGCGCGGCGCGGCTGAGCGGCACTACAATTCCTCTACAACTTGGCATAGTGGGACATGTGATGGAGCGGCAAGAATCAGTTCTTGTCCCGGATGTTTCCACGGATCCTCGTTTTTTCCCGGCCATAGATGAGCATTCGGGTTTTGTGACCCGCGATTTGCTCTGTGTTCCGATTACCGCACGCGGAAATAAGAAAATCGGCGCTATCGAAGTGATGAACAAGCGCAAAGGGACCCTGACTGTCGCAGATCTTATTCTTGTCGATCATCTTGCTCATCTAGCGTCGCTTGCGATTGAGAACGCAATTCTTGCGTAAGCGGTGGGTGGTCTTCCGATGGGCGATTCCCGCGCGCTGTTCCTAACGAGTCGGTGCCTAATCGGCCGGTGTCGATAGAAACAGTGAGCCTACGCGCCTCTTCCGCTCTTTTGGGGCTACGTTCAATTCCAACTGCGCAAAGTGAGACTGCATTAGCCGCGGCGAGCATGCTTCCCTTGCCACAGAACGGGTTAATCACAGTCCGTGAATTTGTTTGCTGAGCGATGAATTTTGCTATCATCAGGCATGCATCAAGCCCCATACCTCTATTCCACGCTTTGTCGCCAAGCTCGGGAAGTACATCTGCGGTAGAAGCGGCAACGGGTAAGCGCAAAGAGCGGCTAAAACACAAGATGTGAGAGTATCCGGGCCGTCCAAAGGTGGCATTCCCTGGCGGGGCTCGGCAAACCATTTTGTGCCAAAGGAGTGCGCATCCTTGCTCCTCTGCCGCGCGCTGACATAAATATCCCTTATCCACCCACGTTCCCTCGTGTTTGATGTCAGTTTGATAAAATATCGAGACCCCCTCAGGTGGGGTTTTCTCAAGTATCAGAGCCGCGGTGCCTATAAACCACTCTTTCCAGGCGGCAAGAGATTGGTTGCCGAACTCCGAAATGTCTGGAAGGGATGAGACAAGAGAAGTCCCTATCAGAGGCTCCCCACGCCTAAGCCAGTTAACCGCGTCTTCGCAGAAAACGGTGCGGGAAATGTGGGGGGAGGGGGCAGCCATGTGTCCTTATAGCACGATTCTTCCTTGAGCTGACATGCTCCCAGAGGGCAATGCGCCAGGCCTCTTACTCCGTTCGGAGGCATCTCGGGATTGTTGAGTTTAGTAGTCCTTTAGTTACAAAATTAACAAAGTCCGCTGGCTAGAAGCGGCCGCGCCGGGTTAGCCTCTTTGCGAAAGAAATTGCCGAGCTTCACTTTCTCGCTTTGTTTTTGATGTTAGGTTTGCATGTTTGAACAAGTTGGACTGGCCCCGGCGGGGACCTTTCAGGTGTCTAATAGCGTGCGCGGAGCAAGCTCCTCGGCCTCCTCTCCTTCTACTGAATTTTCTAGTACCACTCCAGAGTTGGGCTCGGCGCTTGATGCCAAGGGCTTTTCTGCTGAGGTTGAGGCTTTGCGCCGCGAGGCTTTCGCCACTTTAGGATCACAGGATCTTGCGCATCTTGTAAGAACAGAACGAGTAGGACGCCTTGCCTCTCTCGTGGGCTATCTCACCGCCTGGATTGCTCCGAATCCAATAAGTGCCTTTTGCCTAAGCCTTGGTATTTGTACCCGCTGGCTCATGGCGCACCATATTCTGCACAAGGGCTATGACCGAGTCCCAGGGGTTCCCGCGCGCTACACAAGTAAGTATTTCGCTCGCGGATGGAGAAGGTTTATTGATTGGTTTGATTGGATTCATCCCACGGCGTGGGATCATGAGCACAACACGCTGCATCACTATAATACAGGCGAGGAAGCCGACCCCGATGTGGTGGAGCGTTATTTAGAAT
>JBIKWF010000187.1:0-5055 GCA_044356455.1 Bdellovibrionota bacterium | reverse complement strand
GGGCGTAAGAGTTACTACGGGGCCAAATATCTCTTCTTGATTTGTGCGGCTGGATGGAGAGAGCCCTTCAATGACGGTTGGCGTAACAAAGTATCCGTCCTTGCAGCGATCATGCAGAACTGCGCGTGAGCCCCCGCACAGAATTTTGCCCCCTTCGCTTCTCGCAAGGTCGATGTACCCAAGCACTTTTTTCATGTGCCCTTCTGAAACAAGCGCCCCTTGCTGGGTGCTTGCTTCAAGCGGGTCTCCGACTACGAGCTTTGAAACGAGGCTTACAAAGTCTGCCTTAAAGCGTTCATACATCGAACGCTCGACAAAAATGCGCGACCCACAAAGACAAATTTGTCCTTGATTGCTGAAGGCAGAACGTACTGTGGTGGTGAGGGCAGTCTCATAGTCGCAGTCAGCAAATAAGATGCTGGGGTTTTTGCCGCCTAATTCCAGTGTGACCTTTTTACCCGTGCGAGAAGCCATTTCTTTGATGTGTGCGCCCGTAGCCGTTCCGCCGGTAAATGATATTGCGGCAATACGGGGATGCTCACAGAGAGCTGCCCCTGCCGAAGGGCCGTATCCGTGGATAATGTTTAAGACCCCGGGGGGTAGTCCAGCTTTGAGAGAGAGCTCTGCAAGCAGAGAGGCGGTTGCGGGGGTAAGCTCAGATGGTTTCCCCACTACGGTATTACCTGCTGCGAGTGCTGGGGCAATTTTCCAGGTGAATAGGTAGAGTGGTAAATTCCAGGGGGAAATGCAGGCAACAATACCGAGCGCTTCGCGTAGCACCGTGCTTTCTATACGCTTTGCCGGTTCGCTATAATGTTCAGAAAAGAACTTTTCGGCGTGGTCTGCAAAGAAGCGAAAGTTTTCTGCGGCCCGAGGGATGTCAACTTGACGCGCGAGGCTAAGCGGCTTTCCGTTGTCAGTTGCTTCAGCAAGAGCAAGTTCATCGAGATTTGTCTCGATTAAATCGGCAAGTCTTCTCAAGAAAGCTCCGCGCTCAGATCCAGGCATACTTGACCAGCCTGGCAGAGCCTGCTCGGCCGCGGTGACGGCGGCCTGCACATCCTCGGCCGACGAATGAGGAATCTTCGAATAGACGTGGCCGGTAGCGGGGCACTTATTTTCAATCCAGTCTCCGCTGACAGCGGGCATCATTCTGCCGCCGACGAGATTCAGGTACGTGGTAAGCGACTGCACGTTAGTATCTGCCAGACTATTTTCTCTGACTGACGACATCGCATCTCTCCGTTAAAGTTTCCCTTGGCTGCCGGAAAAAATTCTTAAGGAAACAATTTTGTCTCCCTCAATCCGGAATCTATCAAGGATAGTGAGTAACTTTGTGGTGCCGTCTCGAAGGGACCAGCGGTAGTCGAACTGTGCAAACCAGGTCAAGGAGTCTGCCGAGGAAGCATGAAGTTCTATCTCTGAAATTTCAGTTGTCAGGGTGTCGGCACAAAGCTTCTTGTAAAATGGCGCTGCCTCCATGACCCCGTAGGTGGGAGAAATAATTGAAGCATGAGGCGAAAAGCAGCTCAGGATTCTCTCCAGATCATTAGCTTCAAGCGCCGTCAGGTAGGCCCGAATAATGTTTTGCGGGATACTCATGGATACCGATATTCCCTCATACTAGGATTTGATTGCAACCGCATGTCTCGCCCTTATAACTCACGGGATTCCCGCCGCTACGTGAACCGCACTATCCCGCCTAGGAGTGTGTCCCGTAGAAACATTAATCCTCATTTTGGACACAATCCGTAGGGGGGCTGTCCCGTTGCCACCACAGCATGTAGTGGTAGAATTTTTCTACGGGACAGACTCCTAGGGAACCACTGAAAAACTCACCTCTGTGTACCTCTGCTCCCTCTGTGGTGAAATTTTCATGAGGAAATTCACCACAGAGGACTCAGGGGTACACAGAGGTGTCTTAAGAATGAGGGTTTTTCAGAGGTTCCCTAGCAACGGCTGGGGGCCGCAGCCCCCTATGCAGAGCTAGAGAGAAGTCTTATTGCCTTGCGCGTGCGGTAGTCAGGGCCTTCTGCTATCCTCTCCCGGCCTATGCGATACTTATCAACGCTTGTTTTCCTTATCTTCGCCTGCGGCTGTAGTAACCCACCCGAGGTGCGCACTGCAGAAGTAACTCGGCAAACTGTCGAGTCGACGGTCACCAGCGTTACTTCAGGGACCGTGCGTGCCGAAAAAATTGCCGACTTGGCCTTTGGTGCGGTAGGCCGGGTGCGAGCCTTGCATGTGCGGGTAGGGGGTTCCGTAAAGGCAGGGGATGTCCTCGCGGAACTTGAAAATAGCGACCTGCAATCTGTTCTAGAGACGGCAAGGCGCGAGGTTGCACGACGCCAGTCACTGCGCGCCACGAACTCTTTGGCTCAATCTGAACTCGAACAGGCCCAGCGTGAATTAGAAGTAGCGCGCATGGCATTTGAGAAAAGCCGCATTGTGGCGCCCTATGATGGCCTCATTGCGGGACTAACCCTAGAGGTTGGCCAACTCTCCCAAATTACCGCGGTGCAGCCTCTTCCCCTCATGACGATAGTAGACTTTAAGCCGCGTTATATTCGCGCCGAGTTTGATGAAGTTGACTTGGCGCGAGTAGCGGTAGGAATGCCGGCGCGCGTAACTATACTTGCACTCCGCCGCGCCCCTTTTGCTGCGACGGTACGTAAGGTGGTGCCTTTTATCAGCTCAGTGAGGGAGCAAGATAGAACCGCTGAAGTCGAGCTCACCGTAGAGGCGGAAGGGAATGTTCTGCCCGCAGGAGCTTCGGCGGACGTAGAAGTCATTGCGGATCTCCATAAAGAGGTGTTTGCCGTACCTACTCGGGCGGTGTTTGGTCGTGGAAAGAATCGCAGCACTTTCGTCGTTGAGAATGGCAAGCTCCGTAAGGTGCCCCTTGAGATTGGGCTTTTTAACTACGACCTCACCGAAGTGCTCTCGGGAGTGCCTGAAGGTAGTCTCATCGCGATTCCCAAAGAAGGACTTGAGTTTGTTGATGGCATGAAGGTCAAGCCTATCTCATGAGTGCAGGCGGCTCCCTTATCGAAGTACAGAGCATGAGCCGCATCTTCTCCCGAGGAGGAGAGGAGATTCGAGCGCTTGATAACGTAAGCCTTGTAATTTCAGTGGGAGAGTTCGTGGCGATTACGGGCGCCTCCGGGAGCGGGAAGTCTACGCTCATGTACATTCTTGGACTTATCGATAAGCAGAGCTCGGGAAGCTATTATCTTAATGGCACGCTCACCGACTCACTCTCCGATGACGAGCGAGCCCAGCTTCGCAACGAGCAGCTAGGATTTGTCTTCCAAGGTTTTCACTTACTGCCTCGCGCCAATGCCATGAGGAACGTGGCCATGCCTCTTATCTACGCACGGGGCTATGGAGCGCGTGCCTCAAGAAATGAGGCGGAAGCGAGAGCCAAAGAAGCGCTCGTAACGGTAGGTATGGGGGATAGACTTCAGCATCTTCCCAATGAGCTCTCAGGCGGACAGCGTCAGCGTGTGGCGATAGCGCGCGCACTCATCAACCGCCCCAAGGTTCTTTTCGCTGATGAGCCGACTGGCAACCTTGATTCAAAACGGGGGCAAGAGATAGTTAATCTCTTCCACCAGCTTAATGGCTCAGGGGTAACTATTGTGCTCGTGACCCACGACCCGCAGCTCGCAGAGCAAGCAAAGCGCAAGATAGTGATGAAAGATGGGAAAATTGCGCAAGACTCGGGAGCAACGCCATGATGTTTGGTGAGTTATTTCGGCTTAGTGCTGAATCACTTCTTGCCCACCGCTTCCGGTCGGTGCTGACCATGCTTGGAATGATCATTGGCGTATTCGCGGTGGTGGTTCTTGTCTCGCTTGGTCAAGGCGCGAAGAATTATATTCTAGGACAATTCGAAGGACTCGGAACCAATCTTATCATCATTCAACCTGGGAAAACCGATAGGAAGAGCTCCTTTCAGGCTCCTATTGGATCGGCCCAGCGCAAGATGACGATTGGAGACATCACGGCGCTTGAGAAGCGCGCCCTCAATATCGATGCCGTCTCTGGAGTGGTGCTCGGAACCAGTAGTGTGCGCTACGAAGATGCGCTCTCTAATATCACCGTCTTCGGGGTTAATGAGCAGTTCCCCTCTATTCTTACCCTCAGCCTTGGGGCGGGGGATTTCTTTACAAGAGAGGAGGACGACTTTGGAAGGCGCGTCGTAGTCATAGGTCAAAATGTGCGCCGCGATCTCTTTGGTGAAGATAGTGCCATTGGACGCAGGGTGAAGCTCAATGAGAGTGAGTTCCGCGTTATCGGGGTACTCGGACCCATGGGAAATAAGCTGGGGCTGGATTTGGATAACATAGCCTTTGTTCCCACCTCCGCTGCGCTCAGGCTTTTTAATGAGGATAAGCTCTTTGGAATTCGAGCGCGTGCTTCGTCAAAAGTTCGTGTTGATGATGCGGTAGAAGAAATCTCAGAGATTCTTAAAGAGCGGCGCGACGGCGCTGATGATTTCACCATTATTACTCAAGTCGCCATGATGGAGAGCATGGAAACTATCCTCAACATGCTGAGCTATGTGCTTGGCGGCATAGCCGCTATCTCAATGCTGGTGGGTGGAGTAGGCATCATGAATATTATGCTCGTCACCGTTTCAGAGAGGACTCAAGAGATTGGCATTCGAAGGGCGGTAGGGGCACGAAGAAGTGATATTCTCAATCAGTTCCTTTTTGAAGCAGTGGCTCTATCCCTCATCGGTGGGTTCCTCGGCATAGTGACTGCCTTGTTAGTGACTCATGGAGCGCACTTCTTTTATGATTCTTTTGATATGCGTCCCCCGCTTTGGATATTGCTCCCGGCTTTTGGAGTCTCGATTTCAGTAGGGATTATTTTTGGAGTGTGGCCTGCGCGAAAGGCTTCGCGCATCGAAACTCTTGAGGCGCTGCGGTACGAATAGCGGCGCGTTTTCGCGTTGTCTTTGAAGGCGATTCAGGTATAGCCTCGTTGGGATGCGTTGTAACGGGGAGACGAGTATGCGAATTCATTTATCCTCTGGGTTGTTACTAG
>JBIKWF010000186.1:0-5064 GCA_044356455.1 Bdellovibrionota bacterium | reverse complement strand
CGGCATTCCCTTTCGCTACCACTTCAGCTCAGAGACGAAAATACTTCTTCCTCATCATCGCGTGACCGATAGGGAACGCAGGATTCTATGGAGTCTGGCCCGTCCTACGGGACAGACTCCTAGCCCCGACAAAGCCTTGGCGAAGTCGGGATGGTAAGAAAATCCTGGATCCGAAAGGGTGTGCGGGTTCAATTCCCGCCCTCGGCACCATTCGACTCGCATTCGCTCGCTCATGGCAAGTCCTGAGTAAGCGAAGGGCATAAAGGGCCCTCGGCATTTGCTTCTCCTAAGGTGTCACTTCTAAAAATCCGCAGGGGCCGGAGTCATCTTCTAGTTCATCCGGAGAGAAACTCCGTGTGCATCGCGGCGGTTCGTTTCTGTGTACCGACAAGTATTGTACCCGCTACATGGTTGGGGCAAGAGGAAAGGGCGAAATACGGACCGCTAGCAATCATGTCGGATTTCGTTGCGCGAAGTCTGCACAATGATTGCGTCTGGGATTGCGCGCCCATCGCATCAACATATTAGCGATAGCCAGCGGGTCGTGCATAAACGCTACGATGCGCATCCGTCCTTGGCACTTCGGATACCGGCGAACCAGGCTAGAATTAAGCATTATTAGTAATATCGCCCTACTATGCTTGTTCTTAACAGGCGCGTGCAAAGGTCGATATTATACAATGCGAGCTGTAGTGGGTCAGTCCAACCATGTGGGTGCCGGTCTCAAAACAGCATCCCTAACGCGCGATCAATCAGGGCCTCAAACGGAAGCATAGTAAATGCCAAGGGCGCAATAGGAAGTGCAGTGACAAAGGCAAGTCGCAGCAAGTCTGCTCGTCCGAACGGCAGCACTCCCATTCCCCGTACTACCTCAAAACTGTTTGATAAGTCGGCTAAGGATTGAATATCGGCCGAACCCACGAGCACTTCATCTTTTGCCGCCTGGCCCTCTATTCACTTGCAGCGAAAATCGGTGACGTAGCGGCTTGCCAGAGCGCCATATTGTCGAAGCCCTCGACGCTTCGCCGTAGAAAGTTGAATCACAAAAAAGAAGAGTGGCGCTAACACCATCAGCAACAGAATAAGCATCCAGGCCACGAGCTCGAGCTTGAACTGCGGCAGTGTCGCGCCTTCGTGCCAGATTTTAGCCCCCACAAAGCCAGAGAGACCTATAGTGTGTGCGAGTAGAACTGGTTGGAATGCGAACGCCATCCCCGAGAGAAAACCTAATCCGCCAGCTCGATCAGGATGAAGTGCATTGAGTTGTAACGGAATCTCCCGTGAAACCTGCCAGAGAAAGCGGTGCCAGATGAATAGGCGATAGTACCAACGCAGGAGAAGAAAGCGAAAAATAATGAGGCTGAAGAAAAAGTACCAATATCCCGCAGCCATGAGGTGCGTCTGATCGCCGACCGGAGTTGCATACCACGTCGGTAACAGCAACGAGATGTAAAGATTTCCTTGCCAGAAAAGCATAAAGATCGCAGCAGCGAGAATGAGCACTTCTGCAAGTACCGAATCTCTCATACGCATGCCGGAGGCAAGAATGCCCTTAAAGCGGGCCTGATCTTTTGGCTGAATGAGGCCTCGATCCAGGAACTGTGGGATCGTTACTTTGAGTCGTTTGTGGACGAACACCTCAGCGCCAATCAAAAGCGGCACACATAAGAGAAAGCGGGCTTGCGCGCCTTAGTCGAAGAGAAAGGGGATACCTTCCCCACCAACTGCGTGGCCTGACAAGAGCGTGAACAAAAGAAGGGGAAGCCAGGTAAGGGCCGAAATGACAACGATGCGTCGGAGGGCAAGCTCCATTTGCCCCTTGACCAATCCAGCACGTAGCAGAAGCCTATAGAAAGGCCCACCTTGCACTAACGAAAAATCAGTTTGCTCGTCTACTAAGGAACTCATGGGTGCTCATGGATTAGGCAGGGTGGCATACTCATTAAGACATTCTGCACTATCCAATAACATATCTATGCGCCCTGAAACCGCTCCTTTATCAACTATACTTTGTCATCGATAGACTTGGCAGAGTAAAGATCGAGCTAGACCTAAGCCTCAAGAGCTATGCGAATATCTTTGCGATCGGAGAGGGAATAGGAAAACCAATCATGTTGAATGACGTTAGTGGGTTAGGCCGGGTACTTTGGGATTTAGTTTATCGAGCTTGAAGTATGATATCGCACTCGTAAACAAACCAATCACTGAATCCGCCGAGGCCACTCCCAGATTTCCTTCCCAGATTCCCTAGGCCTTCCACCCAACGACCTTATAGCCGCGATCTTCGAGGCAGGCTTCTACGCACTGACGGTATTCGGGAGAGCCTTCCTTATTTTCTTTGCGCTGAGCCGCTAAGCCCTTGAGTCCACCAAATGCCGCACCTGCTCCCGTGCCACGCCCAGCGTTTCCCCCCATAATGGTCGCGCCTATGGCCAGACGCAAGATTTGGGTATTCGGCCCAGGACCGGACCGCGGCTCAGCCTAAAGCCGAGATAGACAATTCACAAGAATTCGTGTAGGTCTGTCCCGGGACGAA
Organism: Bdellovibrionota bacterium; assembly: GCA_044356455.1. Taxonomy (GTDB): domain Bacteria; phylum Bdellovibrionota_C; class UBA2361; order UBA2361; family JBGSMV01; genus JBGSMV01. Next base: position 2,528 of record JBIKWF010000186.1, on the reverse strand, counting down.
AGAAAATCGAATAAAGTCCTAGCTCTCATGCTAAATCGGAGTCCTACTTTTGTGCGGAATATATTGTTAACCGCGGTAATTCTTTCGTCATTCGCGATGCGTTATCCCTCCCTGTGCGCGGCGGAACCAAATCAACTTTCCCGCCCGCGAGTCGCACTCGTGCTCGAAGGTGGTGGTGCACTTGGGTTTGCTCATGTTGGCGTTATTAAAGTGTTAGACGAGTATCGCATTCCGGTGGATTTTGTGACCGGTACAAGCATGGGCTCGATTGTGGGAGCTGCTTTTGCTTCAGGGTGCACAGTCGAGGAGTTGGAGCGAGTTCTTACGACAACGGACTGGGACGCGTTATTTAATGAAACGCCCCCGCGCGAGATGGTCGGATACCGGCAGAAGGCGGGACGCGCGGGTGAACTATTCGGTGACGCTAAACTTGGTCTCGAAGGTGGTGACTTTGTATTGCCCTTGGCTTTCGTCGAAGGTCAGTACATTGAGCCGTTGTTTCAGAAACTTTTTGGTAGAGCCTCGCCGTCCGGTTCGTTTGATAACCTTGCAATTCCCTATCGTGCTGTTGCCGCGGATATTGAAACCGGTGAAGCAATCGTTCTCGATCGGGGCAATCTTGCACTTGCAGCGCGAGCAAGCATGTCGGTTCCGGGCTTTTTTTCGCCAGTCGAAATCGACGGCCGGTTGCTTGTCGATGGTGGCATTACGGACAATTTCCCGGTAGATGTCGCCCGCGAGCGAAATCCCGAGTATATAATTGGCGTGCAGTTTGCGGCCCAATTTAGAAAGCGCGATGAACTTAAGAATCCTCTAGCGATATCTGGGCAGATTCTAGATTTGCTCTTAGTGCGGACATCGGCTAACGGGCATTCGCTGATGCGAGAGCAGGACATCCTCATTTCTCCCGACGTGAGCAAGTACTCCTCTACAAGCTTTAAGAGTGCCAAAGAAATTATGTTGGAGGGTGAAAAGGCGGCAAGAGCCGCTCTCCCCCGACTTAGGACACTGGCCGTATCGCAGGATGAATTCAATCGCTACTATGCGCGGCGTACCGGTGGAAGAGCTTTTGCTCCCGTTATCGATTATATAAGGATAGAGAGCTCTGCTCCTTATCGCGAAGGAGCTGTGCGCAAAGCCCTTACGTTTAAGGAAGGCGACGTCTTCAACGCTGATGTTATTCAGAAGGATTTGCGCACCCTCTATGAGAGTGGAGATCTTCGGAAACTTAGTTATGACGTCGAAACGCGCGAGGGGAAACACGGACTTGTAATAAAAGCTGAGGAAAAGGCTTGGCTCAATAGATACCTGAGAATGGGAGTCAGTGTTCAGGATGATTTCAGCGGTGCGAGCAGTTATTCGCTTGCGGTTGATGCGCGCTTTAATCACCTACACCCGTCAGGAACTTACGCGGATCTTCAACTTGAAGTAGGTGAATCACCGCGCGTTTTTGGTGAGCTCTATCAGCCTTTGGGGTTCGCAGCCCCGGTCTTCATTTCACCAAGTCTCCAATATGCGCGGCAAAATCTGACTCTGCGCGAAGACGGTGATGACATTGCGCGTTATCAACGGGAGTCGGCAATTTTTGGGCTCGACCTGGGATACTCATTCGGAAGATATGGTGAACTGACCTCAGGGTGGAGGCGCGGCCCCGGGAAGCTCAAGCGCGATATCGGAGAGCCTGCCTTGCCTGAATTCGATTATGACTCTGGAGAAATCGTATCCTCATTAAGAATCGATCAAGCTGACAATGCTGACTTCCCCACTAGGGGTTACGCGATTGGAATCACCAATACTGTAGCTCGTGAAGAATTGGGAGCGAGCAGTGAGTTTGAGCAAGTGCGAGGGAGCTTCATGGTGCCTCTCACCTATGACGCAACTACTTTGTTACTCGGGGTCGAAGTAGGATTTTCTTCCGATGAGCTCCCAGTTGAGCGTTCGTATGCAATAGGCGGTGCTTTCGATGTCTCTGGTTATCCGCGAAACTCACTCGCCGCTGACAATTACAGCATCGCTCGCGCGAAGTTGTACCGACGGTTCGTAAAGGGAAGCTCCTCTTTACTGAATTTTGGTGGATATTACGGTGCCACATTCGAGTTTGCTGGCACCCAAACTCAACTTGCCACAGGCGACCAACGCGACATTATTGCCGGGTCGGTTTTTATTGGTTTCGATACGCCATTAGTCCCGGTTTACTTGGGCTTTGGTATGGCCAATACCTCAGAACAAACACTTTTTCTAAATATTGGCAGAATCGCGCCTCGGCAGCGATAGAATTATGCTGGCTGTTGGTCATTAGCTATTTGGATTAGAGGGTCCATGAATGGCGCCTCCTGACAAGGAATCTCCGAGGCCAACTCCTCAAGCCCATAGGTGAACAGTTCACTAATCTATACTAGCCGTTATGTCTCAGTGCGCCGTAACCGGCGCACTCGTCTAGCGGATGCAAGTTCCGCGGTGGGAGTAGGTTTTTCGCCCACGTAACTATCTACAACGTATAACGGAGGACCGGAATATGTGAGCTGTAG
>JBIKWF010000096.1:0-17717 GCA_044356455.1 Bdellovibrionota bacterium | reverse complement strand
ACGAAAGCGTGTTAGGATTGGAGCCAGTCCACGAGCAGGTGCAGACACAGGATTGCCCCGCTGAGCAGGTACTGCCACCACCACAAGTACAGGGATAGTTCTGGCTACCTATTTTCGCAGTGCAGGTACCCCCACTTTGGCAGACGATGTCCGCAGCCGGCTGCGTTTGCTCTACAAGCTGGACGCCGTAGGTATCTTGAAGATACTGCACAAGCGTACCCACAGCGGCTTCCTCTCCGGGCGCCCACTGAGCAGATGCGCTACTAACCCCCAAGACTGCAGCGACAAGGCCAACGGCCAAGAAACGCACTAATCTTTCAAAATACATACTTTTTTCCCTTTTTTAAAAAGTCTCGAGCTCTCGCGAGCAAGAGACCAACACATTCTTTTCGAAACAATTGCCGCATGTCGCTCAGCGCATTGGCTGATCGATCGGGGCAGGTTTTGCCGGCACCGGATCCCCACACCCTAAGTTAATTACTGCTTTTGTTGATCGTGAGACGCGCGACAAATCGTTGGCCGCAAATGCAGAGTTAAGCTCTATTGAGACGTAGAACAGCTGCTCCTCTGTTAATTGAGGTAGCCGTTTGCGTAGCGTCGCCGAGAGCCTCGCCGAAGCCTCACTAGGAACACCCATCAGCTCTTGCATGTTCGAGATTGCGGGATCTGATTCTCCTAGTGGGGAGCTCCCATTTCTAGGACTTTGTGACTGGTTGCTAAAGAGATGGCACCACCAGTACCAAAAGTCGCATTCATACGAGCCATACTGATACCCATGCTGCGTGCACCATTCACACTTTGCGCGCTGCTCAGGAGGCAAGCCCTGACATTGCGACATGCCGCCTTGGCCACCCTGCCCACCTTGGCCGCCTTCTCCACCTTGGCCGCCTTCGCCTCCTTGACCACCTTCACCACCCTGGCCCCCTTCACCGCCAGTACCTCCAGTGCCGCCCATGCCACCCATGCCACCCATGCCGCCAGCACCTCCCATACCTCCCATGCCGCCCATACCTCCGGCGCCGCCGCTTCCGCCGTCTCCGCCAGATCCGCCCGTGCCGCCCATTCCTCCGGCACCGCCCATTCCTCCCATGCCACCCATTCCACCTGCGCCGCCCATTCCTCCGGCGCCGCCTGATCCGCCACTGCCTCCAGTGCCGCCCATTCCTCCCATACCTCCGGCACCGCCCATGCCTCCCATGCCGCCCATACCGCCGGTCCCACCGGTGCCGCCTGTGCCGCCAGTTCCTCCGTTTCCGCCGTTTCCTCCTTGGCCACCTACGCCGCCGTAACCTCCCATGCCGCCGTTGCCACCATTTCCGCCGGAACCGCCGTCTCCGCCAATTCCACCAATGCCACCAAATCCGCCGGCACCACCCATGCCACCGTCGCCGCCCATGCCGCCTTCACCGCCCGAGCCGCCAGATCCTCCGTTACCTCCGGAGCCACCCATGCCACCGGATCCGCCAGAGCCACCACTTCCACCTGAGCCGCCAGACCCGCCGTTTCCTCCAGAGCCTCCATTTCCACCCATCCCTCCAGATCCACCACTGCCTCCAGATCCACCACTGCCACCAGACCCGCCGCTACCGCCGGATCCGCCCATACCACCCGAGCCGCCATTTCCGCCGGTTCCACCAGTTCCGCCATTACCACCGGACCCGCCAGACCCACCGCTCCCACCTGAGCCTCCTGATCCGCCGCTGCCACCCATACCACCAGATCCGCCGTCTCCTCCGGTGCCGCCGTTTCCGCCCATGCCACCACTGCCGCCTGATCCGCCCGAACCTCCAGCTCCGCCGCTGCCGCCTGTTCCGCCGGTACCTCCAGTTCCACCCGTGCCACCAGTCCCACCACTTCCGCCAGTGCCGCCGCCGCCGGATCCTGCTCCGTTTTTGTAGAGGTCACTTACATTAGGATTGTTGAGCAAGTTGTGTGCTTGAGTAGAGGCGAGTCCGCCCAAGGTGGGAAACCATACTCCCGCTGCTCTACCGAGTGAGCTCACTTCAGACTGCAGCGCCTTATTAAAAGCAGGGTTGGCTTCGTTTATTCGGAAGTTACGAGACCACCGCGTGACCCCATCCGAAGTCTTGGTAAAGCCCGCATCCCAGGAGCCAAAAAGTCTATTTCCCCTGCTAAATACCTCGCTCTCCGCCGAGATCTGATCCGGCACATTTATGCGGCCATGCCGCGTAGGAAGGCCGATCGCAACTTCTCCGTATCCCCCATTAATTTTCTCGAGGCCGGGAAGTGGCCCATGTCCTGGCTTGTAGGGCGCAATTCCAAGATCAGGCACCTGATACTTGCCGGTATAGTCAATCGCAACATTAGGATCGCGTGACGCATACATTAAATCTTGCGGGTTCTTGCGAACTGCCTGCGCCATATCAGCGCGAGACATGTCACCAAGCTCGCTGGTGACCTTATTGCGATTCATCATGACGCCGTCATTCTTGCGCATGACCTCTGAAAGTTTTTCGTTGGATACAATCGATCCGTCAGCAGCTTGACGCCAGTTTGCTCGCCCTTGAAAGGTTGCTTCGTCGCCCACAATATTACGCACGGTGCTTGGAATGCCGTTGTCAAACTCGCCGCGTACCACCGCCCTCTCGATGGACCGTGCGAGGCGGACTTCGGCCATACCCACGCCCTCTTTCAGAATCTGGCGCTCAACTGCTCCCGCAATCGCTTTTGTTGAACCAGCACCAATCGGCATCGTGATGGCATCAATGGTCGCTGCCGTAGCGAACTGATCCATCGCTCCCATGATGTCTGTTTCGCCTCGCACTACGGGGGCGGTGATCTGATACGTGCGCCCACTCTCAGAAAATGCCGAGAAATAAGGGAACATCTCATAGAAGGTGAAGCTCACTACGTTCCAACCGTAGGAGTTGTCAGCAAACTGCTTCTGCATCACCTGAGCAGACGTTTGCTGCTCAGATTGTCGCTGCCTTTCGGCCTGCTGAGCTGCTCGTTGTCCCGCCGCGCTCTGCGCATACGCAGCCTCGCGCTGCGCACGCTCTGCTGCGCGCATAGCGTTCATTTCAGCACGAGCGTTGAGCGCTTCGTCTGTTACGGAAAGGCCCTGAGGATCGGCAAAGGTAACGGGATACACTCCACGCTCAGTGGTGTACTGGTAGGGATTCGCGCTGTCGGCGCGCCCTAGTGGATCGGGTGAAAGAAACCGAAGGGTGCCTCCCTGCCCCAATCGTCGCGCATCAACTACTCGACGGTCAGCGACACAACTCTGAAGGGCCCTATCACAACTTAAAGCTCCCGTTCCTAGAGTCGGAAGAATTGGCGAGAAGGCAGCATAGACTCCTGAGACCTCAGGGATCGAGGGGTACACATCAGGATAGTGCAGAGGAATGGTAAGATTACGCGCAGGGTCTCGCAGAACCAGGGTGGTATTACTGGTTGCATCAGTGAGGTGATAGAACGAGTACTGAGCCCCACCATAGTTTACAAAACTTACGATGGGAGTTCCCGTATCCGGGTTGTAGACCGTTCTCACTTGCTTAGACTGAGGTGGCTCCTCGTCGGGAACCTCTGGCACTACCGTGGCATAATCATACTGGTGAACAGGCCCGGGAGATTGGCCTGAGGCCGGCGTCACCTCTAAGCACAGGGAGAGGCCAAGGCAAGAAGCTGCGCCCGCAGCGAGCAACAGGCGAACTGCTGAAGTAACTTTTTGTGAAAGTATTGAAATGCTCACCGGTTTACCTCCTCTTGGACAAGAACCATGCCCTCTTCACGAACTTGAAAAATATCGCGAGTAAAGAGAGGAAGCGTTTTACTGATCCAAACTGTTCTGCGCAGGGCATCCTGCACGAAATCTGCAGTCACCTCAGGCGCAGAGAGGCGCCTTAAGCCACTTCGAGTCCACTGAAAGGAACGTCCGTAGCTAGACTCTGTTCTCGGATTTCCATAATTGTCATAGGTAAACCGAGCAGGAAGCTGGAACATAGAGTCGACAGAAGGACTCACCGCCCCAAGAATTGCATCGGGCTGGGGCATGTAGGAGCGACTACCTGTGCCAAACAGCGGCGATGAAAATGAATAGACTGAAAGGTAGTCATCATTCGAGTACGCCAGGGACTCTGAGAGCTGCGGCAGGTTCCCTCGCCGGACTCCGCGATCCGTTCGTGAGCTAATCCTACCCTTTGAATCATACTCGAGGCGCAACTGCGTGAGCGTTGAGGCGCCAACTCGGTCAAGTACCTCTGAGACCTGTCCATGATCCGCATCGTAGGTAAACGTTCTTGCAACGTCTCCAAGGGCTACCCCAGTAAGCACCGGTCCGTCGTAGTTGTATTCCGCGACTGGTGAACCATTGAACCAAATTCGGATGATACGACCCAAACTATCGCGCTCGTAATAGGCATAGGACCACATGCCATCGGGGTAGAGATGCCCCACGACACGTCCTAACTGATCAAACTCCCTAGAGAGCGTGAAATCAAGGTTCTGCAAACTAGACCACACTTGCGTTCTCTCCGAAGTAGCCCGGCCCGCACCATCATACCCGACGGTAAGTGCGGAACTTCCTCGCGGAGAGGTTTGCGACAGTGAGGATAAACGATGGCCCGAATAAACAAAGTCGGTAGAAGCGTTCTCCAAGCTCCCTCCGGTGGATTGCATACGCACAATCTTGCCCAAGGAATTCACCTCCGTAGTTACCGTAGCTCCTCCACGGTCCACGTAGTTCGCGCGAAAGACAGCCCCGTTCGGCTGAGGGGGATAGAAATTGGTGGCTGAAATGAGCCTACTTTGAGAGCCATCGGGATAAGTGATGTGTGAAGTTCTCCCTAGCCTGTCATATTGAAAAGAAGTCTGGTTCTGACGTGCATCTCTCGTCGCGAGTAGTCGTCCAAGTCCCGAGAAGGTGCGCCCTAACAAGTTCCCACCATTAAGTGAAGCAGACACCATCCTTCCCAGTGCATCGAATCCGTAATTAAAGGAACGAGTCGAAGCATCGGCTAAGGTATAAACTTGTGAGGTAGTAAATCCTCGGGCATTAAAGGAGTTCTCGACCCGGGTGCCATTGTTGACGTCTTCGACACGCACAATTCGCCCGAGTGCGTCTACTGCGCTCACCGTCTCTTGAGTCTGCTCTAAGGCTGGATTCGAAACACGGTTGGAGGTGACAAGAGTGTTGAGTACTGAACTTCCAATTACGGCATACGACTGAGCGGAAGAAACAAGCTCCGTTTGGCCGCTAATGCTGCGCCCGAACGAATCGTACTCAAATTCCATTAAATTTCCGAGTTCGTCCCTAACAGTTCTTACGTCTCCCTTTCTGTCATAGGTATAAGCAAGAGCGCTCTGTCCCCGGCCATCAAGGAATTTCTCGATAAACCAGGGTCTATCGAGTACATCAAGATTCCCTGCATCAATGGAAAGCGCCGTGGCTCGCAGTCCGCCGCTCGTAAACGTTTCTTGTCCAGTAAGGCGCTTTAGAGAATCGTTGTAATAAAAGATACTCTGGCTACCAGATACCGACTCAGTGACAAAGGTTGGCCTATAACTTCGTCCGTTATCATCGTACCCCGCCTGAACATCGCTAATAAGCACACCTCCAAAATAGCGCTGCTGACGGGTGAGTTTATTATTGCGGTCAAACGAGTAGGTTAGGCGCTCCTCGTTTATGCCCTCTCCAGGATTCACAAATACCCGGGCTACCTGGCCAAAATCATCAAGCTCTTCAGTCAGGGTTTTAACTTCAACACCATCATCCCACGTCGTTCCTAAATAATCTGAGAAGGTGTCATAGAGAAACGTCTTGCGAAGACCGCCTGCTGCGGATCCTCCCGCCACATCAATCTTCTGCAGGAGGCCAGTTTTAAGTCCCGATCCTGAAGGGTAGTAGGAGAATGAATCACATCCTTCATTTGATGACGGCGACTTGTATTGACACATGCGCTGTAGTCGCAGAGTGGCGGGGTCGTACTGCGCCTCAAGAAGGGTAATTGGCTGAGCAACCCCGTCTCCCCCCATCCGCGTCTGGTATACCAACGGGAGGTTCGGCACATAGTTCCACTCCATCCAGCTCGTAACCTCTCCGCCAGATTCACGCACACGGTTCTCTTCTCTCGTGACTTCCTGGGGGAAATCCGCGTGATATTGGATCGTAGTGGAAACTCTAGAGAGGCCGCTCGGAGCACTCGTTACCCCCGATTGCAAACGGCCGTCAGGGAGGTAAGAAAAGCGTGTGGTCTTGCCGCGCACATCGGTATAGACCTCAGGCCGAAATGCCGAGTCATAGGCCCAGGTACTGGACGCCTCTAGACTCGTGCCTTTCGCAGCGGTCTCGCGGATAAGAAAGCCACGCTGGTCATATTCCACGGTATCTTCGCGGCCGTTAGCGTCAAGAAAACGCGCGGAACGCACATGCCTCTGGCCACTATCCCAGTAGGTATAGGCAATATCCGATTGTATTCCGTCCGGAACATACTCTTCGCTGCGGATACGCGCATTTGAGTCATATGACCAGCGCGTCGTATTCCCAAGAGCATCAGTCTTCTCAGTGAGCAAAAGTCTGCGCAGTCCGTTGGGATCCGTGCGCTTCTCTGAGCGCATAGTCGTAGTTCGGCTGACAAGAGCACCCGAAGAGTCACGTCCCGACATCACCACTTCTTCAATCGAGCCCGTCGTGCCGTAGCGATAGTCAATAATGAGCGGGGTTGAGCAACTTGGCCTCAGCGTTTCACGGTTAACAAGTCCGGCAAGAGGCCCGGCCTGAAGAAACTCTACCAACCTAAGCGGCGCAGGACATGAAGCCCTACGTTCCTCCACAGAGGAGCCGCGCGTCCCATGAAGTCTTACCGTCAACGCATCATTCGGAACCTGGGGCCTTGTAATCGATACGAGTCGGTCTTGAAGATTAATTGATGGGGTATATCCAAAAGTTGTTGCTTGCTGTCCTGAAGTGCCGAGACGAAGTCCCGTGTACAATGTCCTAATCGGCCCTGTCGGGACCGCTTGGCCCGAAGAAAAAAGAAACGTCTTCAGAGTTTTTCCCTGAAAGTTTGAAATTCCAGAGATGATGTCCTTGGTGCCCGCCACCTGATACGCGAACACAAGCCCTGAGCGCACAATCCCTGCAGCAAACGGCGCCGAGGAAGTTCCCCCAAGAGTAACCCTTACAAGCTTTACGAGCGGCTGAAGTGCGGTAGTCCCGTACTCAAGACTCACCCAACGCCAATACTGGCTTGCTCCCCCTACTAAGCTACGAACTCGGTTTAGGCGATACGGAGCGGTCGTTGTCCAATCGAATTCCACTCTTTCAATTTCCAAACCGTTCTTGGAAAGAGTCATGCGCGTCGGGATAGCTCGAGAAGCCGTTGAATCGGCCGCGTTCCACTCGATAACTGCTTCTTCTCCATCGGGGAAATGAGCTCGCGTCGGGAGCAGAACCCAAGGGTAAGACGCACTCGCAGTCAGGTCATAGCGAATACTGAGAAGCGTATCATCGAGGACCCGCTGTCCTCCTGTAAACTCGACAAGAACGTAGCGGCCACTCTCGGTGAGAGTCCGAAACGAATAGTCCCATCCAGCTTCCGCTTGCTGCGGGTTACCGAGGGAGTATCGAAAAGTTCCGTCACGGACACTTGAGCCATCGACTACCGGGAGTCCAAGCTGCAGTCCATTCACAAAGCTGTAGGCTTTGAAGGTAAAATTCCCGGCGACATTAGATGCATAGGAAGAGCTGGATTCTGCGTAGGACTCGTCATACTGAAGCTCAACCGGACCTACGGCATAGCTCACGCCGAAGAGACTGCGCTCGAAAAGATTTATGTCATCGTAGAATGAATGCTCAAGCGGGCCGCCGCGGTGGTAGGGTTCAAACTTATCGTAAGTTGCAAGGGGCGGCAGATCCGCCTTAGAGCACTCTGGCTGGGTCAATCCGCAAAGTAATAAAAAAACTGCTAAAACAGCACTCCTGAAGAGGATACTACTGAACGAAGTGCTACGGGTGGGAATCCACCTTTGTCGCATGCGCTACCCCATCAAAATGCGGGATCCTCTTTGCGCTGGATACAACTTCCCCGTGAGGCCTTATTACCCCGTGAAAAGCTTCTAGATGCTCGGCAAACGATACTGATGAGAAAATCCTCCGCTCCTCAGCAGGAAGAAGGCCAAAAGCCCCCCTCCGCAGAGCTGCGGACAGATCTTCTCTGAGAGCTCACCACTTCAAGCCTCAGCAGCACGTAAAGCCGCGCACCTATGATCCAATGTAATTGCGCAAAGAACGTTTGAAGACCGCGCGTCGCAACTCACTACGTTGCAATTCTTGAGTACGCCAATTTAAAACGACCTTCGCCTCGAACGACTGCGACTGTTTCGTTTACTACGACTGTTTCGTTTACTGAAACGCTCGTTACTAGGAACGCGAGTCCATCACCCCACGCCGCACTATCTAGACCTGTCGTATTCGGAATTCAAGAGAAAAATTTTTTTCATGTAAAAAAGTTTTCGCACATGGTCGCTGCTGTGCGATACATTGCCTTATCAAAACCTAACATTGAGCAAATGATTTTATGCAGGTAACGCGTCATCAAGGCAGCGGAATCAGCGGACCGAATGGAGATTCGGGTAGCGCGCAGGGATCCACTTTGTTGCCTCCTTGGAAAAGAACGGGATCTTCTCCCAAGTCTTACGATGGACTTTCAACTTCTTCTGTACGCCAACTTCTCGTTACATCCAATTCAGGAGCAGCTGCGGCGGATCTTGGACTCGAACTAATCAAGGACAGCAAAATTCAGTGCACACCTTCAGCGCCCCACAACAGCTTAGGAGTAGTTCGGCACTCTGGAGTAGTTTGGGAGAGTGTGCGACCTGCAGGAGCAAAGAATCCCGTACTTCTCGTGTCGGGTTCTGCTGACACTGGAACATGCGCCGAGCTCGCGCCGACACTTGAAGCTCTAAAAAGCGGCGCCTTTGGACCTGATCTGCGCTACGCCATTTGGGAACTCATGAATGCCGGCTGCTCCGTGCTAGTAAATCTGGAGACACCAGCCGCTGCGTATGCGCCTGAGGCATACCCTCCTCCGTCATCGATGACAGAACGAGCGCTATCTGCTTTAGGCAGAATGCTTGGCCCTCGCGCGGAGCCGGCAGTTCTTGCCAACGGAAATGCAATTGAGACCGCCCTCGCCGCCCAGGACGCACGCGCATTTCCGCTGCAGAAACTTATCTTCTATGGTGGCTCGGCAAATACGAGAGGCACACTTCTTTACGCGGCGGGGCAGCGCGGCATTCCTCTCACGTTAGTAGATTCACGCAGCGAAGCTCTCGCCTCACTGGCCGATAGAGTCGCGTAGGGCCTTGGTGGTTTTAGTTTTTATTAAAACAACCACTAAGACCACAGAGACCACTAAGGGAAAGCCTGTTATTCCCCTGTCTCGGCAGAGTCTCCATGGTCCCTTGGAGAAAGAAGTGTACGAATCTCGGTGCTAAGCACTTGAGCCGTGATTTGATGCCCGCGCGGGTTGAGATGTATAAAGTCTGGGGCAAAAATACGTAGCGCTTCGCCATCATTCCCTACCGCCCCTCTGAAAGTCTCAAAAAGGTCCGTGACGGAAATTCCCAGCTCGAACGCAAGCGCGCGAATAAACTTATGCTCATCAGCCATTGGATAATCGGAGAAGGAGAAGAGATAGGGGAAAACGACGAGGTGCACCTTTATGTTTTGCTCCTTCGCAATCTCGACAAGCTCTGCGAGCGCCTCACGCACCGCCGATCGGCCAGCTGCATGCGAGGCTAAAGGGTCCTCTGCGTCTTTGTTTGCAGACAATGAGGCAGATAGCCGCGTTCCAAGCAATCGAAAAAAATGACTGTAGATGAAAAGTCCCCGCGAGAGCGTGCTCGACAGCCCGGGCGCAAGTGCGCGTTGACTTGCATAACGCGGATCAGAGAGAAGTTCTGCAAGCTCCGTAGAATGAACAAAGGCATCATTAAGACAATATGCGACGAGAATGAGGTCGGGCCTCAGAGCTGCGCCTCGAAGCTTATAGTACTCAACTTCGTTTCTGGTGTTGTATCCAGGCACCCCCAAGTTAAACACCTGCGCCTGAGCACCCAAGCTTTTTTGCAGCTCGCGCTCAAGCCGAATTGCAAAAATCTCCTTTAGATCAACCCCACCACCAAAAAGCACCGAATCTCCTAGAGCGACAACTCGCGGGCGCCCTTGCTCAACTTCCACAGGAGAGCGCTCCCGATCTCGTAGCCCAAGGGAGTTAAAGAGCCCTCTCCCCGGGTTGGGTATGTAGGGTAAAAGCGGATTCTCCGTGGTCCGGTAGGCGCCCTGACTAAATTCTATGACCTGCAGCTGAGGCGCGAGCCCAAACAATCGTACTACGGCCTCCGCAAGTCCCAGCGAGAAAAGAAGGGAGGCGACTGATAACACGAATCCTGTAAGGATGACTTTAGATTTCAAGGCCGCGTTCCTGATGTTTTAATTGGCAATCTAGCGTCTGCGGCTGCTATAACGCACGGTTATTATGACGGCAAGCTTACGCGCTGCGCTCTCCCCCTTTCCTCGCCTTATGGAGTCCTTCGCTCGGACCGTAAGTTCCTTTGTTTGTAGAAATGCCGGGTTGACCTTCCTGTCAATTTACGGGCGTTTCGAGAGCGAAAATTGTAACGCGAAGGACGCAATGGACACGAAGGAAAGAGAATTCAATGCCTTCGGGAGTAGCGGCTTCACGTTTGATTCGGCAGCTCACGCAACCTCGAATATCGGTTGCAAGATAACGTCGCGCCTTTTGCACATTCTCGGGCACGCGGCACTTCTCACTCTTCTCGGGCTTTTAACTCTGTACGGGGGCTTCGCCCAGGCAGACGAATCAGCCTCCCCTCCCCAAGACACACCACCGGCAGCTGACTGTGCACCCGTAAACTTACTGCGCGATGGCACCTTAAGCGCAAATCTTGTGGACCCAAGGCTCGTCGACGGGTTTGCTGCGCCGGAAGGAACGTCCTGGAATAGTCCGCTCGCCAAAGTACTCACCCAAGAAGAAAGAACTCTTACATTCTCCTTTTTGTCTCCCCAAGTTTTGCGCTCTTTTCTAATCCAAGCAGATAACAACGACTCCTATGTCTTTGAAGGAGAGATTGAGAGTGGTCTGTATGAGCGAATATGGGTTGCCGAGCGCGCGGCAGGTGCGGGACTAAGAACTCGCGCCGTTACTCTCAGCACCGCACGAGGACCTTACCGAAGTCTTCGCGTGACCACCGTCCTTGGAGACGGTCTCTACAGCATCGCGGAAATCTTAGCCTCCTGCGCTGAGAAGTATCCCGCAATTGAAATTACGCGCCTCTCCACCTTTCACAGCGACGCACTGCTCATGCACCTCATATGGTGCAGTCTCCTTATCATCGTGCTCGTAGCTACCTGCAGAACTGCCTCTACTTCGCGAATCGCGCCCCTCTCGCAGATTCTTGGCGCGGGCCTTGTTCTTGCGTGCGGCTGTTACCTGGCCTGGCGCTTTGGCATGGAGGCAGATATTCCCCGTCAAACCATGCAGCTCCAGCGCGCTCTGCTGGCACTCTTTATCGTGATAACCTGCCTCGCCGCTCTGACGCTAAGAATTCGAAAGAACGCGCTCACCATCATCCTCTCCGGGGTCGCGCTTCTTTCCGCCCTTAACTTTCTCGTCTATGGCAGCACGCACTTTCGAGGTCAGGGACCCGAAGGCTCAAGGTGGGTGCACACGTTCGATATGCGCATCTATCATCCCACCGCCAAGTATTTCCCCGAACTTGGCTATGACGGCGTGTACCTCGCAAGCCTTGCAGCCTATGAGGACCTAAGGGGTGTTTCTGTTCGAGAAATGAGTAACGTGCGCGTGCGAGACCTCCACAATTACTCCGTTACCACGGCCGAGAAAGTACAAGATCAAGTAAAAGAGATTCGAGACCGGTTTAGCCTCGAACGTTGGCAATCCTTTGTTTCAGACATGGGCTACTTCCTCCGCATTATGGGAGATAGCGATTATCTTGGGACCCATGCCGACCACGGCGGCAACGCAACACCCCTATGGATGTTTATTGCCCACGCGATACTCTCTCCTTTCTCCGCTAGCGATGTCGTACTGACTGCCGCGGGTCTAATAGACATAGTCCTTCTGGCGCTTGGGTTCATAACTATTGCCAGAGTATTTGGAGGGATTCCTGCCCTACTCGCTCTTGCTCTCTTTGGGTCAACCGATTTCCCTTATTTTGGGTCCCACTGGCTGGGAGCTACGCTTCGGCATGATTGGCTCGTCGCGCTGATCTTTGGCATTTGCGCGCTCAAAGTACGCCGCTTCCGCCTCGCCGGTTTTTTTCTGGCCCTTGCCGCACTGATACGTGTGTTTCCCATTATGGCGGCCGCAGGGACTTTTATGGCACTTGGCTGGCCGCACCTCAGCCGCGCCTTATCAGCTCGTCGGCTACCTTCATTACATACTCTAAGAACATCAGGCTTTGGCGCATTTGCACTAAGCTTCACCTGCTCCGCACTCGTGCTCGCAGCCCTCCCCGTGGCCGCGTTTTCCTATCATCAGTCGTGGGGAATCTGGGGAGAGAAGATTGCAGAACACGCCTCGAAGCCAAATGTGAACTCAGTTTCTTGGCGCACAATTGTGGCCTACGATCCTGACTTCACGGCTCAACGAACCATTGATCCGAGCAATCCAGAGCCTTGGATTCACTGGCAAGAATACCATTGGAAGGTGCTGGGGGAGCGCCAATTGTTGTACCGCGGAGGCCAGCTTGTCCTTGCGCTTGTTATTTTGCTTTTGTGCGCACGCGCCGCACCTTCTTCGGCAGCGGTGCTCTCTCTCGCGTTAGTACCGATTGTGGCCTATCCCGCGAACTACTATCTACACTTCGTGTGCCTCTTTCCTCTTGTAGCCCTCTCCTGGAAGCGTGCCGCCTCAAGAGATCTCATGCTGGGAATCGCCCTGACGCTTGGAGGGCTTTTCATTGTGCAGTATTTTACGATTCGAGAATCGCAGTCTGATGAGTGCTTTACCCAGCAGAGCACTGCCTTACTGATAAGTATTCTCGCCTTCGTAATGCTCTACCAGCGCTGGGCCAATCAAGCTTCTGATAAGGGAAGAGCCTGGTTATCTCGCTGAACTGAAATCCGAGACATAAGCCAAGCCGCAAGCACCACGAAGACAAGTACCCAAGCACTCATAAGGGTGTACGACTCATCGGTCCATTCGATGGAAGCTGCGGTTTCGCAAGTCACCCACGCAAGTAACACCGCAAGCATTCCTATGGCAGGAGCTCTCTTCCAGAGCAGCCCATACACCAACAAGAAAGAGTAATAGTAACAGGTAAGCTCGGCCGCAAAGGGAATAAGACCAACCCCCAAGATAGCTGTTTCCCAGAGCTCAAGTCGCCTTGAAAGAAACGTAATGTACGCGGCGTAACCACCCACAATCAGCACAAAGAGCCAAAAGCGAGCGGACTTATGCTCAAGCCTGCTTTCTTTCCAAAGGGCAAACGGCTCAAGCGCGGCTGGGTCCTTTAGTACCCGCGCGCGCTCGTCCTGGCTGTAGCCAAGAATAGTTTGTAGCCCCATGTTATTGGTAAGCGGCGTTGCAAGATGCTTCTTACTATTCGCTGAAAACTCCTGGTAGGCGGACCACCGACCAGATGAAACAAGTGAAAGAGGCACTAAGACGAGAAGCGCAAGAATTCCACCTTGCAGAAATTTTATGCCAGGAGAATTCCAGACGATACGCCTTTGGCGCATCACTTCGAGTAGGACTCCAAGCACCAAGGGAACTCCGGCAAAGCCAGGGAAGACTCTCAGCAGTGCCGAGTAACAGAGCAGCGCTCCCCCAAGCCTCATCTTTTCAAGCTTTAAACAACAAATCCCGCCCACCAGGGCAAACATCCAATCCTGCCTAAGGAGAGAGCCCCCTACCCAATAATAGCGCCCCGGGAAATTAGTGCCCCACACCAGCGCAGCGACACACGCCGACTGCCAGCCAAAAGCTCTCCAGACAAGCGCCCACAGTAAGCCAAGAAAAAGGGTATCCAGCGAAACAAGGAAATAGGCGCTATCCCAACTAATAGTCCCCCCCGCTGAGAATAACCTTCCCAAGATGAGCCACACGGGAGATCCATTAAAGCCGTGGTCACGCTTGAGATCGCTCCAACGCGTCGTATCCATCTGGCCTCTAAACCAACCCACATCACGCTTAAACGCGCGCCAACGCTCACTCGAAAAATGATCCGTACATGAACGCGGGGCGCGCACGATTCTATCCGTCGGCTCGAGTGCATTCGTGGCCAGGTTTCTAATTTTATTGGCATGAACTCCGCTTGCAAAACCGTCCTCAAGGTCAGCTACCGAGGAGCAGTCATAAAGACGCGTATAGCCAAGTTCTGGAAAGTACTTAGCTCCCACGTAATAGTGAAAGAGCTCCCATGTATGCACAGAAGAAGGATAGTGAAAGTTCCCCAGATTCCACCAAAGTGCCGCGCCAAAAATCCCAAGTGAGGCAAGTGCAACTTTGAAAGCCTTAGGAAAATCAAAGCTCTCGGGCTTCCACGTCAAGCCAACAATTAGCGCGAGAAGCAAACTCCCCAGCATTGCGGTCCAGCCTTTAAGGCGATTAACAAAGCCCTCTGTGCCAAAATAGCGCACGAGGTCCTGATGCGTACCTTCTTGAACCCCGGCAGGAACCCGTGGCGGCACTTGAGGGAAAAGCAACACTCTCGAGACAGAGTAATTCCCGTCGCCAATTCCAGGCCTAAGCCTAAAAAGCTGATAGGAAAGAGGAGCATCTAGAACGTGATAACGGGTGATTAGTCCCTGACGACTGAAAATAGGAGGCGCTGCCCATACCAACTTCCAAGAACTCCCATCTTCCGAGCCTTCGATAAAATAGCTGTCATTATTGTCGGCTTGGAGCGCGAGCGCAGAAACAACACGAGCCTCGGGAAAGCGGATGATAAGCGAGGCACGGGTGCCTGAAAGACGCACGGTATCAGGGGCATTCCATGAGGTCCCCTCGTCGTACGGGGGAGCAGAAAAGAGCTTGGCGGAAGACCCAACTGCTTCGCTCGAAAGCTCTACCTTCCCATCAGTATAGGCGCCAGAAAATGTAGCTCCCCTCTCCTTCAAGAGATTTGCCGAGGATGCTCCCTCTTCCCTCGTGGATGCTTTAGGCGCCTCACGTGCAAGATTTTCCTCAGGCAATGTCGCTGCGGAGGAAGAACTCGCAGCTGCGGGACCGGAGTTTTCGGCATTTTGCTCATCAGCAACAAGCGGTTTTAGGGTACACAGCCCCCAGACCACCGCTATCATTACACAGCAGAGCAGCCTCACACGCTGAGCCCTTGCACAATGAGCCCTTACACAATGAGCCCTTACACAATGAGCCCTTACACAATGAGCCCTTACACAATGAGATTGAGTGTTCATGGCGAATTCAATTGATTTGGAAAGAGCATTGATTTAGAAAGAGCCCAGAACTGGCAGTCCAGTACTTGGGGTCCAGCACTGGGATTCCCCAATCTAAGAAATCTACCGAGCTAAGAATTCGCCGGTAGGGAGTAAAGCGTAGTATGCTCCCGAAAACAGATCAAATAATTACTTCTTCGCCATCTGGTACTTCTTTGCCCTCTGGCCCGAGTGGAACTGTTAACTCTAGCAGTTACCCTCTTGGGAGTGCCCCTATTGGGCGTAGTCAGCCCCGCTCCGCCGCTCTTTTTGCGCTCCTCGCGCAGCTTGCAGTACCTTCCCTAGGTGCTTTCGGCCAAGTCGCTGCGGAGCGAGACTCTAGAGAGGCTCCAACCAATCAGTCCTCTACTATCCGAGAAGTGGCGTTTGATTCTTCAGGACCTGATTCAGAACTGCGTGAGACCATTAACACTGAAGCTTCTCAAGCAGGCGAGGAAGTTTTTCTCGAAAGCGTCAAGCAGACCCTTAGGCCGAGCAAACTTGCGAACTATCGCGCCGTCTCAGCCGCCTCCGCTGGAAGCATGCACGCGGAAACTGCCCGTGCGGTAGTCGAAGCCCTTTTTGAAGCTTCTCGAAATGACCCCGCTCGCTTAGTGCAGCTCAGCGAAACCCTACACGAATCCTGCCGCCTCGATGAGAACCGTTCTCGCGCGACCGCTATGGCAAGCGCCTGGAAAACCATCCAGGAAACCTCAAAGGATACGTTCTTTCAATCTGACAAAGCGACGAATTGGGCAGATGAGGTCCTCGACCAGCGCATATGCGGCGCGTTTGGTGTCATGGTTTCCGACAGTGTCCTGAACGGGCAACTTGTAACGCGCGTTGAACTAGGATTAGTAAACTTTGAGGGTGACCGCTCCCTCTCTCATGTATTCCTTCAAGGCGCGACGCTACAGGCTGACCTATATGAGGTTACGGCCTCAAAGGAATCACCAGAAAAAGCAACGAGAACCCACGTCGGCTCAGGCCTCTCGCGCCTCTCAAAATCTAGCGAAGCGGGAATCTCGCGAATTGAAGTGTACCCTTTTCTTGCTACAGGGGGCGCAGAGCAAGAAGATAAAGACTCCGCTACCAAGTCGATCGTCAAAGAGAATACGACTTATTCCATCGTGGTAAAACTACGCCTCGACGCATCGTACAACCCACCAGAGAACCCCAACACCTCGCGCACAGGCAAGCCTTTCCAGCGCACCTATGAATTCACCGCCACCTCCTCGGTCCTAGACGCAGACTCTGGTGTTATTCCACTTGAGATCTCACCTAGCACGGCGCTGAGCACTGCACCGAGCAGCAGACCTTTCGTAAACATGGTAGCGGCAGTCCGGGAAGGATACGAAGCGGTTGCTCAAGAAATTTCGCGCAAGATATCATTCCAAAAAACTCTGCTTGGGAAATCCATTCAGGACCATCCCCTCACCCTCTCTAGTGATGAATGGGGAACATGGCAGCAAGAAGCCTTCGGTAAAAAAGATCCCCTCTCAGGCAGCCGAAAGATCGAATCAACCGATGGCCGCTATCTTGTCGTTGATTGCTGGGCAACTTGGTGTGCTCCCTGCATTGGTGCGCTTCCTAAGCTCTCAACTCTCCACCGAGAACTTTCGGCGAGCGGAGTGTCTGTGCTTTCCCTCTGCGGAGGGGGAGAAAGAGACACGGGAACTAAAGACGGGAAACTCGCGAAGATCGCGTCAAACCCGGATTTTTCGCAGCATTTTGACGTCGCCTCCCCGATGCTCTTTCAGGAGCTCGGTATTAAGGAACTTCCCACCGTTTTTATAGTGGGCCCTGACAATAGAATCATCTTTGCCGCAGTAGCACCTACCGAGGACGATCTTAAAGAGGTGCTGACTCCTCTGATACACAAGGATGAGGCGCCGCGAGCAGCCCTTCCTAAAACTACCGTCCGCGCAGAGCGGAAGCCGTAATCTCGTGGCGCTTATGTTCGATCGTGGCAGGCCTCCGCTGCACGCTCACGGGTATCTTATTACTTCACCGAAAAGTGCTGCCGTGTTAGCGTTCGAGCTCCTGAATTACCGTAGTAATCTATGTTCTCCCTTGGCTTAGGCCCTCGCATCTATTTGTCACCGCAATCTGAGGATGCGTCGGGAGGTGGATATCAGGAAAGAGTAACGGCTATGAGCACCGGTGCGACCGCAGGGAGCATCCGCTGGCTCAATTTGTTCTCTTCCGTATTTCTAACTTTGGTTTGGTTTCTAAGCAACTTTTCTGCCGATTTGTCGATTAGGGTTTCAAG
>JBIKWF010000095.1:0-17882 GCA_044356455.1 Bdellovibrionota bacterium | reverse complement strand
GCTAAGGCACGAAGCTGAGCAAAAATCTCGATTCTATCTCCCCTCCGCGGTCTCCGTGTCTCCGCGCTAATACCTCCTTAGCCCCATCTAAAGAGTTTCCTCGAACATTTTAGTAGGAAGAGAATGCGGAGCCATCTACACGCCCTAAGGCTTTGGCGAAGACGGAGGCATGACGGAATTTGGATGGTTACATTCGCGACCATCGTGTCCTTCACGTTAAAATTGCCTTCAATTTTTAAGCGAATGTGCGACATGCGCCACCGACATTCTTGTCCCGCTGGAACTAAGGCGCGAAAGCGGCTTTGCCGATTTTTGAAATAAAATCTCATGGGCGATGGCGTAAGTATCTAGTATTTAGGCATTCTTCTCCATTGGGCACCGAAGAACATCGCACATGATTTCTTGCCGCATCTCCGGCAGTATTTCTCCATAACACCTGAGCCGAGTTGAATTAGGCGTCTTGGCGCGTTAGGGAACCTTTGAAAAAGTCCACTCTGTGATCTCTGTGCCCTCTGTGGTTGATTTAAATTGTTGAAAAACCACAGAGCACACAGAGATCACAGAGAAAAAAATAAAATATCGAGGTTTTCCAGAGGTTCCCTAGGAGTCTGTCCCGCAGATTCTCCTCTGGTGGTCGAAGTGAAGCAGTATGGTTAGTTCACAGATAAATTCGCGCTCAAGAAAGCTTTCAACTCGCACTCCGTCTCACGAGCTTCCGAGGACTTCCGCCTTACCAAGCGCCGTGTCTTTCCAGGACTCTGGCCTCATCCCTGCGGCGCCGACGCCGCAGCTGCTTGGGAGCGCACTCTACCGCGCTTTCTCTCGTTCATTTAGCGCAGCTTTTTTTGACCGCAACGCTACTGATTTGCGAGCGGGTCAGGCACGTACTTCAGAGCGGTTTTTTCAGGAGACTTTTATTGCCTACCGCGACGAACATGGCGGAATTCCAAAGGGCCTGTCTAAGAAGGATTTCGAACTATTTTCATCTCGAGCCTTACGCCGAATCCATAATGAGCTCTCGCTCCGAGCGGAGGACCTGCGGGAATTGCCGGTCCTGTCCGCAGCAATAAAAGACGCGCTTGAGGTGCATTACCGTCTTTTACTGCTTGCCGGGATGCCTGAGTCGATGGCGGGACGTAGAGGCCACATGTTCTCGGCGCACTTTGTTGACGACCTGATGCAAAGGTCAAAAAAAGTATTTAAAAGTCCCTCGCTTGAGCGAGTGAGAAAGACAGCGGTTAACCAAGTCCTGATGGGACGATACCCCTCTCTTTCAGCGGCGAGCCGCCGCTACCGAGCACTTCTGCTTCAGGCGCGAACGCTTGCGGCAGATGAATCGAACCTCGAACCACTTACGAGAACGGCGGCGACACTCGTTTTCTGCGGCAACTTTAAAACCATGAAAGCGTTTAAGACGTGCTACGAGCGGAATTATACTCGTTGTCTGCGAACCTTTGGCTCGGATACTGATACTGCCTCTATTGTGCGTTCCGCAGCGCTGCTTGTAACCATGCGCGGCGGTGAAACGCCTGCTGAAGCAAAGAAGCGTCTCGATTATCTCACAAATGAAAGCACCGCGCGTTACCCAAAGGCGCAAGGCAAATCAGAGCTCCTGCGCACTGCGCGCCTCATGGTGTTTCTCAAAAAGTATCCGAACTTTGACGTATTTGATGCGCGGTATGAGTCTGTGAAGAAATCTGTATCGCGTGCGCTGCGCACTCGTCCTCGCTTACAGGAGCTAGAGTCAACGATTATTAATGAGGTGATGGCGTTCAAATATCCCTCGGGCTCGCTGGCAGTGAAATTTTTAACGAGACTTGATGCGACGGCTAAGAAGCGATTTCAGAATGATCCGCTTCTTGGTCCGGTCGCACCACAAGGGGTGGTCTCCGTATTCCGAAGGGAGTTTCGCGACCTTAATCACTGGGAACGGGTGCAGCGGAGAGGGGGCGGGCCTCTACTCAGGGAATCTCTGAAAAAGTCCACTCTGTGAACTCTGTGCCCTCTGTGGTTGATTTAAATTGTTGAAAAACCACAGAGGACACAGAGATCACAGAGAGAAAAAATAAAATATCGAGGTTTTTCACAGGTTCCTAGGAACCCCCGAAAAAGTCTGCTCTGAGCCCTCTGTGTTTAAGATGCAAAGGCGAAAAGCCACTAAGGTCGCGGAGGTGCACGGTGGTGAGTTTTCCAGAGGCGTCCTCTATCTCCCCAATTGCCCCCGGACCTAGATTCGCCTCATGATGCTCGCTATGAAACGAGCGATACAGGAACTTTCCGCCGCTTGGCTTGGATGCCTTCTTCTTCTCTTCCTCGGGGTCCCGCCTCGTGTATGTGCTGTTCCACATGTAGAGAAGAAACTCACCGTTTCGGCGAAAGCATACGAGGAGCTGCGGCAGCGGTATTTCAAGCTTCGGAATACCGATACTAAAGTTGAAAAAACATCTGATTGGACAAGCGTTGCAGCCGAGCTCGAGGCGTTTATTGAATTATACCCAAGAAGCGAAGAGGCTCCTGCTGCTCTATTAAATCTGTCGAACCTTTGGGAGAAGCTCTACGAGCGTTCAAAACAAGAGCGCGTTCTGCTGCAAAGTTTAGCGGCCCTCTCGCGCCTTGTTCGAGAGTATCCGAAGAATGAGCGCGCAGATGATGCGCTTCTCAAAGCAGCTGAGCTCACTGAGCTGCGCTACCATGATGCAGTAGGTGCGGCGAGACTTTGTGAGAAAGTGCTAAGCCGCTATCCGAACTCCGACTCAGCTCCAAAAGCGCGCGAGCGCCTCAAGCTACTTCGCACAGGGGCGGGCGGACAGGCTCCTTTCCATTCTTCTAAAACAAAGCCACTCGGCCGTCCCGATGCCGAGTGGGTTGTCGTCCTCGATCCGGGGCATGGGGGAGAAGACTATGGAGCCAAGGGGCCAGGTGGACTGCTTGAGAAAGATGTCGTTCTCGCGGTCGCCCTAGAAGCAGAAAAGCTGCTTGAGCAAGATCCTTCCATAGACGTTGAATTGACGCGCCGAGGGGACACGTTTGTGCCGCTCGCAGAAAGAACGAAAATTGCGAACGAGTGGCGCGCGGACCTTTTTTTAAGCCTCCACAATAATGCCAGCAGTTCAGGAGAGTACTCGGGTCTCCAGACCTTCTATCTTGATATGGCGGGAGATGAGTCCAGTAAACTCCTCGCAGAGCGAGAGAACGGAAGCGAGGTTTTGCAGGGGGCTCAGGGGGATCTCGCCTTTATCCTGAGCGATTTGACCCAAAGCGCCAAGCAAACACCATCCATTTCGCTTGCGCACGATGTTCATGGCGCAGTCTTTGGAGCGACTAAAAAGGCCTATGGGAACCTAAAAGATAGAGGTGTACGGCCCGGGCCATTCTATGTCCTTGTGGGAGCTCATATGCCCTGCGCCCTGATTGAGCTATTCTTCGTAGACAATCCCCGCGATGGTGCTTTGCTTGCCAAGAAGGAATTTCGAGCTGCCTTGGCGCAGGGGTTAGCGCGAGGGGTGAGAAAATACCTAGGCCGTGGATCCGTGCGGCCAGTTGTGAGAACCTCTCGTTAACGAAAAGGGCACCAAGCAGACTTGCCCTTAAGAGAGACGTTCCCCCATGCTTATTCTTTCATCCGACCAGCGACTTCTTCTCACCGTGGTGGTGGAAGAATCTGAACGTCTCGGCATGCCGGTCTATCTGGTAGGCGGAGTAGTTCGCGACCTGCTGCTTGGCTTTACTGCTCAGGATAAAGATTTCGACTTTATCGTCGTAGGAGATGCCGAGACCTTATCAAAAGCCTGTGCGGGGCGCCTCGGAGGGCAGGTCAGAAGTTTTAAGTCATTTTTGACCTCGAAGATTGTCGGCCCACATCAGATTCGCTCCTTGGCTGAAGTAGACTTCGCTACGGCGCGGACTGAGCACTACGTGACTTCGGGAGCCCTGCCGCGAGTAGAGAGAGCCCGCAGCATTCAAGAGGATGTGGCGAGACGAGATTTTTCAGTAAATGCGATTGCGCTTCCGCTTGGCCCAGTGCTGGCATTGGGGTTGATGGGTGCCTTGGAGCGCGAGAAGCTGATTCCGCTCGCGATCGATCAGTTCGGCGGAATTCCAGACTTAGCTGCTAAATCTATTCGAATTTTACATGCCAAGAGTTTTCAGGACGACCCTACCCGAATGTACCGTGCGGCGCGCTACGTCTCTCGGCTTAACGGCGCGCTCGCTTCTGAAACTGCACAGGCACTACATGAGGCTATCGGCTCGGGAGTTCTTGCCGCTGTTTCCTGGGCGCGTACCGCAAATGAGCTTAGAAAGATTGCTCAGGAGCTGCGCTGGGGCAGTGCGCTCCAGTCCGTTTCAAGCTGGGGCATCCTTCAGGGACTTGGTCTTGCCCTGCCAGAGGAGACCTTAGAGAGGTGGCTTGCGCTTAGTGAAGTACTAGAGAAGCGCGCCTTTGTCCTTCCCAGCGATGAAGTCTTTTTTGCCGTTCTCGCAGCTTTGCTTTCTGGTGAGCTGCCTGCTGGGACAACATCAAAGGGTGACAACATCCTTGTGGGGATGAATCTATCAAAGGCAGTAAAAAGTAGAATTCATACTCTGATGGAGGGGGGCGGCTCCTCCCGCGCGGGAGTCTTGAACAAGGGAGTCTTAAGCGAGGGGGAAGCCGCACTTGCTATAGCTGAACGGCTTATCGCGGTAGCTCAGGGCCGAATGACTATAGATTTGTTTGTTTCATCTATATGCAATGTGAAGAGTTAGAGCGGTCGATTGGGCAAATAGTGCAAAGCCTTGCACCGGTAGGCCCGCTCACGGCAGAGCTAATCCCGCTGGTAGGGGACGAGACGGGGCTGCCTAAGGCAGAACGCCAGACGCCTTCTTTTCCCAATCAGCAAAGCGAAGGACCTTGGGACGTGGCTCTCGACGTGTGCTTGCCTCTCGCCCGGATTTTGAACCGAAGTGCTGATGAACTGGCACGCGAGCTTGCCGCTCGGCTTGAAAAGGAACTAGCTCTCACGGTTTACCCCTTAAGGGGCTACGTTAATATAAGGCTCCCTGAGAGCTGTCTTTGGGGGCCCCCGCTGCCGCGAGAATGTGCCCTGACTGGATCTGTTGCAGAAAATATTCCCAAGACGGAAGGCTGCTCGAATGTGGCTCATCTTGTGGTCATCCCCCCGCCCTGGCGCGGCGCCTCCGGTATGCAGTATTTGCGTTTTGTCATGGGGCCGCTGCTGCAAGCTATTATGCTTTCTCAGAGTGAGACCCCACAGCGAAGAGGGGAGCTTGTTATTGTCTGCGGGGAAAAGGAATTCCCCCTCCTTGCTGGGGCCGATTTCTCTGGTCTTGTCAGTTATCTACATGGGCGTGCCTTAGTAGGCGGGGCCCGGGGGGAGGACCTCAGCACTAGTGAGCAGATTGCTCGCATAAGTAAGAAATGGCCTCAGGCGAACGTGTGGTGGTGGGCTTGGGAAGACTTTCGCGAGGACGATGAGCTTTTTACTTTTCTCCGTAGCTCGCCGCTTAGTGCGCTGCGCCGGACTGAGCCGGGTCGCTTTGCTGCCGGATGCCCAAAGCAGCTCCTGACTCATCTGCCTGCTGATGAACGGATTGAAGCAGTTCAGCTTTCTTCATCCGAGAGACTTTGCTCCTTTATGCTCTATGCTGTTTCAGGAGTGCCGGGACCGGAGTTTGTTCCGTCTTCCTGCGCGCTGCCCCCATCCGAATGGCCTGATCCCGCGCAGTATCTCCCGTGGGCTAGGTCAATCCTGGCGCGTGTGCCTGCGATGGGGGATAGGGGGGATACGCCTTGTGCCCCAAGAGAGTGTTTCGGTCTGGAGCGAGAAGTTTTGGTAGCTTCGAAGATGCTGCCTCGGCTCGCCTCGCGTGCAGGGCGCCGAGCCCAGGTTTATCCTATGGGGAGGGCCTTGGAGCAGCTCCTTCATAATTCCCAGCGTTTGCTTAATACTCCTGCTTACCATCAGGCCCTCAAGGCTATGGACCTCTACGCTCAGCATGTGTTTTCGAGTATTTATCGCAGTGTTGAAGGTGTGCTAACACATGCTTCTAGTACGGTGGTTGATTGAGCTTGCCAAGAAGGGCTTGAGGTACCATCGTGAGCATTGCTTGAGGCAACCTTTCGTGAGTGTTTTTCTATGACGCTTTTGCCTAGTTCTCGCACATCAAGTTCTCGTATTCCGGGCCCGCGCACCCATCCTACTGTTAATTCACTCGCTCAGACCAATCAGCGCTCCCTTCGTTCTTGGCAGATTTCTCTTGGGGCCCTGCACGTTTCTCTTCTTTTAGGCGGGATCCTCGGGAGTTTAGCGTGCGCTTTCTACCTTGGCTTTTTCTCTGGTCAGAAAATTGGCATTGAGATGGCGCTCAGCAACAATCTCTCCTCTGCCATGAGGCTCCCCCTCGGCAACGATGACGAAGCGCCTCTTGGAGCAGATGAGGGACTCACAGATGTCTATGCCAAGCTCAATCAATTAGATGCGCCGGCAGAACCTATGCTGCCCAAAGCCGATGGCTCATTTGGAGCGCTCGATGCTGATACTGCAAAGGCCAAGCCATCCATTGGGAGTATCGGCAATGGCGCTGGCTCTCGCGACACTATGATAACTGATTTGTCGAACTCTGGTTCCGCGCATGAGGATGCGGATCCTTCCTTTGGTGCACTCGCGAAAGCCTTGCATGATAAGGAGCCGACAAGTGGCAGTATGGTTGCAATGGCTGCCGGGGCCTCTGCGGGAGAGCTAGGAACAGAACCCTCTGCAGCTTCTGGCGGTATTCATCTGCAGCCGATTGAAGAGCGCGGCACGTCTTCTGGTTCATTAGCTAAAGAGAAAACCCTGGGCGCGCTTGCTGAGGGAGCTGGTTCTCAAGACGCTTCCGCGTTGTCTCGCAGTGACCTTTCTCGCAGTGATCTTTCTCGCAGTGCGGAGCAAGCGGCGAAAGAGCGTGCTCGCAAAGAGACTGAGCTTAAGGAAGCAGCGGCTAAGGAGCTTGCGGCTAAGCAAGTAGCAGCAAAAGAGGCAGCTGCAAAAGTAGCCGCGGCCAAGGAACTTGCAGCGAAAGAGGCTTTAGCAAAGGAAGCAGCCCTCAAGAAGAGTGAGGCGGAGAAGCAAAAGGCGTCTGCTTCCAGCGCTGGCTCTGGACTGGTGCGAGACACTCTTCCTCGCGGCTGGTTTGCCCAAGTGGCGGCCCCTGATAATAGGGCCGAGGCCGAGGGACTTGCTCGCAAGCTTCAAAAATCTGGATTCCAGGTAATGATTGAAAACGCCAAGGTTCGTGGGCAGGAGTACTTCAGGGTGCTTGTTGGACCAGAAGAAACTCGTCAGCAGTCAGAGCGCCTTCTTGGCCAGCTGAAACGCGAGCCAGGTCTTAAGGCGGATCCTTTTATTCGTATGGTAAGATAATTCGAGTTCTGATTTGGATAGAGCTATAAGCGGTAGCCCTGCTGAATGAGATTACGAATGGGTAGGAAGAGGGGCGAGGGGAGTTCCTCCCACGTGCACCAGCGCCACTCCTCGCATTTCTGTGGTTCAAGAACTTGCGGAGTTCCGCCCTGGTAGCGAGCAATCACAAAAAGTGTCACATAGTGTTTGCCTTCGTCCCGAAAGATGTCGTTAGTGTAGGGACCATACGACAGGTTTGTGCTGGTCAGGCCGGTCTCTTCGAGCAATTCACGCGTGGCGCAATCAAGTATTGATTCTCCAAATTCAAGATGCCCCCCAGGAAACGACCAAGTGCCGGTACCGTGAGCATTTCGGCGCCTTCCTATGAGCACGCGATTTTCGTCTTTGAGGATTACTCCGACACCGATGAGAGGTCGTTCCATGTTTGCTCCCTAGTAACAATCCATTTCTCCAATCGGCTCGATTCCTTACAGCACCTCTAAAACCCGCACCCCAATAACCGATAGGACGATCCAATTAGGACGGAAATACTGTTTCGAAAGTGGGGCAACAAGCTTAGTAATTTCAGTATATTAAGAAACTTTAAGGCTTTATTTGTCTCCCGCCAGGGCATAACGGTGTTTAGAAAACAGTATGCTGGAAGAATCGGTAGTTAGCCGATGAGAAGGTAAGTACAAGGTAGTACCAGCGGGCACTAAGAATGGCCCGTTTGGCAAGAATGGGCGCTATGGCGACAGAAGAACTTCATTCGAGTGGCACTGACGAAGCGGATCGCGATGCGGTGATCATGCATGCTGCTCGTTCTGATATCGGCATGCGCCGAGAAGAGAACCAGGACTCCTTTGGAATACTCGAAGGCGATGGTTACAAGCTCTTTATTGTTGCGGACGGAATGGGCGGCGTTAAGGGCGGCGCTCTTGCTTCCTCCCTTGCCATCGAGACTATGAAATCTTCGCTGGCCAATGTGGGTCAGCCTACAAACGATGATGTGGTTCAGGCGATTCAGCGTGCCAATGCCGAGATATTCGCAAAAGGAAGTGCTGATGCTTCTCTTAACGGCATGGGAACCACCTTTGTGGCGCTCTACTTCCAGGGCAACAAGCTCACGGTTTTCAACGTCGGCGATTCTCGCGCCTATCGCTTTCGTCAAGATCAAGTAGATCGTCTCTCAGAAGATCACACGCTCGTGATGGAGCTCGTGCGCTCAGGGACTATTGATGTGGAGCAGGCAGCCAATCATCCTGTTTCGCACATGCTTACCCGGTCTCTTGGACCTGCCGAGGAAGTTGAGGTCGATGTCATCGAAGTTGGTGATGGACCTTATCAGTCAGATCTTTTCCTCATCTGCTCCGACGGACTTTACAATCACGTGAAAGATGGCGAGATGCTTGCGCTCATGCAAGAAAATCGCCTTGAGTCAGCGGTAGAAAAACTTATTGAGCTCGCCAATAAGCGTGGCGGTACGGATAACATTACTATTATTGCCGTTGAAGCAGGCGACGGATTCCCCGAACTTCCAGAAGCGCTTCGTCCAGTCGATATCGACATTCCAGAAGAGGCTTCCCAGTTAGCTGGCGCTGAAGAAGAGAGCGAAGAAGATTCTGAAAGAGAACAACCGGCGCAGGCAGATGCTTCTAAGAAAGAAGAAAAGAAGTCAGAGAGCCAATCAGCGAATGGCGCAGCGGGCGCTGAAAAAGAAGCGCAGCTGAACGGCGCCTCGAAGAACGGGCATGCGTCCGCGGAAGAGAGAATTTCTCTCGAACAACTGCGCTCCGCCTACGCCGAGAAGAAAGCTCAAACGAAGAGTGATCCCAAAGCAACAACCGAAAGGGTAGTGCCCCCAGGGCTTAAGGCCAGACTCGATCGTGCTGAGCTCCATAGCCGTGAGCGTCAGGCGCGTCCAAGTGTTCTTGAAGAGAAAGAGAAGCGCGGAGTATTTTCCTCTAAGGTAACGGGGTTCCTGAGCCTGCTTGGGGCTGCAATCTGCGGAAGTATGGTAAGCGTGTTGTTTCTTTCGCCTGAAGGTGCGGTTGAACCGCTTGCCGCGAACGTTGCGGCTCCTCTTGGGGATGCTGCTTCGCGGGCAGGAAGCAAAACCGTCCTTGGCCAAACCGACGTAAGCGATATCTCAACCAATAACAATGCCAACGCAGGTCAGCGCACAGGTTCTTCAGGCGGCTTCCCAGGCTCCTTTGAAGCAGGACTTTCGACTATCGATAGGCGTCAGAAGACACTTTCCTCGCGCCTCAGGCAGGTCGATGAAAAGATTGCAGCACTTGATGCCCCGCTTTCAGGACAAATTGGTCAGCTGCTTAATGAAGCCTCAAAACAGCTTGAGATTCTTGATTCGAGAGTAACCGAGGTCCGTGCCGAGATTGACTCTTCTGCCCGCAAACTCGCAGTGTGGACCGGACGCCGTAAGCGTCTCGAAACCAGCGAACCGATTAATATGGTTTCTGAGGTTTCAGTCAGTTCCGAGGATGTACGAAAGAAGAAAGAAGCTTTCGAAGCAGCTACCTGGCAATACTTGAAGGAGGCAGAGCGCCTCGAGTACTCGCCGAATGACCCTACACTTTCGAATAGCGTGGCAGATTTTGTGCGCCAGAGAAATCAGCGCATGGAAGAGCTCTTTGCTTCACTACGCACCGCAATCGATTCAGGAGTACTTGAGTCGCAGCAGCGCATCTCCGATCTTTCTGTGGAGAAGGATCGCCTAGAAGCTGAGATTCGTAGCCTTCAAGACACTATTAGCTTCTCGAGATTGCTTGCTTCAAGTGATCGCACTACGCGTACCGTTAAACGCGCTGAGCTCGTCAGAGAGCGTGAACTTATTCTCGCTGAGCTCAATGAGCTAAATCGCTTAGCTGACACCTTGCCTGCCCTTCGTGGTGGACAGGAGAGCGCTTCGGACCGCGCGGCGCGAACGGGGCGGTAGTTATTTCCTCGTCGATACGCACAGCAAAGCGCGCCGAGCTTGTCAAAGAGCGTGAACTTATCTTTGCTGAGCTCAAGGAGCTCGATCTCGTAATAGACAGGCTGAAGCCTGATTAGTGAGAAACGCGGCGGTGCATAGTTTCGTGAAGCTCACGCATCGAGGGCTCGCTCACGGTTATGAATCCACGCCGTGGCCGGTCGAGATCTAAGATGACAAGCAAAGTCGCGGCAATCAGAAGGATGAGGATGGAGCGTGGGACTAAAAGCCGCGCTTCGTTAAACCCCGAGCTATATCCCGTCATCGCCAGGGTCATGGCAGAGGCAAAAAACAACAATCCTAAAATAATGTCAGGAACATGGTTCTCGGTGGCGCGAATTCGGCGAGTATGATCGTCAATCAGCTCGTTGAGGGACGCTATAAAATAACCAGTAGTAACCTCGTCGCTTGAAATCTTTGCCGCGGCGAGCGCCAGGCTCCAGAGCTTCTCTTGAAGCTGAGTCGTTCTTTCGAGAGCTTTATTAATCAGGGATTTCTCCCTGCCTGCTTCAAGGTATTGAATACGTGAATCGACTTACTCTCTTAGTAGCTGGCCTGCCTCTTGGTTGAGAGGGGGAGGGAGCATTTGGGATCGTAAGTACGTAGTCTGCAGATCGTTTGCTTCGGCGAGCACCACTGAACGCCGCGCGTCGTAGCGGCTCATCGACATTGAGAACGCGAATCCTAGTAGCAGCGCAAGTAATCCGAGAAGCGCGCCCTCAATTGTGGCGATATGGGGATAGGCCTCACTGCGAATCGAACCACGCGCCTTACGGCCGTAGCGAAACCCAATTTCCGTACTAGCATAAAAGAAGAGCAGGGAAAGCCCGACGAGAAGCCATTCGTTTAACTCATACATAGAGCTCGGTATATCAGAGATTTTCTTCCGGGGAACCTCCTCTCGCGGCCCTAGGAGTGAGTTCCGTAGAAGCATAAATCTGTATTTTGGACATAATCCCTAGGTAGGCTGACTCGCTGTTACGCCCGCATGTAGTGAGAGCGATTTTCTACGGGGGCGGACTTCTAAGCGCCTCTCGCGGCATCAAAAGAACCGCCAAGAGCTTGAAATTGTTGGGGCATATTCGTATTCTGCAAGCGTCTTAGGTCCCCCCTTGGAGTCACCATGAAAAAGACTGCTCTCATTAGTGTTTCTGATCGCACTGGGCTCGAGGAGTTTGCGCGTGGCCTTGTTCGCCTGGGCTTTGAACTGCTCACCACCTCGGGTACTGGGACATTTTTGAAGGGATGTGGCATCGACTCACTTTCTATCGAGGCCTATACGGGCCAAGCCGAAATTTTTGGCGGGCGAGTAAAGACTCTGCATCCTAAAATCTACGCGGGGATTCTGGCGCGCAGGGATGTTCCAGAAGATCGCGCGCTTCTTGAAAAAGATGGCATTCGCCCTATTGAAGTGGTGGCGGTAAATCTCTATCCGTTTCGTGATGCCCTGGCGCCTGGCGCAAAAGTGCTTGCCGACCATCAAATGATAGAACTGATTGATATTGGTGGCCCCAGCATGATTCGAGCTGCGGCTAAGAATCACGAGTCAGTCCTCCCCATAATTGACCCTCACGATTATCCGCGTGTGCTGAAGCTGTTAGAGGGGGCGGCGGAAGGTGAGGGCGCTTTGCGCCGCGAACTAGCCGCCAAGGTGTTCGCCACGTTGGCCGACGACGGGGTGGCCGTTGCAAGTTATATGAGCGGACAGCGTGGGCTTAGTGAGCAGGCTCGTCCCCAGTCAGGACAGGAAGTTCAGCCTGAGGTCAAGGGCCCGGCCTTCAAGGGGCTGGTGCTCCGGCGTGAGAGGCAGCTGCGCTATGGCGAGAATCCACACCAATTGGGCGAGTTTTGTGTGCCCATGAGCCGTCTACCTATGAGTGGGCCGCTCGATAGTTCAGATCATGGTAGTGCCGCGTGGCGGGTGCATGGAGGGAAAGTACTTTCCTTCAATAACTTGCTTGATTGTGATGCGATGGTCAGGCTCTTACAACTTCTTGATGGGGCTGGCCCTACAGCAGCTATTATCAAACATCTCAACCCTTGCGGCGCCGCACGCGGCAGTACCGCTCTTGAGGCTCTGCAGAGCGCGAAGCGCTCTGACCCGCGCAGTCATTTTGGCGGCATTATCGGCTTTACCTGTGCGGTTTCTAAGGCAGCCGCTGAAGAGATTCGCGAGGATTTCGCCGAGGTGGTAGTTGCACCCTCTTATGATCCAGAGGCCCTTTCTATTCTCCTGCAAAACAAGAACTTGCGAGTGCTTGAAGTTGACGTGGGGAAACTAGTTCCAGCCTTCGAAGTTCGCTCGGTACTCGACGGGTACCTAGTGCAGTCGCCTGATAGAGAAATTTCTAGTTCCCGTATGTGGGAGCAAGTCGCGAGAGGTAAGGGTGGGGATAAGAGCGCTGACCTTGAATTCGCGTGGCGCCTTTGTAGTCAAGTTAAGTCGAATGCAATTGTCATTGTGAAAGAAGGGGTTCTGGTAGGGGTCGGCGCGGGACAAATGAGCCGAGTGGACTCAGTTGAAGTCGCTCTGCAGAAAGCGCGATTGCATAACCACGATCTTAGCGGAGCGGTTGCGGCTTCAGATGCCTTCTTCCCGTTCCCCGATGGGATTGAGCTTTTGCTTGAAGCGGGAATAACCCACGTTGTTGCTCCCAAGGGAGCAAAACGTGATGCCGATGTAATCGCAGCCGCCGAGAAATGCGGAGCCACGCTTTTCTTCGCGGGCGAGAGACATTTCCGGCATTAGGAAACATCCGAAAAACTTCCCCTCCGCGTACTTAGCGTCCTCCGCGTTACTTGAAAACTATTGAATAACGCGGAGGACGCAGAGTACGCGGAGGAAAAACAGTACAGAAGGAGCGCGATTTTAAGTTTTTCATAGATTTCTTAGATTTTTCCCCTTAGTGGTCTTGGTGGTTGTGTGCGTAAGCAGCTTTGACCACTTGAGCCCACTAAGCGGACGCTAACGATCGGGCAAGGAGAGGGTATGAACGTATTAGTAATCGGTAATGGAGCTCGGGAGCACGCCATGTGCTGGAAGCTTCGCAGTTCCCGTGAATTGACGGCGCTCTACTGCGCGCCCGGTAATCCTGGCACCGAGCGCGTGGCCCAGAATGTGCCGATTGCGATGGACGATATTGTTGGTCTCGCCGAATTTGCGCGCTCGCGAAAAATTGACCTAACCATTGTCGGCCCCGAGCTTCCTCTTTCCTTGGGGATTTCGGATGCGTTTGCCGCACGAGGGCTGCGCATTTTTGGGCCTTCTCAAGAAGCCGCGCGCATTGAGGCCTCCAAGAGCTTTGCAAAAGAGGTAATGCAGGGGGCTGGTGTTTCTACGGCTGCTTGCAAAGTATTTAGCGATCGCCAAAGTGCGGAAGCCTACCTTGCAAAGGTGCAGCCTCCCATCGTGCTTAAAGCGGATGGCCTTGCTGCCGGCAAAGGAGTCTTTGTGTGCCTTTCTCGAAGCGACGTTGCGGAGGGCTTAGAGCAGCTCTTCGGCGTACTTAAGATTCAGCGCATGGTCGCAGAAGACTACATGAGCGGACATGAGGTCTCCTATATCGTGGCCACTGATGGTGAGCGGGTAGTGCCGCTCGCCTCATCTCATGATTATAAGCGTCTGCTTGATAATCATGAAGGTCCCAATACCGGCGGAATGGGCTCGGTGAGTCCGACTCCATCGCTCTCTCCAGAACTTGAAAAGCGTGCCCTCAGTGAGGTCATTTATCCTGTGCTTGCAGAAATGCGTAGGCGCGGCGCCCCCTTTCGAGGATTTCTCTATGCGGGCCTCATGGTAGGGGAAGAGGGCGGCATTAAAGTGCTCGAGTTCAATGCGCGTCTGGGCGACCCCGAAACGCAGGTGATTATGCGCCGTATGGAGGGGGATTTCCTTGAACTTTGTCACGCGCTCTCTGATCCTGCCGGAAAGGCGCCTCTTCCCCCTATGACGTGGAGTTCAGACGCGGCGGTTTGTATTGTGGCAGCGTCGGCAGGGTATCCCGGAACGGTGCAGCAAGGTGATGAGATAACCGGCATAGAGTTCGGTGAGATGCTTCCTCAGGGAGCAGTGTTTTATGCGGGGATAAAACGCAATGATGCCGGTAAACTCGTTACCAGCGGCGGTAGGGTGCTGAGCGCAACGGCAACGGGCGCTACGGTCGCTGAAGCAGCGTCGCGGGCCTACAAGGTTTGCGATATGATTCAATTCAAAGGGCGACAGGTGCGGCGCGATATAGGACGTTAGAGGACTTTTGAAGAGGTTTACTTTCGTAGTCCTTGTGGAGTTGGTGGTCCGTAAAAACAAGCACTAAGACCAAAAAGAATGGGGGGCAAGGGTAGCCTCTGAGAAACATCGATATTTTATTCTTCTCTCTGTGAACTCTGTGTCCTCTGTGGTTTTTAAGCAATTTAGATCAACCACAGAGGGCACAGAGTTCACAGAGCAGACTTCTTCGGAGATTCCCTAGCTGTACTTACGATCGTAAGGGAGAGAGACGATGACATGTACTCATACTTTTAAGAGAGGTCTGCGCCTCGTTATTTCGCTCTCGGCAGTGATCCTGAGTGGGGCTGTGACTCGAACGGTAGTGGCAGAGAACGAGGCATCAGAGCTTAAGATAGTGGATCGGTCGGGTCTTGCGCGCCTCGTTGCTCAGATTCATGAGGCTGAGACTGTTGAAGTGCACTTGGCTACTGCTCCTTCGGAAGCCCAGGGGCAGTCACCTCTGCAAGCCCAAGGGCAGCGTTCTCTTGAAGCCCAAGGGCTATGGTCCCTCGTGCATGTCGACGGTCTGTCTCCTAGCGTCAAGGGCGAAGTGCGCACCAATTCATTGATCCTCTTTCCAAAGGTTTCCGCAGGTACCTGGCGTTTAACGCAGGTTCCTCCAAGCGCGGTGAAAGTACAGGACGTGAAGCTCCTTAAGAGCAGAGATTAGGAACTTCTTTGCAATGAAATGTCTTGCCTCAAGCAACCGGGCGTTGTTCCCTTGGGGCTATGGTACTTCGCGGCGCAACTGATACCCCCCCAGCTCTCATGTCGAGAGAAGAGATTCTTTCGCATCTTGCAAAAGAATCTTGGTGCGATGTTTTGGTGGTGGGCGGCGGCATTCACGGCGCTACCTTTGCGCATCTCGCAGCCTTTAATGGATTTCGAACCGTGCTCCTTGAGCGCGGGGACTACGCGGAAGGCACTTCCTCCCGAAGCTCAAAACTTGCGCATGGAGGAATTCGCTATTTAGAGCATTTTGATTTTCGGCAGGTCTATGAAGGGATTCGTTCTCGAGAAGGCCTGTATAGGGTGGCTCCTCACCTAGTAAAGGCGCAAGAATTTGTGGCGCCTCTTGGTAAGGCGGAGACCTTTGAAAAACTGAAGATGTGGCTGGGGCTAACGCTGTACTCGGCGATGGCGCGAGGAAGTGCGCCGCTTCCGCGTTGGATAGGGGCCGTTGATGCCATGCGCACTCCAGAGTTTGCAGGCTGGAGCTACACCGACGGCATCATGAACGATACGCGACTCGTAATTGAGCGCATTATTGCAGCGCGTCAGGAAGGTGCCCACTGTCTCAACTATGCCGAAACCGAACTTATGTTGTCCCACCCGCAAGGTGTGGACGTGCGCTGGAAGGAAACACTTCCTGGTGCCTCCTTGGAGCAGCGGAGTATTCGCGCAGGGATAGTCGTGAATTGTGCCGGCCCTTGGGTTTCTGGCGCGGGAGGGATGACCACGCGTGGACTAGCCTCAAAGCTACGTTTCAGTCGCGGGGCGCACCTGCTCTTTAAAAGCCGCTGGCAGGGGCCCGCCCTCGTGCTTCCGATTCGAGAGAAAGGAAGGAAGCAGAAAGGACGCTACTATTTCGTAACTCCGCATCCTGCGGGTACGCTTCTTGGAACTACCGAGCGCGAAGTGTACTCAGCAGAGAGAGATCCTCTTCCCTCACGGGATGAGATTCAAGAGCTGTGTGCGCATGTGCAAGAAGATCTCAGCTTGGGCGCCCTAGCTTCAGCAGCTCCACACTATTGCTTTGCCGGTATTCGAGCGCTTCCCGTGATAGAGGGGGGGCGGACTGGCGACACGGCCGCGCTCTCCCGCGGCCATCGCTGGGAGTATTCGAACGGTATCCTCAGTCTATTGGGCGGCAAGTATACGACGGCCGCATGGACATGTTGGGAGGGCATGAAAATATTGCTTCGCTACTGCGAAAGGCCTGGTGCCGTGCTTTCCGTCGGAAGCAGGCCTCTTCCCGGTGCGGCGGCGCTTAAGGAGCGACTCCAAGAGTTTGCGAGTGCCTGCGCCTCCGCAGGGGTTTCCCCTGAACTTCAGGCCAAAGCTGTCTCGAGGCTGGGGGGCAGGGTAGTGAAACTCCTCGAGTATGCAGATGGCATAGAGCCCCTCCAGCAATATGCGCTTAAGGGAGAAGTGCGCTTGGCGAGGGATTTCGAGCAAGCAGAAGGAATAGAGGATATAGTGAGGCGCAGACTTGATCTTGAGTATGAAGAGGGACACGGTTTTGGCGCTCTCCCTGGGCTGTCCGAAATCTTAAGATCATATCCAGGAGCTCTGTCAGCGACGATTGATGAGCAGGTAGCGCAGTATCGCTTGCGGATGGATCGAGTACGCGAACGGCTAGTACAGGATACCTAGAGACGCACAGAGAGAGCGAAGCTTGCGATCCGCGGTCCAAAGAGGGCTTCCAGATAGGAGAGCCGAAGCCAACAGGTGGGTGTCGACCCACCCGATGCCGTGCCCCATAAGTTTTCGCGACTCGATAAGATCGAGGACTTCATGGTTCTCGGCGAGTGAGGCGATTGGTAACTCTTGCAACAGAGAGACAATTTCTCTCCGATTCTTAAGGTTTCCGAGGCACAGCTCGCCAATCACAAAGGGGTGCGTAAGGACCTCGGCCTTTTTTAATAGGGAAGCAAGCTCCTCGCTCCCCGATCGGAGGTGTTCGACCCAAATAGAAGTATCAACAAGGATCATGGCAAGCCCGCAGCCTTTCGTCTTCGAGTTGCCTTTAAAGATTTCTCCGAGCCGCCCAATTCGGCCAAGCGTCTGCTGCTCTCGCGCGCAATGAGCGCTTCCAGGCCTGCCCTCACAAGTGCGGTCTTCTCAGCGATTCCGCTTAGCTTGGCCGCTTTTTTCACAAGGGCGTCGTCGATATTTAATGTCGTTCTCATGCATACAAGTATGCTTCAAGTGTGCATATCAATCAATGATGATTACCCAGTCGCGGCGAGAGCGCTTTTCATGAGGCTTCTGTTAGAAATTAGCCGCTCAGGCACGTGAGGGCGCAGGTGGCTGGCTATGCCCCTGGCTTAAGCACAATCTTCCCAAACTGCTTCCCTTCCTCAAGGCGGTGAATCATTTGAATACCCTTTGAGAGCGGCTCAACGCAGTCTATGGAAGGTTTGATGTTGTGCTGCCACATGAAATTAAGCGCATCAATGAAGTCCTGAGACTTACCCATGGTCGATCCGATGATGCTGACTTGTTTGGTAAAGAGAAC
>JBIKWF010000094.1:0-18072 GCA_044356455.1 Bdellovibrionota bacterium | reverse complement strand
CGCCCTGAGGACAGGGCGCCCTACCGACCTAATATGACTAGAAGAAGCCCCCAATAAAGGACCCAACTTTACCAAGGAGCCCGGCGCCACCGCCTGAACCGCCACCGCCGAAAAGTCCCAAGATACCATCAACAATTCCCCCGCCACTGCTCTTAGACTCACCGGCCGGGCCTTTGGCCTCTTTCCCTGAACCAAAGAGTCCGCCAAGGAAATCACCGGCCTTTCCAAGCAGATTATCGAATGAAAACCCTCCTTCCTTCGCTCCCGTGCCGCCCTCTTGGACGGAGCTGCGAGGAACACCCGCACCTGCGCCACCCATAAGCTGCGAAATGAGACCCATGAGGTTGTTTATAACCTCGAGAGCAAACTGCAGAACTACGGAAACAACGTTCTGCTGAGACCCACCAGCACCAAGGCCAGAAGGAACCATTGCCCCCAGCGACTCCTTAGGAAGCCCAGTGGCTTGGGCAGGCATCCCACCCTGCGCATTGAAAGCTTGAATCTGTGAGGCAACTTGGGGCCCCTGAGAGAGTGAGTTAATATACATATATTCCTCGTTATTTTTGATTCGGCCTCACATGAGGCCCAATTGCGCACACGGCTCCTTTCTCTTTCGCAGTTCGTGTTCGCGCACTCTTTTCGAGGAATGTGAAAAATAGTTTCCTACTGAGGCTCAAAATTAAGCCTGTCGCCACAAATTATAAGGAATGATGCCCCCTACTGAACGTAGTCCTCAGGGCCTTCGGGCAGAGGACCGGTAGCACCCTTCTCTGCTGGAATCGTCTCTTCTTGAGCAGTCTCTCCTGGAGAAAGGGCGCCACCCAAATCTCGCTTAAGCTTTCGAAGCTGCACGAGTTCTCGCTGCAATCCATCGAGGTCAAGGCCGCGCGCCTGTTCAATCAGCGCAAGCTGCTGCTGCACCTCTCGCTCAGCATCTGAGCGCCGGCTGAATTCCCCGCTTTCTGTTCCCTTGGCAACATCCGCAAGTTCAACAATCTGCTTGGTAAGCTGCCTTTCCCGAGATGCAAAGTTACGCGGCTGGGGGCCTGTGCGAGCAAGACGCAGAAACTCTTCAAGATTGGCTTGGTCTTGCTGCAAACCACGAATCGACTGCCGCACTCTATCGATATCTTCTCGCACTTCTACGATACGACTGAGATCGGCCACAATGTCGGCGTCTGCACGAAGGCGCCTAAGGCTATCATCCTGGGCGTCGATCTGGGTCTGCCAACTTCGCGCTTCTTGCTTGCGCTTGAGCAGATACTCGCGCAAAGCATCCGTCTCCCCACCAAAGAGCTTGGCATCGGAGGCCATCACTTCTCGGGGAGGGAGCAGAGCAAATCGATTGCCCTCACCCACTACAATAACGCTATAGGTGAAGCGCCCCGCGGATGGAGGGAGAGTTACTCTAGCGCCAGCTCGCCATGGGCCCCCGACAAGAGTTACTGGGCTACTGACGCGAGTCACTGGGCTACTGACGCGAGTCACTGGGCTACTGCCGACTGTTGCCTGAACTTTGGTTGCACCACCGGCCGCTGATACCTGAGACTTTGGCACCTCTGACTTAAAGGGCGGCACGAGAGTAGCTTCAATTCGTAAATAACTTCCTTTTTCAATCGAAACTAAGAAAAATGCTTGTGACGGAGAAAAATCAACTCTCACCACTTCATCAAGAAAAATCTCGCGGGAAGCACTCGCAGGAAGAGCCTCTACCGAACGTGCATGTAATGCTGGGGATGAATTTTCTCCCCTCAATTCGGAGGGTGCCTCGGCAAAATTCGCCCCCTGCACCGATGACGCAGACGACTCCTGAGCAACGAGCGGCTCTCCAAGGAGACTCTGCCCGAGTTGTGTTGAAACAAGACATGCGCCGCAAAAAAGCAGCGCCACACGTTGCCTGCGGAGAAACCTCGAACGGCTCATGATCTCCTCCGCGAAGAAGGTCGCATCTGAGCCCGCGCATCGGAGCTCTTTTCTTGGGCCGCCCGCAAGCGCTCGACTTCTGCCCCTTCGACCTCTACCTGGCGCTTAAGTTCGAGGACCGTAGTCGCCTTCTCGAATTCTGCCTTAAGAGCTTCAGCTGAGGAACCCGCAGAGGAACGAAGCAACGAATCAACAATGCGCCACTCTCGCTCGAGAGATTCGCGAGAAAGAGAAACAAGCTTCCCCATGCCGGTAACTTTCTGCGCAATTTCAAGTGAGGCTTCAAGACGTTGAACTTTCTGCTGCTCGGACTTGAACTCACGATCAGCCACGGCACGTTCTTCTTTTACTGAGCCGAACTTTTCGTTCGCTCGAGACCGAAGCTCTTCTCCTTCGGTAAGGAGACTTGTAAGTTTTTCGATTTCAACCCTTTGCTCTGGAACACGTCGCTCGAACTCGCCTATGCGCGCCTCGACTTCTTCAAGCTCAGCTTTCAACATAAGCCAAAGTCGCACCTCTTGAGCCCCTTGCCCTACATCTCCTGGCAATGCTCGGATTGGCTCGAGTCTCCACGTGCCTTCGAGCCCTGAAGAAAGGTCAACGACCTCGCCCCCGTACCTATCCTGCCCAAGGGGAAGTCCGGTTAACTGAATGCGCTTTGCGCCTTGAGACACAATCAGAGGTAAAACCCAACGCGGAGCCGCACTTCCTGCCGCATGGATCGCCGTTGAAACTAATTCAGGCTTCCACCCGGGGGAGAGAACTGCCACAAAGAGGTCCTCCGTTTCCGGAGCTCGCTCAATATAAAGGGGAACAGGCGCCCCGCCCTCGCTTTCACCCTCGGAAACCCCGTCTGCTTCTCTCGCACCAAGAACTCCATGCAGAGAGCCGATATAACTTCCAGGAGAAAGAACGGGGAATTTTTTCCCCGCATCTTCCCAGTACCAACGAAAGAAGGAACCCACTGCCAGCAACATCAATATGCCTGCAGCCCACCGCGAGGTGCTACTTCTACGACCAAAAGAAGGGGTTGGGTCCGGCCGAGCCCTTCCGAAGAGTCCTTTTCCTTGAATCTTGAGTTTCGGTTCTTCCTCCTGCGCAGGCGCGGCGCCGCGACCGATCGCACCGGTTGCGCCTTGAGAAATTTGATCCGCCGCGTGCCCCGAACGGCTCGGGTCGCCATTTGAGCTACCAGGCTTATCCATGCGCTCCTGCATGCTTGATAATTCTCGCAGGCGTACCCGCCACTACCGCCCCCGCCGGAACATCCTCTACGACCAATGAATGTGCCCCCACTATGGCGCCCTCTCCTATAGAAACGCCATCGAGAATGGTTGCGCGGGTACCAATCCAAGCTTGAGCACCAATGGTAACTCCTCCTCGGATATCCATCTCCCGGGCTATAAGGGGAACATCTCCATCTCCTCGCTGATGATTACCCGGTCCAATATAAGCATAGGCAGCAATCAGGGTGCTCTCCCCGATCTCAATTTTTGATTGGGTCGCGAGCCGACAGTAGGAGCCCACGTTAACTCCAGCGCCCAGAGAGATAGTCCCTCCCTTTGCCGCTAAAGTGCTGTATCTACCAATACTTACGAAGTCACCAAGTGTGAGCTGAGCACCCTCGCCGCGAGCGTCGAGCACCGCACCATCATCTACCAACACCTTTTTACCCACGCGTATTTTGCGAGGATTTCGAATAACTAATCCGCGCCCTAAGGCCGCTCCCCCCCTCCACTGTGCGAAGAGACTCGGAAAGAGAAGTGCGCGTAGCCCAAGCCCAAGAGCACCTGGAACATTTGACGCGAGAAGAGTACAGAGCTCAAACCACGCAAAATGTCCCCATGACTCCGCGCCGACCGCAATCTCGCGGTAAAGGCTAAAAGCGGACTGCCGCTCATCGGTGAGGCGCTGTTGTTGGGGCGTCATTGCAGGAGCATTCATTAAAGGTCTCCCTTCTCACGCAAATACTGCTCTGCTCGGTGTAGGCCCACTATCGACATGACATCCTTAATCTCCCCGC
Source organism: Bdellovibrionota bacterium (assembly GCA_044356455.1). Classification (GTDB taxonomy): domain Bacteria; phylum Bdellovibrionota_C; class UBA2361; order UBA2361; family JBGSMV01; genus JBGSMV01. The sequence goes on along the minus strand of JBIKWF010000094.1, from coordinate 14,126 downwards.
GGCGGACCATTGCAAGCGCCTGCGCCAGAGGTACCCGCTGCAATTCCAATACCTCCGTTCCCTCGGGAGCGGAAGGCACCTCCGAAAGCTCGGTGCCAAGATATACGAGGGCAACTTCTGAGCTGTGACAATTACTTAAGTGCAGCTCAGCGCCCAATTGCAGAATTCTGCCAGCGGCAAGTCCTGCTTCCTCTTGGAGCTCTCGACGAATGGTATCAAGAGGAGCTTCATTCTCTTCGCTCCCTCCCTCCACAATTTCCCAAGAGTATTCTTTCATGGCGTAGCGATATTGACCAACAAGATACACCTCAAGGGAGGAGGTCAGAGCCACCACTCCCGTTGCTATTCGAGTTTCAACGACGCCATAGATTCCAGGTGTTCCGTCCGGCCGAATGACTTGATCTTCACGTACTCGAATCCATGGATTCTCATACGCGGTCCTGCTTGAAAGCGTTTTCCAGGGATTACTAATCTGCACTCGCAAGACTCCATGATAAGCTAAGGAGGCTCTGAAAAACCCCACATCTCAACTTTGTGGTCTTCGTGGTGAGCGCCTGCATTCAAGCTGTTACGATTTCCCGTTTGCACCACTAAGACCACAAAGACCACGAAGGAAAAGGGAAAACTTTCTATCTATTCCATGGCAGTTTGATAGGCGCTCCAGAGGGGCAACTCTGTGGTTCCAACCTTTCCCTCTGACCTATCAATAATACACGCGAAGCCCCTAACGGATGCGCCAAGCATTTTCAAACGCTCTGCCGCGCCGCGCATGCGAGCACCCGTGTAAACCACGTCGTCGACCAGGATTACCGAGTGCCCCTTAACTTCAGGGCCCCAAAGTCCTCCATCGACCTGCAGAATTGATACCGGCTTACCGCCCGCTACTTCAGCGCCAAAAAGGATTCCGCTGTAGGCAAGAGCGACTACCCCATCGAAACTGTGTTCATCAATGTCCCCTACCGCTTCCGCAGCAAGGCGGGAATAATCATTCGTGGAGAGACGGGCACAGTCATAGAATACCCGGCAACGACCACCTCCCGGAAGGGTCATAGGCGGCTCACACAGTACTCTTATTTTCTCAATAACCGAGCGCGTGGTCTCATCCATAGCTGAACTCTCCCCCTCTCGATAGGTCAGGGGAAGTATCAAACAACTTTGAGGATTTCTCCAGTGGTAGGTCCAAGGATTGACGGTACCAACGACTATTGATGAAGACTATAAGGTCGGTAGCTCGTTCCTTTGAGCCCCATCTACCTAAGGAGCCTCTGAAAAACCTCTTCTTCCCCTTCGCGTCCCCGGCTCCGCCAAAGCTGCGCCGCGGCCGCACTGAAGCCAGGCGCGCGGCAGCCGTAAGGCGTAGGCGGCTTCGCGTTAAAATTCCCTTACAAATCTTACGAGAATCTGCAACTCACCTCACTAGAAGTGCACACGAATCCCCGCCCAATAGCTTCTCTCAATAGTCGCCTCGGGACTAAAGATTGCTTGAGCCACGTACTCGCGGTGGGCAGCGTTAAAGAGGTTAACTCCGCTCAAGGAAATCTCAACCGAGGGAAGAGGCCGATAGGCAAGTCTGCAATCGCCCTCTATATATGAGTCTATATTGAACGCAGGCAGAGAATCCACGTAGCGTGACTGCAGCACCACATCCACCGTTTCGAGTGGCTGATAGGTGAACCGCAGATGAGCCTGGTGGCGAGGATCCGATCCCTACACTCCACCTCCCGCGCCCTCTAAGCCACCCTTATAATCGTAATCGATGTCTAGCAAATTCGCTCCAAGCTGCGCGCTTAGCTGCTTGGAAAGCGTGAGTGTAGTGGCGACTTCAAGCCCATAGGCAGTGGCTTCGCCTCCATTCTCAAAAGCCAAGGGAACAAACACGATTGGCTTAGCTCCGTCGAGTCCAATCACAGACGGATCACCAAGGCGAACGACCGAGACGTCATGGTAATGACTGTAGTAACTAGCAAGGTCCAAAGTAAACCTATCCGTAAGCGTACCTCGGTACCCAAGCTCAAAAGAGAGCACATGCTCGGAGTCTGTAGAAGAGTCGCCGTCAGCACCAACGATGGTAGTCGCCTCTGGCGCCAAGACAATCGACTGAACTGCGAAGGCATCATTTTCAGAGCGCGAAGGAAGCCGAGCAGCATAGGCGGAAGAAAGCCAAAGCGTATGTTTGGGATCAAGTCGCCAACTCAACTTGACATTGGGCTGGGGCTCGAGCCCCGACAGATCGTGGTACTCTATTTTTCCTCCAAGCGTAAAGAACAACTCTTCCGAGAGCAGCTCTATCTCATCCTGAAGAAAAATCGAAGCACGGCTAAGCTCACGGCGCTTGGGATCAAAGCGGGCCGAATCAGTGCCCTCAAGGTCGTCACTCATCCAACGATAATTAAGACCCGTAATAAAGTGGTGGCTTTCGCCCATCGAGAACTGATAGTTGAGTTCATAATCAATAATAGAAACATCGGTCTTAGCTACGAGATCGTCTCGGTCTTCCCGATCATAAAAAATCTGCGTCGAAAAGGAGTCTCCTCCCTCCAAGCTACGTGTCCACTTGGCGAGCAGATTCTGTCCCGCATAATCCGCCCGGCGAGACGCCGAAACGGAGGAAGGCGGCATCACCGTAAAGAGAGTCGTGGTCGTTTGCGGCGCACCTCGCATCAACTCCCCCGAGACAAGCACACGATCAGTCTCATCGACGTAATCATAACGGAACCCGCCGCGCGCATCTTCGAGGCCATCATTGTCCTGCGAGTCATCAGCAACAATTTTATTCCCATCAATATTTCGGTATTTTCCGTAGAGCCGAATCGCGCCATTTTCTCCAAGGGCAGCGCCGTACCTTGCCCCGAAAGTCCCGCGCTGCTGATTTCCACCGAGCGCCGTGACGAGTCCCCCTTCGGTATCCTGAGCAGACTTCGTAATAATATTGATTATTCCGTTCACGGCATTGGCGCCCCACATTACGGCGCCCGGGCCTCGAATTACCTCTATGCGTTCAATATCCTCAAGCAACATGTCCTTCGAATCCCAGAATACTCCCGAAAAAATAGGGGTATACACTGAACGCCCATCAATCATGACAAGAAGCTTATTGGCGAATGAACTATTGAATCCACGAGCGGTAATCGCCCAAGAATTGCCATCAATCTGGCTCACCTGAAGACCTGGTACTTGCCTGAGGAGCTCTGGAATTGAGGTTGCTGGTGAACGAGCAATCTCCTCTTTCGTGATGACGTAAATTGCGGCCGCCGCCTCACGCACGGACTCCTTTTGCCGCGAGACTGAGGTCACCTCAAGGTCCATAAGACTCTCAAGGTCCATCTCCGCAAGGTCCGCGGCTTTTGGCGCTTGCGCTATTACTGTTTCGACCAGTCCAGTCGAAAGCCAGGCAGAAAGCCCTACGAGAACGATCCGTGAAACTAATGTTAAGTTCATATCCGCCCTATCAATCTGAAGAACCCTTGATACGAGCCAGCGCAAGAACCTTAGAACTTATGGTAATACCAGCGCTACGCGCCGACTCGTTATCGATTTCGAACCGAACGCGATTGCTCTCACTGAAAAATCGAATCACTCCCCCACGCTCCAAAAAACCAGTATCTTGACCAATCGTGAGAACTCCACTTCTCGTGAGCGACTGTAAAGCTCCCGCTGCCTTCGGCGAGAGCTCGCCGTAAACCGCCACCTGACACTGCGCCCGGGTTAGCACCGCGGATTCATCCACGATTTCGATGCGAATCGGACTACTTCCCAGAGATTTGCCATCGAGCGCCCGTATTTGGTTAATCCCAGGGTAATTTGATAGCACACAGAGCAGAATCTTATCGGACGGATTGGGGAGCGTAGAGAACCTAAGAAAGTTAAACACCATGGCGGCCTTCACATCGTCCTCGGACACTGATTGAGAATACGCGTCTCGAGTGGAAAGCGCGCTAGGAGAGAGCGCGAGGAGAAGGAAAAGACCGAGCCTATGCAGAAGATTTCTCATGGACAGTCACGATGCGACCAATTGGCTGTTACTATGGCTTAAGTGCTCGGCCAAGGGGAGGGGAAATAAAGCGCTCTGATTAATGTGGATTCTGACTGGCATCTATGAACCGCTTAAGAGTCGTAAGAAGCAATTCTCGGTTAATAGGTTTCGTAAGATAATCGTCCACCCCGACGCTCAAACACTGCTCGCGATGTTCAGCAAAGGCATGAGCGGTAAGCGCCAAAATCGGAACACGGCTTGACCCCCAGACCTCCTGCTTACGGATAAGCTCAATCGCTTCCAAACCATTCATTACAGGCATTTGCAGGTCCATTAAGATGGCAGCAAATTCACTGCCCTTGGCGGCCTCTACGGCAAGGCTTCCATTTTCGACCACCTTAACCTGATATCCTGCTCGCTCAAGAATGGCGGATACTAGTCTTTGGTTCATCACGTTATCTTCAGCCACAAGAATGCGAGGGCGCTGTCGCACATTCGCATCCTGGGCAGCGAGAGGCTCTTGGCTGAAATCTTTGGCAATTCCCGGCTTACCAGCTCCGAGCATCAGAGAATGCTCAGACTCCAAGAGTTTAACGGTAAAGAGAAACTCCGAGCCACTGCCAGGCGAGCTCTTCACCCAAATCCTCCCCCCCATAAGCCTTACAAGCTGAACACAGATAGCAAGTCCTAAGCCGGTCCCACCATATTTGCGAGTTGTCGAACCATCGGCTTGGGCGAAGGCTTCAAAGATACTCTCCTGCTTATCTAGAGGAATCCCAAGACCGGTATCCTTTACTGAAAACGTAGCCTCTAGCTCCCGGTCACAGGAGACGAGAGATTTAATCGATATTTGAATTGAGCCATGGCTTGTAAACTTTATGGCATTGCCAATCAAGTTAATCAGCACTTGCTGCAACCGCAGGGAATCCCCGCGCACGCTCATCTCAGAGAAAGAATCTGCGACTTCAAGGGTAAGCGACTTACGCTCAGCCTGCCCCGTAAAGATCCTGGCCGCTGCGTGCAACACTTCACCCAAACGAAAGGTGGTAACCTCCAATCCAAGTTTCTTCTGCTCAAGTTTTGAGAAATCAAGAATGTCGTTGATGAGGGCCAGCAGAATCTTTCCTGAGCCAAAAATAGCTTCTACATGCTCTCGAGAGGAAGCACTGAGGCCCGACTCGTCAATCAGGAGTTCAGTAAACCCTAAAATACCATTAAGCGGAGTTCGAAGCTCATGGCTCATGTTGGTGAGAAATTCTGACCTAATTTTTGCCGTTTGAAGCGCGGCTTCACGGGCAGCGACCAGGTCGTCGATTCGGTCAGTTACCATGAGCACGCCGCCCTGCACCCCATCGGCCTGGAACCAGGGCTGCAATGCCCAGCGCATGAATATCTTGCCCCCATCCGCGCGTTCAAATACATCCTCGGATGCTTGCGCCCGCTCTCCCGCAAGTGCTCGTCGATGAATCTCGCGCCAGCGATCAGGAATGTCAGGAAAGACCTCATAATGGCTGCGCCCAATGAGCTTCCCAGTCAGGCCATAATCTTGAAGCCACTTTTGACTATGGGCGACATATCTAAACTCATTGTCAAACATTGCTATGGCTACCGGAGCATTCTCGATAATACCCAAAAGCTGCTGGCGTTCGCGCACAAGATCTTCGGTGCGCGCGGCAACGCGGTCCTCGAGAGTCTGCTGGTTCTCAAGTAGCGCGGCATCGCGTCGTTCAATTTGCTCGACCATGCCATTAAATTGGACAAAAAGCTGGCCAATCTCATCTTGCTGAAGGGGAACTAAGCGCTTTGAGTAGTCCTTAGAGCGGGAGATATCCTCCATGGAAGAAGCCAATTCTTTGATCGGGCGAGCCAAACGAGCAGAAAGAAGAGCCCCAAGGAAATACGCAATGAGGCTGCCCATGACAAATACGAGCCCTGCCGTCTGGCCTGTTTCCTGAACAAGAATCAACATTCTTTTGGTGTCGGCCTCAACGACCAATATACCGATTGGCTCTCCCGCTTGGGTGACCGGATTTCGAATGTGAATATGGTCGGGATGGACTCGGACGACCTCCTCAGCCCCCTGGGCAGACAGGTCTGCTTCAGGCCCCTCTACGCGCGCGCGGTTCGACCTTTCATCGCGCAGGTACTCGGCAAGAATTTTACCCGAGGATGAATACAGGCCGGCATACTGAAGTGTTGGTAAGGCCTTAAAAGCTCCCAAGAGTTCTTTGGCAGCGTCAACATCCGAGAAAGCCAGTGCTGCGGACGCCGTTTGGGCCGTCACTCTAGTTGCTGAGAGAAGCCTACTAACCTCTTGCTCTCGAGATTCGCTGACTGCACGCCAAAAAAAGGCTACGCAAGCTACAAAAAGCGTGCACATGCTCACCCCGAAACTCAGGGCAACGAGTCGTTGGCGAAGAGAGAGGTGCATCATCATACGATTCAGAGTCGTAAAGTCGGCACTTTTAAGAAAAAAGCTGAGTTTCTTTAAACTTCTAAGCTGTTGATAGATAAGGGGTTTTTACGAGCCGTCTCTGGAAGTCTCGTGAATTAGGGAACCTCTGAAAAACTTACCTCGGCGTCCTCTGTGTTGAAACTTTCACCCAGGAATTCACTACAGAAGACACGAAGGTACACAGAGGTGTTTTAAGACTGGGGGAAACTTAGCCTAGTTTGCTCACGCCCGGCCGCCTTCGCCAAAGGCTGCGGCGCGGTCGTCTCGCTGCCAGGCTGCGGCGCAGCGATTCGGGCGCGGAGACGAGATGGCGGATTTCCAACGCAGTCTCACGGACCCGTCTGGGATCCCGTGAGACATGACGGTTAGACATTCCACGAGAACATATCTCGCGCTATTCCCCCCGAAGCACGGAAAGAGCACGTATCACTTGCTCGGGAAGCGGCACTCTAGCCAGCTCAGAGCTTTGGCACTGAGCAGCAAGCCGCAAAAGTCCCTGGGCTACATGCTTGTCATCGTCCCCATTGAAAGATTGCAACATTACGCAGAGCTCCTCGAAGAGAGCTCCGAGAGCTCGCATCTCAATCTTAAAAAGCTGCGGATCGAAGTGTGGGCCACACAGACTGGCAGCGCCAAAATCCCCGAGCAAGCACATACCATCCCTATCAACGAGAATATTGTGCGCATACAGGTCACCGTGTAGCACGTGCTGCGCATGAAGATGCGAAAGCACCGAAGAGATATCTTGGGCCGTCTGCAGCACGCCCGCTCTGGAGGAGAGCAGCCGCCTCGAATAGACATCTCGAGTGCAGGAATCAAAACTTGGCGGATCGGCAAGCCGCTCAAAGGTATTAGGAATCATCGCGAACACTAATCCCTGATGCCCCTCGGGATGCTGCGCGAGAACACCTTCTAGCTTTACAAGATGCGGGTGCGGCGGAATGCTAAGCCAAGCCCGTATCTCATCGTTTGCGTACCCATCGCTCGTCACTGCCCCTTTGAAAATTTTAAGAGCAAGCGGCGCTCCCCCATGATGGCTCACTGAATAAATCCTACCTGAGGCCCCCTCTCCTAGAAGCCTTCCTATCGTAAGATCGCTCCACAGAAACGTAGGCAACGAGCGAGGGGGCAATCCGGATGCCTGACGCAGGAATGGATTCCCGGCAAGTGCCAACCACGCGAGCCGCGGAAGCTTGAGCACCACCTCGGGAAATTGCTCGAACGCGTTTGCCGAGATGCGCAGTAAACGAAGATTTTGGCAAAGCGCAAGCTCGTTCGGTAAAAAAGAGAGCACATTCCCCGCAAGCATGAGTTTTTCGAGTGCAGACAGGCGACCAATCGATCCCGGAAGGGCTGAAATCCGATTGTTGGTGAGAATGAGCCAGCGCAGCGCTGGCGGAAACACGTCAGCATCAACTGCAGATATTGCGTTTGACTTAAACCCAATCATGGAGAGCTTGGGGCACTCAGCAAGCTCAGGAGGAAACTTCACAAACTGATTATCACTTGCGAAGAAAATGCGGAGGCGCTGAAAGACTCCAAAATCCCGAGGGAGAGAATCTAGCCGATTCTGCGATAGATCAAGAATTTCGAGGGAATCTTTCAGTTCGAGCAGCTCCCTTGGAAAAGTGCAAAGGTTACCAGAAAGCCTGATTTTCGTGGTACCCCTCAGCTCGCCCCGAGCGATACGAGAGCAGACCTCTCGAACAGATTCTTCAGTTTCGGCAGCTACTGCTGTGATCAAGTTTAGCCCTTAAGAACAGGGAGTACCATCACTTCACTTCCGCCAAGGGCCCCGCTTACCCCCGCTTCAATACGCCGAGACGCTTCTGCGACTTCTCCGAAAGGTTTCGAGCCAGCAAATTCGAGCATAATCTCAACAAAGATCTTCGTTCCCACGCGGCGCGTCTTTATTCCACGAAATCCGTGATACGCCTCTTCGTGCGCGATAAGCACGCGCAGGATCAGAAGCCGAATTGCCTCTTTGACAGACCGATCCAGTAGATCATCCATAGAAGACGAAAGAAGCAGAACTGCTGAATAGAAGAGGAATGCGCCAAGTAAAAGTGAGCCAATAGGATCAAGAATCTGCGGGATAGTAGAGGACGAACTGATAAGAGAGCTTCCGAGCGTAACGACGACGACAAGAGAGGCCAACGCCTTTGCTCTAAAGAGCTGCGCCTGCGCCTGGAGAATCGGAGACCCATCCGCCTGAGCAAGCGCTCGGTTGTGCAGCCACAAGGCCCCATTGGCAAGCACCGCAATCAGTGACAGGGCAAACCCAGAACCCACATTCTGGACTTCAACGGGAGTGAGGAGGCGATTTATGGCCAGGGCCGCGAGCACAAAAAAAGTAAAAAGCATGGCAAGAGCCACACAGACGCTGCCTAGCTGCTCAAGTTTTCCAAAACCGTAATCGTAAAATTGCCGCTCTCCGCGTAGAGCCCGCCTAAGAATAAAATATGAGACCACTATCGCAAGGAACTCCACCACGCAGCGCAGAAAGTCACCGAACAGTACCAGAGAATTGGAGATAAAAGTTACGTAGGCAGTAGGAAGAAGCCCAAACGCAGATCCACACATGCCCCAGAATACGGCGCGCTCTTTGGGATCCATGGCTACCTTAGGCAGGGGGTTCGAAGACATGGAGACACTATGCGCGCCCGGAAGAGGCGTCGCAAGCGGCCTCGAGCGCTTCTTAAGGGACGTGCGATTTTTAGAACAACCACTAAGACCGCAGAGACCACTAAGGAGAAAAATTCTCTTGGAAGACCTAGGGAACCTACTCCGAAAAATCCTACTTTCTAAACCTTTCAATGGTCTCGATAAGTTCCTTGCCGCCCATAAGCGGTAAAGAGCAGCGTTTATTCGTGCAGACAAACCCCGCCGCCGAAGGAAGTTCGGGATACCCCACGTCAGCTCTCGGCAATTCACCTTCGCGTTTGTCCCACCATTCGATTCGCTTGTAAGGTGAAAAGTATCTAAGCCCCGCGAGAAAAATCTCGCGCGCGCCCGCGTCATCCTTATGACCTATCACCGTAATGTGAAGCGGGTCCTTGTTCAGCTCTTCGTTCACAAGCAGAACCGCAGGCTGGGAGCGATATTCGAGAGCAACCGCGGCATCGCTCACATAGCGTTCTGCATGTTCTGCGAGAGCGCGCACATGCTCGTCCCCTGTATACTGGAAGAGGCGATTCGCAGCCCGCGCCACATCAGCATTCTGGTCCGTAAGTCGTACCGGCGTTAGCAGAACTTTTCCTGCTGAACGTGAGCTTAGCACTCCTGGTTTGTCATCAACGAACTGCGTGCTCATGAAGGTTCCTACCTTGCTAGCCTCCGCTAGCCAGCTCCTTTCACCTGTAACTTGGTAGAGCCCAAGCAATCCCCGCAGCATTGCAGTATTGTCCGCCAGGTACATGAGAGATCCATCTTTCTCTCCATGTGCAAATCCCCCCTTGGGAAGCATACGGTGGCTAAGCACCCAGCGTGCCGCGTTCTCTGCGAGCCTTAGATCCTGGGGATCATTCGAAACGGAATAGAGTTCGGTAAGCGCCGCGATAAGCAGTCCATTTTCACGCGCATATAGGCTCTTATCGACTTGCGGGATGCCACGCGCCCTCCGCTCTGCATCAGAGAGCGCAAAGTACTCTGCTGAATGCTGGCCGCGCACAAGATCCGCGTCTTGAGAGGCGTAAAAAGCACCTTCTGGGCTGAGTAAAAAATTCTGGAGATACTCTCTCACACGCTGCGCGGCCTGAAGAAACCGCGGGTCCCCAAAAACTGAGAACCCACGAGAATACAACACGATGGCATTCGCCTGAGATTCTACGATTTTTTCAAAATGCGGGTGATCCCAGTCCTGATCGGTCGAATACTGATAAATCCCTCCCCAGGCTGGGTCTATGAGCTTAAGTCCGCCCTCAAGGGTAAGTCGCACCCAGGACCTATCTCGCTCAGCCCCCTCGGCAGCCCGAAGCAGAGAGTACTCGATCGGGAAAAGCGTTAAAAAGCGATGACTGCTCTTTGTTCCCCCTCCCTGCTCATCGAGTGTCTTGTAGTGCCTTGCGACAAGCTCGCCTCGAGTCTCGGTAGTCAATTTTCCGGCGGCGGCTATAACTTTTGGCGCCTCGGCGGTCGCGCTTGGATCTCTTGCAATTCGCTTCAGCGCTACTACAAAATCCTCTGCACTGATAAATCCCGACTCCTTCCATAGATCTTGCCCATCGGCATTCAGCACAATAGTCGCCGGCCAGCCATAGTCCTGATACCTATCGGCAAGGTCGGGCCTACTCGCCTGATCAACCCGCACCGGAAGATAAGATTTTGCGATGACCTCCTTCACCCGCGGATCGCTGTAGGTGCGCTCGTCCATGACATGACACCAATGGCACCACACCGCCTCAAGGTCCAGAAGGATAAGCCGCTTCTCTTTCTTGGCCTGTGCGAAAATATCATCGGTCCAGGCATGCCACACAATTTTGCCCGTGTCGGCACTCGCACCAGAGGGAGCAGCACTTGCTCCTTGAACAAGGAGCAGCAGACTCATCAATGCCCAAAGCAGCTCTCTCATAAATACATCCCCAACCAAGTAGAACGCGCCCTATTAGTAGCCTGAAACTACAAACTGTTACACGACCTGTTTCAACAGGATGGCGAGGGGAACTCTCAAATTGTCCCTATTCCTAATGACTTACGGGGGGAGTGAGTGAATTACGTAACACTCCGTCGTCCTCTGACAATAACCATATATAGATTTTGCTGTTTCTGGACTTACCAGCATGCTGAGCGGACTCGCAAAACTTGCAAAGGTCGTAGGCGCCGTGGCGGCCAGCTCGGTGAGCACCTCTGCTCAGGCACTGGATGCTCTTGCGGTACCCGTTGCCGCCACTGCCGAACTAGTCGCACGAGGTGGCTCATCGGCCCTGAACACAACTGGTTCAGGTGCCCTTCAGGCTGGTGGAATGGCAATAGCAGCAGGCGATGGACTTTTTAAAGAGCTCGTCATGCCCAATCTGAAGCAAGCGGTCACAGAAGCAATGCGCGACGCGTCTCCCGCGAGCTGGATGTCTTAAATTCATCTCCTCAGCCCGTCCCTTTACAGAACCTCCGAAACATCTTACGACGTAGCGATGTCCATAGTGTACATCGTTGCCACCACCGGCAAATATCATGATACTCGCGTCCAAGCGATTCGCGCCTCTTGGGCGCTAGGGCGCGACTATGATGTGCTCTACATGAGTGACGCACCGAGTCCGATTCCCACGGTAATGAATTTTAAGTGCCCCCCTGACTACGCCTCTGCCACGATAAAAACGGTATACGGCCTTCAGGCCATCAAAGGCACAGATTACGCGAATTGTGATTGGGTAGTTGTCTGTGACGATGATTCACTTCTATTCCCTGAGCGTCTTGAGAAATTCTTAGGCACCCAAGACCCAACAAAACCGGTCTGTTTTGGAAGGCGCATCAAAGATTTTCCGCCCCTCCCCGACCTTGCCTACCCCCAAGGCGGCCCAAGTTATGCGCTTAGTAACGCAGCCCTGCAGATGATTCACCCCGTGCTCATGTCCGCCAAGCTCTTTGCATATAGCGATGTAACGATTGGAGTCATTCTTGCCGAGCTTGGTATCCCCGTAGTGCACGTCGAGGGCTTTAATGTGCATCCGCCCGAAAAGTATGTGAGCGACGATTCGCCTCAGGCGCTTGAGGAGGTGATGAAGCGTGCGCTGTCATTTCATTACATCCCGTATGAACGCATGGCTGAGCTCTATCAGAAGGTGACGTCAGTTCCGCATGAACCAGATTATGGGCCTGAAATTGCGGACCTAAAATCACGAGCCTGAGCTACTGAAGATGCTTTCCTTTGTGGTCTCTGTGGTCTTAGTGGTTCATTAAAACTACCCCAAGACCACGGAGACCACTAAGGAGTGGCCAAAATCCAGCCCTTTCTTCAGCCGAAGCACTCCACCGCGATCTCATACGGAATCGGCCCCCTGATCTTCCCGGGAATCAGCGCCGCACTCGCGTTCTCTTATAATTTTTAAAGCCGCACGTAGTGGAGTGGGTTACCCGTTCGAATCTCCACCCTTACGAAGCATCTTGAGAAAGTCGGCATCGGCAGACATGACGAGCGTCGAATCATTCCGCAAACCTCGGGAGTAAACTTCCATAGTCCGAAGGAACTCGTAGAAGCGAGCGTTGCTCCCAATTGCTTTCGCATAAATTGAGATAGCCTCAGCTTCGGCTTTACCGCGAATCTCTTGCACCTTCTTATAGGCGCCCGATTGTATTTCTTTTAGATCTCGCTCCGTCTTTCCTCGAATCCGAGCCTGCTCACCCTTACCGATTGAGCGAAACTTCTCGGCGATGCGATTTTGTTCTGAGACCATGGTTTGGAACATGCTCTGCTCAACGCTTCGCTCGTACGATACGCGCTGCAACTGCACGTCAATCAGCTCAATCCCAAGGTTCTTAAGCTCGGGTCTCGCTCGTTCTGCAATCTTCTCGCTAAGTTTTTCGCGGCCGATACGAATCTGATCGAGCTCAGAACCTATCTCTTCAGCAACCGCTGACAAGATAGAGCCAGCCTCGCTCGCGGCAACTGCCGCGGCGGTGGCCGAAGCTACCTTCTGTTTTTCGATAATGGTATTGGTCGTTCTCACCGCTTCAACCAAATCATGGGAGGAGATAGTATCCCTTGTAGCGGAATTAATAATATTGCCCAAGCGAACGGCAGCGCTCTGCTGCTCAACAAGTTTCTGAATGAAAGTTATCGGATCAGATATTTTCCAGCGCGCGGTGGTATCTACCACGATGAACTTTTGGTCCTTGGTAGGAATCTGATTCGCCTCCCCGTCCCAGTTAAGAATGCGCCGGTCGAGGTACCGCACCTCTTGAATGATGGGCAACTTAAAATGCAGCCCAGGCTTGGTCTTCGCATCTCCTTTTGGCTCACCGAACTGCGTAACTATGGCTTGGAAACCCTCAGGCACGGTGAACATGCTGTTCCAAACTACACTGCCCACTACAAAAAGCCCGAAAAATACCGCATTCAACTTGTTCATAATCTTTCCCTGTTGTCCTTAACGCGCGCCCTGTCGAGTAGTTTGCTCAAGCGTTTCCTGCACCGCAGCAAGCTCGCGCGGTGACTCCATCACAGGACTAGCCGAACCATAGAGTGGCAAAATGCCCTTGAGATCTGGGTCCACGATGGTAAGGGACTGCATGCGAGTAAGCACTCCCTCCATCGTGTCGAGGTACAACCTCGTCTTGGTGACCTCAGGCGCCTTCTCGTACTCCGCAATCATTTTAGTAAGCCTATCCGCATCACCCAGGGCACGGTTAATTGTTTCTGTCGCGAAACCCTGCGCCAGTAAGAGCTCCTGCTCACCCTTTCCTCGCGCCTCAGGAATCACTTTGTTGTAGTCGGCTTCCGCAGTGTTTATGAGCTGGTCCTTATCTTGGATGGCGGCATTAACGTCATTGAACGATGGCGCAACAGGAGCCGGCGGGCTCACTGACTGCAAGTTCACTGCGACAATACGCACTCCCATGTCATATTTTGAATCAAGAAGGCGCTGCGTCAGCTCCCGTGCTTCCGACGCAATCTGTTCGCGGCCTACCGTGAGCACCTCATATACCGACTTGTCCCCCACTACCTGGCGCATGGTAGCCATCGAGATGTCTCGAATTATCTTC
>JBIKWF010000185.1:0-5166 GCA_044356455.1 Bdellovibrionota bacterium | reverse complement strand
CTCACGGATTTACTCGCGTTACAGCCTGCGTATTCACTCACCCGTCTTTCCTACGGGATTTGTCTCTACAGCTCACATATTCCGGTCCTCCGTTATACGTTGTAGATAGTTACGTGGGCGAAAAACCTACTCCCACCGCGGAACTTGCATCCGCTAGACGAGTGCGCCGGTTACGGCGCACTGAGATGATCAGGCTAGCTTAGCGCTACCGCTCTGGCATACTGGCTGGCCCTATGCATGAACCCTCGAAACATCATCGCCTTGATTCCCCTCTCTTTCTAGAGCGAGGCAAAAGTGCGTCCTCTGTGTTTGGAAATCTGAGTCCTAGACTTTCAGAGGAAATCTGGACGACGGGGAAGCTCCCCCCTCCCAATGGCGCCGTATTACGAAGTGAATACAGGACCCATGTGACGGAGCACAGAGGCACCCAGCGCGAGGGGCTGTTGCGACTTGCTGTGAGAATGGATCCGGTCGACCTGGGAAGAATCTTGTACTTGGGAACAACTCCCCTCGATGGAGAGCCAAGCTGGCGCGAACTTGGAGCGCTCGCGATCGAACGGATCATGACGATTCTCACAACCCTCGCTAAAGAACCGAATACTCCGGGGCGTCCGCCTTGGGCTTCCCAGTGTGAAGAGGTGCACCTGAGCGGACGAGTGAGTGGATTTAAATTTGGCTCCGAGGCTCTCGTTGAGGTGCCAGATCACCGGTTTTGCTTATTAGAGTTCAGTTGGGTGGGAACCGTGCGACATCCGACCTCGAGCCCGATCTCCCAGGTTCTCGTAATAAACGAACTTATTGCGGAGCTTAGAGCGGATCTTGACGGGCTAAAAAGCGCTGCAATCGAGCGCTATCCCGTCGGGCACAATCTTCGTCATGAAACTCATGCGCCTCTTTCCTCCGATGAACTTGCGATCCTAAACGCGAATCCTGTTGATTACGGCGCCTTGGTGGATCTCGAGCAAAATCCCAGTCTCCCTGATATGATCCCCCCAGGCAGAGAGGCAGTTGAATCCCATGCCTGCCCCCTCATGAGCCCTTCCCCCGCAGAGGCTGAGACTGACGTACGATCACTGACAAACTCTATTGGCCTAAGAAACTTAGATGATACCAATCGCTTCAGAGATCAGTTGGCGCGCGCAGGCTTTAAGTTCCCCCTTAAGCCAGAAGAATCGCTCAAAGACTACGTGAATGAAGTTGAGCAAACTGAGCAAGGAATGAGAGTACAACTTGAGCTTCAGCTCGGTGAGGGCCAAAGTGGATATGAGGCGGCCCAAGTGCTTGAGAGCGGTTTATTTGCAGAAGCGATGTCCTCTGGATTAGTGAAATTCCTCGATACAAAATTTTCAAGACTCGTTGAAACAAACCGGAGCGAGCGCTGGTTTCTTGAAATCAACCTATCTCTCCCCTTCATCAGCAGACAGAATGACCCTGTTCGAGAAGAAAGGCTTTCATCCCTCGCGCGAACGCTCATCGACCATAAGAGGTGGCTCATTTAAGAGAAGGGTGACTTCCGAAAGGCATTCTAGGGAACCTCTAAAAAACTCCCCCTCCGCGTACTCAGCGTACTCCGCGTTATTTAGAAACTAATGAATAAGGCGGAGGAGCCGGGTACGCGGAGGGAAAGCAGGACAAAGAAGATCCTTTTCGAGGTTTTTCAGAGGTTCCCTAGGAGTCTGTCCCGAAGAAAATTCTCACCACTACATGTTGCGCTGGCAACGGGACAGCCTACCTACGGATTGTGTCCAAAATGAAAATTTATGTTTCTACGGGACACACTCCTAGCGCAGCGCCCTCTTTCCTAGCGCATCTCGTGCAATAGTTTGAACCACTCTAAGGGAGCGAATTCGCGCCGCGGGCAGAGCCTGACGATTGAACTCCGCAACTACTCTATCTCCATCTGCGGCATCAGTCGCAAGAAGCCCAACAACAAACCCAAGCCTGACATCCGGCTCAAACAAGAGCGCACAATCAGAGAAGATGTTAAGGGAAAGGCGCACCTCAAGCAGCAAATGCTCAAGCAGCACTCTATCCACCAACTCACCGCCGATTTTTACCTGGTCACTTGCTCTGCCCGCTACCTGCACGAGGCTACCCATGACCTCTCCTCTATCAGAAGTCAGAAAAACCTGATTTTCTTTGGGATCGACGAACGACCATTTTTCCGATTCCTTGCTCAAAATCCCATCCAAGAGCGAGCTCGCACGCACTGCAAGGAGACCATCGTTAGACTTTATGATCTGTGCATGAGCAAGAACTTGTAGCGATGGGAAAGTCCCCTCAGAAAGTGAACTCAGTGCGGCGGTTGCAACCTGAGAGCTTGTTTCTGTCATTCCGTAACTAGGAAGCACCGGCCAGCCAAGGGCCCGAGCTCGCTCATACAAGAGAGGAGCAAGCGCCTGTCCCCCAATTACCACTGCCCGGAGATGGCTTGGCGCCAGAAAACCAGCCTGCACAAGATCAAAAAGTTGCGCGGGGACCAAAGAAGTAAGAGTCGCACGATGGCGAACAAGATCTTCAAACATCTGGCGCGCCGACCACGGTGCAAGATTGCCCACCGAGGAAACTACCCGGCTTTCGCTAAGAATCGCTCGAACCCTTATTCCCAAACCACCTACATGAAAATCCGGCAGGACCTGAAGCCATACGTCTTGGGAAGTTGCCAAAAGATGGGCATTAACAGAGGCGGCAGAGGCCTCAAGGGAGACCCAAGAAAGCGCCACTAAACGCGGTAGCGAATTTTTTTTCTGGGTGGTTCCGGAAGAAGCTATCCAGACTGTTTCTGGCCTTACGTGTATCCGGCTCACTGCGTCATGCAGCTCATGACGTACTTCTGGAGCAAGGCGCGGGTCGAGCAATAGGCACGAACGTTTCTGAGAAAAGCTCTCCAAGAAGCTCTCTTCAAAACTTCCATGAGGCCCCGTATTGATAACTATCTCCATGCGGCGCTCAGGAATAATCCAGCCACCAGCAAGACTCCAAAAAGAGCATGAACCTTTGCGGCCCTCACCAGTAAATCGTTACAGGCTGCACTTGGCGCGGTTCTCCATACGCCGCTCATCAGCCCTTGCATCAAGGGCGCCACAAGCAACGGAAGAATGGCTGCAAGCGCGGCTCCCCAAAGGAACCAAAACATACCGAGCACTACTGGGATCAATGTTGCCATGGTGATCTCGAAACGTGTCATTCTTTCGCCGAGTAGAACTGCCAACGTGTATTTCCCCGCTGCTTTATCACCTGCGCTATCTCGGAAATTATTGATGGCAATGAGCACGACGGCAAGAAACCCGACTTGAAGACCCGCCACGAGCCCTGAGAGTGGCCACGAACCAAGCTGAATGAATACACTCCCCATGACTGCTATCACGCCGAAGAAGATCAGAACAAAGACGTCTCCTAGCCCACGGTAAGCCAGAGGAAACGGCCCTCCCGTATAGGCATATCCAAAGAGAAGAGAGAAAATCCCAATAACTACGATCTCAGGTCCGGAGAGAAACGCCAGCGCCGCACCAGACACCAGCGCGACAAGAAAGACGATCCAAGCTCCCGCCATCATCTGACGTGGAGTAAGTAGCCCGAGCTGAGTAGCGCGAGGGGGCCCAAGCCGCTCTTTCGTATCAGCACCACGCCGAAAATCGATGGCGTCATTAAAATAATTAGTCCCAACCTGAATCGCGCAGGCACTCAGCAGCGCGAGCGCCATGCGATCCCAATGCATCCCAATCAGGGCACCGACGCGGCACTGTTCCCAATATGCCACCGCAGTTCCCACGAGCACGGGAACAATCGCAGCCGTCAATGTCTTTGGACGCGCGGCAAGAAGCCAAGGATTGACCAGCCCTTTAGAATGCGAGGCAATAGGATTATTCATAGGACTAATGCACGTCGCGCTCGGGGACTGAGGGGGTTCGATTCCGGCAGGCAACCAAGACTTGGATCCTCGCGGCTTCTAAGGCAACCGAGGGAACTTCCCAAAGTTTGGCTTTCTCTTCTCAACAAAAGCGTTTTTCCCTTCCTGGCCCTCTTCGCTCATGTAGTAAAGAAGCGTGGCGTTACCCGCAAGATCCAGAAGACCCATCTGGCCGTCACAGTCCGCATTCAGAGCTGACTTCAGGCAGCGCAGCGCAATCGGAGAAAGTTCAAGCATCTCGCGGCACACTTTGAGAGTCTCCTCCTCTAACTTGGCGAGCGGCACCACCCAATTTACAAGCCCCATGTCGAGCGCCTGCTGAGCATCGTACTGCCGGCAAAGGAACCAAATTTCGCGAGCTTTTTTCTGCCCGACAATACGCGCCAGATACGCGCTTCCAAGCCCGCCATCAAAAGAACCAACTCGTGGGCCCGTTTGACCAAAGCGCGCGTTGTCTGCGGCTACCGTAAGGTCGCACACGACATGCAGAACATGCCCGCCGCCTATCGCATATCCGGCCACCATCGCCACTACGGGCTTAGGCAGTCCACGAATCTGCTTTTGAAGATCAAGTACGTTAAGGCGCGGCACGCCCTGCTTATCGACGTAACCAGCTTTGCCTCTAATTTTCTGATCGCCGCCTGAGCAAAAGGCTTCCTTCCCTTCTCCCGTGAGAATGACGACGCCTACGGTCTCATCATTACGCGCGAGCTCAAACGCCTCCTGCATTTCAATGACAGTCTGTGGACGAAACGCGTTACGAACTTCCGGGCGATTGATGGTGATCTTGGCAATCCCGTCGCTCGTCTTCTGGTATTTGATATCGTCAAAGTTTTTTACAGTTTCCCACATAAACCACCCTCGAATGGCAATTCGCAGGCAGTGTAGCTGAAAACAACCACAAACTAAAAAGACCTGGCCAAAATCCAAGGCGCAAAAATGCTCGGCCTAAAACGCTATAACTACTTAAGATTTTGCTGGACCACAAAGGACGCGAAGGACGCAAAGAAAGCTCATTTAAGACTAGGAGCGTGTCCTTTGTGGTGACAACATTCTGAAGCCCTACAACAGCAGAGTTACCACTCACCATTCTGCTTTAGGGCGCGAGCGAATGGCCCAGATTCTTTCTCTTTCCGAAGAAGTGCCGCCCTAGGAGTCTGTCCCGTAGGACGGGCCAGACTCCATAGAATCCTGCGTTCCCTATCGGTCACGCGATGATGAGGAAGAAGTATTTTCGTCTCTGAGCTGAAGTGGTA
>JBIKWF010000093.1:0-18226 GCA_044356455.1 Bdellovibrionota bacterium | reverse complement strand
CGGTGGTTAGTGCTTACCCTCCACTGCTCTCCATAGAGGAGGCTACCAACAGCCAAATCACTACCAAGGAGTACCTAAGTCTCGTTGATGCCACGGGACGAGTGGTTGTCGATGGCAAAGGGAGTATTCCAAGTAACCTTGAGGAGATTCTGGTTCGTCTCAATATCAAACCTAAGTCGTGGCTTGATACCACCACGAACTATCGCCACCGGTTTCGAAGGATGGTGGGTCCTGCTCAGGCACTCATCGAAGCTGCTGAGAAAGCGGGTAAGTGCTGGTTCCATGGAATCAATGCGGCGCGGGCGGCTTTCGCCTAGCAACAGTACGCTCTGGTGGTCTTTTCCTCTTAAGTGAAACCTTAAAATTTCCTGCGGAACTTTGCTCCCAAGCGATTTATTACAGAAACAATACCGCGCAGGAATTCATTTCCGGGTCTGCTACCTAAGAGCCCGCGGCGCTTTTTTAGTTCGTGTCGAACAATTTTAGATAGTCCCTGGCAGAAAATGGGTGTCCTACTTGGGGTGGGGCTTTCATTGCCCGGTGTTTTGACAAGTTCGAGGAGTAAAATCTCAGAGAGCTTCTCTTGGAGTGTGGGTGTCCTATTTGAGCTACCTGGAAAGAGGAGAGGTAAGCTGAGCTTTCGCGCAGCTACCGCATATGCGGGCATCTCCACAGCTCGCCCAGTTCGAGATCTTCCAGCGCGCGGCAAGTCGGGTAGCAAGTTGGGCGCGGCGCTCTCTTGATGGAAGTGGACAGGCGATAAGGGTCCCTTGGATTTTTTGCTCAGCAGGCTCCTGAAACACGGCGAGTTCTTTGAGCTCGCGCCCTTGCGACATGGCGTTCCAATATCGGGGGCCAGCAAAATAGAGGTAGGAGTATTCCATAATGTGGGCGCTGCCCCAGGTCACCAGAGCGTGAGGTTCGCTACTTGCTCCGAGGGAGGTTCCAATGGTTTTGGCAGCAGAGAGGGAAAGCGCTCGGTCAAGAGGTCGGTGCCTAAGCCGATCTATCCAGCGCCAATAGTTTGAGAAGCTTAACGAGAGCAGAAGGAATACTAGGGCGAGCGAGCTTCCATAGGTGATTCTATTTTTAAAGGTGGGGAGTCCACAGCCAGGGGCGATGCGAGAAAAGGCCGCTCCAAAGACGATCCCCCAAGACATAACAATCAAGGGGATCATCGGAAATAGAAAGTAACGTTCAAGAGGAGCTCTTTGCCGGGCAAGGAGCAGTGTGTAGAGACATAGTCCAAGAAGAGTTTGCCAAAGAAGAAATCGTGCGGGCCCAGTCATTCCCCTTACAAGAGAGAGCAGGCAAGGCGTCGATAGGAGAACGAATAGCCATGTCCAGGGACTGGTCACCAATTGTGTGACTGTAACTTCCGGAGCCCCTAGCGCGTACTGACTCAGAAATGCAATCGAATTTCTAAGCGAACCCCAAAGCCCGGCCTGGGCCTCTGGCGATAAGGGACGCTGCAACGCCGACAATAGCGCACCTATGTTCGAAGGATAGTTAAGCTCATATAGTACGGTTGGAATCCAAAGGATTATACAAGCAGCAGCTGCCCCGAGCGCTGACCACGAACATGAGAGCGAGTGCTGCCAGCCCCGTACTCCGGATTCATCACTTCTAAGGAGTAGCGCAAGCGTAGAGGTTGCAGCCATGATGCCGGCGGCATAGTGCGCCTGTAAGCATAAGCTCCCCGAAACAAGTACCCAGCCTAAGTGCGAGGTCTCACGTTTGAGAAACCGTAATACGGCCCACCAATGCAGAACACCAACGACCAGCAGAAGGTGAGGTTGCCAGAAGTCGCGGTAGACTGAAATTAAAGGCCCAAGTCCCACGGCAAGACTTGCTCCAAATGCGCTCCAGCCGCGGGCGTGTTTGGGGGCGTAAAGGCTCGTAAGCAACACGAAGCCAATGGCTGCGCCGAGTTTGACAATTGAATCAAGGACAATCGTGCGAAATTCGTCTTGGCCGCTTAGCCACCAAAGGAGTGTTTGGTACCAATAGTAGAGCGGCCCAACGTGCCTGCCTCCAATATGTGAAGGGGGCCCAAGGAGTGGAATATTGCCCGAGAGCATGGTTTGAGCCACAGCCATGGAAAGGCCTTGGTCACTGGCAAAGAAGGCAGCGCCGGGGGTTAGCTTAAGGCTTACCACTGCAGCGAGAACTACGAATGCTAAAATCGTGGCAATGAGAGGGAGCGCGAGGGGAGCAAGCATAGAGAGCGGCACACAGAGAGAGTGGTTGAGAGCCAACGCGAATGGTTGGTGGTAACGAGGCGAAGGTTCTCGTCACCCTGCCGATGCAGCACCCGAAGTTCCAAACATGCCTGTGAGCTCGCGCAAATATTCAAAGGTATAAAGACCAGTATCGTGCCCGTCTCCCCAGCGGATACCTAAGGCATAGTTCCCGATGGGCCAGACTTGGGTGAGATCTAATTCTTCTGAGAGAGAATTCTGAACAATCGAAAGCGAGCGCTTTTTCTGAGGTGCTGGAGTGAGAGGGGTGTCGTGCGATCCTTCTCCGCGCTTTTCGCGGCACATGGCGCAGGGGCATTGCGTGCGTAAAACCGAGCTCGAAAGCTCCGAGGTGCTGCCGTCGGACCAGCGGATGAGGACGCCTTTGCCTTCGATACGTTTGATGAGAGTGGGAGTAATGCTCATGTTATGTTCGTACCTAGTTTAGCTACGGAAGGCCAGCTGCCCAGAGCCTGCGCGAACAAGAGCTTCGCGGTAGGTTCTGAGAGCAGTGCTAAGGTGTTGAAAGATAATGCTTATTTAGCTTGAAGCAGTTCCTTCGGCCGAGCGGATCTGTGGGGTGAGGGCGCATTGGTGTGCTTCTCAGTTTTAACTAGGTTATGGCGGTTCCACAGCCTCAAACAAAGCCTCGTATTGGAAAGTACGAGATTCTTGGCACCCTCGGCCGGGGCTCTATGGGCGTGGTGTATAAGGCACGTGACCCAGAGATTGACCGCATTGTCGCCCTTAAAACCCTGCGTACGTTTTCGGCAGAAGCCGAGCAGGATCCCGATGCGGCGCTTGAGCGCTTTAAAAGCGAGGCGCGATCTGCGGGCAGCTTACGACATCCCAATATCATTACGGTCTTCGAGATCAATCGCGACGGAGATACTCCCTATATCGTAATGGATTATGTTGAAGGCGAAAGTCTTGAGGCCATCATTGCGCAGCATGCCCGCCTTGATCCGATGGTAGTGCTCTTTTACCTCTTACAACTTGCAGCAGGACTCGACTTCGCGCATGCCCGGGGAGTTATTCACCGCGATGTAAAGCCAGGTAATGTGCACATTGATAGGCACGGAAGAGTTTTCATTTTGGATTTCGGCGTAGCCTTTTTCCGCGATGAGCTCGCGCAAGGCGCGGCGACCGGAGCAGTTATCGGAACGCCAGGCTATATGTCGCCGGAGCAAATCCTGAGTGAACCTCTTGATGCGAAAACCGATCTGTTCAGCTTGGCAGCCGTAGCATTCGAGTGCCTCACCGGTAAGCGCCCGTTCGCAGGGGAAACCTTTACCGATGTGATAAGCAATATCCTTGCAGGTAATCTCCTTCCACTCACTGAACTTCGCCCTGACCTTCCGCTCGCGTTGGAGGCAGAATTCGAAAAGGCGTTAAGTCGTGAGCGCGGCGAGCGGTTCGGATCGGCAACCGAGCTTGCCGAAGCGTTTTGTGAAGCCCTCGGAGTGGACCCATCTTCCGTTCGAAACAGCCCTTCGGCAGCAAATTTGCCTTCCATGCCGCGAAAAAAGAAATCTTCGGGATGGAAGAGTTTGAGGCCTGAGCCACTCCCCGAGTCGAAGGCGCCGCCCCCTCTGAGGGAGCCAGAGGAGCCAGTGGGCGCGGCTCACGTGGACCCAATGCTTTCAAACCCGTGGGATTTTGATAGCCGAAAAGTAAGCCACGAAAAACCTCTTCAGCGTGTCGCGCCTCGCTCCAACCCGGGAGACATGTTTACTCAGTTCGAGGGTTTGCAGCGTATCACTGCAATCAAGCAGGCCCAGACCGAAAAGCAATCGCGATCCCTGAAACGCCTTACTTTGGTGTTTGCGGGAGTCTGCATCGCCCTTGGAAGCGGGCTGCTTTATCTTGTGGTCGGAGCGAGCCCCGCTGCGACGGTTCTTACTCCAACCACTGAAGTAAGGGTGGGGGTAACTTCTCCCGAAACTGCGCCACCTGTGGTCTCTGTTGAGGAAGGGGTAGTGCTCGGAGCTCCGTCCATTGAGGCTCCTCCGCCGGGGGCGGTTCCTTCGGCTTTGACTGACAGGCAGCTTGTTGGACTACTTGTTGATGAAGGGGCGCCCGAAACACTACTTGTCGATGCAATTCGCGAAGCAAAGCTTCGAAGTGTCGTGGGGCTTGCGGAGGCCAGCGTTGTTCCCCTTAAAAATCGCTCTTATGTCGTCCGGGTAGAGATGATTAAGACCTTGGCAGAACTCGGGGATAAGCGAGTGGTTCCGGACCTTATGCTGCGCCTGGACGACCAGGACCCCTTGGTAAGGGGGCATGCGGCGCGGGCCCTAGGGATTCTTGGCGATAGGCGGGCACTTGGCTACCTAACCATGCGCTACCAAAAAGAGGACTCCAGCCAGGCAAAATCTGCCATGAAAAAGGCAATTGAACGCATCCAGGGCTTTCCTTTTGCGGAATAGATCCTAAGAATCGCGATTCCCCAATTGATTGAATCGTCCAAATCTGTAAATAATTTCAGGTCTTTGACGGGGTGTGCTAAAGACTCCTGAGGAAACCTTTGGGTTCTTCCGATAAGAAGAGGTCGCTTGGTTAGTAGATCGCCAGCCAAGCAGAGCGTGTAGCACGGTGGCATTTGCGCAGTGGCATTTGTGAAGTGTGGTTAGTCTCTCTTCTTCTTCTTCTTGTGCCTCGTTGCGAGCAGTCAGTTTTTTGTTTTTATAGTCTTTTGCATTTAGCGGAACCTACGAGCTATGCGACATTTACATTCTTCTCCGTTTTCATCGGTTCTTAGGGCTCTTGCTCTCACGGGCTCATTAGGGGCTTTAGTGGTCTTCTCGGGCTGTCAGCCCCAGAAAAGCGCGCCCACTCCCGAACAGAGGCGTGCCGCGGAGCCGTTTCTCGCCCATGTGGTGCAATTCCAAGGTGAGACTCTTTCGATTATCGCGGGATGGTATACCGGTTCTGCGAAGAACTGGGAGCTGCTTCGTGATGCCAATCCGGGTCTGAATCCCAATAGGATTAGGCTTGGAGACACGATTCAAATTCCCCGTGAGCTCGTGACTAGAGAAGATCCACTCCCTCGCAGTGCTTTGCCAGGAGGGCAAAAGAAGGGGGCTTCAAGTGCAGCCACGCCAGAGCGTAATTCTCGTCCTCAAGACGACCAAAGAGGTAACACCGCTGCTCCTGTAGTCGAGAGAGAGGTGCAGGAAGATAACCGTGACGCAGTGTCTGGGGCTGCAGAGCAAGCACAGGCTGCGGCAGATCAAGCTGCACAAGACGCAGCAAGCCAAGACGCCGCAAGTCAAGACACAGGCACGATGACAAACGACGCGGCCAGTCAGTCGGGCTCTCTCAGTGATGCTGGCTCAGAGAGTGCGCCAGACGCGAGCGGTTCGGATGCAGTTGCTCCTGATGCAGCTGTTGAGGTAGCGCCTTCTCAGCCAGAAACAAAGCCGGAAATGCGCATCAAGAGCCGAGACGAGCTCCTTAAAGAACTGCTTGAGGAGTAGCAATCTTTGCCGTGGTATTCTTCGCGGTGCTTCGTTAAGGAGTACTCGCGATAAAGAAGGGGCGCCTCTGTCAAAGAAGGAGAGGCGCCCCTTTTGCTTTTTACGAAGCTAAGCGAGCTTCTTCGTTAAGCTCTTCTAGGCGCCGCTCAAGGTTTTCGAGAGCAGCAACATCAGCGGCGGTAACTTCATTCTTTTCCCAGCAACGCTTTAAGAGTGCACGGTATTCAGAGAGATCCTTTTGCACGGAGCTTTTCACAGCGGGGTCCACGACCTCTCGCTCTATGAAGTTGGCCCAATCGCTGGCACGCTTTTGTTTCGCGGCAATTCGGGAAATATCAAAAGTCATAGGGCCTCTACCTGAGATTCTGGGAATAGGTCATCCTTCGCCAATAGAGCGAAATCTTTGCTATTCTTGTCATCTATCCGATCGCTCTCGTCAAGGGGAAAGGACCTGTGGTACGCCCTTACCCTGACAAAGGGGTGCTCATGGGCAGGGTTGCTCATGGATGGGGGTGCTCGTGCGCCTAACAGGAGATCAGGCTTTATGACGGCTTCGGTAGCTATTTTCCCAGGCACCTTTGACCCCCTTACGAACGGTCACGCGGATCTTATCAAGCGCTCTTTGCGCATCTTTGATCGAGTAATTGTGGGGGTGCTCATCAATTCCTCAAAAAACGCTCTTTTTACCATCGATGAGCGGGTAGCGTTGATGCGTGATGAGTTTAAGGGAGAAGGCGCTCGCGTTGAGGTGCAGAGCTTTTCTGGCCTTTTGGTGGAGTTCGCGCGCGACGTAGGGGCAACTGTCGTAATTCGGGGACTTAGAGCGATTAGTGATTACGACTATGAGGCACAGATGGCCCTCATGAATAAGCACCTTTATGAGGACCTTGAGACCCTCTTTATGATCGCCCGGGAAGAGAACTCTTATGTGAGCTCTACTTTGGTGCGCCAAATCGCCTCCCTCGGCGGGGACGTATCAAAAATAGTTACCCCCCTGGTGCATGAAGCCCTCAAGAAGAAGTTCCCGGTTCAAAAGAAGTAGAAACTTCAGTTCACTTAGAACTCATTTCGCTATACCGTTCTGACGGTTTACTTCACATTTGCAAAGGGGGGGGGGGATATGACAACAGTTGCGCTTGGAAACGCTTCGCTCGAGGCTCCGACTACAAAGGCTGAATTTTCTTCGCTGATCGCTTCTCTCTCTGAAATGCATCCTGGGCTTCGGGAGCAAGGGCTCTTTTTCTTTTTGAGGTCGGAAAAGAAAGGTGAGGCCCCGCGCTATGTGGCCTCAATGGTAGGTGAGGGCAAATTCGGAACCTTGCATCTGCTCTTTGAGGTGCTTGGACGTCCCTCGCTCACGCCGCTGGGTTTTGTACATGCCTCCCTTTCCTCTGCCTCTCAACAAGCACTTCTAAAGGTATTTGCCCCTTTTGAGAGCGACGATCAGAAACATCCCAATATAGAATTTCTAAAAGAAAGCTCGGCTCAGGGGAGCGCCGTAACGGTTGGTATTTGTGCGGTCGCAACTGATCAGGCCAAGGCAAATCCTGACTATTTGCGATTTAGGACCACCAGCCTTTTCGATCTCTTTAATGAAGGCGCCTTACGCGGCAGCGATGGAGCGGCTCGCCAAGCATTGCTCGATTCTTTTTCATATCTGCCCAATCGCTACTTGAGTGCCTCGGGTCGTTTTATGGAATCGCCCTCTGCAGAGCCCCAATTTGTGAGGGCCGTGCCGAGTTTTGAAGAGCTGCCGTCGTCTGAGACTGGAGCTCCTGGCGCGGGGGGGATTGATAAATTCCCAAGCTTGGTGAGCGTGAGGGGAGATCGCCTCAAGGTAGATGGAAACCGTATCGTTCCCAGCGTTATGATTCGTGATGGCGTCTACGTGGGGAAAAGGAACATTTTTATGTTCCACGCAGCGGTTAATATTGCCGCCTATATTGGCGACGACAATATGATTGATTCACACGCCTCTATCGCTTCCTCAGCTCAAATTGGGAACAAGAATAAAATCGGTTCCTTCGTAAGTCTTGAAGGCGTCTTAAGCCCCGCAAATGCCCAGCCCGTGCTGATTGGCGATGAAAACTTCATTGGGAGTTTTGCTCGTATCGGAACTGGCATCACGGTAGGTAACAAGAACTTCATCGGAGCTGGAGTAAATCTCTCGAAGGGCACTAAGTTAAAAGACTGCCGAGAGAAGTCCGATTCCCGAGGGTCGTACGTGAATGCTCAGGATCTAAACGGAGCATTTGATAGCCTGGCGCTTGCGCCCAATAATGCGGACCGCGAATTCCAAGGGGTCAGGATTTTACCTGGGGAGTACATTGTCTTTGATAACTCAGAAGAGTTCATGAAGCGCTTTGAGGGGGATGACCGTATTAAGGCCAAGTCTTGATTCTTGTAACGCCTGAGAAAGGGATAGCGGGAAGCCTGGCGACGAGGCTATGGGGAACTTTTGATGTTTTCCTTAGCTCTTTCGGGTGCTTAGGGCTTGTGCTTGAGTAAAGCCTTCGACCTGGGTAATATCCAACTCGTTTAAATCATTATCTGTTTTTGACCTGCGCCGGTAGCGTAGCGATCTACCCTGAAAGGGGTGACCGCTAGAAGTTGCTTCTGCGGGAGGTCTTGGCCACACGCCAAGAGCTCCTGACACTGAGCGTGTCTCTTTAAGCTTACGCGGCAGGTTTTCAAAGACGTTTTTGTCTACCTTGGTAGGCTTAGCCTTTTCGGCGGGGCTCCAGGGAGGTTTCTACACGGAGAATTAGCATGTCTATTGAACGCACTATTTCAATCATCAAGCCTGACGCTACTAAGAAGAATGTCATTGGAAAGATTCTCACCCGCTTTGAAGATGCTGGTTTGAAAGTTGTCGCAATGAAGATGATGACGCTTTCTACTGAGCAATCTCAGGAGTTCTACAAAGTGCATAAGGAGCGCCCTTTCTACGGTGAGCTTGTGCAGTACATGTGTTCAGGTCCAGTAGTAGTTTCTGTGCTTGAGGGTACCGATGCGGTTGCCCTTAACCGTAAGCTCATGGGCGCTACGGACCCGAAGAAGGCTGATGCCGGAACGATTCGCCGCGATTTCGCTGACAGCATCAACGCCAACGCAGTTCACGGTTCAGACAGCAAAGAGAACGCTGAGATTGAAACCAAGTTCTTTTTCCCTGAATTGATGCGTTAAGGATATCGCTTGTGACTAACGTAGACGTTCTTCGAGAAGAAGGGGGAAGCCCTGAAGCCAACGGGGGCCATGTGCCCTTGGTTTCTGCTCGCGAACCCTCTGACGCAGCTCTACCCGCACTCGATTTTTTCGACTTGCCTAGGGCTGAACTCGAACGGGTGCTCGAAGAGCGTTTTGCGTTGCCTAAGTACCGCGCCCAGCAGCTTTTCCAGTGGGTGTATGCGCGCCGGGTTCAGAGCTTTGCCGAGATGAGCAATATCGCAAAGCCCTTGCGTGAATCACTCGCCACGGGCTTTTCGTTCCCTCCGGCTGTTATGAAGGAGCGGCATATCAGCTCCGATGGCACCCGCAAATACCTCTTTGAGGTCGATAATGGCGATCTTGTAGAGACCGTCATGATTAAACAACCGAATCGCATGACCCTGTGCGTTTCTTCTCAAGTAGGTTGTGCCATGGGGTGTAAGTTCTGCAGAACAGCCACCATGGGCCTTAAGCGCCAGCTTCGTACCTCTGAAATCATTCGGCAGGTGCTCGGGGTTATTGATGACGCCAAGAATTTTGGAGACATGTTTCAGAACATGGTCTTCATGGGAATGGGGGAGCCTCTTCATAATTTTGAGGGGGTCACCAATACGTTAAGGATTCTTAGGGACTCTGCGGGTCTTGGAATGTCCGGGCGCAAGATTACTATTTCAAGCGTAGGGCTTGTCCCGGCGATCACGGCATTTGGTGAAACAGGATTGGACGCCAATATCGCCATCTCCTTGAATGCGACCGACAATGACACAAGGTCGCAGATCATGCCGATCAATAAGAAATACCCCCTTGAGGTGCTTATCGAGTGTCTCAAGGCCTACCCGCTCTCGAAGCGCAAGCGCATCACCATAGAGTACGTGATGCTTGCGGGGATAAATGACCGCGCGGAAGACTTAAAGCGCTTGCCTAAGCTCCTCCGTGGCGTTCCCGTTAAAATGAATCTAATTCCCTACAATCTTAATGCCGGGCTTGGTTTTGAGACTCCTTCCAGGGAGCATATCTCGCACTGGCAGCGGGAACTCATGCGGCATGGCCTTGAAACCACCGTGCGCTGGTCCAAGGGGCAGGATATCGATGCGGCCTGTGGCCAGCTCGTTACTAATTCTCGCCGCGAAAAGCTTGAGCGCGCGCCGCGTGCTGCTACAAGCGAGGTAGCGAGTCTGAGAATCGCAGAAGTGTAAGGCATCGCAGCGCAGTGAGTGTCATAGTATGAGCCCCACACAAGCACCCTCCAGTGTTCCTCCGCCTTTTGCGCACTGCACGTTTGTGCACGACCGCCAGCTTGATCTATCTGATTCGGGCGACCCAGTTCATCGGGTTCAGAGGACCCTTGAAACGCTCGGCGTAGACATAAGCCCCGAGGATATGTCCATTCGGGTGCAAGGGCAGTTCTGGATCATGAGTGCATCCCTTCGACCTCTCATTCGAGGGGCAAGTGTTATGCAGGAAATTGAAAGTGAAGAAGTACACAGAGCTTTGATAGCTGAGAGCGAGCGACCAAGGGTGGAGTGGGCTGGTGATGGATTTCTCAATGTGCCGGCATTCCCAGAGGTCCTCGTATGGCGGAAAGTGGATCGGTTAAACGACACCCTGCCAGCGGATCTCATGAAGGTAGAAGTCACGTTGCGCTGCGAGGATAGGGCGGGGGTCGATCTCGCATTGAATCGAATCTTGGATGCCTGCATGTTTCGGTGTATCGAGTATTCCAGGCGGAAGATAATGGCCCCTGAAGGGTCTCAGCGGGAATATCGATTTCTTTTCTCAACTGGCTTAGGGTTTACAGAGCAGTGGCTATCTAAGTCTTTATCGACGATTCCTGGCATAGTGTCGTATCAGAGCTCCCTTTTACCAGAGCTCTCTTAACTGCTCCCTTCGGCCGCGATTTGCTAATGCCATGCCGGCTAAGAGTAGGTTTTAGGCGTTTTAGGCCAAGAAGCCAGAGCCAAAATCTTAGAAGCCAAGGGTGTAAGGGGCTGAAATTACTAGACCTCAATGATTCCGCGAGCATTCTTGCAGGTGATTGGACTTGTAAATTTCATGCGCAT
Source organism: Bdellovibrionota bacterium (assembly GCA_044356455.1). Taxonomy (GTDB): domain Bacteria; phylum Bdellovibrionota_C; class UBA2361; order UBA2361; family JBGSMV01; genus JBGSMV01. The sequence goes on along the minus strand of JBIKWF010000093.1, from coordinate 7,240 downwards.
GTCGTCCAATCGCCCGACTCAAGACTCGGCCAGGGCCGGGCAAATCAACCAGAAAGAGGGAAACCATCATGAACAATACTGCTGAGAATCAAGATACCGTAGAGATGGGCAGCGACGCTGAGGTGCTGGTCGTCGTTTCCAAGGTTAAGAATTACATTCGCGCCCAGTCAGGATTTAACACCGCTGGTTCAGTCGCCCCGGCGATCTCCGCGATTGTGCGTAAGCTCTGCGACAAGGCTATTGAGAATGCGAAGAATGACGGTCGGAAGACTGTAATGGATCGCGATTTTACGGCGCTTGCCTAGTGCCTTAGATTCATAGCTCTTGCCTGAGGGCTATGATTCTCATGCGACACTAAAATACGCGACACTAAAATAAAGAGGCCGCTTTCTCGAAGTCCTCAAAGGAAACTACTTTTAATCTCTTAAGAGTAGTCTTTTGAGGCCTTGCTTGAGAAAGCGGCCTTCTTTTTATCCGAGACTCGTATATTTATCTCGGAGCTATTCGCCGAATTGCGCTTAATTCATTTGCGACAAGTTCGAGCTATCAGAGGTCGAACTATCGGAGGTCGAAGTAGCTTCAGTCCCCTGAGCAGCACCTTCTTCTGATGCCGCTTCCTCGGGAGGCGCAGTGCGAACCACTTTTGCAGCTTGAAGTCCCTTGGGGCCTTCCTTGATTTCATACACTACTTCCTCACCGTCCTTAAGGGTTTTAAAGCCCTCAATTTCAATAACTGAGTAGTGGACGAAAACGTCCTTGCCACTTGGATGCTCGATGAAACCAAATCCCTTGGCATCATTGAACCACTTCACTTTGCCCTTAATCGAATCTGACATACTTCGTACTCCTTGCCGTTCAAATTGCATCGTTCCGGCAGCATTCGATGGTCAGTGCAGAAACTGCGCTCACCATGAGAACCATGCAAAGTTTAACCCACCGAAAGTTTCGTGGCTCGACGTCTTTCGAAGCCCCAAAATCTTCCTTGTAACCGCGCCTAATAAAACCAACTGCTGCCAAACTTTTGACACCTTTTCAGGTCTCACAAGCATCCAAGCACAGGTTAGTACTTCTGATTCATCTCGCCCTCCGGAGGATCCATCAAAGCGAATCCTGCCGTTCAAATGAGAGTCTTTCATCCAACTTTTTGCGCTTAAGCAGCTGTTTCGAATTTCTTCCTTCGTGAGTAAACAACGTATAGTGCTAAGTCCGCGAGTTTTTTAACGCGTCCATCATTTTGAAGTCCAGTAAAATCAACAGTCCTCGGGATCGCGTGAGGGGAGAGGCTCTGATGTTATCTTGCTCGCCAATTCAGAATGCCGTTTGTCAGAATGCTTCAAGTAGCCTAGTTTTACTTCGCGAGGGGGCTTCTGAAAGACCTCGGTATTCAATTTATTGTCTCTGCGATCTCTGTGTCCTCTGTGGTTTTTCGACCTTTTAAATGAACTACCGAGGGCGCCGAGATCGCAGAGTAGACTTTTTTAGAGGTTCCCTAGGTGCTTCAGAGGCCGGTGTGCGATAGGTTTTAGCCCGTGTTCACTGAAGTATGTCGTTTGAGTGGTGAGATTGTTCGATGAGAGGGTCAATAACGCTTCTGAGGTCCGCGCTAGATGCACTCAAGGAGCCCTTATTTGTCCTTGATGCACAAAGACAATGTGTATTTGCTAACCACGCTTTTTTTACCTTTCTCCATATTTCCCCTCTCGAAGGAGCTGCCAGCCTTCCTCTCCAGGATTTTTGGCCAGAGGCGCTTAGCGCGGATTTCTCTCAGGAGGAGATTCGGTGTGATTGGTCGGTACCCTCGGGTGAATCCTTCTCTGTAAAGTTGCAGCTTCACCAGCTGGATGGCGGCGAGGCCGTTTTCCGCGTGGTCGCGGGCGGCTCTAAGAATGAGCTCTTGACCGATTTTCGCACTCAGCGCCTCGAAACTCTTGGGCTTCTCGCAAGTGGCGTGGCGCACGATTTTAATAATGTTCTGACTGGCATACTTGGGCATGTCACTTATCTAAAGACCATACTGCCTCCCAAGGGCCCGCACACAGAATCACTAAAGGCGATTGAGGAAGGGGCTCGTAAAGCAACTTCTATTTCTCAGCAGATTCTGAGCTTTTCTAAAATCGATCCCGCTGAAGCAACGTGCGAGGTAGATCTAGGCGACCTCACGGCGCGTACGGTGAGTCTCTTACGCGGCGCAATTTCTCCCGAGTTCCAGCTCCAGTTCAAAGCGCCCCCCAAACCTCTCTGCCTCTTGGGAGTAGAAGGCCGGGTTGCTCAAATCATCGTAAATCTTGCCATCAATGCGCGCGATGCTCTTGCGAGTGGGGGGCATATTGAGATTGAAGTGCGACTCTGTGATGAAGGGGCGCGGCTTAGAAGAGTCTTTGGAAGTGAAGAGCTGCCTTGCGCAGCCTATGTGGTGCTTGGAGTTCGCGATAACGGACATGGCATGAGCCAAGAAGTCATGGACCGCATGTTCGAACCTTATTTCTCGACAAAGAAGGAAAAGGGGACGGGGTTAGGACTTTCAACGGTCGCAGCGATAGTGCGCCAAATGGGCGGAGCAATTGAGGTTATTTCGGAGATGAATGTCGGTTCCGAAATAAACGTCTACTTTCCTATGCTTGAGGATTCTTCCCGAGAGGCTCCAAAGGCAGAAGCAAAGGCCGCTGAGCTTCAACGTGGTACGGAGCGTATTCTTATAATTGATGACGAGTATTCGGTGCGAAATGTCCTCTCCTTGAGCCTTCAGCACTTAGGTTACGAAGTAGAAGTGGCAGCATCGGGCACCGAGGCTCTAGAACTCTATCAGCGTAGCCCTGGAGGCTTCGATCTTGTCCTGCTTGATATGCTCATGCCTCAGATGTCTGGGGATAAGGTCTTTTTCCGTTTGAAGGAGCTGAATCAAAATATTCGGGTGCTTCTCATTAGTGGATTTGCTTCTGAAGACGCCATTCAATCCGTTCTGCGCTCAGGCGGGCTTGGGTTTATTCAGAAACCATTCACTATTGATGAGCTCGCCAAGCAGGTGCGGAAGTGCTTCTTGGAAGCAGGGGGGACTCCTCTGAAAAAGCTCATTTCTTAATGCACCTCAACCTGCCCCTCTAAGTTATAGAGACGATTAAGCCGGGCCTCCTCTCCTGAGCGTGTGAGCCTCGTCTGCCCTCAAAAAGAAGCTGACTTGGAGGCCCAATTGCCTAAAAATGCTTAATTTTTGACCAAGACAGGGGTCCCCGGTACTATTGGTCGCTATGCTAACGTCCTACCGCTTAGGAAATATTGAAATTAACCCAGGCCTCGTCCTTGCTCCCATGAGTGGGGTGACGTGTATGTCCTTTCGCACCCTGATAAAGGAGCTAAATCCTGGGTCGGTCGGGCTTGTCGTAACCGAGTTCATTTCAGTCGAGGCCCTTACGCGGAACGTCAGACGTAGTCTGGACATGATGCGGCATAAGGATCTTGAGCATCCTTTCTGCATTCAGATCTTTGGATTTGATGTGAACCGCATGCGCGACGGCGCGCTTATGGCCCAGGATGCCGGAGCTGACATCGTTGATATCAACTGCGGCTGCCCTGCGCCTAAGGTCGTGCGCAAAGGAGGGGGCTGTGAGCTCATGCGTCAACCGAACCACCTTCAAAAAATAGTAGAAACTGTGCGGGCTGCCGTTAAGGTGCCTTTGACCCTTAAGATGCGCTCTGGCTGGGATCAAGAATCTCGGAACTGCCTCGATATTGCTCATATGTGCGAGCAGTCGGGAGTTGATGCAATAGCGATTCATGGCCGCACGCGGGCGCAGCTTTACCGAGGTGATGCAGATTGGGGCATGGTGTGGAAAGTCAGAGACTCGGTCTCTATTCCCGTGCTTGGGAGTGGGGACGTAGTTGACTTGCCGAGTTACCTCAACCGAGTAGTTCGGCCTCAGGAATTGGATGCCGGGAGCGGACGAAAAACGCTCGACGGGGCACTTATTGGGCGCGGCGCCCTGATGAACCCTTTTATTTTTGACGAGATTGTAACGGGCGTTAAGAAGCCCCTACGCCAAGATACCAGCCTGGCGGTCTCAGTCTTAGAACGCTATGCTGATCTCCTCACGGAAGAGTTCTTGCCCAAGGCTCGTACCGGCAAAATGAAGCAATTGGCATCTCAGATGCTTCGAGGGCATGCCTGGCGTAAAGAGTTGCTGCGCGTGAATACGTTTGAAGAGCAACGGAAGATCTTGACGGCAGTGCGCGAAGGGACTTTTTCTATGGGGAGCCCGCAATCGCATGATTCTGGGGCCCACGATCTCGGGGCAAGTGAGCCAAGCATGAGGTCTGAACGTGGTGAAAGTTCGAGCGAGGCGGAAGGATGTCTCCCGCAGCTTGATGCGTGAGATGCTCTCGGGAGAGTGTTTGAGCTGTTCTTAAAGATTTCGTTGATGCTAAGAGTCGATAATATTTCGCGGTCCTTTGGTTCGCGAACCGTTCTTCACCATGTTTCTCTAGAGCTCCCCGAAGGGTCGCTTTCTGGTCTCATTGGCCCAGGAGGAGCGGGCAAGAGTGTTCTCCTTAAGGTGATGGGAGGGGTGTTTCGTCCCCACTCAGGCCGTATCTTTGTGAGTGGGGTTGAGACCTCGGCAGGTCCCGTAGACGTCGACGGCGGAATTCGAACGCATCGCCTTGGCAAGAATTCGAATGAGCAGGGCAGCGGTTTTCTTGCGGCGGTAGGCGGCACGGAAACCCCGCACTCTCGTAAGGACTTGGCCCTGATGTTTCAAGAAGGCGCGCTCTTCGATTCCCTTACGGTCTACGATAATGTCGCTTTCCCCTTGGTAGGAGGACAGGTCCCTTCGGCCCACCTCCCGCATGAAGTTGCCGTTTCGGTGCACGAACGTGTCTCTGCCATGCTCGAGCGGGTCGGGCTTACCGCCGCGGCGTATAAAGTTCCTGGTCAGTTAAGTGGGGGCATGCGTAAAAGAGTTTCTCTGGCGCGGGCCCTGGTGGCTCGCCCCCCGTACGTCATGCTCGATGACCCCACGGCCGGACTCGATCCGGTGGCGAGCAGCGTAATAATGAATTTGATAGTGGAGATGCATCGGGAATACAAACCAACGATGCTTATTGTGAGTCAGGATTTAAGGCGCTTGCTGCCGGTGGTAGAGAAAATCTTTGCTTTGTTTGATGGGACGGTTACGTTTCAGGGGACCTTGCAAGAGTTGCTCGCCACTACGGATCAGCACCTTAAGAAATTTATCTCGTGCCGCTTTGATACTGAAGGAAGTAATGTTCATTAGTCATTGCCAATTTGGCGCAATGCCCTGGCGGCGGTGTCTGCTCATAAGGCAGTGTCCGCTCAAGGGGCAGTGTCCGCTCAAGGGGCAGTGTCCAGGTGACAGGGGTTTTTGAGGAATAGGTTGTTTATGAGCCGTGGACATTACATAGAAGAAGCGCGCGCAAGGCTTCTCTCCGGAATCGGAACTCCCCCCGTGACGGACTTTGTTATCGATGATTTTCAGAGCGAGGCGGTGCTGAGTGTTACTGAGGGTGTAGATACCCTCGTCGTGGCGCCCACAGGCTCTGGCAAAACCTATATCGCGCTTGAAGCCATCAAAGCTGCGCTCGGACAGAAATCACGCTCCGTGTATACGACGCCCCTTAAAGCACTTTCGAATACTAAATACACCGACCTCAAGAAGCGTTTTGAACCAACGCACACCGTCGGGCTTCTCACGGGGGATAGAAAGATAGAAGGCGACGCGGATGTGGTAGTAGCCACCACAGAAATTTATCGTAATGAACTCTACCGAGGTACCGAGCGTTATTCGCTTGTGATTCTTGATGAGGTTCATTTTATTGCGGATCCGCAGCGTGGGCCTGTTTGGGAAGAGAGCATTATTCTTACTCCGCGCTCCTCGACCTTGCTTATGCTTTCAGCCTCAATTTCTAACGCAAACGAAATTAAAGAATGGATCGAAGAGGTCCGTCAGAAGCCGTGCCGCGTCGTGACGAAAAAGGACAGGCCTGTGGAATTGCGCTTTGGCTTCTTGCATCCTGACATGGGAGTACTCCCACTGACTGACGAGCGTGGACATGTGTTTCGCGAAGTGCAGCAGTATTACGGTCACCCCGGCCATGAGTCCGCGGGGCGCGGGCCTTCAGGTGGAAGAAGAGGGGGCTTTCGTGGAAATGATAGACGAAGCTCAAGAGGCCCTCGTGGTTCGCAGCGAGGCCGCCGATGATTCAGGAATATCCAGCTCCCAAACTTATCCAGCAGCTTGCTGCGGACAATTTGCTCCCTGCCATACTTTTTCGCACTTCACGAAGGCAGTGCGACACGGACATTCTTAAACTTTCCCGAACGCGCTCCGCTATTATTCCCGAGGCGCAGCAGAAGTCTCTTGCCGCCGAGGTAGAGGCTTTGATTGTAAAATACCAGCTCGAGCGCTCGGTGATTCTTGGCCATGTCCAGTATGAAGCGCTTATCCAAACAGGCTGCGGCGCGCATCATGCGGGACAGCTTCTCGCCTGGCGCTTGCTGCTTGAAGAGCTCATGACCAAGAGCGCGCTACGGCTTATGATTGCAACAGGAACGGTTGCGGCGGGAGTGGATTTCCCTGCGCGTTCGGTGGTGATTACCGCTCATAGCAAACGCGGCAATGAGGGTTTTAACACCTTGAGTGCCTCTGAGTTTCAGCAAATGTCAGGACGAGCCGGGCGCCGAGGACGGGATGCCGTGGGGTTTTGCCTCGTTGCTCCTGGAACCTTCTCTGACGCGCGCGTCATTCACGAAGTTTCGCGTCAGCCCCCTGAGCCATTGCGGTCAGCTTATTTTGCTGCGCCTTCAACGATCCTTAACCTGCTTAAATTCAGAAATGTTGACGATCTCCAATTCACGGTAGAGAGAAGTTTGGCGTCGTTCCTCGACCGTAAGGCAGCGCACCATATTCGCGCAGAAAGTATGCACATGGAGGCAGAGCTCTTTTCAGAGTCAGGCCCCAAGCTGGCTGGTGAGGCAAAGAAAAAGGCCGAAAAGCGCGTACGCAGAAAACTGCGTGAAGCTGAGGATGTTGAAAGTCGCCAAGCCGTCACGCTTCGCAAGATGCTTGAAGGTCTTGGTCGTCTTGGGTACGTGGAAGAGGGCAAGCTCACCGAAAAGGGCGCTTGGTCGGCGGCGCTGTGCACGAATCTTGTGCTTGAACTTGGAGAAGCCATTGGCTCATTTCTCTTTGCGGATTTGACGCTTGAGGAAGTCGTGGGACTCGTCGCG
>JBIKWF010000184.1:0-5209 GCA_044356455.1 Bdellovibrionota bacterium | reverse complement strand
CTGCCGAGCACCGAGCCGCATTGCACGCGGGGTAACCGCATTCCCCTGATGACCAGCTGCTCGAAAGTCGAACCGAGAATCTTCAGCTCTTCGGTCGAAACGAGAATAACCCGAAACGGCCGCATACCGAGCTGCGCTGAAGGAGGAATTAGGCCCGCCTCCCCAAATGGATTGCGGGAGCTGTGCCGCGATCCAGCGGCTCAGCACTTGATCAAGCCGCAGTCCTACAAGCAAGCATGGGTCGTGCGAGAGCTCGTCCATAGGATAGTCAACGTCTCCTCGCAAACACCCGGCGTGCGAAAAACGTGCGTGCAGCTTAAGTCTACGCTCAACAAAGTCTAGCGGAAGCTCTCTCACATCGGCATCGCCGCGAAAATGGTATAACGAACGTGACTCATCCGCTCGAGCGAGCTCCCTTTGGAGAACAACATCGTGCACCAGTTTTCGCAAAAACCCGATACTAAGTGCACTTGCAGGAATAGCGCTCGCACACGCTCGTAGTCGCAGGTTCGGAAATTCCTTTGCAAAAAGTGAGACCCCCTCACGAAGAAATCCGACCTGAGTCGCCTGCTCAGCCGAAAGTGAATCTGGCCAGTTGAGGAAAAGAACTACTTCAAAACGCTCAGGCGAAATCGACTGCCGCGCATACTCGTAAAGCGTGTTGCGCAGGAGGGCAAGTGGCTCTTCTGCCGCAGCAACGGGGATGCATACGGAGAGCTCGCATGCCTTTTCAAGCGAAGGCATTTGCGCGGCAAGTAACGTTACGGCTGCCCACTCTTCGTTGGTGTGAAGGTCGCGGTACCACTCAAGCGGTTCGCGAACCCCAGACAGCCCAGGCGGCGCAGTGCCCGAGAAGAACTCGTAGAGCCCATGACCAAACTCTTTATGCAGTGCTTCGGTGCGGGCGGTTGCCTCCGCTCCGACGCCTCTTCGAAGAAGCTGCTCGACGACCGATCGCTCAGCCTCCGAAGCTGATTCGAGCCCAAACGAGAATGACGCAAGGGGGCTAAACAGGCCGTCACTGCCACTCAGAGGTGACGGCGTCTCTCCCTTGGTCAATTTCGTTTCCATTACGTAGCAACCTCACTTGCGCAAGAGACGTAGGCGACAGTCCCCCGGATACTACCAAGCCATCTGAACTAAGCGACTAAGAATTGAGTATTACAGAATTTCCAGAGGTAAGAGCACGAAATTACGACGTTACTCCTTCCGCAGCTGACGTTGGCTCAGTCTACATCTCCTGGTAAAGTCGCCCCCCATGCCCGATATCGTTCTCGCGACTCTTAATGCCAAATACATCCACACCGCGTTTGGGCTGCGGTATCTCATGGCAAACCTTGGAGAGCTTGCGAGCCGAGCTACGATTCGAGAGTTTGATATCAACCAGAGGCCACTTGATATCGCCGAGCGAATTTTAACCCTTTCTCCCCGCATCGTGGGACTCGGTGTCTATATTTGGAATGTGCAAGGCACGCTCGAGGTTATTCGGTTGCTTAAGGTTTTATCTCCCGAACTCTGCATCATCGTGGGAGGACCAGAAGTAAGCCACGAAGTCGAGGGGCAGGCCATCGTAGAGGCTGCTGATTTCGTCATTACTGGAGAGGCGGATCACTCTTTTCGGGAGTTGTGCAGCCAGATCCTCAAAGGGGAAGCAACTCCTCAGAAAATTATTCATGCGCCGATCCCTGACGCAGGAACTATTGCGTACCCCTACGCGCTTTACACCGACGATGATATCGCGCACCGCATTGTCTACGTAGAAGCCTCTCGAGGATGTCCGTTTACCTGCGAATTCTGTCTCTCCTCCTTAGAGATTCCTGTCCGGCAGTTTGAAGTGGAGGCTTTTCTTTCCCAGATGCAAAAGTTGCTCGATCGCGGAGTGCAACACTTCAAGTTCGTAGACAGAACTTTCAATTTGAATCTGCGAACCAGCTCCAAGATTCTTTCCTTTTTCTTGGAGCGTCTGCGTCCTGGTCTCTTCGTGCACTTCGAGATGGTTCCCGACAGACTTCCTGAGGCTCTTCGCACCCTCATCAAGCAATTCCCTGAAGGGACTCTTCAATTTGAAGTAGGAATCCAAACCTTTAACCCTGAGGTTGCAGCACTTATTAGCCGGCGTCAGGATTACGATAAACTCTCGGAGAATCTTTTATACTTGAGAAAGGAGACTGGGGTACACATTCATGCCGACCTCATTGCTGGCCTCCCGGGAGAAAGCGTAGCGTCTTTTGCCGCCGGATTCGACCGACTCATCACGCTTGGCCCCCAAGAAATACAAGTAGGAATTCTCAAGCGCCTACGCGGAACCCCAATTAGAAGACACACTGAAACTTTTGGCATGCGCTATAGTCCTATGCCCCCTTACGAGGTCCTACAAACCAATCATATCCCCTTTCCTGACATGCAAAAATTACGTCGCTTTGCAAAAATCTGGGACCTGATTGGGAATAGCGGAAATTTTAGGGACACCACCTGCCTGCTCTGGACCGGGACATCCTCAGATACGCAGGAGCAGAGAGGTCCCTTTGCGGGCGTCATGGAATTCGCCAATTGGTTATTCGAGCGAACCAATCCGAGTAGCGGCCTGGCTTTGAAGCGACTCGCCGAGTACCTCAGCACCTTTTTGATAAACGAGAAAAGACTCCCTGAAAGAAAAGTCTTGCGAGCTCTGTCAGATGATTTTTTTCGCTTAGGCAGGTTCGACAAGCCAGCGTTCTTGTCGGACTTTGAGAAAGCCGAAGGACTCCACAGGGACCGGGCTTCGCTCTACCAAAAGCCAGAAGCACGAGAAGCCGTGGCGTTAACTACGGCCAGAGCGGATACCGCCGCACGGCAAGCGCGCCACCTTAAAGCGTAAACTTCTTGTCGAGTTATCTGGACTTACCTCTTTGTCCTCTGTGGTGAAGTTTTCATCAAGGAATTCACCACAGAGGACACGAAGGTACACAGAGGATTATTAAGACTGGGGATTATTAAGACTGGAGTTTCTTCAGAAGGTCCCTAGGGAGCCTCTGAAAAACCTAGATATTTTATTTCTTTCCCTCCGTGTTCTCTGTGCCCTCTGTGGTTTTTCAACAATTTAAATCAACCACAGAGGGCACAGAGTTCACAGAGCAGATTTCTTCAGAGCTTCCCTAGGTACAAAGTAGCAACACCTACGACTCCTCCTCCGCGAGCAATTCCTCGAGAAACATTCTCCCCGCGACCTCATCTACCTCGAGGCGAACGGAACTACCCTCTAAAGGAGCCTCGGCGTCCCCCTCTTCGCCCACATGAACAATAAGAAAATTCGAGGCATCCCACTCGCTCTCTTGGGTTCCCGTAAGGAAAAAGAACACCACATCCTCAAGTTCTTCATCCACATGCCAACTCGTCATGGCTGGCGAAGCCCCAGGACGCCACGAGATGTCTGAGGGAGATCTGCCCTCTTCGCTCACTTCAGAAACCGCCTCTTCAATGCAATCTCGCAGCTGCTCTGCGCCATTTCCCGCACAGACAAAGTACTGGCACCCGCTCCGAACAAGATTGCGCGCCAAAGCGCTCATCCACTCAAGGTGCACCCGAGATGCGTGGTTCCATACTAAGCAGACAAAAGGGGTGCCCTCGGGAAGACCTGCCGGCGCAGTAGGCGGCACCACGGCGGCAGACATCAGAGCAACACCTTCATGCGAGGCTAAAACTTTCATGGGTTCTCTCGATAATAAACTTACGGCCCGAGGGTATTCGAGATCGCCTCGGCCGTCGAGCGGGGCTCTTGAGTAAGTATTGCGCTCCCCGTATCCTGGTCAGCCCAGTTAGTAGGATAGCAATGAACCTGGCAACCTCTCATACTCACTCCTTGGCGAACCGCTCCCCCAAGCCCCCCTCAGAAGCTGAGTCTATGAGCTTCTACGAAAAAGTTGGCATACCAGGATTGGTACATACGCTCGAAGATTGCCTTGGGTATACCGGACCTGAGTTCCCGGAAATGTCTGGCCTCCCAGGAGGCGTTTCTCATTTTAACGCCTACGATGCTAAGTGCTTTATTGAAAAGGCCCCAAAGTGGCCAGTCATCTCCCCCGAGCTTCAACTCATGTGTTTGTTTAGTGTCTGGGCGCTTGCTGGACGCAGTCTCTCGATAACGCTCGGACAGCTGAACATCCCACCCGACCCTAGTGCGGCCCTGGAGCTTTTGGTGCATGTCTCACAGCGAGGCTGGACCTCTGATGCATGCCGAGTTCCAGGCACCTGCCGAGGATCTTACCAGGGCGATTTTGAACAGTGTGCGCGCAGTGTTTTTCTTGCTGCGTACCCGGAGATCTTGGACCGCACGCTGGCGCCTCTCGATGAGAAACGTACGGCGTGTCTTATCCAAGATACTCATGCACTAGAGAAACTTCTGGGCAATTCAGTAGCAGCTCTGGTGAGCGCCTATCTGAGCTCAGCCCAAGGGACTCTCGCCAGCTGAGCGAGGGAACCTCTGAAGAACTCACCTCTGCGGCGAAATTTCATGAAGATATTCACCACAGAGAGCACGCAGGTACACAGAGGTGAATCAAGAATTGCGTTCTCTTGCAGCCGCTTCAAGGCTTTCCAGTCGTCAACCAAGCTGCTAGACCATTTCCATGCAGACGCCTCCAGGGCCTTTTCTTAAACGCATCGTATTTGCACTTTTCAATTTTTGGCCACCATTTCTTGGGGCGGGGATAAAAGTCAAACGAATCTCTCCTGACATGCGCGCCATTGATGTGGAAATGAAACTGCGCCCTTGGAACCGAAACTACGTCGGGACACACTTCGGGGGCTCTCTCTACGCCATGACAGACCCCTTTTATATGCTGATGCTCATGGAAAATCTCGGAACAGAGTTCATCGTCTGGGACAAAGCAGCTTCGATTCGATTTCTAAAACCAGGCCGCGGAAGAGTGCGGGCACAGTTCCGAATCAGCCAAGAACAACTCGACGCCATACGAACTGCGCTCACCACGGAGAGAAAGGTAGAGCCTCTCTTTACCTCTGAAATTACAAACGAGGACGGAGAGGTTTTAGCGGTGGTGGAAAAGACTCTCTATGTAAGAAAGAAGCCGTCCCTCTCCTGAGATACTTGCCTGAGGAACCTCTGAAATACCTCCTTTCTTAATACACCTCTGTGTACCGCCGGGTAGACCCGGCGGGAGGGAAGCCCCCTGACCGCCGAAGCCCCCCACAGACCCGTACGTGCGCAATTAAC
>JBIKWF010000092.1:0-18284 GCA_044356455.1 Bdellovibrionota bacterium | reverse complement strand
GACCGCGAGATCGTAAAACTCCAGAACCACATTGCGAACGCGAATAAGAAGCTGTTCGGAGCGAAGACCGAGAAGCTTACCTCGGACCAAATAAAGTTCAGCTTTGATGCTCCTGCTGTTCGTATCCGTCCTTCGGTTCATATTCTTGTGAGGAGGATAAAGCCGCCTAATACGACTGGAGTCGGATTTCGCTGGAGTCGACTATCGATTTGCTCAAGTGGGTTGGGGCGACCTTGCCTTTTCAATTACAGAGACTCCCTCGGCTTCTGCTCATTAAATTGCTGATCGTTTGCTGCGAAGGTGCATTAGTCGCTTCGCTCAAAAATAAAGAGGTTATTCAATCCAAGTTGGAATCGCCTATGTCGCAGGAGATTAAATCCCGCATGCCGAAAAAGGGGAATGACATCGCGGATCCGAAATCCGTGATGTTCCTCAAGTGACATTCCGTGGATTAGTTTCATGGCCTTCAGTATGCTTAGGATATGGTCTACAAAGGGCGACGGAACCGTGATAACGACTCGTCCCCTCTCCCGAAGTAGCCGATGACAGGCTTTCGCTACTGCGTCCTTGCGCTCTGGAGGTATATGCTCAAGTACCGCAAGTAACGTAATTACATCGAAGTAAGGCTCCTCGGTTCCTAGATCTTCAGGAAAAACGCCGCGAATCAGTTTCAAAGCAGTGCCTGAACACGGCGCGGCTACGTGAGGGTCGATTCCGACAAAAACTTTAGCCTTCGCTGTCACGTGACGGAAAAACGCACCATCGGAAGAACCGACATCGAGCACCGAGGCCCCTTGCGGAATCCATTCTCGTGCGACCCGGAACCGCCACCATTGAATGAACCGGTCAAGCGGTGTCATGCATCCTCACTCGAAAGATTGGATATTTCTCCGGGCATATCTCTCGTTCGCACCCGCAATCCGAGCACACTCAGAAGGAAACCAGAGAATATGACCTGAATCCCAATCGCAATCGAAAGTACCGAGGGAATCACTACCCTGAATGTCTCTCTAACATTCAACTCACGGAAGCCAAGAGCTTGCCAATTCGAGAAAGCAGAGATGGAACCAGCAGCTCCTCCCACTACTAACACCCCTCCCAATAGCAGCCCTAATTCAAAGGAGAATAGTTGCGAAATCCTTTCAATTTTTTTGTCTGGGGGCAAAAGCCCCTCTGAGCGCACAAATACACTTGAGAAGAGCGCGAAAAATACAAGCTGGAACCCAACTAATATTCCTATCGCTGCGAACAGAAGAGTGTGTACGTCAAAAACAACTCTGCCTACTTGGACGGGCCCGGCCGTTAAAGCGAGAGATCCTATAAAACTAGCGACCATTATTACGAGCCCCGGATAGAAGAAGAGCCAACGTGGGCTATAGAGCAACATAAATCTCAAATGACGCCAACCGTCCCGCCAGGGACGAAGATGTGGCGCTCGAGAACGTCCGTCAGGCCTCAACGTTGTGGGAACCTCTACTATCCGGAGATTCGCAAGAGTCGCTCTAATAACCATCTCCGAGGCAAATTCCATACCCGTGGTGCGAAGATTCAGCTCCCGCAAAGCGTCTCGACGGAATCCGCGCAAGCCACAGTGAAAGTCCCCCACGTTACACCGGAATAAAAGCCTACCTATTCCTGAAAGAACTGGATTTCCAATCCATCGATTCTTCCAGGGCATAGCTCCGGGAAGAATCCCTCCCATGAAACGATTTCCCATCACCAGATCGAACCCTTCTCGTAGCCGAGATACGAAAAGGCCAAGCTCGGAAAAATCATAACTATCATCGGCATCGCCCATTATGACAAATCTACCTCGAGCTGAGAGCACGCCATGATGAAGCGCTGAGCCATATCCTCGCTCCTTAACATCCAAGACTCGAGCGCCACACCTTCGCGCAATCTCTTGCGAGCCGTCGGTGGACCCATTGTCGGCGACGAGAACCTCTCCGCGAATATCCTCCCTCTGCAAGAATTGAACTGCCTGCCGAATGCACGTTTCTAAAGTCTCTGATTCGTTGAGACACGGCATTAATATTGTAAACTCCGTCGCTTCAGAATCTATGAATCGAGGCGACTCCTTGTCTTGTAACGTCATAATGCCTCGAGGACTCCACCGACCAGAGACTAAACAGTTCTGAACCCCTTACGCCACCTAAAGATGAGGTGGCTTGAGAACGAATCCACAATCATCCGGTAACTCGTCAAGCTCCCCTAGCGAACTCAATTGCTCAGACAGAGGAGAAAAATAGACTCGGGGGATAAAATTTATCGTACGTCCCGACTCCAACTGCAATTGCAATTTAGAGAAATCGGGACCAGACGAACTAAGAACTTCTGCAACATCCCCACGTTCCATGAGGCGAGTACCGGGTCTAGCTTTCGCTTCTGCTTTAAGCGTTTGGTCTACAAAAATCCATTCGGGAAACGGCGCCTGAACGTACATCGAAGTTTCAGCTTGACTCCCCCTTGAGGGCTCAAGCGCGCAGCGCGCCGCAAGCGGGAGCGGAAGAGGTCGTAACAACTTAGTCAGCGCTCCGACCCAATCCACTAGAGTAAAAACAAAAAGTACCATAACGAGGGGGAGCGTTACTTTCGTCGAGCGTGCAAGAGCGTAGCTCACACCAACCGCGGCCAGTACTAGGAATGGAACAACTAAAATCGCTAGCCGGTGCTGGTCAACGCGAGTGGTTAAAAGAACTACCGAGAGCACCATCACTACCGGAGCGAGAAGCGCCATGCGCCTCCAAGAAAGCCTTTTTCGGTCGAGCAGAAGTAGCCCGGCTAGGGCGAATGGGAGCAGCTCTAGCAAGACAAATGGAAGCCGAGGAGGATCTCCCACCTCTTGCATTCCATTAGGTTCCCACTCAAGCACTGATACCGGTCGCATAATTTCTCCAAGCTGTGCCGAGGTGACAGTTAACACAGTTCGTACAACTTCTCCTGGGGAAAGTGCCCTAGCCTGCTCATCGCTTAGTTTGTTGTCGAAGTGTTTTAACTGGCCGCGCTCGGCTAGAAACGTGAGCAGCTGCTCACCTCGGGCGTGCGCGAACGACCGATATGCCCCGGTTTGGAACTGATACGCCAAGAAAAATGCAACCACGCAAACGAATCCCGCGAAGCCGCGCCACTGTCGACGGGGAAAGAGTGTTACGAACTTACCGAATGCCACTAGTGCAATGCCCAACACCACAATGCGCTCCGGGGAATAATGGAGAGTAGTGACGCAAAGACAGAATCCTAGTGCGGCGCCCTCGGAAAAACACGGCTTCGAACTATCGATAATTCGGAACAGGAAATAATAGCTCCATATACAACCCGCAATCGCTGCCATCTGCGAGGTCCCATATACTCCGTAATAATTTACGATTGGGGAAAGAAGGTAGAACACTACCCCGACTAGTGCCGCTTTCCAGCCGCCTAGGTAATCGAGTAGGGCGCAAATTCCAAGAGCACCAAGCACAAGCGCTAGAAGCGCCATTATACGAAGGTTGAACCCAGAGAACCCCTCTTCATTCAACAGCAAAAACGTTGGTGCCCCGTAGAGCAAGCTGTGATTGCCGCTGGACATTAGCCCGTCGTCCCAGCGAAGGACACTGCGGAGGATGTCAAAAAAAGTCCTCCCCTCTTGCTGCCAACGAGAGAATCCGGCAAGAACCTCGCCCTCCCACGTTAGCAACGATCCTGCGATTTGACCTAATCTTAGGTAAGCAAAGATAAAATGAATGACCACCGGAACGACGAGCAAAAGATGTGCTCGTCGAAACCCCTGCAGCCTGGGCGCCATGTCTAGCTCCCTTGCCGAACCTTCGACTCGCTCTAAGACCAAAGAAGCACAAATGGCAATGCCAACTCCGATAGCAAACAAAGGAGCTGAAAGAAGTTCCCACCTATACGCCAATGCAGCTCCCGTCGCGACGACGAGAGCTCCGAATAGAAATGTCGCCTCGCTTCCCCCTTTCCGGCTAACCAGAGAGTGCCCTAGCCCTAGTATGGAAATGAGGAGCAGACTACCGAGATACGTTTCGACAAACACTTGCCTCTCACTGGGGGGGGATCTTAACAGCAGCTATTGAGAAATGCCTCGAACGCCAACCGCGCAGCGCTCCATACAGACACAAACCATACAAGTTAAGGTTCTAAAGAATTCTGCAGCTCTCGCAGATAGCAGCGAAGACATCGAAGAATAAGCTCAGTATCTTCAAAATACCCTAGCTAATGCAAGATAACATCTCGCGATAGGAGACGAGTTCGTAAGGTGGATGGCACCAGAGGAGAAGGAAACATAGTGCTGATTGCATAGCAGGTCGCGGCGCAATATGCAGCCCACAGTTATTAGAAGCGACCATCTCTGATTCTTCAGGACACACTCCTAGGAGTCTGTCCCGTAGAAAATTTCCACCACTACATGTTGTGGTGGCAGCGGGACAGCCCACCTACGGATTGTGTCCAAAATGAAGATTTATGTTTCTACGGGACACACTCCTAGCCCGCAGGCAACACCCCATCCGACTCGAAAAGAAAGCTTGACATCCCCACTGCCTGGGCCTTCTCCCTCACCACCTCTGCCGTCTTGCTGACGATTAATCCGCGACCAAAAGCCTTCTCGGCGACCTGAAAATCCCAGTCGCTGATAGAATTCTGATATTTTACCTCTACAGGAAAGAGAATTTTCTTAGCTCGATCTACGATCAGGTAGTCGAGCTCGTTGCCGCTCGAGCTTTTCCAGGTAAAAACATTTCGCGGTGCAGAAAGCCCCTCAAAGAGCCTTCTCTCATATCTTCTCAGGAGCTCCGCTCCCACCAGCCATTCCGCCCTACTGGCAGCGGAGGGCAAGTCTCCCTGCCCCAGGTGGTAGGCAAGGGAGCCAAGCGCCGGATCGATCCAGCTAAATTTGCGATCCTTTCGCGGCGCCACCCGCGCGCGAGCCGTATCATGGGAGGAAAAGGTTGCCAGCAAAAAAGAATCCCCGGGCTCGGCACTCATGGGGCAAGATTGGCATTTGGAGAATATTTCAAGGCGGACGAGTTGACCCGGGAGATGTCCGGATCAGAGTTTACACCCCCCTCTTTCCACCAATGATTGTATATAGTTACATCCATTTTCTTATTATAGAGACAATCGCCACTATAATGCCAGGGCCTTTTATGGGAGCAGAATAAGCACGGTATTCATTTCAAGCTTCGAATTGAAGTAGCTGAGTATTGAGCTATAGGTAATATGCGCTCATGCCAAATTTCGAAGCCCTCGTAGACTACCTCCTCTCAGCCCCCGACGATCCCTTTGAGGTGGGTATGGAACTCCTAGACGCCGTCGATCTCCATCTCTCAAGGGCTAATTCGCCAGAGAGTCGGTGTCAGATTGCCCGCTCGGGACTTGCCGCCTCGAAACGACTGTTTGAGAGGGAACTCCACTCAATCTCCCCTCAATCCGTTGCTCCTGGTGAACCGCTCTATCCCCACTTTCTCATCGCAAAGGGCTGCTCCGATGTACTCATGCAGCAGGGGCACTATGCGGAGTGCTTACCCATCCTGATGGCTGTCCTTGACGCGACAGAGGACGATCTATTGGCCGTTCGCTACGATCTCCCTCTTGTGCTTGCCGCCCTCGGCCGACTTCCCGAAGCTCGGGAGTTTGAAGAAAAGTTTCGTGAAACCTCGGGGCCCGGACTATTTAACTTGGCGCTGCTTGATGCCCTTTCGGGCTCCTTTGAATTTACTGAGCACGCGGTTGCTGCTTCAGCAAAGAATGTGCACATAGCCCCCATGCTCCTTAAAAAGAAGTCGCGCCCCATAGAGCGCGGCATTAGCAAGGCCCGTAAGAGCGGGTCTATCAAAGAGGCAGCCTGGTACGTGAGCCGCGCCGAACCCATGTGGGCACTCCCCTCCCCGCGGCCCGGGCTAAGCGCGCTTGATCTGCTCGGCGGCGCATTTCTTAAGCTTCGCTCCAAAGCGCCAAGCGGCGGCAAGCAAGGCCTTATCAAGGCGGCCGAGCTGGAGGGTTTTATGAAGCGGGTTCTCAGTGTAAACTTTGCCTCACGGACTGAGGTTCTTAAGTTTGTGGTAACCGAAGCTCGAGGCCTTTTCGACCGCGAACCTTGGCTCATGTTTAATGAAGCACCGGTTGTGGTGCAATTTCCCGAAGACAACGGATCGATAGTCGCAGCATTTAGTGGCTCACTGGGGGACCTAAAAGGTGCGTTCATCTATGGAAGCATGGAGAGCTTTGATTTAACTCAAGAGCTCGCCAATTCAAGCCCTAAGGACTTAGTTGGGTCATCCCTTTATTCTTGGTTCGCGGAGAGCCTTTGGCTTACCGTTCAGAACCTAACCGAGCTAGACCCCTTTATTCGCCAAGAGCTAAAGCCTTTAGCTACTGATACCCACAAGTCCTCGCTTCCCGTGCCCACCATGAAGAGAAGAGGCTATCTTGAGTGGCGCATCTCGGACGCTGAACTCGTTCAATCTATCATTGGGCTCTATGGCTTATTCGCTATGGCCTCGCGCCCCGCATCAGGAAGTGCGGGAATCTTAAGGTTCAAGCTTTCCCCTGGCTCTGAAGTCACCAAAAAACTGCTTGAGGCATATTCTCAATCTCGCGCTCGCGAAGAAGACTCTAAAGACGCACCTTCGCTTGGGAAATACCAAGAGAAGTTAGTGCGCGCATGGAATTCCTTAAGTCCCTCGGAAGAAATATGGGAGCTTGGGTTTGTGGGGCGTCTTGGTGTGGTGCAAGAAAAACCAACTTCTAGGCCGGCAATTGGAATTTGCTGCTTAGCGGCCGAGACCTCAAGTGGGTTTGTCTTAAACGTTGAGGCGACGCCGGGAGATACTTTTTTGCCGCGCCTTGCCGCCAAATGCCTCGTGAAGGCCATGAACCGGGACGGGAAGCGCCCTGCAAAATGCCGGCTCCGCACTTCCCCCGCCGATGAGGAGATTCTTAAGTCGCTCGGCTCGATAATTCAAATTGAAGTTGCGCCTAAGGCCCCGGCATTTGAAGAGGCTGCTCTGGCACTCCTGGCGCGGGGGGAGCAGGATCGTTTCAAGGAACTGCATTAGGCGTCTGTCCCGTAGAAAATTTCTACCACTACATGTTGTGGTGGCAGCGGGACAGCCTACCCACGGATTGTGTCCAAAATTCAGATTCATGTTTCTACGGGACACACTCCTAGGAGGCAGAACTCCCAAGAGAGCACGCGACCTGCGAGCATGTTGGCGTCGACACGACGAAGTTTTCGCGCGCTTGATCCGGTCAGGCAAAATTTGGGAGATTTCTTGGATTTGAAGAGAAGCGAATGCGCTTCATTCAAAAGCGCCGGAACTCGCTGCACCTCGTTGATGACCACCCAAACACCTCCTTCGATCGCCTCAACTCGGTTGCGGAGTGCCTCCAGACTTGAAAGGCCGCCGAGGTCGGTTGATTCATTCAGTAAATCGATATGCAGAGAGACATGAGTGAAGAGCGGTCAAGCCAGGTAGAGTCGCCCGTGCCACGCGGGCAAAGTGAAAAAAATGATTAATTTGATGGGGTTAGGAGGCATGAATACATAGTGGTCATTATGACGAGCAAAGTGCTCACTAGTGACATTAGTGGGTGGCACCAATTCCAATGCGACGCAGCTGCCACAACAGCGACAAAGACCACTACCGCTTCAACTATTCGATAGAGTCACTATCCAAGGCCAACCACTCGAAGAATTGCTCGAGATAGCCCCCTCCAAAGTAAATGGATCTATCAGTTGATAACATTACCATTTGGCTCTAGTCTCCAGTTAATTCAATATGCGGAGCATCTCAGCGTTCCATTCCCGCACTCGGGCGACAGGAGCCTCCATTGTGGAGGCGGCGATTGGGCTTCCCATATTTCTGCTTCTAATCCTGGCCTTCATCGACGTCTGTCGCTACCTACTGATTTCCACAATCGTTTCTCTTGCTGCTCACCGGGCAGTCGACTTCGCTAGCAAAGTCGTCGTTGAAGTTGATACTACCCAGTCAGGTTGCGCGACGGCCCCGACGACACAGTGCGGCGTTTATTTTGGCCTGGTTCGAAGAATCATCGGGACCGACCCTTCATCAAGTTCTCGCCGCCTTGCTGCACTATATCAGGTCGCTTCTCCGGCGAGTGATAGCATGGCTCGAGCTACAATATTTAGGCATTATGCTTCGGTCGATCCCTCGACAGGTATTCCCGTGTATGGCAATCAGGGCCAAGCACCTTATTTCCCAGGCTTTGATGGGAGCTCACTTACGGGGATGGATAGCCCTATCGCATTTCTGCGGCCGGGAGAGAGAGTCGTTCGTATTGGATCAGATTCAGGTGCGGTAGACCATCCGACTCGAGCTTACGGCGTTGCAAGCGACAACGAGGGGTGGCCGGGTATTCCAGGCAGCCCGGCGGCAACCCAAAATTGGGGGTCTGTGCTCGCAATCCACCCTCTTGCAGTTTATATAGAGGTAAATTTTCGTCCGATTAGTCTTTTTTTCTCCTCCGGATTTCGCATCTCGGGCGTCGGGCTGGCCCTCAGACGAACTGGTGCCTTCGGCGTCGGCGCCCCCCCCGCTGGATCATCGCCCACACCGACAGCCACGCAATCGCCCTCGCCTACGATAACTTCAACGGCGACCCTCACTCCGGTTGCCCCATCTCCGACGCAAACCAGAACAGCCACCGCGACAGGCACAGCTACGGGAACTTCAACTGCAACTCCGACGGCGACCCGGACATCGACTGCGACAGAGACTGGAACGGCGACTCTGACACCGACAATTACCCTTACGCCAACGATTACCCTTACGCCAACGATTACCCTTACGCCAACGATTACTCTTACGCCAACGATTACTCAGACACCGACCATCACTTCAACGGCTACGGAAACTCCCACTCGGACTTCAACCAGAACAGCAACTTCGACTAGAACGCCGACCAACACGGCGACGATTACCAACACTCCGACAATTACCGCAACACCGACCGTCACAGGAACTCCTACGTCAACAGCGACGATAACTTCGACACCAACTTCAACAACGGCGCCCGCAACGCCAACCTCGACGAGAACCCCAACGGCTACAGCAACCAGCAGTAACCCTTGTATCAATGGGACCTGCAGCTTGGGCATAGATTACGACTGTTCGAATGTCCCGTATTCCTGTGAGGATCCGAATCCGGTTTGCTGTTCCTGCTGCGCAGGTCCAACTCCAACAGCCACGGCTACGGGAGGTGGATCTGTCGGTTAATCTGTTTATTTTTGTGGGATATTGTCGTCCCAACCCTACCCAGGTGTCTTAGAAGCCTTAGGGGTGTTACGATACGCAAAGTGCCGCATGGGATTTTCGGGAGTGTTGCCAATGGGAAGATCAACGGGGCCCAAGAAGAGATGCCCTTCCAGTGGAGTCTTCATTGTGTTCTTTGCGGTTTTCATGATCGCAATTCTGGCGCTGCTCGCCCTAGTGCTCGGACTAGGGGTTATCTCAGTATCGGTTGTTCAGATGCAGCAGCTTTCCAACCTAGCCGCACTCTCGGCTTTACAGGGCTATTTCGCCTCGCCTTCGACCGCAACTCCAGCGGCTCGGGCCGCCGCCGCCTTGGTGAGAGCAAATGACGTAATGGAGACAAACCGAGTCTTGGGAGCTCCAGATACCCTGACTGAGGGCGCCCGCGCCTTTGGACTCCCCTGGACGTCGGGGGCGGTTGGGACTCTAACCTTAGGTGCCTGGTACAGCCAGGACCCTGACGGCACAGGAGGGGCCAACCCTTGCAGCACAGGATACCCTTGTTTCATTGCATGGGAGATAGAGGCGAGCCCCCCTTCGCTTATCAACGCTGCGAGGGTTGAGGCGAAAAACGACGCTACAAATCCGATAATTGCCCCCTTTGCAAATATTTTTGGCAGCGCCACTCAGCAAGTAAAAAGCATCGCAACAGCAGCTCTCGTTCAGAGATGTACCGCCTACTTACTCGACCTCTCAATATCGACAACTGCGATGTCTCACCCTGTACCCAACACTTTCCCCTCGGTGGTGCCAGGGAGCTCTTTAGGGGGGAATGAACTGCGGTTGAGATGGGCTCTGCAGCCCTCAGAGGAGAATACACGCCTCTTTGCCTTTAGAGAGCAGGTGATGTTCCGAAGTGATCCGTTTTCCCTTTTGGACCCGCCGGTTCCTCCCGACTCGACCGCTTACAGCAGCGCTTGTGACCAGCCACTAACTCAGAGGGACTACTGGCTTGAACTTGGTAACAGTTTTCCTTCAAACAACTCCGAAGGCCACATTTGGTGCAACACCCTCTTTTCTCCCGCAACACCTGATGCCGTGCCATATCGGCCTGCCTGCACCTCCGTAGGCACCTGCGCGGCAGTCCCTGGAACGTTCGCTCAAGATTACCGACGCATGAATTCCCAGCTAGGTCCCGTGTGGGTTGATACCGTGACCGATCCGCGCCCGCTCCGTGACTTTCTGCTTGCTTTTAACTCCGGCTTGCGTCTTGTGCGAGAGCAGTCAACCTCCGGCGACGGAGCTGCGGTTCTTCCTTTTGACGGGGCAATCCGCGGAAGATATCCACTTTCGGGCGTGACTTCTAACTTCGATATTTTGGTACAACTAACCAACGCTGATGCACGAGGACGCTTAAGTTCTGTTCAAGCCCTCGGGGGTGGAGATTGGAGAGTAACACAGGCGACAGGATGGGACGGCGAAGTGCACCCTAACCTAATTGATCTTGGCTGGTTCCCTCTCTACAACGCTGGAGGGACGTTCGCCCAAACACACCTTTCTTCTGCACTCGACAATGCTATCTCGGTAATTCAGGCGTCGTGCCCCTCCACCGCCAAAAAGGATATCGTCATCGCCACAGATGGTTTGGCTACCTGCTCCCTCCGCGGGGGATGCCCTCTTGCGCTAGATTTCGATAGATTCGATGAGGCGCAGGAGGAAATTTTGGCGGATGCCTCTCAGACATCGGTGCCCGAGAACTTCCGGCTGCTTGACCGTCTTCAGCGAAACCGAATTGCGGTGACTACCCTCCTTGCTGGCGCTTCGGTCGCGCCGAACTTCTTAAACATTCGACGCCTCGTGGGCTCCCCTCCGCAAAACGTATGGGTGGAGCTTTCTGAGGCAGGCTCCTTGGGGTATGGCGCGAATTTTTTCAACTCAAACCCGTCAGTGCCTAATTTTTCAGCGCTTGGCTGCGCCTCAGCTGACAATGAGTGCGCCTATGAAAATGTTGGAGCAACTGGTGTGAGTTTCAGGGCCCCGAACTCAGTTTTTGGCCAACTCGCCTTTCGAACGGGGGGCATATTTTGCCCCTTAATGCCCATCTGCGGAAATGTAGCACTCGCTGATTGCCCGAATTGCGATACGGCGGGCTTTTCGGATTGTTACGATGCCTCAAAGACCCCTCCAAGGCTACGCGACTGCGCCCGCACCGAGGGCCAACCTCAGACGTGTTCTGTCACAAACGAGGATATTGGGGCACAGGCCGCTCGCTGCGTTCTCGAAAGCGTTGGGGCGAATCCGTACATCCTGGTCGAGCAATAGCAACGAATCGGGAAGGCAATCTCACGAGGGTAGACGCACGATGAATCCGTACGATTTGTCGCCCGTAGACGCCTGATTAGTACACAGAGCGCGGCCTACTATCGTTTTCCCATTTGGCGAAATCGATCGGGCATCTACGAGCTGCCACTTTGCCTGAGTGCTCGGTGAATTATCATTAAGGCTGTCAATATTTAGATTGTAGGGGGGAGCTCCAAGAACGTCGCGAAGTGATCGCAATGTAAGCCCGGGGGAAGGAATTCCAGTCACTACCGCTGTCCCCTCCGTCGTCGGACCTCCCTGCGGTGCTCCGAAGACATCGGGACGATACCCTTGGCCAACCATTCGCACTCCCGAGTTCGAGGCATCTCTCAGCCGGCTATCCCGTACAAAGTCTGGAACGAAGTAGAGCCATCCTAATCCAGTACTGGAAGAGAATGGATAGCTCCAAAGCGCTGCCTCTTGAGATAATCCGCCGAGGTCGAACTGAGAGTCTGTAGTCCCACCAGGCCCTGTGTTCGTAAAGTTCCTTGGCACCCATCGGTTCTCGCTTACCGGGTACTCCAAGTTCAAAAACTCATTCTTTCTGTCGCTATGATCTTCACCTACGATCTTGGAGCCGTCGGGGGACAATCCGCGTGCAACGCCTCTTGGCCAGTTGTAGACCTGTGGAAGCGCGGGACAAGCCGGATAATCTGGGGCAATGCCATCTGAATCACCCCTCGAGTTGAGAGTGGGAAGGAGACTGCGAGGTGGCAGAGCTCCACATCGAGCATCCCAGCGGTAGGCTCGGGAGGCTACCTGACGCAATGCTCCTCCATCCGGATAGGGAACCACTCGCTCACATTGATGGGGGGTCCCACCTGGCCCTTCTGCAAACTCTCGGGTTCGCTGATACCCGACGACGAGATTCCCGTCTCTCGAAACGGCGAATGCTCCGGACTGCCCTTGCCCAGTAGATGACGAACATGCGAAACGATTAGGCGGCCCCAAATCGCACTCAGCCAGGCCCCCGTTAATTTCAGGAAGGATTGCCGAGCTCACTGCAGCCGAGCAAGAGCCCCCTCGAAGCGATCTGAGAGACTCCCGCGTAAGATTATTTACGGGATAAGGATTCCCTGAGGAAGGAGTAGGAAATACCCGCTGAACCCAACCTACGAACACATCTCCGTCCCCATCAACAGCAGTGGCCTCTCCGCTGTTCCCAAAGGAGACGCCATCCTGGATCTGCCGCTGCCAAACGTTGCCCTGACCCCATGATGACGGCGGAGGAATTGTGGAAAGGGAGTAGTTTGAACATCCCCAACGAATCGGCCTAAGATCCCGGTCAGCTGGCACGCCATTTTCACCACATCCATTTGCTGAAACACACCCGGCCCCGACGATCGACTCTGCTTTCTCCGAAACGCCAAATGCAAAGGACTCCGTGTATTGGCAGCTGACCTGATTAAGGGCCAGGGGCGTTACGGACGAGACGTTGTGGCCCACAAGCGAATTGATCCGAAAGGCCCTGAAGGTACTCGGGGTAGATTGGAAATGACCAACCGCGGTATAGTACTTCTGACCTCCACCAGAAGGCGTTATCTCGTCGGATACCGAGGTTAGAAAGGTTCCCCGCCCATTATCCTGGGTCCCTGTGGCGGAAATGAAGTTAATTGACGTTCCAGTAGACTGATTTTTTATCAAGCCAAGGGCACATCCTTCGAACGTCCGCGGGGCTTCAGGCGGATCAATGAGCTGACTCTGAGACTCGTCAGCAAGGGTCAAACTTTGGACAAGTACCCGCCCCTTACGTTTCTCGGAGAGGGCTCTTGCGAGGCTCTTATACTCCCCAGCGAGAGAGCCTCCCTCGCCGGGGGCGGATTGCCCTTCTTTAGATGATGAAATCACACCGGTTTGCGGCGCTTCTGACGCTGCCTCTTGGAGCTCCCACACGGGGCTTTTCAGACTTTTACTTGTCTGAGCAAAGAGAGAGGCCTCCAACGCCACGAGGCTACCAAGCAGTAAACTCAGGCGCAGAGCCGAGATTCTCGCAACGCAGAATATCGAAACTAAGATTTTGGCCATGAGCACCACTCCCGAGGCAAGAGCACACAAACTTCCCTCATTGGAAGCTCGGCCGGAGGGATGACTTCCTAAAGGTGTATTTTTTAGAATCAACCCTAAAGACTCTATTAGCTACTTTAGCAGCCATAACTTCTGGTACGGAGGAGTCCTGTTGAATAAAATGGCTCAGTTGGGCTGGTACCCGGCAAATGGTAGTTAAATGGCTATAAACGCGCGGAATTATTGTTTAGCAGACCCTGGATGGCTCAGAGACGTCTGTCGTACACCCGCATACGAAGGATTGAGTGCCACTGTTGAAGGTACAGTTAACGCATGCGGAGTTACAGCTAGGCTGCCCGCCACCCCCGCACGGAACGCCATTGCAGTTATAAGAGAGATTCGCAGACTGGAACTGACTTAAATCTCCTGCTGCACCGAGGTTTCCAACAAGCATGGCACCTTGTATTGTGATGGAGACGGGCAAATCGCTCGTCTGACCAAAGAATTTCGAGAGTGTGCCGGTGAGCTTAAAGTTGATGGTGTCCGTTGCTGACCCAGAATTCGATGTTGTCCCAGAGGGGTCAAACGTCATGCCGTTTGAGATTCCCATCATTCGATGAGTAGCCTGCCACAACTGGGATGCTCTGTTTTTCATATCATCAGAGCGGGAACTACGGTTATTGGAAGCGCCCTCTAGTAATGCGTTATAGGTTGTTTGCGACAGCCACGAAATCTGATTGAGCAGACGCCCAACACTAAACACCGCACCTAACAGGAACATCAGGGCGACTACCACGAGGCTTAGCTCAACAAGAACTCCGCCTTCCTCAGATTCTGACAAGCAACTTCGTTTCACGAACACCACCAGTTATATTAACAGTGAGCTCTCCGCGCCCCTTGGCTAACTAAGCGTGAGCGGTCATCAGCCAAGAGCAAGAGTACGCGTCACTAAATCTAAGTCCGCAAGGTTCTGGGATCTGCTCCATTCCGCGATGAGCCGCTAGAATGCACAATCTAGGCCATTAAAGATATTCGCTTTTCTGGGGTCAGGGAACGATCCGAGCTCGGTTCAATTCAGGGGAAGAGTTTCTAGGGGAAACAACTAGTTAGGCGAACTCCCGACGTTACATGGGAATGAGCCCAGTTCCCGCTCTTCCGCTGGCCGTTCTGAGCCGTCGAAATCGGTAATCTCCTCATTAAACGTGAGCCGCACCTTAGAAATGCCTGAGGTCCTAACAGACTGGTCCGCACAGAGGGATCGAACTAGGTAGTGATGCACAACCGGCAATTTGATGTCTCGAAGTACGAGGAGGTATTTCCGCCAACGAACACTTGCGCGAGGGCCGGCGCGCCACATTTCCCTCGTGCGAGGGGGGGAGGAGTGCGAAAGCAGATCCACCTCTTGATTCGATCTAGCAACCCCAACAGCAAGAAACCATCCATCAACAGAATCTGGATAGGGTGCGAAGACGCGCCAGGACTGTGAAACCCCAAGCACTTTTGAAATTACGCATTTCTCGGAACAAGACCCAAGCGTAAGTTCTTCCCGAAAGAACTGGCTTCCAATAAACAAACAGAGAAGCAACAGCGCCTTCGCGTAGTTTCGAACAGACGTTGGATCATGCGGAAACTTGTAGGGATTGTCGCCCCAACCTACCCAAGTCCAAACCATCCCCGGTAGTAACGCTACAAGGCACCCTATCATTACTAAGGAAAAAAACGGGATACCGAGACACAGAGCAATCGCGAGGTGCAAAAGCGAAAAAAATGCAATGATTAAAGTTCTAACCCGCTCGTTCTTCCACCAAACAATTAGGACAATTGGCCCAACAATCTCAAGCCCCATGGTAAGGGCCGTACCCATTTTAAGAAGCGTAGGGAACGAAGATAAGGCCCTCCCGAAATGAGTAGAGAACATGTCGAACTTGAGAGCCATCTCTCCTGCCGTAAGACTTGACCACCATACCGCACTATCCCGGGCCCAAACCGTGCCCAGGTAAATAAGCGAAAGCTGCGCAACGAATACATGCGGAGCCAGACCTTGGGGTCCGAAGCCTGCGGCTACGTGATATCGGCCAGGTTCCCGCCGCGAAGCCACCGGTAGAAAAAGCGACCACAACAGTGCGAATCGCAGTACCCGATCAGCTCCATACTCTACGAGAGGGTTACGTGCATGTAGAAGACACAGGACAGCGAAAAGCAGAGAACCCGTGATAACGGGGGCACTACCAAGGAGCCAGAGCAAGGCTGAGAGAATTCCTAACCCTAGAATAAAAATCCAAACCCCATCTGCAGACGGAAGAACCGGATAGTGACTGCCGTACACGATAGGCAGAAGCGAGGTTGGAAAAACTCCCTCGGAGGAATAGAATCTACCAAACTCTAATGCCCGCTCTATCAAGCTCCAAAGAGCAAGAGCACCCAAAACTATTCTGAAAACAGTCAGTGAACGCAGATCAAGGCGCATCGCACCCCCCGCAATCGCTAGTGGCGAAATCCGTAAATTGCAAAATCAATGAATTACACAGCATTCGGTCGAACCTAGGGTAAAACTTCGAAATTCTGCTCATCTCAAGCATGAAGTGAAAGATTATACTCCGTCCTCAAACCAATGCAGATACACCACCACCATCGCCAAAGTATCCAGCTCACAATACTGCCGAAGCAGCTCCCGCCACTTCCCCTTCATCTCCGCATCCCCTGAGACGGCTCCGTAGAGCATCTCTTGGTAGGCAGTCATGGCCCCTGTTCCTTCTTTAACCGTTTGATTTACTCCCCCAATCTCTAGTGGCGGGAGTGTTTCGTAGGGGTTTAGAAGCTCGCTGCCTGACTTTTTTACGTACCGCTTGAGCCACGGGATTTCGTGCAGCTCAGTGTTGCTCGCCCAGATAGCGGGGAGCACATACTTAAGAGAAGTCTTCCCGACCATCTTGGGATGAAAGTAATAGTCTTGAGTAAGCTTATTCATGTCGATGAGGCGTCCCTGGGAACCTGAACTTTTGGTCACAAGAGAGAGCCACTCGTCTAACTCAGGGTTCTTGTGCCCGTAGCGCTTCATCTGATCTCGAATATCGTTCAGGGTCGTGTTCTCGTGAGTTGCCCACACGAGGATAGAACCTTGGGGCCCAACCGCTTCCATGAGAGTTCGCGCGAACTCGAAATTTGGAAAAGTTTTTTCAACATTAATCCAATCTTTATGCTGGGGCGCTTCGCCGGGGGCGTGAATAGTGTGGCAGCTCCACTGGAAAGCTACCTGCTCAAAGGGACGCATTCCTGAGTGATAGGGAACGGCGAGGCGAGACGTTTCAAAGTCTATAAAGTGCAGGGGGTACTTAATCGAGGAAATAAAGTCTTTAAGCTCAGGAGCTATCCACTCTTTATTGTCCCTCGTGCAATCTATCTGCAGTTTCTGACGTTTCCCACGAATTCCGGTGAGGCATTCTGAGGGGACATCAAAAAGTGAGACTTGCTGCTTCTCGATTAACTCATCAAAGAGATAGCGCCCTTCGCGTTTTATGGCGGTGCCGAAATAGAGCTCAAAGAGATGCGGCTTTACGTCCGCGAGCTCGCCCCAACATTCCGCAAATCCGCTTTGTTCTCCCCCTTCCCCGCCCCTAAATTCGCAGTCTTTACATTTCTTTCCGATAACAGGCGGGATCTTTGTTATTTTGTTTTTAATACTATCGGCAAGGGCAAGCGCGGTCTCGCTTACTTCCAACATCAGGCTTCGTACTTCGACGTCGACTGGGATCTTGGTAAGGAAATGTTTGCCTTTTAGCTCCTCAGGGTCTCCCGTAAAGGTTACATTGGTGCGTCTATCGCGGGAGTCGCTGCTTGCTCTTTGGAGTTTGAATTGAGACGCAAGCTCATCGATTGCAGTGGTGCGCGCCTTGTCTGGCATGAGAAGCGAAGAGCTTATTTTGTATTGAGGACCAAACTCTTCAAGCACGAGGACTTGATAGGCGACGTCTTCAAGGTACTCACTCCAGTCCGCGGTGATACTAGTCCCTGCGGCGTTCCAAAAAAGGCCCTTCCCATTTTTCGCGCGCTTGGTGATGTCTTCATTTCCGTCGAAGGATTTTGATTTTACCTCAATGAGCTCGAGCGCATCGCCGCGTTTTACGAGAATATCTACGGAGGCTGTTTTTACGCCTGCGATGAAGGTGGCTTCGAAGATAGTGACATTCTCGCGCTGCAATAGTTCTTTTGTGGCAAGAAAAGCCTGCTCAACTCCTTGGGAGGTGTCCACTAAGACCCCCTCGGGATAGAGGAGCTGGGCAATTTTACCCACCATAAATCCGCCTTCGGCGAGGAGCTCGAGATACGGATCTCCATCGAGGGTTGAGGGGTAGCGGCTTAGGTAATAGAAAAGTTTTGTTGGGCAGGAGCTGCCGATTTTAAAGGCGGTTTTGGAAAGGTAGGCTTTGGTTTGGGGCATGGGGGGAATCTAGCGCTGGTGGTGGGGCGTGGGCTAGAGATTTTAGGTAGGACGGCGCATTTGTTTCGGCACGACGGGGCGCGCGTCGCGCCGTCGCCTACGGGCAGAGGCGGAACGGCGCGCCCTACCTACGGGTGCGGCATCTTGGTAGGGCGCCGCGTTCCGTCTCTGCCAGTAGGCGGCGCCGCGACAAGCCCCGCGGTGCCGCACGATCTCTCGTCCCGGCACGTGGTGCGTTTTTCGCCACCTCCAAGATTGCGTAATTACCG
>JBIKWF010000091.1:0-18352 GCA_044356455.1 Bdellovibrionota bacterium | reverse complement strand
TTTCTCATCTATTGTAAGGGACTGCGGAGCTGCCTTAAGGCGCTTAAGCAGGTTATTCTGGGCTGCAGCCCACTTTTTCTGATCGCTCGAGTCAACCCACTGCTTTGCGAGGTCAGGATTCTCCTTGGCAACCTTCACCGCAAGAAACGTTTCTTCCCGCAGGGAATCACTTAATTTCGGCTGGTTCTTCGATAACCAAAGAGTCAACTCGACCGGAAGCTTTTTGGCGGGATGACCGAATAATGCCGCAACTACTTCGGCACCTGCGAGCAAAGTCTCCCAGTTCTCTAGTCCACCCCGAACAGCCGCTTCAATGAATTTGCTGGAGCTCCCTTTTGCCTCTTCAAGCTGTGCTAACCAGTCTAATGCTGCGTCATTGTCAAAATTATTGACGCCAAATACGCCCATACTCTTATGCCCCGGCTCACGTTAAACAACGAAAAGCCCCCCATGTCAGAGAATGATACCATAGATGACAGGTTAAGAAATGAGCCCCTCGGACCTAGGCTGCAAGCGTGCTCCGTCCCGTAGTAGCCGCCTCCCCCTATCTTGGAATAGACTTAAGATGCCCATTTACACTAGGGGCGCGAAAGCTCCTCTCGTCAAATGCGGTAAAGGTGAAATAAGTCTTAACCTCAAATAATAGATTCGTGTCGTAGATTTGAGCTGTCACCTCATCTATCTCATCCTCAGTGAGCCTGCGGCGAGCCAGAACCCCTCTTGGTTCGCCCCTAGGCCTCCACGTTGGGTCAGTAGGAATATAAATATAGCAGGCCCTATAGCCCTTCACGATGTTGCCGCCGCTAGTTGAAAAAGAAACTTCGCCCTTAGGCCCGCGGTAGTAAGTCCATCCCGGACTGTAAGAACCAACCTCAATCCCTTCCGCGTTTTTTGTTTTGTTCTTATCTACTCTCGTGAAACTAGAAAGCTCGGCGAGGCCATGTTTTCCGCCATTTTCATGAGCTCTCTTCCAATATGCTCTCTCGTTTTCTGGATACTGGGAGTAATCGACCCGCTTTGGATTCGCGCGGTGCTCTTTTAAGAAATTAAAAAGCACCTTTAGTTCCGCGATATCTGTTTCCAGAGTTTCCCAATCTGCGTACGCCATGAAAAAGCCTTAATAGGTCCTCCTCTGGTGCACCCTAACTTTTTAATCTAAGTCTCTAAATTGCTCGGTCTGACAATCAAATTGAATCTGAATAAGTTGGGGTGCACCAGAGGAGGACCTGCGTGGTATGCACACACCAAGAACTAAGGAATCTCTAAAAGGGAAATTCTTGTTTGCTCAGCAGTGTCCCTCTCGTAGCGTCCCTCCCGTGCTCCGCGTTACCATTTTTGATAACTACCGTAATGGCGAGTCGCCTCCCCCGTTTCAGCGCTTGAAGCTCGCGAAACAGTATTTTTGGACTGTCCGCGAGACCTTTGCTCTCAATACTCTAGAGCATCGGCGTAAAAGTGAGTCACTTAATTTTTACCGAAGTACTTTTATTGAGCGACTCAAGGGCCTTCTCAGAATCAGTAACTGCGAACAGCATCCTTACACTGATATCCGCTCGATTTGATAACCGAAAAACAAAACTTTCGAACTGAACACCTTTTCTATCGGTAAAAATGCTAAGTAGTTGAGGTAGTTTCTGAATGGAACTCCCATCAGTGTCTGCATCCAGCTGACCTACGATCAAGCGTGCTGATTGGTTTGATTGGGAAGAGCCCTGACCATATAAACGATGTCGATCGAAAGGCTGCAGGGTAAACTTTATCGGTGTACGTCTGATTCCTCCTTTGAAGATGCCCTGCATCGACCAGCTAGTGGTAAGGTTATCCTCGCCAGCAATTCTTTGAAGATCCTCGACGAGAGCCTTTGCCAGAAGTGGCTGATCCATTGCTGCCGCGCGTGCAGATTCTTCCGATTTCTCCTGCCCGCATAGTTTAATTGTGTAAACATTGTGCGTCTTTATTCCGTCGACAAAAGCGAATCGATTCTCCTCTTTCCTTGATTCCGCCGAACAGAAAAGTTTTTCACCACTAATATGTGACTGAAGAGTATCGAGAATCTTCTCATCTGAGGGTGAAGCAAGTGTCAGGATGACAGTATCTCGGCCGCACCTGATCTGGCGAAGGACCTCCCCTATCTTCGGTGTTTTTCGCAACAGCTCTCCCACCGCCCGGCTTGCAGCGAATGTTCCGCCGCATAACCCAGATCCTTTACTAAAGAGTTTGGGGAGTGTATCGGAAATTAAATGGGCCTTACTCTCGACAGCAGCTCTATTTTCATTCAAAAACTCTTGGAACTTCTTCGGGCAGGGGAGATTCTTCTGAAAAGATACCAACTTTAAAAATTTCTTGTCCGCAAGGAAACCAGCCAAACGGAAAGCTCTCTGGCTCGCAAGCGCCTCCGATAAACTGTCATTTTCAATGGGCTTGTCATCTATAGAAGTTAAAACGTGCGCAAAGCTGATTCCGAGAATATCCAGTCCTAGGCCGGGAGTGATCCCATTATAAACCAGCTCGCTCGAATCTGCGCCTGAGTTATAGTTAGAAATGCTACTCCCAAGTAGATTCGGAAACTCCTTTACGGACATTAAGCATAAAGGGGCACTAATATTCTCAGTGACAAGAGTAGACACTGCAACCTGCGCAGTTGCTTTCACTCCCATAAATATTGATATCAGAGAGAAACAGATACTGAATATTACAAAGCCTCTATGCATAACATCTCCCTGGATGCTGTCAGAAGTTTGAACTTCATCCGAGCATGAGATATGTAATTGCTCAACAGTGAATTTAAAGCAGCGCCCGAGGGTTCCCCACTGATCGGGCGCTGCTTTCTGACCTTTATTCCAGATACTACATTCATGTACGCCTTTGCTCATCTGCTCAGCAAATTCCGACAAATCTTCCACAACTCGATGCAACCGCTGTATACCGGAATTCCAAGTCGCAAAGTTTGCAGAGAGATCTCCGCTTTCCAGCGCTTCGCCGTATAACTTCAGTTGTTCACAGGCGGGCTCGATATAATTATAAGCAGTACGGAAGTTTTTTATATTTTTATCAGAAATAGTTTCTGTGGCACCTAGAGCAACATCGAAAATATGTGCCTGAGCCGCAGGAGTGGAAGAAACTCCAGCGATGGATATCAATCGGAGATTCTCGCTCTGCAAAGCGAGAGAGAAGCGTCATATGGCTTTTAATATGCTCTGCACTACCGAATGGGGGTATCGATTTCATGATTCGCAGAAGGAATTTCTCTGTATCCGCCTTAGGAATCTCCAGATACTCATCGAATGTGGTTAAGGCCTCGTCACGAAGCACGCCATAGGTTTCCTGAAAGCGCTCTTCCCAGACTCGAGGTAGCTCGTCTCGTCCGTGATAGACAACGCGGTAGAGCTGCGTCTGCTCTGGAGTTCTTCGGCGATAATGCTGGAGCGAGTTCTTGGTGCTCTCCCAGCGGCGACACAGAGACCACTAAGAGGGTATGGTCTTTTAAGAGGGGAGTCGCCTTCCAAAGTGAAAGAGGTTCTCTCCAGGCTTTAGTCCGGGTCCGGGGGTTCCCGGGAGAATCATGACCGCATCATAGTCGCGAGGAGCAAAAAATTGTTCGAGTTCATCCGCGCCTATAAGCTGTCCACGTTCGAGCTTCTCAAGATTTGAGAAGGGCTTCTCGTAGCGAAAACTATTCCGTTTTTGCTGATATACTTCGGTCATTTCGTAAATTACAGAGCGCCGAGGCTCTAGCTTCGGACATCCCTCGACTCCCATGCGAGAAAGCACGCGAAGAGAGG
Source organism: Bdellovibrionota bacterium (assembly GCA_044356455.1). Classification (GTDB taxonomy): domain Bacteria; phylum Bdellovibrionota_C; class UBA2361; order UBA2361; family JBGSMV01; genus JBGSMV01. The sequence continues at coordinate 14,570 of JBIKWF010000091.1, read as the reverse complement.
TTGCAATCGCGGAGTCCGTTGAGGAAGGACTGCTGAGCTGCCCATTTTCCATGGTAATTCCCCATGCTCCGAGAGACTCTGCAAAAGTTTGGGTATCTCCCGCAACTGAAGCATCACCTAGCTCTCCCCATCCCGTGACAATGGTTTCGAATTGAAGATCTTGGGAGCGTTCAAGGAAGGGGCGCTCAATCATGGCGTAGGGGATAGAGGGGGCGGATGTAGCGTGGAGATCAAGTAGAAGGGTAATCTTAGAGTGCAAGATCGCTTTAAGTTCTTCAACGCGCCTTTTTTCGTAGTCCGTTCCCTTAGGGGCCTGCGATAAATGAAACTGCCTATTCATGTTCTCGCCAACGTAGCGAACTTTTCGCTGCAGTGCCTCGGCATTTCCAATGGCGAGCACGAGAGAGCCCTTGCTGAGTTGCAGTCTTCTTTCTGAAAACTCCCTCATAAGAAATCGAAGCGCATGCACGCCGCACCACTCGTTGCCGTGAATTCCGCCAAACAGAACGGTGCGAGGGCCTTCGTGAGATGACTGAAGTTCCCAACTGAGAGGAATAGTTTGAAGTACCCCTTCAACGGGGACTGCGCATGGCTGAAAAAGGTTCGGATCAATAAGAGAGGAAAACTCAAGGAGCTCGGTGGGGTCTGTTGGATGTAGCATATGATAATCGCTTTGCGGGAGATTGCCGCATTTAGTGTGGTGAGTTGCAAATTCCATTAAGAATTGTAAGGCAATTTTAACGCGAAGGACACGAAGGAGAGAACGAAATTTTTCAGAGGCTACCTAGGAGTTGGAATGCAATTCTGCGCCCGCGGTTTGTTCTAAGCTACATGCGGTTCGTATGCACTTGCGCAGTTTCTAGATGAGAGAGGGCTCCACTAGTCTCTGTAATTCTAGGGGGTTAGCTGGATAGGAGGCTGTGTGCCATAGTTGCCCGTCTTGGGTATGATGGCGGACCCTTTTGGCCACTCAAGGACTGCTTACCTATGCGCGTTCGCACCACACAAATAATCGACTATTGGGCCGGGATTCCCATCTGCGTGGTACTGACCCTCTGGCACTGGTTTGCCTCCGTTCTCAAGGCTCTCTTTGGCCGAGTTCCAGCAGCAACTGTTCCCAAGAGAATTCTGTTTCTTGAACTTAGCGAGATGGGCAGCGCAATAATTGCTCATTCAGCGCTCCGGCAAGCTGAGCTACGCTACCCAGGGAGTGAACTCTTCTTCATGGTATTCTCCAAGAATAAGGAGAGCGTTTCTCTTCTAGGGGTGATTCCAGAAAAGAATCTTATACTAATTGATGAGAGCAATTTTCTGAGCCTTGTGTGGTCTACGCTCCATGCACTTCTACGAGTTCGAGCTCTCAAGATTGATACGGTAATAGACCTTGAGCTTTTCTCCCGTTTTACCTCAATTCTCTCCTTTCTTAGCGGCTCGGAGCGGCGCATTGGTTTTGATAACTACACGGCAGAGGGGTTGTTTCGCGGACGGTTTCTTACCCACCGTGTTTTTTATAATCCCCATCAACACATGGAGCTTAATTTCCTGGCGCTCGTGTGTGCCGCAGGCAGTGATCCAAAAGACATTCCGCTTCTAAAGATGGATCTCAACCCTCTTCGGGTGCCGCTTCCGCGCTATAGAGCTACTGATAGTGAGCACCAGGAACTTTGGAGATTACTTCAATCCATTAATCCTCGCGTGAAACCCGGGGATCGCATTTTAGTGGTAAATCCTGATCCGGGAGATGCGCTTCCCATTCGTGGATGGCCAATGGAGCGCTATGTCTCTGCATTGCAGCAGCTCATGGCTATCAACGAGGGCCTTTTTTGCGCGGTGATTGGACTAAAACGCTCGAAACCGTATGCAGACGCTATACTGGCAGGACTCCCCCTTGAGCGCTGCCTTGACCTTACCGGTAAGACAAAGGTGCTGCGCGAAGTAGTCGCGCTTTTCACTCAGGCTGAGCTGCTGATTACTAATGATAGTGGTCCTGCACATTTTGCAGCTCTCACTGATATCAAATCAATTGCCCTTTTTGGTCCAGAGACACCTGCGCTCTATGGAGCCATGGGAGAGAACAAGCTTAATATTTGGGCTAATTATTCTTGCAGTCCCTGTCTCTCGGCTCACAATCACCGTCACACGCTATGCAAAGATAATAAGTGTCTCCAAGCTATAGGCGAAGAGAGGGTAGTCGAGGCGGCGCAGGCCTTTCTCAATTCTAGGAATGATTCTTCAGAAAAAAAATCCGTCGGCAATCACTTTTAGTGGCATACTTGGTGGCACCCTAAAAGGCATCCTTGGTGAATTGATTTCAAGCGAATCGAATCCAGCGCCAAGAGGGGGAGGAGAGAACCGCGTTTCTCCAAAAGCCTTTAACGAGTACCGGCTCTCGTCAGTGGCCTCTACTCGCGCTATAGAGAGAATGTTTGCGCGAATTTCTTAAGGCCATTTACCCATGAGTGTGCAGCCCCACTTCCGGCTAATATTACTAGTAGGGGCAGCCCTGCATGTAATTGCTCGGCTTACTCTCTCCTCAGCTGGGCTTAGCCTGCAATCGACGCAGTTGCCAGGATTGGCACTTTTATTTGCCTTTGTGCTGCTCACGCCAAAGCTTCTTTCTCGCGAGGCGAACGAAATAGCGCCTTTGGGTCCTTGGTGGTGGGTCATTGGAGTTGGCACTGCCGCTTTGGCATTGGGTGCAGGAGTTGAGGCGGTATACCTTGAGTATTGGGCGGGTGCGCAGCTTTTTCCCATTCTGGCCTCCTCGGCGACGTTCGTGGTGATGCTCTATACGGGGGCACATGCGTCTCCTGCACTGGCGCGCGCCAAGGAAGAGCCTGGAGTTGCCATTCTTCGCTCTGCTCCCTTTGTGGTAGTAGCTCTTTTGCTACTTAGACTTCTCTACATGCCTCTGCTTAATTTGATGTCTCAGGAGGCCTATTATTGGAAGTATGCGGAGAACCTCGATATTGGCTACCTTGATCATCCCCCCGCGGTAGCGCTCCTCATCGCTCTTGGACAAGCCGCTTTTGGTGTCAATGAATTTGGCGCGCGCTGCGGCGCCATGTTTTGTTGGATCGTGATGGTGTACTTCACCGCACGTCTTGCGAGTGAATGGTTCGATCAGAAAGTCGCACTTTTATCAATCCTGCTCCTATCCCTGCTTCCGTTTCATTCAGCGATGGGATTCTTCATAACGCCAGATGCGCCTCTCGTCGCCTGCTGGGCCGGAGCGCTTTATTTCTTACATCGCGCTCTTCTGCGTCAGCGCTCAGGCGCGTGGTACGGAGTCGGGATATGCCTTGGTTTAGGTATGCTCTCTAAATATCCTATGGTGCTCCTTGGCCCACCAATACTTCTTTTCATGCTCCTCGATAAAGAATCACGGCACTGGTTCTTAAAGCCCCAGCCTTATGCTGCTGCGCTCCTTGCCCTTCTTATCTTTAGTCCCGTGCTGCTGTGGAATTCAAACCATGAGTGGGCCTCCTTCGCCTTCCAAGGGCCTCGAAGATTTGATGCGAAACCAGAGCTAAGTACGCATTTACTGATAGGTTTCTTTCTTCTCCTCCTTACTCCTGTTGGCGCCTGGTTTGTCGCTGCACAGTTTGGGCCCGAATGGTTAAGGGAAAAAACGGGAGTTGCGCCGCTGCTGAGGGTAAATCGCAGGCTCAAGCTCTTTGTAGGGCTCTTTGCTTTTGTTCCTGTGGCGGTTTTTCTTTACGCCAGCCTCTCTCAAGAGATTAAAGTGAACTGGATAGGTCCTGCGCTTATTCCGCTGGTACCGCTCTTGGGATTGGTGTTAGTGCCAGATGAAACCCTTATGCCTGCAGGCCAACGTGCCTTACACCGAATCCAACGACTTTGGGGCGTCACACTGCTCGTGTGTTTCCTGCTCTTGCATTCGGTACTCGTATACCTCGGTATCGGTATTCCTGGTGTGCCGTATGGAAAGGCAATGAAGAAGTTTTTAGGCTGGAATGAACTAGGATCTGCCGTTCTTGCGAAGGAGCAACTTATTCATCAAGAGACAGGAGCCTGGCCTGTGGTGATGGGCGCCGATTCGCACTACGTCGGGTCACAAGTGGGGTTCTATCGTGCGCGAAACTCAAGACTTAGAGGACTTCCGTTCCCAGAACCATCACAGGGGCGCAGCCTTCTAGGCGCGTATAGCCTCATGTACTATTTTTGGACAAACCCAGAACGCTATCTTGGAAGAAGCGTTCTGATGGTAAGTCGCACGAGAACAGATGTTTCTGATGAGGCGCTGGCGCCATACTTCAAGAGTCTTGGGCCTCTAGAGGAAGTTCCTCTTACTATTCGCGGTAGTGCGGTGGGGAGTTACTTTCTGAGGGTAGGAAAGGGATACCAAGGGAATGTAGTGCAACGCGAGGAGTCTGTCCCGTAGAAAAATTCTACCACTGCATGTTGTGGTGGCAACGGGACAGCCCCCCTAGGGATTGTGTCCAAAATGAGGATTTATTTTTCTACGGGACATACTCCTAGTCCGTAGCAGAACGTGAACGGTAATGAGCTTCTCTAAGGGACAGATATTAAGCAGCTTTTCTTAGTTCCTTCGCAGGAGCCTTTTGACCGCGGTCCTCAAAGACAAGCGCACCAAGGAGATCTTGTGCTTCAATTGATTCTGCCGCGGTAAATTGTTTTGCATCTCGAATACTTTCTACGAGAGCTGAGATCACTTTCTTCTGGTCTTTCTCTAGACCAGGGATTGCAGCGGCTTCCTTAAGATACAGAAGCTTGTCGGCTGGGCTTGGGATATCTGAAATATAACCAAGGTAGGCTTCAATACAGTTTTCTCTCAGCAGATTCAGTACAGAATCTTTCCTACTGGGGTCGACCGCTTTATCCAAAAGGTTTCGAACCAAGTTGAGTGAATCGCACTTTGCCCGAGGATCCTCGAACTTCATGCGAAAAAGGCTGATAGCAAAGGCACTTGATGCAGAGTGTAGCACCGCCAAGCGATCGGCTTCGTCTTTGCGGAAATAGCGATTCTCTGTCCGCTCAAAGATATCATTTCGCCGCTGGGCGAACTCGAGCAAGTTTCTTGAAAGTAGCGCAAGACTGCTTCGGTCCATAGAGGGATGAGTAGCATGAATCAGCGCGAGAGTTGCATCCATGTGCATCAACGATCCAGGAAATGCTACCTCGGCCTTGGCAAGAATTTTTGCAGCAAGTCGAGTACTCTCTTCTCCGTACTGTAGGGGGACATGCGTGAGGGCATGCCTAAGAGCGATCATTTGTTGAAGAGAGCCCTGGGGAGAGGTTTCGGCGGCGCCCAAGGCATCGGTAGCGGAATAATACTCAGGGTTTCTCTCAAAGTTTCTTTTGCCGAGAACTTTGGCAGCTCATGCATGACTTTGCCCAAATTCTCTTCGCATGAGCCACATTCCAACTCCTGTGGCGGCTGCAACGCCGTTGCTCATCAAGAAGCCCGTCAAGCTCGGCGACGTGAGACTAGCGGGGTTAAGAATCATGCCTGTCACCAAGAATCCAGACGCAGCAGAGAGCGCAATCTCACACTTTGTGCGCAGCGATAGAAGTCGAGACTCAAGTGCGAAGTCTTTGGCCACCAAAGGACCAATGTCGGATGGCAAGTAGGGATGAAGGGTCGCTACACTCTTAACTACAGCGGCAGGCATCGCGAGTTGGTCAATCTCCGCGTGCGGAGAGGCAGGGGAGGATTTTTGGCTGGGTAAGACGGCATCGAGGAGCGATCTCGCACTAGCAGCAGCGCGCGTAAGGACTCCATTTTGAGCGATTGTAACCAACGGCTTTACACCTCTCCCGCTTAGAGCGCACAGCACCTTTCTCTGTTATGCGAGGTTTGGCCGTAAGGATTCCCAAGAGGAACGGCTATTCTTCGCGGCACTTTCAAAGCGGGAATGAAACGCCGAAACAGCTAGGGAATTGATCGCACGGCGGCGGGGAAAGTGAGCCCTCGTACACAGCTTAAGCCTCTGAGAGCATTGGAGAATTGCTGCGCAAGTAAGAGCCTCGCATTTCGAGTTGGGCACGTCGCTTCGAGGTTGCTGGTAGACGAAAGTCTCAATGGGCGCTAGCAAGCGAACCCCTGAAAAACCCGTAAGGAGGTAAATGTTCTCCCCCTTGGTGGTCTTTGTGTTCTTAGTGGTTGTTTTTAAGAACACAAAGACCACCAAGGCGAAGGTTTTCAGAGGTTCCCTCGCCTAGGAGTCTGTCCCGTAGGAAAATTCTACCACTACATGTTGTGGTGGCAACGGGACAGCCCCCCCCTTACGGATTGTGTCCAAAATGAGGATTAATGTTTCTACGGGACACACTCCTAGGCCTGCGAACACTGGGGCGAGTTGCCTCACCCCAAGTGCTAGCGGTTAGTTACAGACCGCAGTAGTAGAGGGCAACTGCGAAACGGTAGTCCTGTTAGCATTGTCTAACCTTCGCGCCTGAGAGCGCTCAGCACGGCGGATACGTTCACGCTCTCTTGCGCGCTCTAGGCACTCTTCCGCTGGGCCTTCGCATTGGCCACCTGGCCGTACGCAGGTCAACTCAAAGGCTATGCTTTGATCAACCAAGCGTCTGAAAGAAGTCGAATTCTTAGTAAAGATTGATGCGCCAAACGAAATCACTGAGTTCGTGCAGCCTGCCGAGGCTGGGCACGAAAGCGTCGTCGCGGGTAACTTGCCAATCTCAGAGCGATTGGTGGTTCTTAGCTTTGTCGCAGTCCTATTGCTATTGGAGACAAACGTGTCTGCCGCGCGTGGGCTAGGGCACCGAGCACGCACGAGCGAAATTCTCCTGTTAAGCCTTCTCACTTGCGCTTGTTGCTCGTTAAGAGTGGTCGACAGCGCATTGATGTATCCCTGCACGTCGGTGCGCGTACATTGGGCAGCAGAATCAATGTCGTTACAATCAGGAACTCCATTGCCATTACTGTCTGTGTCAGCGGTTCCGCAGCCACAAACACCTGGGGAGGTTTTCCCTGCGTCGCTTGGGCACTGGTCGAGGCAGTTAGGCGTGCCGTCGGAATCAGAGTCCGTATTTGCCACGCCGCACCCACATGCGCCGGGTAGTACCTTGAGAGGATCATTCGAGCATTGGTCGATGCAATTAGGAGTGCCATCTCCATCAGAGTCGGTGTCGGTTATTCCGCATCCGCAGCTTCCTGGCAGAGACTTAAGCGGATCGCTAGGGCATTGGTCAACGCAATTCGGAGAACCATCGCCGTCTGAATCATCAATCGCTGCATTATCGTTGCAAGAGAGCGAACCACCATTTGGGCACTGCCAAATTCCCGAGGCGCAGCTATCAGAATCCGAGCCATCGCACGGCTGACCAATCAGGGCATTATTTCCGCTACATTGGTCTACGCAGTTGGGCACTCCGTCTCCGTCAGAATCATCGAGTGCGGGACCATCGGAGCAGGCAAGCGAACCACCGCTGGGGCATTGCCATACGCCGGAGCTGCAGCTGTCAGCGTCTGAGCCATCGCACGCCTGGCCAATGAGAGCGTTGTTACCTACGCACTGATCCGTGCAGTTAGGGATTCCGTCGCCGTCACTGTCATCAATGGCAGCATTATCGCTGCATGAGAGAGAACCACCAGCAGGGCACTGCCATACACCGCCGTTGCACGTGTCAGAATCTGAACCATCGCAACCTTGGCCAATAAGAGCATTATTGCCAATGCATTGATCCGTGCAGTTGGGAACCCCATCGCCATCAGAGTCAGGGGCTACAAATTGGCATTGATTTGCGACGCAGGTATCGACGGTGCACGAGTTTTGGTCATTGCAGGTGATCGTCTGAGAAAGCAGGGGAGTTATCTGGGTGAGGCCGGAAGGCGCGCTAAAATGCAAGCTCGGGCTGCTTGCAATTTGGTTCTGCAGGAACGAAGCCCCGTTACTGCAAGGAGTCGCACTGACTGCCGTATAAATAGTAGTTCCTTCCGTACGCGCATTCTGAGCAGCTTGCGAAGCCGGCGGCACTTGAGCACCTGGGCAAGAGCAGTTGTTACATTGCTCAAGCGAGACAAGGTAATAGCTAGGAAGATTAGTTTGCCCATCAGAAAGCAGAATCAAGTGATTCGGATAGCCGGAGATTCCTGCAGCTACTAAATGGGCCTGGGTTACCTCGATTGCCTTCTTTAAGTTACTTCCCCCAATTCCCGCGCCGTTTGATCCCTGTCCAAGGATTCCTGAGCCTGAAGCAAGTTTCTGGAGCGCGAGGGTGTAATTGCTCGAAAGCGGAGCGTCGATACGGACTTCGTTTAGGTTAGAGTTGTTGTAACAATCTATGGGGGTAGGAAGATCATCCCCGTTGCACACGTCAATGCTTCCCGCGCTGTTTGAGCAGTTACATGCCGTGTTGAAACTAGCGATGGCAATATTAGGTTTCACTACGTACGAGCTAAAAGAATTTACAAAATTCCTCGCTGCCGTCTTTTGCTGCTCTATGGTGGCAGCTGTTTGGCTGCCCGTGAGATCCAGCAAAATTACAATATCGTGAGCCGCAGAAGGTCCGCAGGCAGGAGGTGTTGCCTTTGAAGCAAATGGAGTCATCAAGGTGAGCAGGGCTGCGAAAAGAAAGCTGCGGTAAAGCGCGTATTTCATAGATATCCTGGCGATAGAACTACATTTTGCTGCTGCATTAGCCTCCAGTAGGGGGCCATAGTCAAGTTATTTGGTGCGAAAAAATTCCCTACAAAAGCATTTCCGGTAGATGGCGTAACCTATTAAAACCAATGAATTTATTCCGCAAGATCGACGAATTTACTATGGTCGCGGCTGATTCGATATGAGCTCAGACAGGGAGCATAGCGACGTGCAGAAACGGCAGTTCAACACTGCTGGTATGAGGTCAAAGTGCGGAAATGTTTAGAGAGATTTTTAAAGAACAGGGCGGGTCTTAAAGTCTAGTGACCTTAAAAAGTCCGGAGCAAGACTCCAAAACCAGATTCGGTATAACACCTCTTGGAGCGGCCGGGAAGATTTTTAAGATTACGGCGTAGGCCGCCCTTCTTTTTCCTTGATGACATCGACCATATCGAATGCCCTTCCTCTCTCGGCGCCTTGCCACTTTTTCAAAGCAAACGCACACGCGCGGAGGGCTCCCGCGGCATAGACCGCGCGTCCATTGATATTATGCTCAAGGACGATCGTAACTCCGGATTCTGAGGACGCTTCGTAGCGATGCCAGCCGTGACCGCCAATACAATCTTCGGGAACTCCGCGCTGACGTTGCAGTGCAGGATCGCGAATGCTTACGATGCTTTTCTCTTCGGCACCTTGGAATCCTAAGTCACGAAAAACAGGAATGAGGCTTCGGGCCGTTCCGCTGGTATCTTTCTTCGTCGCCTGATGACTTTCTTCGCAGCGGAACTTAAATCCAGCGAAGGCGCCGGAGTAATGCTGGGCGGCGTCTTTAAGAGCGGCTTGAATGGCCACAATGGGAAGCGCAAGATTAGGCGCAATCACAATGAGAGCATCGGTTTCAGGAATCCGTTCTCGCAAATCCTTTGCGTCGAATCCAGTCGCGCCAATCACCGCAGGAACTTTAAGCGAGGCCCAATAGGCGAGGCGGTCTGGACCGGCGGCTACGGGGGAAAAATCAAGAGCGACGTATTCTTCACCCTGCATGAGAGATGCGGCGAGGTTTAACTCAGTGACGAGCGTGATCTGAGCCGCCGTCGCTTCGGCTATCCACTGAGTAGTGGCATGCCTTGAGGAGCATAGTGCGTGAGAATGGAAAGTAGCAGCGGGTAAACTATTAGCTACTACCGAAGCAATTTTGCCGGGGAGACCCGCGAGAATTATTTTCATAGATCGCTCCAGGGGTAGGGTGTGCTCTTTTAGTGGGCGGCTCAACCTACGCGGGTAGCTTATCAAGCGCCAAGTATTTCTCAACCTTGGCAAAAAGCTCGTCGCGTTTCAGCGGCTTTGAGAGGTAATCGTTCATGCCATGAGCGAGGCATTTCTCTCTGTCGCCTTGTAGCGCGTTCGCCGTGAGAGCGATTATGGGAATGGTACTTCCTTGCATGGTCTGACGAATCCTTCTCGTGGCCTCATATCCGTCCATTTCCGGCATCTGGCAATCCATGAGAACGAGCGAGAACGCCTGTTCTTGTATCTGCCTTACGGCCTCGCGTCCATTCGATGCAACCACGATAGAAAGGCCGCGTTGAGAAAGCAGTTTTTTCATCAGGTGCTGATTTACCAGATTGTCCTCTACGAGTAGCACGGGAAGGGACGAATGAAAGGTTTCTCGGTTCGAGATTGAGGCAGCAGGCGCCTCTGCCTCAACCTTGTCGGTTTGAGTAGCGACACGGGGAAGAGTCACAGTAAAATGAAAGGCGGAGCCAACCCCCACCTTACTTTCGACCCAAATTCGCCCTCGCATCAAGGTAACTAGTCTCTTTACTATTGCGAGTCCAAGGCCAGTACCGCCGAATTCACGTGTAGTCGATGAATCGGCCTGAGTAAAAGCTTCGAATATATGGTTCTGCTTGTGATCCGCAATGCCGATGCCTGAATCACTTACCGTGAAATGTAGAGTAACAGATTCTTCGCTGTGTGCGTCAGCGCTTACGATTACGAGAACCCCACCTTGCTCAGGAGTAAATTTTAGTGCGTTACCAATAAGGTTTTTGAGAACTTGTCCTATGCGAAGCGAGTCTCCCAAAAATGTGTCTGGGATGACCTCGTCGATGCGTGTGACAAACTCAATCCCTCTCTCCATCGCTGGAAAGCGAAAGAGGCCAGTCTCGTTTGCAACAAGCTCACGAAGGGAGAACGGAATCGGAGCGAGATCGAGTTTGCCCGAATCTATCTTAGAGAAATCGAGGATGTCATTGATGAGTGAAACAAGAGACCCAGCCGACTGATGGATCATCATTACGAATTCCCTTTGCTCTGCGTCGAGATTCGTCTCAGCGAGAAGTTCACTCATGCCGAGCACGCCATTCATCGGGGTTCGAATCTCATGGCTCATATTAGCAAGAAATTCACCCTTTGCAGTGTTTGCTGATTCAGCAGCATCTTTCAAAATCAGAAGCCTTTCATAAGAATTCTCGAGGCCCGTGAGCATGTGGTTTACCGCACCATTTACCGCCGAGATCTCATCATTCCCCGTTACGGGTAAGCGTGCGCTCAAATCATCCGATGAAGTAATGCGAGTTACGACAGCGCTCATTTTCGCAAGACGCGACAGGACTGAATGTTCGAGCATTAGGAGCAAGGCTAAGCCTAGTCCCGCTCCGCATATTGCGAGCGCCAGAGAGAGGGAGTTCCTCGTGTGCAATGCTTGCTGATATACCGCGCGAGAGGCATTTATCTCGACAAGAATGGCAGGAGCTCCCGTGGCGTCCGGGAGCACTTGATATGCGAGCAGTAGCTCAGGGTGCGCTCGGTCGAGGAACAGACCTCCCCCCTTTTGAGCCTCTTCGGCGTGGTCAAGTAATTCCTGCGGAAGGGATAGCTTATCCAATTGATACAGCCGAAGATCCAATTGCGACAAGAGTGAGAGGCGCTTTATGTGTGCTTCCCCCACATAGGCCGCAAACAGAACTGTGCCGCGACCAGGTCCCTCAGACGAACTTGTAAGCACAGGGAGAGTCGCAAAAATAAACGGCTGGGTATTCGCGCGAAGCATGCCTGAATAGCCCTCGAGGCTTGCGTCATGTGCTAAAAATGGTGAGCCAGGAGTGAAATAGGAAAGAATATCATTGGGGGCCTCTTGGTAGTTGCCTGTCGCGAGGTCCACCGCGCGGGCGATTAGCAGATTTCCCTTAGCGTCAAAAAAAGCAATAAGATTCACCTGCAATCCCGCTATAGACTCCGCGGTTAGGTTTGACTCAACGTAAGCTGGATCTCTGGATTCGATAAATTCGTAGGTATCGTCCCATGAAGCCCAGTCGGTGGTCTTAACCTTGAGCGACTGAATCGCGTCATCAAGAGCAGGCTTTGCTCGTAGCGCATCTCGCGTAATTTCATGCTCTTCAATCAGGAGAAAGCCACGCATGAGAAGCGGGCTCACCGTATAGTGCACGAGCGCCCAGGCCAGGCCTGCTACGATGGCCATGGACAGAATTGTTTTGCTCCTAATTCTCAGGGTGCGCTCTCCTTTTTTGGTGCGTGGACAGTACTCTTTGCGGTAGCCACGATCCCTAGTCTTTAGTCGGAAGAGTAAAAGGCGAGCTGAAGCCATCTCTGAGCAGGAATAGTATTTTTTAGGGCGGGTCTGATCGTGCGCACGGCGGCCGCAAAGACTAGTTCTATTAGCAGGTTAGGCGTTCGAGAGGGGCCACTTGTGCCTCGCGGCGAGCACCAAAGTTACCTCATGCCCTGACGTCCGCATTACTTGGTGGCGTGAGATTGGCCAGGAGCTGGGAGCGTAGCAGTTTAACTTCAGCCATGAATACAGTCGGGATGGGACTTGCGAGAGAGCGAGAAGGGTCATGCTCTATCGCTTCAGCGCAGGCAGAAAGCCTGAGAGCTCCCGCATTATATAGGGATCCCTTGAGTGCGTGCGCCGCCCGCTTAAGGGACTGAGAGTTGCTGCTTGCGAGCGCATCCGCATAATCAGTAAGAAGCTGCTCACTCTCCTCGTAGAACAAGAGGAGCATTTCTCGGATCGTCGGCTCATCTTCGTATTGCGTGAGTAGGTGTTGACTATCGAGCTCTGTAGCAGAGAGCCAGAACGAATCTACCTGAGTGGGGGAAGAAGTCGTAGGGGAGGGCGTAGTGCCGCATCTCCCGGTAAGCAGCTCAAGATCTTTGATCCGGAGGGGCTTATCGAGCCACTCGTCAAACGGGCCGCCATGGGAAATCATTAAATCTTGGCGCAAGGTATCTGCCGTGAGGGCAACAACTGGAACCTTTTTGGTAGGAAAAGTTTTAAGTTCTCGTATTCGCTGCGCCGTTTCCGAGCCGCTAAGGCCAGGCATGTGAAGGTCGAGTAGAATCAAGTCAAAGGGCGCCTCTTGTGTACTGCTATATAGCTTAAGCGCATCTTCCCCTGAAGAGACGGCCACTGGATGGTGTCCTAGTTCGGTAAGATAGTTGGTAGCGACGAGACGATTTGTTGCGACATCGTCGACAACCAAAACGCGTCGTGGACCTGAGCTTGCAAAGAGCGGCGGGCGCTCGCTACCTGAGCCAGTCTTGAGTTCCTCTTTGTGAGGAATGGGAAAAGACAGAAAGAACGAAAAAGTAGTGCCTCGGCCCATCTCGCTGCTTAGCGTGATGCCTCCTCCCATAGCCTGAACAAATTGCTGAGAGATAGTTAGGCCAAGTCCCGTGCCCCCATAGCGACGAGTAATAGATGGATCCGCCTGGGAGAAAGCGTCAAAAACTCGCTCTTGCTGTTCTGGCGATATGCCAGGGCCCGTATCTTGTACTTCGAAGAAGATAGCTGCGGTGTTTGGGATTTCTGCACTCGACCTTGCGATTTTCAGTTTCACCGTTCCCTGAGAGGTGAACTTTGCCGCATTACCAAGGAGATTGATGAGAACTTGACCCAGGCGAGTTGGGTCGCCTACGAGCCAGGGAGGAATAGTGGGATCAAGCTCAGATAGAAGTTCAAGACGCTTCGCGGAGGTGGCGGGTCGCACCGTATTGAGCACTCGCTCGGTCAACTCCGGTAGAGAGAAGGGCGTGGCCTCGAGTTCTAGCTTGTTTGCCTCAATCTTCGCAAAATCGAGCACATCATTAATCACGGCCATAAGAGATTCCGCACAGTCGCAGAGTACTTTCAGGTGGCCCTGTGCATGAGGATCTTGGTAGGTGCGTTGCAGCTCATGCGCCATTCCCAAAATCCCATTCAAAGGAGTGCGAATCTCATGACTCATACGGGAGACAAAGTGCGACTTTGCTGCACTTGCTGACTCGGCTGCATTCTTGGCATCCCGAAGGTTCCGCTGAACTTGGGCCAACGTAGAAAGAGTCTGATTGGTGGCCTCGGCGAGTCTTGTCAGTTCGTCATCTGATTCCGTGGGGAGTCTCTCTTCGAAATCCTTGCTTGCTTGAATGCGAGCGAGTGAAGAGGCCAGGGTTCGGATGCGCTTGAGGATTGTTCTCTGAAGAACGAAGAAAGAAAATAGTGCGTAAAGTGCACCAAGGACCACGACCACAGAAAGTATTCGCTCTTCGGCCTTTCGCCCTTGCTGGTAAATGTCGCGAGATTGCTCAAGTTTGATAGAAATTGCGGGCTTACCAAAAAAATCCGTTAAATCATTCCATACTAGAATTCGATGCTCGTCGTGCCGCGTAAGTCCACGAGACGCGCCGCGAGAGCCGTCCGCCAAACGGAGGGAGAATGCAAGCTCAAGACTCTCGCGCAACTTCTGTACTTCAATCTCATCGATGAACCTTGCCCAGAAAAGGGCGCCTCGGGATGGTCCCGTGCGGCTGCTCGTGAGTATTGGACGTACGCCAAAGATCAGTGGCTTTCCCTCGATTATAAGAATGCCATGGTGTGTTGAGGACTCCTTTTCGAAAGCGAGTAGAGGGGAGGTTGGAACAAGAATTTGCTGAAGCTCATGTGGCAGAGGGATTTCAACCGAATGTCTAAAATCTAGA
>JBIKWF010000090.1:0-18498 GCA_044356455.1 Bdellovibrionota bacterium | reverse complement strand
CCTGCCCGGGGTCACTGGTGATGGTGTAGATCTCAAACTCATTGGGCTCAGCAGGACGCCCGTTCACCCAGCGCAGGGGAAAGAGCCTGAGCCATCTCTTGGCTACGTCCTTAGGGCTCAGCTTCGCTCCGATGTCGGGTCTATTTCTTATAAGGGTATGGAGGTGGTTCGCCATAATGGCGTAGGCGGCGATTTCTATGCAGAAGACCTTGGAGAGACCGCTTAGTCTGTCTCGGATCCAGGAGCGGCGGTGCTCGAAGGAGGCGCCTGTGAGCTCGTCGTAGCCGCAGAGGTAGGCCCTCCGGACGCAGCGCGAGATGCAGTGGTAGAAACCAATCTCTTCTTTCTTAAAGACTTCGCTGCGTGCACCTGTCATGGCCGATAGTTCCGAATAAAGCGTTTGCTCGCTTCATATTCGGAAATTTCGGGAAAAAGTTTCTTAGATAATGGGTGTCCAACGAAGAATCCAAGAATCCAACGAAGAAAGAAGGGCCGGACTTTTGGGGGAAAGTTGCTTGAAAAATGGGTGTCCCATTGATTCCCCATTGATTCCACTAATGGAGGTGCGTGCGTACCACGTATAAGTTGCCAATATATCCTCTATGCCGTGAGTCTATTGCCGAAAGAGACAGTTCTTGATGGCATCACAGCAGAACCTCTTAAGAGCCATAAAAAAGGGGCGGGGCCCGTATAGCCGTCTATACCGGGCCCCTTGCACGGAGAGCTGTTTGTTTCTCTTGCCCCGATTAGGCGACGAGCCGAAGGTTCGGTTCGCCGCGGTCAGTGCGCTGGTAACTAAAGCCAGTCTTCCAGCTAAATCTCACCCGTTTCCGGGTAATAGCGAAGACCACGACCATAACCACCATGGTCGTGAAGAGATACGAGCCGATCAGGATGCCCATCCCGGTGGGGAAGACAGGCGCCTTTTCGATCGGGGCTGCCCAGAGCAGCTGCCGATTCCACTCTTTAAACTCGATGCCGATGCCGGTGACGACGGCTCGGACCTTCTTGCCCCCGTTCTCTTTCATGATCCCCTCGATACCCCCGGTCGTCATCTTACCGAGGAGAGGAAACCTCTCGTTCCAGAACGTCTCTCCAGCGCCGCCGTCATGGGAGCCGAAATTCGTGGTGACCATCAGTCTTCCACTGTCGTGGAAGCTGGTTCCTCGCACTTCGAACTCTACAACGCGCAGCGTGATGAGCGGGGGTGCAAGGAGCAGCACCATCGTGAGCGGAAGGGCCCACAAGGTGAGCCATGCCCCTACCGCGGGAAGTCTTGTGCGGAGCATGAGCGCTACGAACAGGACCCCCAGAATTCCGAGCAGAACATAGCTGAACCGAATATCTCCTTCCTGAATGAGGACCGTGAGTCCGCCGAACGAGACGACACCTACGACTAGCCTGAACCAGAACGGGTGCTCCTTCCAAAGAAGCGCAGCAATCCAGCGGGGGTGGTAAAGACCCACCACCAGCAGGCTCAGGCCGACAAGCAGCGCGCCGCGCTCCAAGGCTCCGGCCAAAAACAGGAGGATTCCCGCGGGAACTACCGCGAGAACAAACAGCGCGATGAGGCGCTTCAGAGGCATCTTGTCGGGGAGCTTCCCGACAAGGCCATCGAACATGCTGCCGACTTTATCGGCCGCTTGGGTCGCCCCTTGGGCAACCCCATCCATGCTGAACTTCTTCATGTGACTTCTCCGTGCGCCCTTCTTGAATGGCGCGTTGTGCTTCGAGAAACGATCTCGAAACGTGTGCAAACCCTAGCGTGGTACGCACCACACCGCCCTCGATTCACTCGCGAGGAGTAAGGAGAAATCAGACGGCGGCGCAGTGCGAAACAAGGTCGCTACTACCAAGTACCTGGGGCGAAACTTCGCCGATGAAAAAGAACCTAAAAAGGAGTCTCCCTTCAGCGGTTTTGCGGGATGGAAAACAAGAAGCCGTTTTGCTCGCCAACAAATCCCTGGGCAATCAATTGCTTGAGACAATCACCGGTAATTGAATCAAGTCCCGATGGCTCCTTAGAGAATCCTAGAAGCTTCGATACGGCTTCGCTTAATTCCCCGTGTCTGATGCGCAGGCTGTGCTCTATGGTCTTAAGAACAGCGAGCTCAATTTCTTCCGGTGGAATATGTGGCACTTCTTTGCCGACTCCGCGCAGCGCAGAGCGATCGCGTAGCGTTATGTTCTGCTCAGGATTGAGGTAGAGAATCCCTCCTCGAGCAAGTACTTTCTTCGAATGTAGTACGTCCGCTTCAACAAGAGATACGACGCTATCATAATTTTGTGCCCACTTAAGAGCCCCAGCACACTCACTCAGTCTTTCGCGCATGGTGGAGGTGTGAAGAGGTGCTTCGGTCGTTAGAATATCATGGTACGCACGAGTGAGTTCTTCTTTGGCAAGAGAGGCGTCTCCTTGCCTGAGAGCGGCTCCTATAGAAAGTTTCACCGACGCAGTTCTATAGGGGGTAGTCAGCTCTAGAGGCGCGGCAGCCGAGTTACTGCGCGCAATCTTTCTCACGCTTGTTTTGGCACTATTGGCCTGAACCGGCGCCGAAAGTAAAGCCGCATTCACGAGGGCTCGCTCAAGGCTGGCAAGTGCCTTCTTGGGATCCTGGTACCAGTCAATTACGGATTGGTCGAGAATGTTCCAGCCTCGCTCGGTAAGTGCTTGGCGACGAATGATTTCCTGGTTCTCGGTGTGCGTGTCTCCATTGGCAGGGGGCGCATCGAAAAATATTCCAAGCAGGTAACGCGGATGGTGACGGTCCATAATGGCCAGGTCCGGTCCTTGCCCCTCGGGTCCAAACGAACTGTGTACCGTGTAGCCTCGTTCTTCAAGCAGACGCTTTACCATGCTCTTAAAGGGATCTGGTTCAAGGCTGCTTAGCACCCCCTGCTGCCCTTCGCTTTCTTCGGTCATTCTTCTCAGAAGCTTATTGAGCGTTTGAACTGATTTATTGGTGGAACTTTGGAATTCTGGTTCATCCGCCTTGAGAGACGTGAAGACCTCACACGCCACTCGAGCCCGAGAGAGTAGTACATTGAGTCGCTGAGGACCTCGCTCCGCAGAAAGTGGACCGAAGTTGAGCGATAGCGACCCCTCGGGGGTGCGCGCATACCCAATACTGATCATGATTCTATCGCGCTCGATACCTTGGCTGGTCTCAAGATTGCGAACGAAGAATGGTTCGGCTGTTTCGCGAGACAGAAACGTATTCAGTATTGGGTTCAGCAGGCGCAGTCTTTCGACTTCTTCCTGAATGACTTCCATCTGGGGGCGACTGAGGGCAACGACGCCTAAGGATTCGTGAGGGCGGCTTTTCGCATGCTGAAGGATAGCCTGCGCGATGGCGATTGCTTCTTGCCGGTTAGTGCGGGAACGCCCTGCGTCGTAGATTCCGTTCGCCACGGGTCGATATACAAATCCATCAGCTCCTTCACCCTTTTCAGGCGAAGGAAACGATTTTAAGCGACCACGGTAGAAGCCTTCATTCGAGGGTTGAATGAGACCGGGGAAACGCGAGCGATAGTGCCAGGCGAGCTCATCGCGCTGCATTCCGGCATTTTCTACTAGGTCAATCAGACTCCGTATCGGCTGCCCTCGGGGCTCATCCGATCGCTTTTCAAAGAACGAAGTCGGGTCAAGTTGCTCTGGGTCCCCTACGATGACAATCTGTGTTCCTCGTGCAATTGCGCCAAGCGCGCTGTGCGGTCTGACTTGGCTGGCCTCATCAAAAATGACGAGGTCAAATTCCAGCCCTGCCGGGTCAGCTACCTTGGCCAAAGTTTGCGGACTCATGAGCATGACAGGTTTTACTTTTTGCAGCGCCACTGAGGTTTCAGTGAGGAAAGTTCTAAGGGGCAGAAAGCCTGAACGCTTCTGAGTTTCTAGAATAAGAGCTGACGCTTGGCCGCCGACCTCTGCTCTGGGGATACCTTGCCAATGCTGGAACGCAATCTGTTCGGCGTTAGATTGCTGTAGCCTTGCGTGAGTAGTTTGGAGGTCCTGACGTTCTCGGCGCAGCTTTTCTGGGTCAAAGGAAGTGACGACGGGTGTCGGTCTTGCGAGCCTCTCCGCGAGTAATTGATAATAGCCACGTTCAAGGGCGACAGAAATCCCGGAAAGGGATCCCGAAGTTTCTGCGGATTCGAGGACTTCAGAGATGCCAAGAGCCTTTGCTTCTTGCTTTAAGATTGCGTACGCCTTGGCAGCCTCGAATCCTTCAGGGTGAAAGCGCCACACGCTAAGGCGCGTCTCTTGGTCAGAGAGAGGAGAAGAAGAAAAGGTTGCAAGATCACTCTTGTCGGCGCGCCCTAGGTTTTCGAAAAGTGCCTGGCGCTCCCGCGTATACCCTTCGGCAAGCAGGAGAGCTGAATTGATTTGGTCGCTTACGGCATACACACCAGAAGGGTTCTTGAGGAGCGGAACATAACTCGAAAAGTTGGGTAACTGACGCGCCTCTTTAGAGAACGAGACAAGAGCGTGCACAAGCTGAGAAGTGCGCTGCCAAAACCGTACCTCACCAAGAAGCGGGCGCTCTGAATCCCAGCCCTCTCCAAGCAGCTCCGAGAAGGAGGAATTATCTGAATCACGCTGGAGCAGCAATTCTTTTATCTCAATGAGACGTTTAAGAAGCTCTTTCTGTTCAGTAAGTGATTTTGGAACTTGGGTAATGCGGTGAAGACTCTCAATCGCATACGTGTAGTCTCCATCAAAGAACTTCAGAAACTTCTTTTCATGCGCGGCAATGCCCGAAGCAATACGTGCAAGGTCTGCGACGGCAAGATTGCCAAAGTTGATCACTCCTTTCGACTTCTCAAAGGTGTCTGCGAGCTGTCTCTGACGCTGCAGAGCGGTGAGATACTTCTGCTCTTGAGCGGCGCTCGACAGGTAGTTCAAGGAGACTCCCGTGACCAAGGCTCCGTTTTCAGAAAAAAGTCGGTCGATCGTGCGAAGGGACTTAAGAGCTGAATCTAAGTGTTTCTCGTGAATGGGCACTTCGAGACCCAGAGATCCAAACAGCGCCGTAACCTCCGCAAGGTAACTCACCACGGCTGCGTGCGCCTGTCCCGAGGCAGAAGAAAGGGTCTGTGAATCGCCCTTTGAGCTCGCGCCTGCATTGCAGGGCGGGAGTTCCCGCGGATGGCCGTGGGCAGCATAAATAGCCTCAAGCCTTTGGCAGAGATTCTTCGCTTGCGCAAGTTTCTCGCTCGTCCACGCAAGCATGCTCGGATCCTTGAGTGTGGGCTGTTCGACCTCATGAGCTTGGTCCGCAGCCGCACGTGAGAGCACCTCGTAAAGACTCATTCCACTTTTGCCGACGGGCTGTGCTAATTGGGTCGGGCGAGAGCTGAAGACCGAGAGCGCGCGGTCAAAGGCGAGTGCGGCTTGATCCCTTTGAGGCTGGGAAGGACGCCCAAGTGCGAGGGTGCGTCTAAGCTCTTCGTTGAGAGCTTTTCTGGAGTAGCCTGGCTCGATGAGAAGAGCGGTGTCGCCAATTCCTGCATAATCGAGCCAGTGTTTCGCAACCTTAAGCGCATCCGCCTTCTCAGATACAATTAATACACGCTTTCCCTCGGCTAGCGCTTGGGCAGTCATATTCACAATCGTGGTTGACTTCCCCGATCCAGGAGGTCCCTGAACCAGTACGGGGGCTCCACTTTGAACCTTTGCGAGTACTGCTTGCTGGGAACTATCGGCGTTTAGAACCCAATGGCGATTTCGGGAACTTTCTATAAACGGGGCAGACGCGGGCGTCTCGTGGCGTAGGCTTCCGTCAACAAGAGCTCTTAAGAAGCGATGCTGAGAGGGGTCTCGTGAGCTTGGCCAGTTCTTCGGGTCGAGATCCCTCTGAAGTGCAAGTGAACCAGAATAGTAGAGACCCAGCGTCGTGCGCTGTTGGTCAAAAGACACCTGCGCGCCAGACTTGGTGAGCTCTTTCGTTATCTCCGCTGCGTAATGCGCAAAGGTGAACTCTTCTTGGGAGGAGATATCTGGGAGATTTATCCCGAAGCTCGATGAAAGATGCTCGCGAAGCGCGGGATTCATTTCGACATCTCCGGCACCTCCACAAACCTCCCATCCTCCGGTGCTTCGATTCCATTGCAGTGTTACGGGAATGAGGACCAGAGGCCCCTCGCGCGCCTCGCCGCGCACCGTCCAGCGAACTGAGCCAAGACTTAGAAAAAGTGCATGAGTTCCGTGCTCGCTTTTAAGAGACTGGCTCTCTTGGCTGAGCTCGCTTAGCGAGTCGGCAAGCTCAGAACGCCCTGTTCGAAAAGAGAGCTCCTGCCCCGAAACGGAGATGGTTCTTGGTCCCCTTGCCACGAGAGGGATTGGCGTCGAAGAGAGCAGCGCTGAAATCAACTGATCCGGGGAACATTCAGGTGTCAGGCTAAGAGAACGACCATTCTCAGCGATATTCAGCAGGGCCCGCGAGCCGTCGGCCTGTGCGAGTGCACGCTGCGAGGCGAGCAGTAAAGACCGCACTTCCTGAGTCCGCCTCTCAGTTATCGACGGAGTGAGCCGCTCAGCGGCTACCGAGGCCTCCGGCATGGCCGGCGCAGCTTGGCTCGGAAGAACTTCGGGTTTGGGGTCACTTTTTGTGTGCGTCATGGAGATTTGAGGGCTTATTCGCCCTCTCACCATTGGTACTAGCTTCTCATTCTTCAGTTGTAAGAATGGCTATTCCAGACGCTCTCCCTTCGAGTTGCTACAAACTCTTGCATGAGACTCATGCTGCGGAGGAGCAATGGATTTTGACCCAAGCGTTCGGCCACACCGAGGTCCCATAAAAACGGAGGAGAGGCGAATCTCAGATCCGCAGACCCTTGAAGCCGCGCTTGGAGTAAGCCGCGCGAGCTTCGTTTCGTACCACAAACAATGCCGTGTAGAGCTTGAGCGCATCGAGAACTGCGTGCCTGCACTTATGTCTCGGCACTTTCGAGCCTCTGCGCATGCCATGGCGCAAACGTTTGATGCCATCGTGCGCAATATTGAGGGCGACCCCGACGACATGCGCGTCGAGAATGCGTTGCCCGTCATCATGCGCCGTGCGGCTACTTCGCTTGAAGAGTATCTCACGCTCGCTTCGCAATACGATCCCCCCAAACAAGTTCAGGCACGCATCGCTGAAGTTGAAAGCATGATTGCAGAGGGTGCCACGTGGCTTGCGCGCGTGCTTGAGCGCATGCGCGCGAATGATGGGCAAGGTATCGAAGCAAAAGTTCAGATTCTTTCCGCGGTGTTTGGAGGAGCGTTAGATGCGCCGCGCTCAATGAGAATCGAACAATCTGAAAATGAAGCCGACACTCAGAGAGATGAACGCTAGTACACACGCAAAGGAGATCGCTGCTATGCACACACTTGGTCAGATCTTGTTTTCACCTGATGCTGAAGTTTCTGGCGGAGGGGGCGCTCCTCGAAGTGGGCCTCCCGTTGTAAAAAAGCCTGCTACTTCCTCGGGCGCCACAAGCTCCGCTACCGCTGAACAAACCGAGTCACAGAAAGAAGACTCGGCCGATGAGGATGTCGATGGGTTTCAAATGCCCACGCTCGAAAAACTGGTAGAGGGAACCAGTGTCGCAAAGGGACTAAAGAAACGCAGTAAGGCAGAAGCGTATGCCTTAGCGAACGAACTCAAAGATAAATCGTCGCTCGACCTTATGAATGTAGGTCTTGCCGAGCAGGAAGCGGCAACTGAAGTCACGAAGAAATTTATCGACGACGTTAAGATTACCGACCTTGAAAAGTTTGCTGACTTTGCTACCCAAGGTAACAAGGTGATGGAGCAACTTAACTTTGGTGATCTTAAGCCGACTTGGTATCAAAAGCTTCTCGGAAAAAAGGCATCAAAGACGGTTGATGCGTTTATAAATCGACAGCAAACGCTGAGCGAAGTGCTCGAGGAGAGAAATCGAGCCTACTCTGAGGAGAAGATGCAACTCGAGGAAGCGCGTAGGCGCGCCGAGGCAAAAAAGAAAGATAACGAAGAGAACTACGACAAGATGTCTCAAAAGATTGGTGCACTTGAGATCCTCTATGAAGCAGAGAAGGAACGAGTGCGTCAGTTTAAAGAGACCCATCAGGATAGCTCTGACCCTGCGGTTCAGAGAAGAATGACTGAGATGGATAAGAAATTAGCGTTGCTCTCAAGGCACGTTAATACACAAGTTGCGGCACGGACCGAGATCAATAATCAGATTGCAACGTTCCAAGAGCAAATTGATGCAATTGACGTGCAAGTGCAGCTCATTAACGACCAGCAATACTTCAACCAATTGGTGTGGAATGGCACGGCGCTCATGGCAATTATCGACGCCAAGACGCGCGGGTCAGTAGAGGCAATTCAATATAATCGGAAGCTGGTTGAGGAGATGATGAAGCAGCGCACGGAAGACGTTGCAGAAACTATCAAGCGCATCTTGCAGGAAGGAGAGGAGGGCGTCGCCAACGTCGAAGTCTTCCAAGTGGTGACACTTAAGAATATCGAAATGAATGCGCAGCGTATCAAGGGTTACCATAACATTCGCGAAAAGATGGCGATGACCAAACGTATGATGGAAGAGATGGACGAGGCGCTCAAGGCATCCAAGGGCCTCTCGGCAGCTCAAACCGATGAGGATATCGAGAAGGTCATGGACCACCTAGAAGCGGTGCGGGAAAAGATTCGGCTCCAACGCGAGGAAGTTGCGGGTAAGAAACCCGCTCAAGCAGATGCCCTAGTACATTAGGGGGAATGTTATGATGGAGCGAGATCCCAGAAAACAGCCTCGGCCGAACCCTTCGGCTGAGGCTGAGGATGGAAGTCAGAAACTTCGCGAAATCGCCGAGGAAGAAGCGAAGCGGATAGAAAAGCGCGGGAAGGAGGGAAGAGACGGAGTTGCCGCTCTTCCCAAGAGCCTTGATGGGAAAACGGCTTCGCTCAAAGACCTTGACGCGATGCTGCGTGGCAGACGAGCAGTGCCGCCTGCAAAGGCGCCTCCTTCTTCTGACCCCCTTGCTGAATAGGTAACGCACTAAACGATTAGAACAGTGGAATTTTGACGGAGAATTTATGCCCGACGCTAGCGGTGTATCAACAGGGCCAAGAGCTACACACGGTGCTCCTATGATGCCTGGTCGCCCACCACCTTCCCCGTCGCCGGGGGTAGAAGTCGAGCTACCCACACCTCGCGTGAAGAGGTCGCCGGCGCGAGGGGGGCCAGATCCTATCGTTGATTCCTTGTTTGTCCTCCTTCAGAAGGGGCAAGTCGAAGACTTCAACAAGCTTAGAACTCATGGCCTGCTAGATTTTAAAGGGCGCGATTTTACAGGGCTTAATCTTAAAGGCGTTGACTTTCGAAACGTAGATCTGAGCAGAGCAGTCCTGAAGAGTTGCGACCTTACCGACGCGAAGCTGCAGGAGGCTATACTTGACCGAGCTGACTTAAGCGATTCGACATTGACGAGAGCCAAGCTCCTCGATGCAAGCCTGAAATTTAGCGCTTTGGATGGAGTACGAGAGGCATCAGGGGCTGAATTCCACAAAGCAAAAATGAAGGGCGCTACACTTGAAGGAGGGAACTTCAACGGTGCGTTCTTCAATGAAGCGGTGCTGACTGGCGCCACCCTTACAAGGGCAAAATTCGTAGGCGCGCACATGGTGGATGTGCGCTTGATGGGCGCTACCTTAACGGAAGCGGTGTTTGATGGTGCGAACATGCACCGCGCACGAATGTTTCAATCGAACGGCAAGGACATGTCGTTTAAGGGCGCCAATCTCATCGAGGCGGAGGCAGTTCAGTCCTACTTCACTTCTACGAACGAGGATCCCTCGAAATCCCCGCGGCTCAATTTTGAGGGTGCATGGGTTAAAGGCTTCCGTCAAAATGGAGAGGTGCCCGAGTTCGCTCTTGCGAAGGCGAATCGCGCGGCGCTGCCACCTGAAGGTTTCTTTCCTCCTACCCCGGAACCGACAATCGAGAAGATTCTGGTTAACGGAATCCCTGGCTCCGATAAGGTGCTGTATGACGCTGCCATGGCAGAGTTAAATGAATTGATCGGGCTTGATGAAATCAAGGAAAGAGTAACGAAACTTATTCACCACTTGATGCACAGCGAAACGAGACTAGAGCTAGGAGAGCCAGAGCTCGATTACACGCTGCACCAAATCTATCTTGGAAATCCTGGCACCGGGAAGACGTCGGTCGCACGTATTATCGCTAAGCTGTACTTTGCAATTGGCGCGATGCGAACTTCGAACCTCGTAGAAGCTGACCGGTCGAAAATGGTCGCAGAATACCAAGGGCAAACCGCGCCACTTACCAATCGCGTTATCGACAGTGCCATGGGAGGTACGCTCATCATTGACGAAGCATATCTGCTAAAAACATCTGAGAATGATTCTTACGGTCTTGAGTCGATTGGAACGCTCAACAAACGTCTCGAGGACGACCGAAAAGATTTCGCCTGTATCCTCACAGGATACGATGTCGAAATGGCTGCCTTTCGCAAGGCAAATTCAGGTCTGGATTCACGGTTCCCCGTCACGTGGAACTTTAAAGATTATACGACGGGGCAGATGGTCGATATCTTTAAACTGAATCTGGACAAGAAGCATTACCGGTATACTAAAGAGTTCCTATGTTTAGGCAGTGTGCTCATCGCCGCGTCTAAAATACAGAAGGAAGAGGGAGAGCGTTTTGGCAACGGCCGTGCAGTAAGAACCATCTTCGAGAAGATGACGTGGGAGGGATCCTCTCGATTAGTTGAGCAAGGAATTCTTGCTACACGTGACAAGGAAAGGATTTTAGCCGCCCAAGAGGTCGACCTTCCTATTGAAGAAGTGCTCAAGATGCCAAGAGAGGCCTTGCCTCCCTTGTCAGAGCTGAAATGGAAGCTGCCTGATACGGAAGAGGAGCTTGGATTGGATGAGATTTCTCTGGATGGTGATTTTCCATGCCTCACTAAGGAATCGTACCTAAAAATTGGGGCGGCAATGGAGGCATACCGGCGCAGAGAGAAGAAAGAGGAAGCGGAAAAAGATTACGTCTAGGACCAAGGCGGCTAGAACTTTGCTGTCGTCTAGGAGAGAAGCGATATGACACCAGAACAATCAAGAGAAGAAGACGGGAGACAATTTCCTCAGCATGGAGATGGACCACCACCACCCGAAGTCGACGGTCCAACTCAGGGCGAGCCGGTGAAGCCGAAGGGCGAGGCCGCTCCTGAGGAAACCAGATTAGGGAGAAGCCTAAGAACTCTGGCTGAGGCGGCCGTGGAGTTTGGAATCGTGGCGAGTGAAGAGGGCGCTAGAGGTGCTCGCCGTGTGGGAGGCGCCGTTCTTGAAAGCGCACGTAAAGGCCTGGCCAGTGGACTAGAATGGGCCTCTGCGACTCCCGAAGAAAGACGCGGATTTATCCACAAAGTAGTTGAAGTGGTGCCTCTCGTGGGGCCCAACGCAAAATATGCGACCGCTTGGAAACGCTGGCATGCCGCGAAGGCAATTCAGGATGAGCCGATGATGCAAAGTGCGCGTAAGGATTGTCTTGTCGCACTCTCAGACCTTGGCGTGGATATCGCATTCTTGGGTACCGCCTCGGTATTTCGCGGCGTCGCGGTTGCAGCTCGCAGTATTCTTGGCTCTGCTTATCTTGCCAGGGGTGCACGTGCACTTGGCGCGAAACAAGTTGATCCCGTTGATTCAGTAGCAGTTGAAGTTGCCAAGGGTGAACGTGCGCAGAGGGTTGCTGAGTTTTTGCTTGAAATGATTCAGCCTGGGACCCCGAGCGCAGAGCTTGGAGCTAAAAAGGAAGAGGTCGCGAAGGGCTTGGAACTCATCGTTGAGCCGGAGGCGGGAAGTGCAGCATCGGGTGGCGGTGCGGGAGAACCAGGGTCCGCTTCAGAGGTCAAGGATGCGGCGGGGGAGGGGACCGAGGGTGGGAAAGGCGAGCAGTCTCATTAGGAACTTGGGTTAATTCTCCTTCCTCAAAGCACCACGAGGATAATTGGATTGACTAATCTTAGGAAACCTCTGAAAAACTCCCCCCTCCGCGTACTCAGCGTGCTCCGCGTTACTTGAAGGCTATTGAATAACGCGGGGGACGCGAAGTACGCGGAGGAAAAGCTGGACAGAACTAAGTCAATTCCTGGGTTTTTCATAGGTTCCTTAGTAGGCTTAGTGGTGCATTGAGACTTCCTTCATATGCAAAAAGGGCGTTGTCGGCCCGTTTTTCGGCGCGCCGAGGACAGCGCGCCGCGAAACATTTATTGGGAGGTACGCCTCTGCGGCGGAAGGTTACAGAAGCCGCGCATCCTGCTATGCTCCTCGGATGACATCTCGCATTCCCCAGCTAACCGCTGCTTTAGAAAAACGTCCCGACGATCCCTTCGTAAGATACGCCCTAGGCGTAGAACATATGAATGAGGGGGCGCTCGCGGCAGCTCGTAGTTATTTCGCCCACGTCCACGCCAGGCACCCGAACTATGTTCCGCTTTACCTGCATTTTGGGAATCTCTTAGATCAACTGGGAGAGAAGGAAGAAGCGCGAAAGATCTTTGAGGAAGGACTCATCGTCTCCCGAGCTGCTTCTGATTCACATGCGGCTTCTGAGCTTCAGATGGCGCTCGACCTTCTTGTTGAACCGTAAGATCTAGTGCTTCATTTTGAAACTTACGAGCACTGTGACCCCTCGCGCGGAATCTTATTTAGCCCGTCAATCACTACGCCCTTCACTTCCGTCAGACGCTTTTTGCGCTTTTTGTCGGTATTGGTCACCACGGTAAACTTCTTAAGTCGCTTCACTGCCTCGTGTCCCGAAATTTCAAGCTCGCCGGCATAGGCGCGGTAGCTGTCAAGCAGAGCCCCGTTATCCACCGCAACACAGAAGTCGACGTTGCTACAGCTTACGATGGTGGGAGGCAGCTTCGCATAAAGGTCCAAGCCGAATTTGTTGTGCCTAAAGTCATATTTCTTAAGCTGCTTTCTTACCCATTTATTCGTCTTTTTATCGGCTCGGCTTACATCCCTAAGCCGTCTAAGCGCACGATTGGTAAGGTCGCGCAGCGTAAAGAAGTCGTCCGATACTACTCCCGTAAGGTTTGCGATATTGGTTGCGGTACAACCGAGACAGCTTAGCCCGTCTCCGTTACATGCGCCGCAGCGATCTCTCACGGCAGTTCCGTTAGGCACTCCGTTGCAGTCAAGGCATGCGTTGGTTCCTCCGCAGACCCCGCACTGGTCCTTTATCGTCGAGCCATGCGGCACCCCAAGACAATCAAGGCAAGAGGTCCCATCCCCATTGCAAACTCCGCACTGGTCAAAGCTTCCGGCTCCGCCTGGAACTCCGGCGCAATCGAGCGTACAAGCCGTGACGCTCACTGGTGCTGAGGCTGAAGATGAAGCAAGTAAATCGCTTACGGTGACTGTCACCGAGCAATTTGCAGGTGAGCCAAGACCGGGTCCCATAAGAATTAATTGAGGGGTCGCGCTTTGCGCATTGTCAAAGGAGGCATTAGCGCAAGTCGTTGACCAAGAATAGAAAAGGGTATTGCCATTTGGGTCAAACGACGAGAGCGCGGAAAGTGAGAGTTGCGTAGGGGCGCCTGTACATGCTTTTTCATAACTAATCCCCGCGCTCGCTTGAGGAGCAGAGTTGCCGGGGGAGCAGACCGTCGTGGCGTTTGAGACTGTGGCGCTTGTGCCAAATAAATTCCACGTAAGACTGCTTCCCGAGAAATCAGCCGAAAGCGCCATTACGTTTGTCCCTGGCGCGAACAGGCTTGGTTGCCCCCGGTTTTCTGGGGCGGGGGAGATGAAGTTTTGGGCACCAACCGCTGCAGGAATGCTGACTTGATTCGGGTTTACGTACCCGAAGTGTGCTTGGAGCATGCCGCCTTGCGCGATGCTGACGCAGGTTGCGGTGGGAACCACGGGCAAACAGCGCGGAGAAGCGCTAGAGGCAGTTGCAGTAAGCGGAGCATTCGATCCGGCGGCAACTGTCCAGGTGAGGGGAGTGCCATCAAAGGGAACGGCAAACGCGTCTGCGGCAAGCCCCGGGAGAAAGACTACCGGTTGTCCCCGTCCTTGTGGAGCTGGCGAGAAGCTATTTACGCCAAGAGCAGAGGTTCCCAGGGGGATCTCGTACGAAGCGCTGTTTTGGCTTTGGTAGCGGAAAAGAGCGATCAAACCGCCTTGTGGCTGTTCAATGACGCACTCAAGTAGTGGCTGAATCGGACTCACCAGATTGGGCACGCAGGTGTTTCCGTTAAAAGAGAAACCAGGTGCACAGGATGCCTGAAAATTAATGTCGGACTTTGAGCTGCCGCTGAGCGTGACGGACTGGTTTGCTGGTGTGACCACCACGCCAGAGAGAAGAGGGGCGACACTATACGTGCCGTTTGCAAGATTGGTTATAGAATAATTTCCCGCGCTGTCCGTAGTAACAGATGTCGTACCGTTCGCACTCACCACCACGCCTGCCATTGGTGCGCCAGTTCCTGCCTTGGTAACTTTGCCGGACACGGAATATCCTGGAATCCCAGCAGCGCTCGATGCGCCTGAGCAATCGGAGAGAAATCCATTCGCCCCTTCGCTTCGAACCGCGTAATAGTAGGTCTTGCCAGCTACTACGGTGACATCGAAGTAGGAGCTATCTGAACCATTTAAAGTAGCGATCTGCTGCCCAGCGGAGCATACCGACGCAGAGTTTCCTTCGCGGCGGTAGAGGCGATACTTCACCACGCCGTTCGCTGGTTGCTGCACGGGGTGATTCCAGAGCACGTGCACCCATGATTGGTTCATGAGCTCGGCTTGCATGTTGGTAGGGGGCGAAATCTTGCGGTAGCCTGTGCCTGTATTTTCCGTAAAGCAGGTGCTTGAGCTGCCGTTCGGAGCCTTACTCGAAACGGAATAGGTGTAGGTCACTCCGGGAATGACCTGCGTATCAGAGGTTTGGGTAAGTCCCGTTTCAAGTATCTGGTCGGAGTCCGCACAGAGTTGACCTAAGGCACTGCGAAATACCCGGAACTTTGCGCCAAGCGGGAGCTCCCCTGCCCAGTCGACATCGATTTTTGAGGTGGAGATTCCATCGTCGGCGTCAATATTATTAGGTTGCGGAGGCGGAGCTCGCCAA
Organism: Bdellovibrionota bacterium; assembly: GCA_044356455.1. Classification (GTDB taxonomy): domain Bacteria; phylum Bdellovibrionota_C; class UBA2361; order UBA2361; family JBGSMV01; genus JBGSMV01. The sequence continues at coordinate 3,381 of JBIKWF010000090.1, read as the reverse complement.
CCTTTGTTACATACATAGGTAGCGCCGCCCACTCCCGTTGTTTGACAGGCCGACTGCATTTGGCCGCCAGGCAACACAAGGTAATCGAAGCAAAGCAGATACGACCTTTCGGAGCCTTGGAGTGCGGAAGAGTCAGTAAACTGCGTGGTTGTGTTGGTGAGAGTAGTAAGCTGACTCCACGACTGAGGACATCCTCCTTGACTCACCGGGGCAACCGGGCTGCATGAGCCGCAGCTTACGTTGTCAGAAGTTGCCCGATAGATACGCACATTCAAGGCGCTGCTGCTCTTGGGTCCAAGATCCCAGGTGCTCTTTACGTTGGTGTTACTTAAGCCATCTTCGGCCGCGAAATTACAGAAGTAGTTGTTTGTGGGGCACGCGGCGAAACATGGGGCGGCAAGAAACGCGGCTACGCATACTTGGCGCAGAGCACAGAACACGCTTCGAAATGTAAATGCACCAATTGACATAACCAACACTCCACAAAAAAGAGTGCGAACATATGTCAGTGCTCAACCCCACTATCTTTATGGGAGATGATTGTGTGGTGGTGAGATAAAAAATTTAAAAAAATTATCGCAGTGCAGTTGATGAGGAGACGCTGACGGAAGCTAATGCTGACTGAGGTGGGAAATGGTCTCGTTCTTGTGAAGAGAGTTTCGAGAGAGAGAGAAAAAAAAGAGTGGGTGAGTGAGTTCGCCGCTAATCCTTAGTTGCCAGCGAACTCACTGCTATTGGGGGGTGAGAACTGTATGCTCGCGCAACAGCCTTCGCCGACCACCCACGCGCCAGCAAGTTCATGAAGTGTTATCGGCACATTTTAGAAAGTGCTTCATAATTTCGAAAGAATTTTGCAACTATTTGAAATTGCAGAGCTATAGCAGGGGGGATGTGCTATCTACTCATTTTAGCAAAATCACAGAAAACGCCTACCAAATGCTAAGCAGCTGAATCTAATATAGTAATTATTTCCCTTAATGCGCCACAAAACGTGAAGCATGAGAGGGACTGTGTCGATTGCACTCTCATGGAAGTCACACTGGCTGCCGATCTACTCCGTACGCTCCTGAAACCACTCGTGCGCTCTTGCCTGCGTTGGGGGCTAAGAATGCAAGAACTTCAGGTAATTATCAGAGAACTTCTGGTTGAGTGCGCACGCACCGAACTAGAGGAGCAAGCGTTAAAGGCTAACGTCAGTCGTATTAGCGCGATGACCGGTCTGACGCGCCGTGATGTTGATAGACTGATGTACGATGAGAGTCCGAAAGCGGAGCCAGAGGATTTGTTTACTAAGATTATTGGCACCTGGCGTTCAGACCCTAAGTTTACGACGAGCGCAGGGAGACCGCGCGTCTTAACTTGTGACACGCTCGATTCTGAGTTCGCCTCTCTCGTTGCGTCGGTGAGCCAAGATCTTTCGCCTGGGACGGTTATGTTTGAGCTCACAAGACTAGAAGCAATTGAGCGCACCAAGACAGGCGTCAGGCTTCTCGTGCAGTCCTATGCGCCTTATCAAGACCCAATCCAGACATTCAACTTACTCTCGAAGGATGTGGGAGACTTGGTAGATGGCGTGACAGAGAACGTATTCGACAGGCAAGAGAACCCGAATCTACATGCTCGCACGAACTACGATCGCATCCGCTTAGATGCCTTGCCCGAGATTCGGCGCTGGGCTCTCGCGGAGGGGCACTCCTTCCATGCGAAAGTGCGCGAAGTTGTATCGCAGCATGATCAGGACATAAATCCACAGCCGGGCTATAAGGGTGGATTCGCTTCAGTCACTGTGGGAGCATTTAGCTATGTTCGCAAATCGGAAAAGTAATATGAGAAGTTCATTTCTGAGCGCATCTCGACTTTCCGTGCTTTGTGTCGCACTTGGGGTCATTGCTGCCTGTGCGGGAGGCGGTACTTCAGGCAGCGACACTGCAGGCCGCAGCGCTAATTTTAGTGGTGAAGTTGTTGACCCACAGGGAACGCCGCGCGAGCGCGTGGGGGTAACCCTGCTCGAAACTGGCGATAGTGACGAGACTGATACGACGGGCAAATTCGCCTTTGAAGCACAGGAATTCGAGGGCAGTACGGCAACTCTAGAGTTTAGAGACGACGCGCTTACGGCTCAGCTTGTGATCCCTGATTTGCCTCAGCAGAACTCGGTAGATGTCGAGGTCGACGTAGAGGCGGACTCTGGGACGCAGTCGGTGCGATCAAAGCGCGTAAAAGTCACCGAAAGAACTCCCACTCCACGGCCAACGGCGAGGCCTACTTCTCCCCAAGATGAGCCTACGCCGCAGCCTACGCCGCAACCTACTTCTGGTGGGGTGATTCCCTCCCCAGTTCCATCAACTCCTGCCGTTGATGCCACTGCAACTCCGCGCCCAACTGCCCCTCAACCGGAGCCAACGACGACTTCTAGGCCGACCTGGACTCCCGCTCCAACTCGCACTCCCAGTGTAGAGCCAACTCCGACGGAGACCCCGCTTCCTGCACGCTGGCTCTTGAGCGGGATGCTCGTAGATAGGCGAGGACTCCCCATTTCGGGTGCCACTGTCAGTGTTGTTGAGACGGGTGCTTCTGGGGTGACTAGCTCGGGCGGCGAGTTCTCACTTTCGACTTCAGTACCAGGTACTCAGGCGCGAATTATGGTCACTGTGAATGGAATATCAGGGCGCGCGCAGTTAAGTGGACTGCCTGAAAGGGCGGCGAGGATAGTGCTCGCCATTGCCGTGAGAAATGCTCTCAATCCACCGCCTTCTTCGCTGACCTTAAGTGTGGATGTGGTGTCGGTGGAGTAGGGAAGAGCCCCTTCCTACATGATTCGCGACGAGCGCCACATCAGCAAGGCGAAATCCACGCGCTCGGCTCCTTCTAGATCAGTGCCCACTTCGCAAAGGGTAGAGAGATATCTTGTAATAAGAGATGCGGATTGTGCATCTTTTGGAGCGTCCTCCATGGCCAAGATCTTTTCTCTCTCTTCGGGAGTGAAGGCTTCGGACAGCCGCGCCTCACTCAAATTGACAACCTTCTCCCATAGAGCTTCTTCCGAATAAGGAGGTTGAGTGCGGATAGGCTCGCTTCGGCCACTCATGAGTAGTTTGAGCCCTAGAATTCTAACCCTCGCACCCGCGGGGGATAACCACTCGAGCGGCTTTTCTTTGAATTTACTTTTCATGGATGCGGCGAACGCTTGCATCTCGGGAGAGTCCACGCGGCTAATCTCTGGCGCTGCTGCCCCCAATAGATAGATTTCCGGATATGCAGAGATCCGAGAGAACATCTTGCCTAGGAGTCTGTCCCGTAGGACGGGCCAGACTCCATAGAATCCTGCGTTCCCTATCGGTCACGCGATGATGAGGAAGAAGTATTTTCGTCTCTGAGCTG
>JBIKWF010000183.1:0-5297 GCA_044356455.1 Bdellovibrionota bacterium | reverse complement strand
CCAACATTAGGAAATTCCTAGGGAACCTCTGAAAAACTCACCTCTTTGAACCTCTGCGTCCTTTGTGGCGAATTGTTTGATAAAATTCACCACAAAGGACGCAGAGGTACACAGAGGTGTAGTACGATTGGGGATTTTTCAGAGGTCGCCTAAAATAGCGAGACTAGATCTTTACGCACTCCCTCCTCCTCAGAATACCGTATACATTCTAGTCTATCCTCACGAGGGCTCGACGTGTTTAATAATCCCATGGATCTTAATCAAAGGGAACGCGACATCCTCTCGTGCCTGCAGCTAGGCGCCGGGCGCCCACTTCCAGAAATCGCCAAAGAGTCAGGTTATAAAGTGCATACCGTGCGCTATGTTCTTGGGACGCTACTCGATCGCGGTATTATTCGGCCCTACACCCTTCTTAACACGTACCCGCTCGGTCTGATTGATTTTAGCATTTTCTGCTCGGCTACCTTCAAGCGTCCCTCTGAACGCGAAAAGTTTGTGCGCTTCGTGGTGAAGTGCCCTGAGGTCTCCTGGGTAAATGAGGTCGGGGGAGAGCATCAATATGGCATTTCTATTTGCGCGAAGCGCCCCGAAGCCGTCGAGCTGTTTCTTCATAAGGTAGGACAGGCGGTGGGCGATATTCTTATTGAAAAGAAGATTGCGACCTGCCTTCGCTGGACTATTTTTCGCAGAAAATACCTTTCTTCTCTCGCGACCAAAATCACGCAACTTTCTGTTGGCTTTCAGGGCAAGAACGAAGAAATAGACACCTTTGACCAAAAACTTCTAGTCTCGCTTTGCGAACAACCTCTTGCCACGCATCGGGAACTTGCCCAGCGTGTCGGGCTTTCAATCTCCACAATAGAGTATCGCCTCGCGGCACTTCGTCGTAAGCACATTCTTGTAGGACCGGTGTATTCAATTGAAGCAGAAAAGTTTGGGTTTATTCCCTTTCGCTTCCACATTGCGCTGCGCGGCATTCATCCCTCGCATCGCACGCGCCTATTTGAATTCTGCAAAAAGAATCTTTATGTCACAAGCTTTGTTGAGTGTTTAGGAGAGTGGGACCTCTCACTACGAGTCGAGGTCCCCACTACTCTTGACGCAATAGCCTTACAGCGCGATCTTTACGATCTCTTCCCAGAATCCGTTTCGTACGTGCAGGTGCTGCCGGTGATCACCGAGCATAAGTTCTCAGGACTCCCTCCGCTTGTCTCGTAAAGAATGCCTCTAGGTGAAGACAATGACCAACTCGGCCCTGTCTAGCCTTCATGTCTCACGGGATCCCAGTAGGGTCCGTGAGACTACCGTTGAAAATCGGCCATCCAGGCCGATTTTCAACCTCGCCCCCTCTCCGTTCGCCACGACGGAGTGTCGAACTCCGAGGGGGCTCCAAATCGCTCCCTTCGGTCGCGATTTGCTAACGCCATCCAGGCGTTAGTTAGCCGTGATTGCTCACTGCCCGTATGGGCTGTGAGCAATCACGGCTAGCGTCTCGCACCGCCGCGGTATTCGGCCTGGCAGGCTCCCACGATTCCGCAGTTAAGACGCACCACGGCCGAAACATTACTGGTGTTCCCTCTTGGAGTTGAGTACTGGATGGTCGAAGTTACCTCGCAGCCATTGAGGTTCGAGCGAGCCGAAGCAGAAAACCCTTTTTCGCTCAGCGCCCCCGCAAAGGTGAGCCCACCCTCGGATTGTTCAACGAGCGTAACCTTTGTTCCTCTCTGGGTAACACGGTGAACAAACTGGAATCCGGGAGATGCACTTGCGCAGGTAGTACTCCTAAGAAGAAAGTCGCCCGACCAAAGTCCGGCGAAATTCACTTTTTGTTTTGGTTTGCGCTGCTGGGGAGGCTTTCCTCCCCCGACCACCTTAAGAACCTTGAAGGGGCTTACCAACAAAGTTCCGTCGCTCAGCTCCACGAAGAACCGCGCACTCACCTTTCCTCCTGAATAAGGCACCGAGCCCGAAGCCTGCACGCTTGAGGTCCCACCCGCTAAGGATTTTACCCGAAGTCCGCTCTTGTACCTTTTTTTGGCAACCACTAACTCGACAAATCCTCCCCGCACCCGTGCCGAAGGGTCAAAAAGCTTCGCGGAAAGTTTTACGGCCATTCTGCCGCTTGACGCTTTCGCAGAACTAGAGGTGCTTTCGTACGCAACGGACAGATCAAAGGTTTTCTGCGCATTCAAGGCCCGCGAGGCACTCACGATACCAGGAGCGTTAATAAGACCAGATAACGCGGGGAGAGGCTTTACCGTCTCCATTAGCCTTAGACGCGCCTCATTCGCCGAGAGCGCGGGCTCTGAGGAGAGGAGCAACGCCGCTACGCCGGCCACGTGTGGAGCGGCCATTGAGGTGCCACTAAGGAAAATTAGATGTTGAGGCGGGAACGTACTGAGAACCTCGGTTCCAGGACCTGCCACGTCGACACCTTTAGGGCCGTAGTTTGAACTTGGCGAAAGTTGTCCGACGCGAGAAATATTAGCGACACTCACCACATTCGGATTCGGACATCCTGCCGGACTAACAAGAGTTCGGTCAATATTGTCCCCTTTCCCATCTTGCCCACCGTTGCCTGCCGACGCCACAAAGACAACACCCGCATCTCCGAGCGCAGCGAGCGTTTGAACATACGCGTTAGGGCACGCCTGCTCCCCTCCAAGAGATGCATTTGCGACTCTTACGTTCACGCCGCGCCTTCGCATTTCAAGCACATAATCGATACCGGCGAGAATCTGCGCGTCTGAGCCAAACCCCTCTGCGCCGAGAACTCGCACCGCCATGATCTTCACCTGAGGCGCAACACCCACCACTCCAAGGCCGTTTTCAACTGCCGCTATCGTGCCTGCGACATGGGTTCCGTGACCCCTATCAACCATAACTTTGGTGATTGGCTCGCTAATCGGAGCTGGGCGCGGGTCTCCATCCAGATCTATTGCATCAGCCCCAAAGACATCATCAATAAAGCCATTATTATCGTCGTCAAATCCATTCCCAGGGATCTCGCCGGGGTTCTGCCACATATTCGGGGCGAGATCAGGGTGATTGTAATCAACTCCGGAATCGATAACCGCAACTACAAGCGAAGGATCGCCTTTGGTAATCTGCCATGCCTCAGGAGCATCGACATCGACGTCATTAACTCCCCCATCCTGCCCGATATTATCGAGTCCCCACAAATCTCCGGCATAGGTCTCAGGCGGTAGCGACGGACCTCCTAATCCCATAGGCTGCATAATGGTTTCGAGCTGCGCTCCCTGAGCTACATCGATGGAATCATCATTAATCGAATTCAAACAATTAGGCGAAAGCTTAAAGTCTGCTGTCGATGCTGCCCGAATCGATTCAGGCGATGCGCTTTGAGGAACTACGAGATGAAATACGCGTTTGCCATTTCTTCCCACGTTCTTGAATTCTCTTACCACCGTCGCTTCCCCAAGCGCCGTAATCACGGAATCGCCTCGTTTCGCTGCACTCACGCCGCCCTGGGCGCTATCCTTAACGACTGCGAGGTACTCACCGGGAATGCAAACTATTTCAGCTCGCAGCGAGGTCGCCCCGAAAAGGCAAGCTACCAATGATACAAAAGGGATACGAACGCAGCGGCCTAACATCATAGATACTCCTCACGACGAGGCATGTCAGGCGCCCGGTCATTACCCTAAGTCTTGGGATGAGGGGGGATTGCTCCAGGAGGGAGCCCGCACAGGGCACAAAAGCCCTATAATTTAGCAACTTACATGAGGACCAAAGCAGTAGCTTATCCTGCTGCGGCTACAATGACGCGCCGAATGACGGGAAGGACATCTACTATCTCCTCAGCCCTCTCAGAAAGAGCAAACAGGACCCGGGGGGAGGTTGCGTCGAGAGGAGGAGTTGGAGATTCCACCATCTCGTTCGCCGCTCGCATAAAAAAGGGCTGGGCAAATTTACCAAGAGGATACAACTCTCCAAAACTCTTTGTAGGCGCTCTCTCAAGCTGGCCCCTACTAAGCTCCTCAGGGAAGGCTGAATAGTAAAGGAAGAAGTCACCTGCAGTACGCCAAAATTCTGGGGCAACACCGCCGCGTGCTACCAGTGTCCTAGAGTGCGTAGTAATGTCTACGGGGTGCTCAAACGTGAGGCCACGGTCACGGGCCACAACGCCGTTCCCATACAGCCCCGAGCAGTGCAATAGATTCACATACGCCGCAAAATCATAACTCTTCACTCCTATCTTTTCCGAAATCAGAGCGAGCACACACTCGGCGACTGCCGGGACCGAGAGTGGCATAAGCAAGTGAGGCTTCGGCTTTTCCGCTTCTGGAACCACGCGCCGCGACTCCGGATTATTTTCGATGTTCCCCATAACTTGATCGATACTAACTCCGCCCGAGACGCGAAGCGACAGCGAAACCTCGCCGCACGCAAAACCTTTAAATATTAAGGGGTTAGCCCGACAGCAAAGAAGGCTGAAGCAGCCCCCTTATATCTTCAGATATGGGGGTGAAGGCAGTGCTTCATAAGCTCTCGGGCTGGCTGAATTGCATGTCTAACGATGGTTCTATGCGGAAGGCTATTACTAAAATCTTACCAGCGCTAAGCCTACTAGTTACGCTGCTCGCACCGACGTCCCTCTTCGCCAGCGATAATAATTGCTGCACAGTCATCTCCCAATCTGCCACTAAAGTGGTGCTTAATTGCCAAGGACTGAACACCGAGGCGCAAGTCCGTATAGAAGGGAGTAAAGCAGCCGCTCTCTTGCGATACCACGAAGCATTTGGTCCATCCGATGTGGGCACCTATTTTGAAAGAAACGAAGTGGCGGTGGTTACGGCAACGATTACCGGCGAGACCCGCCCAAAACAAATCGCCCTCAACTCCTTCGTTGACTCTAAGGGCCAAATTAACTGGCTCATTTCTTACCACACCTCGAGTGGAAAAATATTTGCGACGAGTAATTTTGGCAATCAAGGCATTCGCTGCGAGCAGACCAGTAAAGTAATCTCAATATCAAGCGACGAGGTCCCTCGCGGGTACACCGCAGTCACCGCCTCGACCACGGCCTCTCGCCCCGATGTTGTCATCGCACGGCTCTTCGGGGCAAACTAAGCCTCATGGCAAAAGACAAGTCCCGGTGTGGTAGCCACTGGAATGGTTAATGATCACGTAAAAGGCTGTTTTCGCTACGTGGATAGATAAACTTTCGAATGAGCGCTAGACTCACATCTCCGCAAACCAAACATACAGCCCCGTTTGCGATAAATTAAGATATTGGTTCCCCCGCCTATGGCGCCCCCGGGAGTGAGTGCGAG
>JBIKWF010000182.1:0-5325 GCA_044356455.1 Bdellovibrionota bacterium | reverse complement strand
AACCAGGGCCAGGGATGAGAGTGGGAGGAGCTGTTGTCTCTGCGGGTGGGCTTGGCTCGGGAGTAAGGGTAGGGGAAGGTGTCTCGTCGAATCCAGGTGTCGGCACAGCGGGAGGTTTCTCTGTTGAGTCATCATTTTCGCCGGGGGATTCTGTGGGAGGTAGTGGCGTTGGAAGATCGCTTGGGACTTTCGATTTTGTCTCGAAACGAACCCACGAAGATTTGCCAAGTAGCATTCGTTGTGTACGTGAGCGCTTGGCCGAGAGGGTGTGTCTTGCGGCGTGCGTGCCCACGGGGAGAGAGAGGCTCACTGAATACTGCCTTCGGGAGAGCGCCTGTACTCGGCGAATTTTCTTTGAGGACCCAGAAAGCGGGGTAGAGACTACCTCAAGTTGCAGTAGTCCTTTTCTCCTTAGGGACGTACGGACATCCGAAGAGAGGAAGGTTACCGTTTGATCTTTAATTTGTACTTGTGGAGCTGCAATTGATGCGCGGGGCTGCGCATTCACCTGGGCACTAAAAAATAGTACCGCGCATTCCACCGTGAGAATGAAAAGTATGCGGTGTATAAACCTATAATTTAACTGCATAGCGCCTCTAACCTGGCGCGAACTCTACAGTTCTCGGCATTGGTAGCTGAGATTTTCTAACCCCCATGCGGTAACTTAGCAATTCACGGGCCAGGTGCAGAACGGAGTCCTGGGTAAGGAGGAACTAGTTTGGAGGGCATGAGTTTGGGAGGGAGGTAATGAGAGCTCCAACTTGAAACTAGAGAAATTTCTTATGCCTGCTCGCTCCGGCAGTTGCCGAGTCTGCGGTCTCTTCCAGGAGCATGGAGGTTTGAGAGAGGCCCTTTTCTTCCTCGTCTTCAGGCGCTTGTTTTCCCCCCAAAAAAACTATGATTTTATAAGGTTAGAGCAGGAGCTGGCTTAGGTGTTTCAGATATCAGGTTCTGATCCGGCTATCGCCCAAAGTCGAAAGATCCCCCGCCCCATTTCTTATTCAAGAATAAGTGATGCGATGACGAAAAATACATTCACGGGAATTTTTGGCATGACTTCGTGAACGAAGCCTATGCCTTTCTTTAATCTTGGGACGAAGTCAAAAGGACACTTTCGTATGAAGCAAACTATCATGTTCTCCCTCCTTGCGGTTGCATTTTTATATACCCCTTCTATGGCGAAGGCTCTGACGAGCGAGGTGCAGGCGGAGAGCTCAGTGGAAATGGCTCCCGATAAATACTGCTGCAAGGTTGGAGTTAAGGTAAAATGCGGGGATCCAACAGACGCCACCCCTACGGATCTTGGCGAAGGGGAAGAAAAATGTCTAAAGCAGGAAAAAGATGCCCGAAAAAACCGTGAAGACGACGCACTAAACCGTGCCCAGACCCACTGCAATGGTCGTCCTGTTATCTCCCAAGAATATGCTCCAAATTGTCGATTTGTTCCTGGGGCTTCTTCAATAGAGCTCGAAAAAGGTGCGGCCAGCATAGCGGAATGGTAAACATTCCTTTAATTTTTGAGCGAGCGCGGGAAACTGCGCTCGCTCTTTTATTTAATGGCCTCGGATTTCATGCCAGAGTAAGTGGGCATGACCTTAGATCACGGTGTGATTTTGATGTCGAGCTGCATCGGCAAGTACTCGGCCGAATGTTGCAGCTGAGAATGGAAATCCATCACGTGATGATTTGACCGCGCTCACTAATTGCACAAGTTTTGCCCCTCGCAGTTCGCTACGACAGAGTGTCGAGCGGAGAAGGGGCTCCGTCGCGTGTTTTACGCGCAAATATCGCGATGCTCCCGATTTGCGAACGCCATCCAAGCTAGGGCCGAGGAGTTCTGTTCTTGCTTTTGACTTTAGGTTTTAAGGTGCACCCGGGCTTTGGCTTTGGAGCGCCACTGCCGTCACCCCGTAAGGAGCATTTTCCGTTCGGATTAGCTGGAGATTGTGGTTCTACGTCCGATGAGATCTCTATTGTTATCTCAATCCGTGCGTTCTGTATCGGAATGCGGCCAAGCAATACTGTTCCCCCGAAATCTCCCTGGGCGAAAACAATTCGTATTGATCCACCTTCGTAGTTCACCGAGAAGGTGGCTAGTCCTGCGACATTGGTGGTGGCAGCAGAGTTTTCAACAGAGACGAGCACCCCACTTCTTGGATCTCCCTCCCGGTCCTGCACCCTTATTTCGAAAAATAGCGTTGCCTCAGTGGGGGGCGGGGTAGTGGGGGAGGCTGTGCTTTGAGGAGGTGGCCTTTCAATCCCTGAAGGCGTGGGGCTTGGTGCGGGGGTGGGTGTCGGCAGGGGCGTCACTTGAATAGAGCGGACGCGGATGTTTCCAGACTGGTCCAAGATCAAAATCACAAAGGCATTTGGCGTCTCCGGTGAGAGAGTCCCCAGGTCAACGCTCCCTCCTTGCCCATCTTGCGTGCGCACCGTGAGCGCCAGAGGTTCTGAAGAAATATCCGCGGAAATAGAGAAGGATCCATCTGCTCCGGTAGTTCCCGAGTCCGCGGTGTTTTCGAGGAGCACTGAAGCCTGAGCGATGCCCTTTCCTTCCTCATCTTCAAGGCTGCCGGAAATGGTGCTTCTAAATGAGCCGCCGCCGTCGGTTCCGCTTGTGCCCCCGCCGCAGCCAAAGAAGAGTAGGGTAAGAAATCCCGTGAAGATTAAGAGGATTCCCCGCGTAGTACAATAGTTATGCAACTTCATCAATCTTCTCCTTGGCCGGGGGCGCTGCCACATGGCTCACGGCGCTTACTGAAACCTCTGCAAATTCTCCGCGATAGGCGGGGTCAGGATTAACATCTTGATCGTGCTCTGCCAGAAGGGCGCGAACCTCAGCGTGGAATTTATGGCCCGCGCGCACAAGGTCGGCTCGCAGCTGGTTTAAGTCTGTGAGGCGAATTCGGTCATAGTAGGTGCGAGCATGCAAATTCGGCACTACCGGAGCACCCGTAAGATTCTCTTCTACTGCTTCAATAAGGGATGCAACGTCCTTTGCAGCAATGGAGAAACCCGCCTCAGCATCTTTTGCTTGAACGTAGGACTGCTTGAGAAGTCGGACTCCGCGGTTTGATATCTCGGCCGACCCGGTTCTTACGAGTTCGAAGAGAACGGTCGCAGGATTTAAATCTTTGCTGATACTTCGAACCAGGCTGCTGAATTGGGAATCGACAAAGCCATGACTTAAGAGGCGGGGGAGGCCGTGAGCGGTGAGGTATTCTTTGTCTGTCTGCCAGGTTCCCATCACTTTGGCGATCAGATCCACTTCGGGGCTAGGAACTTCGGGAAGAGTCTGTAGGCGCGTCACCTCGCGTCGGTGCAGTCCTGTAATTACGCTGAGGCGACTTGCCGTAATTGCTTCGCCTTCGCGTGCGAGGTGCTCGCGAGCAACCTCAAGGGCAGTGTTTCGCACGCATTCCGAAATTTCCTGAGTTTTAAGACCATGCCGGAGGCAGAGCCTTAGTATTGGCCGCAGTAAGCCTGAGACAATTCTTAATAAAGCTTCGCGTCCTATCCTCATAGATGTCCAATCGGCACCTTTGCACACGTATTATATCACTTGGCAGCGAAATTTAGCATATTTTTCCTTTCTGTTTGCGTAAGTATTTAACTTGAATACATTTTGTAATGTTAGAAAGATTTGCTTAGCTAAGCCATGCGCGTAGTATGGTGTGTGTAAGTTGCACACATCGGAGGTTTGTTTATGATGTATTTGAGAGAGATAGCAAAGGCAGTCACTTCAGTTTTCTATGCAGGGTGCATTCTTGCGTTGGTCACGGCGCAATCGGCGGCGGCGGACCGAGGCGAGATTGAGCCTTCGCCAGTCGGTCTTAGAGCTCTTGGAGACTGTAAGAGCTTGTTTGAGCCCATGAGCTCATGGCCATACACGAGAGGTGCGATTTTGCGACAAGTGATAAGTCTCCCAGGCGATATGTCCTGTAAGTTTCGGGTTACGGTGCGGCTTCGCGGGCGGAATCAGATTCAGGCCACACGCTCCGCGATCCGTAAAATTAGGGTTCTGCGCTTTCAGGACAGCCCGGTGGGCATTGCATCCCAAGGCAGTTGGGAGTTTGACTATGTGGACGTAGTCCTTAAGGGTGATTCGGTGCTCAGGGGAGTCGCGGAATTTATGATTCCCTCCCAGCAGCGGAGCATGGTGGTGGTACGCAGGATTCGGAAGCCAATTATTGATCCGATAAGACCCCGGGGCTAAATTTGCCAAGATGATCTTATCAAACTGGCAGCGGCCTTGGATTGTTTCCAGGGCCCCTGCCAGCGGTTTTCCCTGAACGGATGGGCTCACCTTTATCGCTCAGCGGACCCTTCACGTCTGTGAGAATGCCTTTGAAAGTCGGCCAGTTGATCTATACACGAAAGGCGCGAGAGGCCTAGGGTCGTAGGCGGCCCGCGGCGCGGGAGACAGTAGTGCTGCGTTTGAAGAGTCGTGCTAGGGTCCCGTAGGATTTCAGTATGTCTCTTACGCGTCTGCAAAAATTTTTAGCTCAATGTGGCGTCGCATCACGTCGTAAAGCTGAGCTGCTCATTTCTGGCGGAAAGGTAAAAGTGAACGGCCAGATAGTTCGTGAGCTGGGGACTTCGGTTACTCCGGGCAAGGACCGGGTCGAGGTGAATGGGCGCCTCGTGCGCGAGGAGCATCGCGGCGTGCTACTTCTCAATAAGCCACGTGGAATTGTTTCTACCCTTAGTGACCCGCATGGGCGAAAAACCGTAGCGGGATTTCTCTCTCATCAATTCAAATCCTATTTTCCGGTGGGGCGGCTCGATTATGAGTCCTCCGGTCTTATGATTATGACCAATGACGGAGAGATGGCGGAACGCTTACTCCATCCGCGTTATGAGCTTGAAAGAATTTACGAAGTAGAAGTGGAAGGCGCCGTAACTCAAGCCGTGCTTAGGGAGATCTCGCGGGGCGTAAAGCTTGACGACGGAATGGCGCGGGCAAAAGTAAAGTTGCTCGAGAGCTTCAATAATAGAACGCTGCTGCAAGTTTCTATTTCGGAAGGTAGAAATCGTATCATTCGTAGAATCATGGATTCGGTTGGTCATCCCGTAACCTCCCTCGTTCGCATCTCGCATGGCCCCTTTAAACTTGGCCGCCTTCGCCCTGGGGAGATCCGCCGTCTTACCGAACGCGATTATCAGTTCTTTCGCCGAAAGGTGATGGCGGCTAGTGATAGTGATTCCTAGGGAACCTCTGAAAAAGTCATCCTTCGCGCTCTTCGCGTCCCCGGCTACGCCAAAGCTGCGCCGCGGCCGCACTGAACCCAGGCTCGGCGCAGCCGTAAGGCGCAGACGGCTTCG
>JBIKWF010000181.1:0-5331 GCA_044356455.1 Bdellovibrionota bacterium | reverse complement strand
GTCCCATGCCCAAGCGCGCGCGGCCACACCGACTTCAGCGGTGGTTGCTTGCATATGAAGACAATGAATTGGAAAAGGCAGCTTTTCTTGTACCTTCTGCAATGCTACCGCAACGCTGCTTTCGAAGGGCACTAAAACAGTCCAGCCAGAGAGCGCATCAATTGCACAAAGCGCTTTCCGAACGGGGGTGCCGCCTTCGCAGAGCATCACTTCGCGGGCGAATATACATCCAAGACTGCAGGGCGTAAGGTCATACAGCGAAGCGGTCGTGAGCTTTCGGAGCTCCGCATGCGCTAGCCGCATGCCTTCGTGCGCGATTACTCTAGGTCCCTTTCTTTGGATACGACCGATAGTGGCCTGACTGATCTTGAGAAGCCTTCTTGCGTCAAGCTCCGTGAGCTCGGGGTGCGCTGCGCGGTAGGAAGGAAGCCACTCGGGAAGAAGTAGCTTTAACCGACGAGCCCCCACCAAGCCAGAAAGTGAGCCGATCTCAGCGAGAGCCGATTGCAGCTCCTTACTCGTCTGCCGAGAAGATTTAGCCCTGCCGAGATGAATTTCCCGCACATTACTCATCAGCCGCACGGCGTGTTTGCGGTGGTAGCCAAATTCATTACAGATGGCACTTAAGATCTCTCCGCGCGCGGAGCGGGAGGAACCGTGGTAGCGAATACGCAACGCCGCAATAGTTTGTTGACGTGAGCCGACACCAACCATGCTTGAGAGCTGGGGTGTTAAGTTCAGGTCGCAAGCGCGCGGAGCGTCCGTCACTAGACTATCAAGTGTAGCAGGTACTAGGTTCATGGTAGGTGCCCTCTTTGTAGTCATCACTAACTGGTATTAATACCCAGTTCATGGATGTGGCATGAAATGCTTCTAGGTATTCCTGGGAATCTTTGGACCTAGATTGCTTTCCGGCGCTATCACAATACCCCAGTAATTACAAATACTTACAGCAGCTCGGTTCTAGTGCTATTTTAGCAATATCAACAAAGCGCTAGAATGTTCATTATATCCAGGCCATATCCGATAAGTAGGTAGGTGAAGTGCGGTGGGATTGCTCAAACCTGAACATCTAAAGCTCTTGATGCGCCCCCTGGTGAGGACATTCCTGCGGCATGCCTTTTCCATTCATGATTTTGTCACCCTCGCGAAGACTGTCTTCGTTGAAGTGGCCCAAGAGGAAATAGAGCAGTCAGGAGAGAAGCCCAATGTGAGCAGATTAAGCGCGATGACAGGACTTTATCGCAAGGAAGTGACACAAATCTTCAAGAAGCAAGCTCCCCCGCTTTATCAGGGAGCCAGCCTTGTGGCCCGAGTCCTTTCGCGCTGGGAAACAGATAAACGCTTTTGTTCCGCGCCAGGGGAGCCTCGCCCCTTAGAATTTGGAACAGCCGGTAGCGAGTTTAGTACCCTTGTGATGTCAGTCAGCACAGACACCCACGAGGGCACGATTCTTGGAGAGCTAAAACGAGCGGGCCTTGTTCTTGTGGAGGGCGAGAAAGTAACCGTCAAAAAGCGTGAGGCCTATATTCCTGGCGACGTTGATAGGGCAATGCGAATCATTGAGGGAAACCTTGAATCCTGCATACTTTCGGGCGAGGAAAACGCTCTCATAAACCCAGAGCCTCGAAACCTGCATCTCCGCACGGCCTATGACAATGTCTATATCGACCAGCTGCCAGAAATTCGGGCTTGGATTCTAGAACAGGGGAGAGATTTTCACCGGCGAGCTCGAGAGTTCATCGCACGCCATGATGCCGACGAGGAGATAGCGGCGCGCCCCGAGCGGCCTGCCGGGGGGAAGATAGTAGTATCGTCGTTTAGTTGGACCCAGCCGCGCTGACACCTTCATGCCCCACGGAATCTCTGACGGGCCCATGAGGTGCAGCGAGAAGCAGCTCAACTAAGAAGCCTCCTGGAGAGTTATGAGGTCATACAGCGGAAGGATCCAAACCTCCCAGCGGTACAGTTCGGCGTACCTGTTCCCACGGATTGGGAACCACGAAAGAGATGAGCTCCTTAAAAAGTCCGCAACTTCACTGAGGGCAAGCGATTCTGAGAGAAAGTATTACTTCACCCGATCCATGCGGCGCATGAGCGCGATATCATCATTCATCTTCTGCTCAATAATTGTCACCTCGCGCGTGAGGGCAGAGAGTTCCGCCACGGTTCCCGCAGACTGAACCTTCTTTGCAATCTCAGAAAGCGTCAGACCCGAAGCCGACACGGGACGTGAGGGAGTGAAAGCAACTGCGCGCTTCTTACTTCCATAGCGGCGGAACATGTCATCACGGCTTGCCACCGCACCTCTTACTTGATTGAGCTGCGTGCGCACTTTTCCGCGAATCACCTCGACCGCGCGCATCCGCATTACCGAGAGAGAGGCTCTCGCATCTCCTCTTGAACTGGCGTTGGCTGATTCGGCGGAAGCCAAGACTGAGGATTCTTGCCCCTGAGCAGATCCTGAGACCGTCTCTTGCGAGGCGCTCGTGGCTGGCGCTCTGGTCACCACAGAAGCGGAGGTAATAACAGGAGTGCGCGATTTTACTTCCTGGGCAGCACGCTCCGCCGCGAGGCGTAGCCCGCCGAGTTCGCCCTGAAGCCTGGCCACTTCAGCTGCAGAATTCGATTCGCTCTCCTTCGCATTCTGAAGCTCTTTTCTAAGAGCTTCCATGTCGCTCATTTGAGAAGCAAGCTTGGCCTGAAGGTTTTCGGCAGAGGCCCGAAGAGTCTCAGCAGAGGATTGAGTTTCAGAAACCCGCTTCAAGGAAACTTGTCTTTCGACTTCAAGATCCGCTTTGGTAAGCTCCAGGGAAGAGCTGAGTTCTTGAATCTTTGCCCGCTCTATCTCGCAGGTTACTTGCGGACAAGCCGCGGCCTGCACAGGTTTTTGCGCGGCACTCTGAGAGGCAAGAAGATTTTTCTCTCGAACCTCTGCCTCGCGGCGGCCTTCGTCACGCAGCCTATCAATCGCAGACTGCTTTTCTTTAACCTCGTCCTCGAGGCCATTCACGCGTGTGCGAAGAGTTTCAAGATTAACTTCAAGCTCAGCGATGTAATCGACAAGCTGATTGCCTTCCGGGTCAGTGCGGAAGGCTCTGCCATCTGCCAGGCGTCCACGCTCAGCTTCTTCGCCTTGTCCCTTTTCTGCATAGGCGACAGAAGTAGTCACCACATCAGGTAAAAGTACGGCGGAAGCCAAGAAGAAGAAAAACGCGAGGGAGAGGGAAGTTATATGACGCATATGCCGCGACCCAGAAAAAAAAAAGACGCGCCAAGAAAAAAGGAAGCCCAGCGCCTGACCAGCAGACTACCCCTACCCCAGCCTTTTTTTCCAGATGAAATTCGGAAGGACCTAAAGCCTTCCAGGAGGTGGCTTATTGGCCTTCGAGCAGAACGGAACCCCAGCTCAGCCCCGCACCCACGACGGCAACCACGATGCGTTTTCCTGGGCCGATCTCGTCCCAATGCTCAGCAATGACGGTCGGAGCCCCCGCTCCTGCTTGGTTTCCTACCCGGCCCACATTATGCCAGTGGCTACCGGGAGGAATCTCGCGGTTATTGGTAATTTGCTCAAGCATGGTGGCATTCGCTTGGTGGCCAATAAAAACATCCTTGGTCCAATCGATAGGATAGCGAGACTCGATGTCCTTCACCAAACGAACAGTCTGGCGCACCGAGAAATCCCGAACTGCGCGCCCATCTTGATGAAAGAATTTGTGCCTATCTACCACCACGGCATCGCAGCGAGTCGGATCCGCGGTAAAAAAGGACTCTACTACATTAAGCTTGCCCTTATGTTTGGTCGAAAGGACCCACGCAGCGGCCCCATCTCCCCAAATAGCCCCGTCCGTGCGGTCGTTATAGTTCACGCACTGAGTGAGAGCATTGGTACATACACAAAGAACATACTCTGGAAGCTTCTCGGCTTTGAAGTTCGCAAAGAAATCGATATGGAGGGCAAAAGCCGGACAAGCAGTAAAGACATCATAGGCCTGGCACGCGATGCCAAGGGCCTGCACAAGCCGCGTAGACTCAGCCGGCAAGGTCTGAACAGGAGTGCAGCAATCGCAGATTAGAAGACCAACCTGAGAAGCAGATATCCCAGCCCGCTCCAGTGCCATACGAGCCGCCTTTACACCCATCTCGGTGGGAGTTTCCAAAGCAGCTTCTATCGCCTTTTGGGGATCCTGATTGCGGGTTTCACGAATGTAATCGAGAGGAAGCGTGCTGCGGCGGGTTTCAATCCCGATCTTGTCCATGATCCACTCTTCTGTTGTTCCAACATTGAGTGACTCGATAAACTTGTTATCAATTACCGTCGCTGGGTGGTAATAACCAATACCAAGAACTTGCATAGCGTTGGGGACCATAGCATCTGGGACTTGTGACACGGAATTCCTCCCTACTCCAAAATCGCAAAACCTGAGGTACTGCCTGAGCCAGCTACCGCCACCACTACCTTTCGCCCTTCTCCCACTTCGTCCCAGCGGTCTGCGATAACCCTACCGACCGAAGAGCCAAATGAATCACCTTGGTCAAGAATCTGCTCGTACCAACGATCTTCGGGAGCAATAAGATAGAGCTCACTTAACTTGGCAAGAGCACCAGGGTGCGCTGACGAGCAAAGAAGCCTAAATTCTCCTGGACGAGCGAACCCTGACTTAACGGCTTTTGTTACGAGTTCATCAAGCCGCCCGGCAAAGGCCTCGTCGCGCGCCGGAACATCAATCGATAAGTAACCAAAAGTATCAATCGAGAGCGCATTTGATACGCGCTGCGGAGCGGAACAATAAGTCTCTTTGACTACTAACTTGCCCGGATGCTTCGCAGAAACCACCAGCGCCGCGGCAGCATCGCAGACCTTGCTTTGTGAGGCGCCTCCCTTGGACCAATCTAAGTTCTCGGAGGGGCAATTTGACGAGACAAGCAGCACGTACTCGGGAACTCGGTCTTCTCTCCAACTATTTATAATGTCGAGATGCTGCACAAAGGCCGCGGCCCCTACGGTTACATCAAATGCTGGAATCTTAAGCCCGAATCTCTTACCAAGGCGCTGGGCCTCAGAAGGAGTCTTTTCTCGGGGAGTCGCAGTATCGCCTAGAATAAGGCCTACCTGCTCCGCAGTGATGCCCGCTCTCGCTAAGGCCTGAGAGGCTGCCTTAAAGGCTAGGTCTGTGGGTGACTCAAGCGCGACTTTCGGGGCCTCACGTGGATCGGCGTTTTTTGTGCTTTCAAGATATCCCTCCGGCAGCACCGTCTTGGGGAAACAGCCCCGAGGATTACCCCCCACAGCTTTCGGCGCTCCCTGACCAAAGGAACCACTCGGGA
>JBIKWF010000180.1:0-5372 GCA_044356455.1 Bdellovibrionota bacterium | reverse complement strand
GAAAGATCTTGCTACGAGGAAGTTCGCTGCTTGATAGGCGCGTGAGGGTGCGCCGGGAGATCTCTCGGCAGCGCAGGGACACGGCGCCCTACCAGAAATGCCGATTGCGAATCATTCCAGTGCCTTACGACGCCCTTCGTTCTTTCCTTAGAGTATTTCCCTCGGCCTAGGAAATACCTTTCCACAAACTCACATAACACCTCTTACCACGAGCAACTGAGCAAGCTGCGCTGCGGCTTTTTCTTTTCGCTCGTGCGGATCTTTTACAATTTTTCATTTGGCAGATTGGAGAGGAACCCTTCAAGAGGGAAAGGGTTCAGGTGAGAGTTACTGGCGCGTGCGCGCTGGGCTTGTCGCCTTGAGGTTTCCCTCATTCAGTACGTTGACGTGCGCAATTTTGCGCACGTCATAGGAGCTTTCAGATGAACGTTCGGAGCAATATCGTTGTTGTTGGTCTCGTTCTCGTTTGTGTGCTCGCGGTCGTCGGCCTTGGTGGCTGCGCCACGGGGAAAGGCGGCGGTGCAGATCACGTCGCGGCCCTGTTTGACAAGGACGCTGAGGCGCGCATCGCGATGCGCAGGGCGGCGGAGAAGAAGTTCGAGAATGCCGGTCTCTTGATCGCGGCTCACAACCGTGCTCAGGAGTCGGTCGCGAAGAACGACCAGCGCAAGCTGGTCCCGTGGTGGTTGGGTGAAAACGGCGGCGTCTGCGTCGCCAGTATTAACGGCCAGGCCATGTCCGACGTGTACTCCGTCTGGGAGGCACAGGCTCGGAACCGTCCCACCGATTCGCAGATGCTCGAGATCTGGCTCGAGGACATGGAGGGCCGCAAGGCCCTGTTCATGGCCCAGGCCGACGTCCTCGAGGCCGTTGCGGCGCACTTCGAGTCAAACCAGCCCGCGGAAATGACCGCCGAGGGCGTAACAAAAGGTGCACAGCAGCTCCGTGATCAGGCCCTACTGATCCGGGGCAAGACGATCTCGCTCGAGACGCCCGTCACGGCGTCTCTTAAGCCCAGCGACAACGGCGTCGTTGTCGCTGCGGCTGACAAGAGCGGGGGCCCTCAGGTGACGCAGAAAGACTTGAAGGGCGCTACCAAGACCGCTTCGGCGCTGCAGCGTGGTAATGCCACGGCTGCCGGCACCGAGTTGTCGAAGGTCGTCTTCGGCAAGTAAGACCACATCCTTCCCGCAAGCCCCTTTCTGGTCAGGGGCATTCGTAACAGCGGGAAGTAATTCGTACCCACGCACTCGCAGCCTTGCGGTGCGTGGGGTTAATTAATGGGACGAAAGTTCCATTTCAGAGATCATCGAGGCTCCAACTCGATGTACTGAAGGAGCCGCAGTTTCAACTGGGACTGCGGTTCTTTTTATTGAGCTGAGGTTGGACATCGAGAGGGGCCCTGCAGTACGACAACACACGTCGTCTGCAGTGGCCCTTCTAAGAGAGTCCTTCCAAAGGTTCACCCCTTTTGAAGGCCTCTCCGACTGCCACCCTTTTTTAGGCGAGCTATTTCAATTCAGCTCAATTATCTCCATAGAAAACTCACTCTCCCTTTTCGGGAATACCATTTTCCCCTGACACGCCAAGGATTTCGGATATATACTGCTTCTATGGACTCCAAGTTAGCCAAAGCTTCGCGCGACGCTATGATTGAACTGTGCAAGCGCATGACGCCGGAGGAGCGGCTTAAAGCCTTTGTGGAGCATTCAAGGCAACTGGCCCTTTTGCACCAGGCTGGAAAAGAGGCCCGCATCGAACAAGCGAGGAATGAGATTTCTCCTAAAAAGGATAGCGCATGAATCGGCCGCAAATGGCAGGACAATCGCTAGGCCTTCTTGGCTATATCGCCGATATTTTAGATCGTCGGTCGATTCCTAACCTTACCATTGGAGCGGTGGCTGTCGCATTTCATGGCGTGGTCCGAGCGAGCTTGGACGCGCTCATTTCAATCAAAGAAGACGCTCCTCAAGGGACGAATTCGGTGCGCTCTCAGCTCATTGACGATCTTCGGCGCGAAGGGTTTGCCGTAGAGTTTCGCGAGCCGGATTTGTTTGACCCGGTTTGGGGGTTGATTGAAGTTCAAGACTCATTTGGCAATCGGGTTGATCTTTTGCTGGGCCTTCGTGGTGTGGATACCCAGGTGTTTTCTCGCGGAAAGCGAGTTGCGCTGGGAGATATTCATTTGAATTTAGTTTCCGCTGAAGATCTGATTGTTATGAAAGTGCTTGCCGGCTCAAGCCGAGATCTTACCGATGCGGAAGGTATTCTCAGAATTCAGGAAGGCAAGTTAGATCTGGAACATATTCGAACTGCGTTACTCAACGTTGGGGAAGAGGAGCTTACTCGATTCGAGGCGTTGCTCAATGCGGTCTCCTCTTTGGCCTAGGAGTGTGTTCCATAGAAACATAAATCTTTGTTTTGGAAACAATCCGTAGGTAGGGCGCCGCGTCCCCGCGGTGCCGCAAGATCTTGCAACCAAGAAGTTCGCCGCTTGATAGGCACACGTAGGGGCGAGCTGGGAGCTCTTTCGGCACCGAGGGGACGCGGCGCCCTACCAAATGCAGGGGCATTGAATTGGCCTGAACAAGATGCAAATTGATAAGTCCTTGCCGCGCTAGTCAGATTTAGCCTCAAAACATCAGTACCTTACGACCGCAGTCTCGCTAGGCCGCCGATATCGCCACCGTAAGCTATAGAATCTTGTTTCCAAGCACCCCGCCTTCCGTTGACTTCCCCGGACCTCACTGCTAAGTTCCCGCAGTTATTAGTGGAAAATAAAGAATCAGACCGCTAAGAAAATTAGGACTGCAGAGATTAGGACGGCAGAGAAATGAACTCGGAAAATACTGGTAGCACAGAGACTGGCAGAGAAGCGATTGGCAGCGTAGCGAATGCGGCAGTAACGGCGAAAGCGGTTTCTAGTCGTAGCGCAAAAACGGCTCAGGCGCTCGCGTCTGTTGATACGGGGAGCGTTAGCCTTCGTTCAATGTCCCAAGCGGAAGTCATGAAGAAGTACGGTCGTCATGAAGGCGATACCGGCTCTCCTGAAGTCCAGATTGCGCTCATCACGCGCCGCTTAGAAGTACTCAGCAACCATTTTAAATCAAATGAGCAAGACAAGCATTCCCAACGTGGAATGATGCTTCTCATTTCGCAGCGTAAACAGCTTTTGGCGTATTTGAAGGACGCTGAGTCTGCTCGCTACAAGACTTTGATTGCATCTCTTGGGCTTCGTAAGTAGCGATCAAAGTAGGCGGTGCCTCCTGTCCGTAACTTGTGTCGCAGTTCTACTGCTGCAGGATTACTGGCGTAGGTTACTGGCTCAGGTTGCTGGCGCAGTTTTGTGGCACAGCAATTGAGACACAGACTCTATGAGGCAGCGCTCTTCAACGCACAGCTCTCCATCATATGGTATTTAAGCACCACCCCAGTTCGAGTTTCCCGTGCCGATTTCCGGCGCGGCCTCGTTCGCTGGAGGTGGCCTCTGCTTTTATCTGCTGGCCGTATTCTGCTGCCTGTATTTTGCGGGTTTGCCTTGTCGGTCAACATTTATCTTAAAAACTCTAGTTCCAAGTTCGTTGCTTTTTTCTAGAGTAGAGCAAGAGTGGCTTTGGTTGTAAGGGGAACTTTGGATGGGGAAGGGCCGGTGTACTTGAAAAGAGAGCCTGGCGCTTTTTAAAACTTAAAAATGCAGCGCCTCCACCGCGAGTGAGATTTTAAAGATTTTTATTAACAAAAAAAGAAAAACGTACCGTTAGGAGTACAAATAGAATGGAAACAATAGAAATTAATTTACACGGCAAAAAGTTCTCAATTGAGACTGGCAAGATGGCCAAACAGGCCGGCGGCTCGGTCATCGTTCGTTGCCAAGATTCCATGGTGCTGGTCACCGCCTGTAAGGGTGCTGACAAGGGAGCTGATTTCTTGCCCCTCACGATGGAGTATGTCGAGAAGACCTACGCAGCAGGAAAGATTCCCGGCTCTTTCTTCAAGCGAGAAGGAAAACTCAGTGAGCGTGAGACGCTCGTGTCTCGTCTCATGGACCGTCCTTGTCGTCCGATGTTCCCTGAAGGGTTCGCGTACGATCTTCAAGTCATTGCGACGGTTATCTCAGCGGATGAGGAGCAGGATCCCGATGTATTGGCGGTGGTTGGTGCTTCTGCGGCGCTGACGCTTTCCGAACTCCCTTTTGACGGCCCTATTGCCTGCGTGCGCGTAGGCCGGGTGAATGGCAAACTAGTCATCAACCCCACGAACACGGAACTTAAGAAGTCCGACATGAACTTTGTCGTGGCTGGTTCCCGCGACGCAATTGTGATGGTGGAAGGCGGCGCAGCCGAGGCCACTGAACAAGACGTTCTTGAAGCGCTCTTTTATGCGCACAGGGAAATGCAGCCTATCATTGAAATGCAGAACACTCTGCGCGCCAAGGTGGGCCGGCCCAAGATGCAGTGGGCGCCAAAGGTGGATGACGAGGCTCTTAAAGAGCAAATCTCTTCATTCATGAAGAAGGGCATGGGTGAAGGCGTTCGAATCAAGGAAAAACTCGCTCGCCGCGACGCCCTTGCTACCTTGAAGCAATCAGCCGTTTCCAAGTTTGTGGTGGCTGATGCTCCGGACGCCCTCAAGAAGACCGCGCTTGTAAGCAAAGTCTTTGAAGATCTTCAGTACAAGACTGTGCGCGACATGGTCTTCACGGAAGGCAAGCGCATCGACGGGCGTGATTCAAAAACGGTTCGTCCGATTTCGATTGAGCTTGGCTCTTTGCCTCGTGCGCATGGTTCCGCTCTCTTTACCCGAGGCGAGACGCAGGCGCTCGTCGTGGTAACGCTCGGAACGGGTGATGAGGCCCAGCGCCTTGATTACCTCACGGGTAACGAGTTCAAGCGCTTCATGTTGCACTACAACTTCCCCTCTTTCTCGGTGGGCGAAGTTAAGCCGATGCGTGGACCAGGACGCCGAGAAATCGGACATGGCGCGCTCGCTGAGCGTGCCGTGAAGGCAATTATGCCCGATGAAGGCAAGTTTCCTTATGTAGTCCGCATCGTGTCTGAGATTCTTGAGAGCAACGGCTCAAGCTCGATGGCTACGGTGTGCGGATCGAGCCTCTCGCTCATGGAAGCAGGCGTTCCGATTAAGGCTCCAGTTGCCGGCGTGGCAATGGGACTTATGAAGGAAGACAATCGCACCGCGATTCTTACCGACATTCTCGGAGACGAAGACCACCTTGGTGACATGGACTTTAAGGTCTGTGGAACCGAGAAGGGTATCACCGCCCTCCAGATGGATATCAAGATTAAGGGGCTCGATAGAGCAACGGTTGATACCGCTCTTAGTCAGGCCCGCGATGGTCGTCTCTATATCCTTGA
>JBIKWF010000179.1:0-5378 GCA_044356455.1 Bdellovibrionota bacterium | reverse complement strand
TTCCGTATTTCTAACTTTGGTGTGGTTTCTAAGCAGCTTCTCTGCCGATTTGTCGATTAGGGTTACAAGGGTTAGGTCGTGGAGACACAGAGACCGCGGAGTGTTCGCCGGCAAATTTGTAACTTTATAGGTGGTACTAGGACTTTGTTTGCGAATGTTCAGGATAGCTAGCAAATATACTAAGGCACAGAGCTGAGCAAAATCTCGATTCTATCTCCCCTCCGCGGTCTCCGTGTCTCCGCGCTAATCCCTTTTTAACCCTATCTACAGAGTCTCCTCGAACATGCTAGTAGGAAGAGAACTCACAGATGACTAAGGAGATAGAAAAACAGCCCCCCTCCCTCAATCACCTCTCTGAGCAGCAATAACCTCTCGAATTCACGCCATTTTCACCTCGACTTCACGTAGCCTTCACAGAGCACCCCGATAACTCCTTACGAAGCTTGGCGGCACGTTTTGGGAAGAGAACACGCGCCTTCGCGTTTATCTCGGCCGCTTTGTTCGCTGATTTCGTAGGGAGAATAAGTTTTATGGATACGCACGCTAGAGATTCTGCAGTTGAGGAATCATCCCCGCCACCCGCTCATGCAGATGCGGCATTTAGGTGGGCAAGTAGCGCTGTGGCCTTAAGTGTCGTGATTTTTCTTTGGGGCTTCTGGACAAGAGGCATTGAAGCCTGCGGTCTCAATCTTGCGGTTATCTGGATTGGCACTTGCGGGGCGCTAAGTCTCTTAACGCCATCCCGGTCTCCACTGCACCGCGATAACCTTATATGGACGGTGCCTGTCTCTCTCGCCGGAGCCTCGTACGCTCTTTATGACAATTACTTCATAAAAGGGGTCAACCTTATTGTGCTACCACTCATGCTGGGGGTGCTCTTTCAATATGCTCATCACCAAAGCTTAGGGACTACAAACGGCTCGGTCTCCTTACTACTTCGATTAATCGCAAGAACATGTGGCGTACTCTCGGGAACTATCACTGCTGCAGTCTCCTACCTTTCATGGCTACGCCGCTCTGCGCCGGGAAAAGGTGGCACCACGCAACGCGTGCTTATTGGGATTTTCGCATTATTCGTGCTTGCCGGAATCATCGTCATTCCGCTACTCGCAAGCTCAGACCCGGTGTTTCGCGTGTACGTCTCTGACTTTTATGAGATGCTTTTTCGAGCGCTCTCACTTCCTCAGCTCGTAGGTAGAATCTTAGTCTTTCTTCTCGTTGCCTCGGCCCTTGGCGCATTTGGAGCAAGGCTCCCTTCCCCGCTTTCTTTAACCTCACGTACGGCTGCTCCCGTTGATTCTATTATTGCTGGAATCGTGCTCTCGGGAATTCTCGTGATTTACGGGGCCTTTCTCGCCCTTCAAGTTGAGCGATTATTCCTTGGCACGCTGCCCACTGATTTTAAGACCACAGAGGCGCTGGTAAAAAACGGATTCTGGCAGCTCATGTTTCTGACCACTCTTAATATTGCGCTTGTTACCCTCGCCCGCGGCCGCGTGGCTAACGTGGTCACCTGGATACTTCGTGCGTTCGCCCTCGCCTCACTCCTGCTACTTGCTTCAGCCGCCTCGAGAATGGCCCTGTACGTGCTGTATTACGGCCTGAGCTATGAAAAGTTCTTCGCCTCTTATGCGGTGCTTTACTGTGCTCTACTTCTCGGTGGGCTGATTTACGCTACGTTCTCGCTCCGCGCCTTTGACGCGGTGAAATTTGGGACCGGCTTGTTTGTCGGAATGTATGTCACGGCTACTGCGCTGCCTATTGATCTGACAATTCTTCACACCAATATAGCCCTCAGCCGCCTTGAGAATTCTCGAATCGAGCTATCCGACATGAAGATGCTCTCGCCAGACGCCCTGAGCTCAGTTTCTCACTTAGCATCAACAGGGGCTCTCCCTTACTATCCCTCAAGTAATGATGCAGAACGAAGTCTTTACCAAAACCGATCAGACTGGGCGCCTTGGATAGCGAGGCGCACACGCGAAGTAAGAAATAAGAGCTGGTATGAGATGAGCCTTAGCAATCTTTTCTACCTGGCAGGCAACTTCTGAATAAATTTAACCAATTGCGCCCCTTAGCCAGTCTCGACTAGCCTGCACCTCGTGACGGATCCAAATGCTTCGCACATGTCGAGGCCATACGTGGTCGGCTAGGACGTAAGTTCTAGTAACCTTAAGGGAGCTCTTTGGGGCTCCCTTTTTTCTTTTTTGGAACAACCACGAAGAACGCAGAGACCACTAAGGTACCTCTGAAAAAGTCTGCTCTGTGAACTCTGTGCCCTCTGTGGTTGATTTAAATTGTTTAAAAACCACAGAGGACACAGAGAACACGGAGGGAAAGAAATAAAATATCGAGGTTTTTCAGAGGTTCCCTGGTTAGAAAGCGCAAAAAAAAGCGCGACAGGACTGAGGACCGAAGCACCGTCTTCGCCCGAAAGCTTAAACGGCAACCAAGGACTTAAGTCGAGTCGCGCACATGTCGGAACAGCGAACCTTGTGACGGATCCACTAATTCTGACTTTCTCTTCAACCGGCCGCTCGAGGAGCATCCGAGAAAAAGAGGAGTAAAGAAGCCTTGGGCTCGTGCTTTTTCAAGATCCGGAGGTGCGTGGCGGCGGTCGTAAACTTTCATCTACAAGCCGTCGTACCAATTCTTCCGCACTCACCCGACCCCAGTGGCCGCTGTGAACGACCTCAAGCGCCGAACGCTGCAAGGACCAGTTTCCTAAAGCAACAACACCTCTCCAATCTTCACAGAATGGAGCAAGAAACTTTGCATCGCTAGCTGAGACTTCTTCGCCGGATTACTCCTGATCGAAGCCTCTGTTTCAGGTAAAGACTCCCTGAACCACTATTGCCCGAAAGAGCTCTCGCTTCATTCGGTCGCCGCTGCACGAGAACCTCTTTCGAAGTTCTCAACGCATCATGTGCCTTCCCGTCGGCCTGCACATTCACCCCGCAGTTTGCTGTCCTACGGAACGGGCTGCATCTTTTAGGAGACCACCTCTCGGCTCCCCTACCAAGTGGGGCACGATTAAGTGCCACAATTTCCAGCAATCCCACTTTCTTCCACGAACGCACTCTGTTTTCAGAGAATTACTCTTTACAGAGAGTTGCTGTCTCCAGCAACTTACCGTTTCCGGCACGGCCCGCAGCGCCCAATGGACCACTGTCGATGCCACACTAAGTCCTGATCTAAACCCAGTGTGAACTAGAGATTGCTACTGATCGCTCAGCAGGCCCCCAGTTTTTCGCCGTAACCAAAAGGTTTTCCACCCCTTTGATTTCCCAAACCAGTCTCTTACGAGCTTCGGTTCAAGTGGCGATGTCCAACGTCTGCAAGTCGCAAGCGTTGTCGCTCTCTTTAATCTGACCCTTAGGTACTGCCGTTAGATGTGAATTTCAATAAAAAAATGCGTACAAAAAAAATTTCAAGAAATGATTTTTTCTCACGTGCGGTACTGAAGTTATCCACAATGTGGAAAACCTAGGTAGTGTTGCAAAGAGACGAAGGATCAAACTTCAAGTGCTTTGAATGTAGTGAGACGCTGTCAATAATGATTTTTTATAACCACTTTCTATTTGCTCCAAGGGCTTTGAAAAAAGCACCTCTCCAAACGCGACATCAGGCCACTCCTATCTCGAATATCAAGTACGAACTATGACAACAGCCTAGTATTACAGAGTTTTTCTCCTCACTTATCTGCAATGAGGTGCGAATAGAAAATTAACGAGTGGGCGATGTAGAATTCGGAGCTACCCAGGGGAGATTTTTTCTGACGCTCCAATTTTAAAATACGTCGCTCCAGTATTTCTCTGCCGCGCGGCGGACTACTGAGGGAAAATGGGGATTCGCTTTGACGCTTAGTAAGAGTTGCCGCGATTCCGGACGCTTGATCTTGGTTACCACCGCAAGAAGCTTAAGTGAGAAGCGCGCCGAAGGAGCGCTATCAAGTGCGCGGGAAATAGAAACGAGGGCGGCGCGAGCCTCACTCCCAAGCTTTGAAAGTGCATAGCAGGATGCCGATCGTACAGAGGCACGCGTGTGATGCAAAAGCTCCCCTATCTCCTCAACATCACGCACAGATAGTTTCTGCGCCATGACTCCGAGCGCACGTCCTGCTTCTCGCTTTACTCGAGCTGCGGAGCGACTCTCTCCTCCATATGAAAGCATTCGAATCAAGAAAGGAGCGGCATGCTCCTCTTGAAGAGTACCAATCGCCGAGAGTGCATCAGAAACAAATGCTACGGGCGCTCCAGGCCTCTCGGCGCACGCGACGAGGCAGCGCACCACCACACCAGGACGAGCTTTCATGGCAGCCATGGGATAGATTGCCCGAAGCACTAATTCACGATTTTTTGCACCGAAAGCCGTGCTCAGCACAGCAACTCCCACTTCGCCGCCCACCTGAGAAGCCGAATCGATAGCATAAGAGGCAACTTCGTATCTTCTGCGGGAAATAAAAGTTCTTTCTGGATCTACGTAGCGCGATGCCCTCGCGATGAGAACGGAGAGTGTTTCTCTCGCAACTTCACTGGCAGCCTCCCCTTGAACAAATCCCAAAAGCTTTACCGCACGATTACGAGTAGCCTGAGAAACAAACCATTTGCTTAGTGCAATTCTACTGAGCCTCTTGGCAAAATCGTCTGAATGAGAAGCAGCGAGCAATTGTGCCGCGTCTATCCACTCTGCAGCAGATCGAGAACGGAGCACTACTCGAAGGAGTTCGTCTGGGAAAGGGGCTCGCTCTAGGAGAGGACCACTGACTTCATTCGTAGCCAACGCAGTGCTTCGCGGAGGAAGGGAAAATAACGCTCCCTCTCGTGCCGGCATTTTTTCTGGAGATGACCCCGGAGTGACTGCTACCATTTTCGATAACTTCCGAATGATATGCGGGAAGACTCCGAAACGGTTCCCCCGAAGAGCACCTTACCCCAAAATCCCCAGGGGACTAAAGCAAGAATTCATTACGCGAAGGAACTGATGGAAGATGCTCCAAATGAGTCCGCTTGTCTCCCTGAGCAAGGCGCCCGGTGAAAAAATCTAGCCTGGTCTTCTCACGGCCCCTAAGGGCCGAGAGAAGACCAGGCTAGCTAACGCCCGGATGGCGTTAGCAAATCGCGACCATCGGGAGCGATTTGGAGCCCCCTCGCAGTTCGACACTCTGTCGTGGCGAACGGAGAGGGGGCGATGTTAAAAATCGGCCCGGATGGCCGATTTTTAACGGAAGTCTCACGGACCCGAAGGGATCCCGGTAGAGTCGAATTCAGGGCGCGGCGTCCGCGCCGTGCGGCGCGCGCCGATTCCCTGCATCCGCTCATCGAACCGGACGTGCGGCTTTCCCGCATCCGGCTCTCCGATGGAGTTCTTACGACGCC
>JBIKWF010000089.1:0-18887 GCA_044356455.1 Bdellovibrionota bacterium | reverse complement strand
CCCATCTCACGATGACGCCATTGCCTTAGACTAACGGTTCCCTCCTATAGTATTATCCCCATAGTCGGTGATTCTTCCGTAAGGGATTTTCACCCTCTAGTTCACGCCCATGCGGGGCGTACACAAACAAATCGTGCCGATCGCTTCGCGGCGGCACATTTAAGCCGCTGAACTGATCCGCGATCGCGGGGGTTCCTAATTGAAACGATAGTGGTGAAGAATAGAGGACTGGCGCAAGCCAGTCCTTCTTTTTGTGAATAAGAGAGAGGGGGGGCACGGCACCACCCGACCGCCCCAAAGCCTATCTGAAAGTCGAGAACGAATCTTGGCGAAAAAAACTCCAGAGTTGTGTAGAGCGGAGATTTCGAAATCGAAAGCCTACACAAACACAGGAGAAGTCATGACTAAGAAAGGGGCTACGCCACTTCGTGAGCGAATGAAAGAGGATTTGCGGCTGCGGAATTACACTAAGCATTCTGAGGAATTATACCTGTTTCATGTGCGGCCTGCATCTCCTGCCGTGAGGATTCGTCAGAGTGCGCTACTACGGATTCTTGGCGCGGGCACAAAAAGTAAAGGCTTTGGCACTTCTGCGGCAGGCACTCCGCGCAGCAACTTCAATTTTCGGTAAGTTCCGCTGGCGGCCAGTAGCTTCAGTGCGTGGTGAACGTCTGCAGAAGTGCCGTAACGCAATATGGCATTGCTGCTGGTATTCTGTAAGAACATGTTGCAAGGAGACAGATAGGTATGGAGAGACCAGTCGAGGGGTGCTGCGTGCTACGGTCTTCTTCCCATCGGACGAGCCGCTGGACAGGAGGAGAGACCACTGAGATTGCAATTTTTCCTCCCGCCGCCACGTTCTCGGAGAGAAATTTTGAGTGCCGCATTAGTACCGCGACGGTCATGCAGCCAGGGCCCTTCACCTTACTCCCGGGCTATCATCGCATTCTTTATCTTCTTGAAGGGAACGGGATGGAACTGCACTTCGCGGGCGCTGAATCCGAGCGCCGCGAAATTCTGCAACATCCTTTTGATCGCGTGGAGTTCAGTGGCTCTGATAATGTTTCCGCCCAGCTGCTTGACGGGCCAGTTCGTGATTTCAATGTTATTTATGCTGAAGGAAGCGCTGTTCGAGTTTCGCCTCTTTTGGGTGACGCAGAGTACAGGGTGTTTGAGCATGGGCGACCTTGCGTTGTTGTCTGTTTAAGCGGGACTCTTCATGTCTCCTGCGGAGGCGCCCGCATGAACTTAGGAAAGTTTGATGCGTGCCTTATGAGGCGTCCTCATTTGCAGGCGAAGGAGATTGTAGTTCGAGGAGATAGCTCTTCGGCGTTTGGAATCGTGATTGAGCTTTGATTACAAGTGGCTCAAGAGAAAGGGGCACCCAGCTCTCAAGAGCCGGGTGCCCCTTTCTTTATCACTGACTAATTAAAGCAGCTCTTTCGCCGTGCTCACCACATTTTCAACCGTGAACCCAAACTTCTTTTGGAGTTCCTTAAGTGGTGCTGAAGCGCCAAAGCTCTTCATTCCGATCATCGCGCCATCGAGACCAACGTAACGCTCCCATCCGAAGGTAGAGGCCTGCTCCACCGAAACGCGTGCTCGAACATCGGGCGGCAGCACTTCGTCCCGGTACGCTTGGGGCTGGTGCTCAAAAAGTTCCCAGCAAGGCATGCTTACCACGCGTGCTTTGATGCCCTCTTTGGTGAGCTGCTCGTAGGCCGAGAGGCAAAGCGATACTTCACTTCCCGATGCCATCAGGATCACTTGGGGTTTGCCGCCTTGCGCATCTGCAAGCACATAGGCTCCTTTGGCGACTCCGGCTGCTGAGGCGTATTTGGAGCGGTCGACGGTGGGAAGGGCCTGGCGTGAGAGCACCATAATAGTTGGCTCATGCGAGAACTGCATTACCATGCGCCAGGCTTCGAGAACCTCGTTCGCGTCTCCAGGCCGAATCGTGAGAACGCCTGGTACTGCGCGAAGTGAGGGCAGCTGCTCGATGGGCTGATGGGTCGGGCCATCTTCGCCGACGCCAATAGAGTCGTGAGTGAAGATGTGAATCGTTGGAATCTCCATGATTGCGCCAAGGCGAATCGGTGCCCGGCCGTAATCACTGAAGATGAGAAATCCTGATCCGTAAGGACGAACTTTTGAGAGCGACATACCATTAAGCACCGCGCCCATGGCGTGTTCGCGGATGCCAAAGTGCATGTTGCGGCCGCCTACTTCGTGAGCCGTGAAGTCGCCTGCGCCCTCAAACGTGAGCCTGGTTTTGGTCGAAGGAGCGAGGTCTGCAGAACCGCCGATGAGCCAGGGAACGTTCTTTGCAATGGCATTAAGAACTTTGCCTGAAGCGTCGCGTCCTGCCACGCCTTTAGGGTCAGCAGGGAACGGCTGCAGATCTTTGTCCCAACCTTTTGGTAGCTCGCGGCGCTGCATTTGCTCGAGCTGCGTGGCGAGTTCTGGATACTTCTTGCGGTAGTCCTCTAACTTCTTGAACCATGAGTCACGAAGCTCCTTACCTCGGGCGCCGATACGAGAAGCAAAGTGAGCCGTAACTTCCGGGGGAACAAGAAACTTTGCATCTTCCGGCCAGCCGTAGTTACGCTTTGTTAGTTTAATCTCTTCTTCGCCAAGAGGCTCGCCGTGCGCGGCATGGGTATCTTGTTTATTCGGTGCGCCCCAGGCGATATGGCTATCCACAATGATCAGTGTGGGCCGGTCTGTCGTGCGCTGGAATAATTTGAAGGCTCTCTCAAGCATGTCGAGATCGTTCGCGTCTCCTACGCGGGTGACGTTCCAGCCTGCGGAGATAAAGCGCGTCGCCACATCTTCCGAGAAGGCCCATTCGGTATGGCCTTCGATGGTGATTTTGTTGTTGTCGTAAATCCAGCAAAGATTGTTGAGCTTTAAGTGCCCCGCGAGAGATGCGGCTTCGCTAGAAATACCTTCCATGAGACACCCATCGCCGCAGAGCGCATAGGTGCTGTAGTTGAACATTTCAAAATCAGGACGATTGAAATAATTTCCCATCCACTTTCCGGCGATTGCCATACCGACGCTGGTCGCAACGCCCTGGCCTAAGGGCCCAGTGGTAGTTTCAATACCAGAGGTCCAGCGGTACTCGGGGTGACCTGCGCAGCGGCTATCGAGCTGGCGGAAGCGCTTAATATCATCGAGGGTAACTGAGAGCTCCCCAAGTCGCTCGTATTTCTTGTTCACGGCTTTTACGCCTGTCAGATGCAGCATCGAGTACAGGAGCATTGAGGCGTGACCCATGGAGAGCACGAAGCGGTCGCGGTTGGGCCAGATGGGATCGCTTGGGTCGAATTTAAGAAAATGGTTCCAGAGTTGGTAGGCAACGGGCGCCATGGCCATGGGAGTGCCTGGGTGGCCTGAGTTTGCGGCTTGAACGGCGTCCATCGCGAGAGTGCGGATGGTGTTGATACAGAGTTGGTCGGTTTTGCTGTACGTGTCTATGCGGGACATGCAGGAATCCACGGTTATTAGATAAGTTGAAGGTGCGACGGTAGAAAAAAGATACCGCGTTGGAAGTAGCACACCTAAGAGGCGCCTAACAGCAATATTTTCGGGCGATTACCTCAGGGCTGGTCATTATTTGATGCGCTTGAGCTGAGGTCTCGAGGGTGGTTTGCGCGGAGGGGGAGCCTGCTCTTCTAGGTCTTGGGTAACCGCGGGGCTAGGTGCGAGTGCCGGCTTAGCCTTTGCCGGAGAGGCGCTGGGAGAAGGTTCTGATTCAGAGGTGCTGGTTGCAGCAGCAGGCGTGGGCTCTGAAGGGGCCTGCGAAAGTGATTTCAGTACTTCTGCGGGGAGCTCGTCTGTCCACATCAGGCGCTCGTCTTTGATAGAGGTCATGGCCCAGATCGCTTCCCAGGGTATTTTACAGGAGAAAGAGCGGTTTCCGAAGGAGAGCTCAGCAACAATACCTTCGTCGGAGAGGGTCATAGCTCCTTGAAAATTGAAGCTCACCTTCAAGGTAGTCATCTCCTCTTGCATTACGTTGAGAGGGAGAACAAGCCCAGGAGTTTTTACCTTGATGTGAATGAACGCGTAGTCCTCCTCGAGAAAGCGCTCTAAGAGTGTGCGCTTTTGTTGATTGCGGGAGGGCGGAGGCGTGGTTGACATGCGGAGACCCAAAAAAGAGTGGACTTCAGATCCGAGTAAATTTTCTTGAAGATGCCATAAACAAGCAAGGGGAGAGCGCCCTTCTGGAGCCTGATTCTCCTTTCAAGCTTGCTCGAAAGTTAACGTTCTTGCCACTCCTGTATGCGGCACTTTAGAGCTTTTAGCGAGAATGGGCAGAAAACGGAGCGAGAATATCCCTCTTCGCGTGCGCGTTGTTGGCAATTAAGCGTTGAGAATTTCTTAACAACGTCTCTTCTTAAATCTCCTCGGTGCGCCTCCCCCAAGTCCTCTGTGGGGAGTTTTTGGTGATAAACGTTACTGCCGAGGGCGCAAAACTGCACGGAGATGTCATAAGAATCGAGACCCCCGGAAAAGTCCTGTTTATCCAGGCAGTTACCCTCCTCAACCACTTGCCTCTCTAGGCCGATAGTATAGGAAAGGGGAATTCGCCTGTGATGCGAGCACCATCAAATTGCGCCTCAGAAGCAGGCTCCATTGAGCTGATTGCTCTTGGCTTCTGTGCAGCCCTGGTTGTGCTTCTTGCTATTCCCCTCTGCGAGGTGCTTTTCTTTGATACCCCGGCATCTCCTTCCGCGACTCAGGCGGCTTCGATTCCGGCGACTGGGGCCGAGTCAAGACCCGCACGGGCAAAATAATTTTTTCAGAAGAGCGTTAGGCTTATTGTGGAACTTCTGCTTCGAGGTGCAAGCTTCTGCGCCACCTTTACGCTACGCCGTACCTTCGAGTACTCTTACGGCGCCTCGAAAGGGAATCTCTCTCGCGGTAGACAGAGTGTGCGGTTTGCTGCGTGAGCGGTGAGCTGTGGTAAGCGGTTACGGCACCGTCTGAAACTTCTCGCGGCTTTAAGCGGCTGAGGAGTGCCACTTCTGGTAATGAATCTTCTTTTTTTGTTGAACGCTCATGGGAATTATTGATGCCTCTTTGCAAAGAGAATCGCGCGATCGCTTTCTTACGTATGCGCTTAGCGTAGTAACGGGACGCGCGCTCCCAGACGTGCGAGATGGGCTTAAGCCCGTTCAAAGGCGTATTCTCTTTTCAATGGCGCGTGATTTGCGCCTCTTGCCCGATGGCGGGCACCGAAAATCCGCGGCGATTGTTGGTAAGGTTCTCGCGAGTTATCACCCGCATGGCGACGTGGCGTGTTATGAGGCCATGGTTCGCATGGCGCAAGACTTTTCACTGCGCTACCCGCTTGTTGATGGTCAGGGAAACTTCGGCTCGGTCGATGGTGATAACGCAGCTGCCTACCGTTATACCGAAGCGAGATTGCGACAAATTGCAGTCGAGGTAATCGGCGAAATCGATGAGGAAACCGTTGATTTTCGCGACAATTTCGATGCCACCGAACGTGAACCTGTGGTTTTGCCCAGCCGTATTCCCAATCTCTTGGTCAACGGGGCTTCGGGTATTGCAGTGGGAATGGCGACAAGCATCCCCCCACATAATTTAAAAGATACGGTAAAGGCACTCCTTGAGCTTCTTGAGGATCCTGAGGTGAGCAACGCGAAGCTCGCGGGGACGATCAAGGGCCCAGACTTTCCCACGGGCTGTCTTATCCTCAATACCCGCAAGGAACTAACTGAGATTTACCGCACGGGTCGCGGCGCCATTCGCATGCGAGGAGAGTGGAGAACAGAGGAGACGGCGCGAGGTAAGCGCTTTATTGTCATTTCTTCTATTCCGTATGCGGTAAACAAATCGCAGTTAGTTGAGAAGATTGCGACTGCAATTATCGAAAAGAAGGTTCCGCAGCTCCTGGATGTGCGAGACGAATCTACCAGCGAAGTTCGAGTGGTTCTCGAGCTTGCCTCCGGGGCGGATCCGGAAGTGGCGATGGCATATTTATTTAAACATACGCCAATTGAGAGCAACTTCCCTGTTAATATGACCGCGCTGGTCCCTTGTGGCCCAGCGACCTGCCGTCCTGAGCTCCTCTCGCTGAGAGACTGCTTGCAGCACTTCCTTAATTTCCGTGAGGAAGTTGTTCAGAAGAAGCTGCAATACGAGCGAAAGAAGCTCCTCGAACGCATCCATATCCTGGAAGGCTTGATTGCAATCTACGACGCGCTCGATGAGGCACTTAAGATTGTGCGCAAAAGCGATGGCAGAACCGATGCGGCCAAAAAGCTGCAGGCACGCTTCAAGCTGACGGAAATCCAGTCCTTTGCCGTCGTTGACATGCGAATCTATCAGCTCTCTAAGACCAACATTGACGAAATCCGGGCGGAACTTAAGGAGAAGGGCGGACGAGTGAAGGAGATCGACATTATCCTTAAGAGCAAGGATAAGATCGCTTCAATCGTCAAAAAGGACCTCGAGCTCGTGAGCGAGACCTTTGGTGACAAGCGATTCTCCAAGCTCGTGACTGAGCCAATTGAAATTGAGTTCAACGAGGAAGATTACGTTGTTCATGAGGATGTGTACGCGATAGTTACCAACGACGGTTGGATTAAGCGTATTCGTCAGAATAACGAGCTTGAGTCTACTCGGCTTCGTGAAGGTGATGGCATTCGCCGAGCACATCCGCTCTCAACTCTCGATATGGTGGCGTTTCTCACGAACCACGGAAATCTCTACTCTCTTAAGGTAACGGATTTCCCGTCTTCTAGTGGTTACGGAGACCCCGTGCAAAAGCTCCTTAAGTTTAAGGATGGGGAGCGAATAGTAGAGAGCTTTGGCATGAAGCTAACGGACAAAGCGCCTGAAGCTGGCTCGCCTCAGATTGGCTACCCTTATCTTGTAAAAAATGATGATCACGTACTCCTTGTTTCCAAGGACGGCGTTGGCTTCATTCTCAAGCTTGAAGGGCTTGAGTCGATTAAGCGTAGCGGTAAGCGTGCTATGAAGCTTCGAGACGGTGATGAACTTGGCGCAGCGTCGCTTTGTGTGCCTGGGACCGATACGCAGGTCAGTCTCTTCTCGCAGAAAGGCTCGGGACTTAGGATTGAATTCAAAGAAATTCCAGTACGCGACAGTGCCGCCGTTGGTGTTTCCCTCTTGGGCGTGCGGGAAGGGGATCGCTGCGTCGCAGCGGTCTGCCACCGCGGTAACGCTGCGCTTCAGATGCTGCTTTCCACCGGTAAAACCAAAGATATTTCAAGTAAAGAAGTAGTTGAAGGTAGCCGTGCCCTGAAGGGCAATAAGGTCGGCGTACGCGATGATATCGTGCGCGTAGAGAAGGCACCGCAACAAACAAGCTTAAAAGTATAGAGTCAGGTATGGGAAAGAGCGAATACCGCGCGTCAGACATCGAGGTTCTCGAAGGGCTTGAGCCTGTGAGGCGCAGGCCGGGTATGTACATTGGTGGGACCGAGGGCCCGCAAGGGTTGCATCACCTTGTCAAAGAGATTCTTGATAACTCAATTGATGAGGCAATGAACGGGCACGCCAGTGCCATTACGGTGACC
Source organism: Bdellovibrionota bacterium (assembly GCA_044356455.1). Lineage (GTDB taxonomy): Bacteria > Bdellovibrionota_C > UBA2361 > UBA2361 > JBGSMV01 > JBGSMV01. The sequence continues at coordinate 11,313 of JBIKWF010000089.1, read as the reverse complement.
CTGCATAAAGACGGTGAAAGTGTCACGGTAGAGGACAACGGCCGTGGCATACCTGTTGATTTGCACCCAAAGTTTAAGAAATCTGCCCTAGAAATAGTCTTTACGACTCTCCATGCAGGCGGAAAGTTCTCTGCTGATAATTATACTTCGGCTGGCGGACTTCATGGTGTGGGCGCCTCTGTGGTGAATGCGCTCTCTGAGCAGCTTGAAGTGCATGTCCAAAGGGACGGTCACGAATGGTCTCAGAGTTTCAAGAGAGGAAAACCTCAAGGCAAGCTCGAGAAGGGGGCGAAAACTAAGGAGCATGGCACTAAGGTCACGTTCAGACCGGACACGGACATTTTTCGGTCGATACAGTTTTCTGCTGAGCGCCTTGAAAAGATGTGCCAAGAGAAGGCGTTTCTCAACAAAGGTCTCAGCATTGTTTTCAAGAACGAAGGCGACGGGTCTGAGAAAGCGTTCAAATATGATGATGGACTCAAGTCCTATCTCGCGGCGCTTGTCACTCGGCAGGGCGTGGAAATCCTTGGCGGCGAAAGCTTCTATATGGAGCGCGCAGATGGCATTCGCATAGAACTTGCGTTTTGCTGGACGGATGCAACGAGTGAAAAGGTTCTTTCCTACGTCAATGGGATTCCAACCGCAGAAGGCGGAAGCCATGAAGACGGATTTAAAGGCGGCCTGGTTAAGGCAGTTCGTAATTATCTTTCCGTTCACGATCTTGTCCCCCGCGGCGTGAAGTTGACCGGCGAAGACATTCGCGAAGGCTTGCTGGGAGTGCTCTCGGTCAATGTTCCGGGTGCTATTAGCCAGCTCCAGTTCCAGGGACAAACCAAAGATAAGCTCAATAACCCTGAAATTGAGGGGCCTGTTGAAGCGGTAGCGAAGTCCTTCGAGAATACGCTCAACTCCAAGCCGCAGCTTGCCGCTCAAATTGTGGAGCGCGTTCTCAGCGCGGCGCGCGCGCGTGCCGCTGCTCGTATGGCATCTGAGAATGTCTCGCGAAAGATTGGCGTCGCGCATCGGCTCAACTTGCCGGGGAAGCTTGCTGATTGTTCGTCGAACCGTCCTGGCGATACCGAACTCTTCATTGTGGAAGGAGATTCCGCAGGTGGTAGTGCGAAACAAGGGCGCGATCGAGAAACTCAAGCGGTACTGCCGCTGCGTGGTAAAGTTCTGAATTCTATCGCTGCGTCCGAGGCAAAGCTTAAGGAGAACAAAGAGCTTCTTGATCTTGTCTCGGTGATTGGTTGCGGACTTGGAGAGCGAAGCAATCTTGATCGCCTCCGGTACGGAAGAATTATCATCCTGACCGATGCTGATGCTGATGGAATGCACATCGCATCTCTGCTCATGGCGTTCTTCTTTAAGTTCATGCGTCCGCTCGTAGATGGCGGTCATCTCTATATTGCTCTTTCGCCTCTTTATCGGCTCCGTTTCGGTTCAGGTTCAAAAGAGGAAGAGCACTGGGTTTACTCAGACGCTGAGAAGGAAGAGTTTCTTAAGAAGCGCGCGAAGACTTCGAATTTGCATATCACTCGCTTCAAAGGACTGGGTGAAATGAATCCTAAGACCCTTTGGGAGACCACCTTGAATCCGAAGACGAGAACCTTGATGCGGGTGCGTGTGGATGACGAAAAGCAGGTTGTAGAAGTTTTAGAGAGCCTTTTCGGAAAAGAGACACAAGAGCGCTATCGCCTCATTCAGGACAACGCGCATCGACTTGAGGTCGATATCTGACAGTAACCTCACCAGAAACCTCGCGAGGGATAGGGTAGATCACTGAATTTTATGATAAAAATGACAGGATTCTCAGGCGCCCCATCTTGCCAGCTGCTAGCGGTAAGAGCTAAGTTAATGCGGTTTAAGCAGATCACATGGTGATTAGCCTTTCCTTTTGCCTAATTCCGGTGCGCCGCCATGATGGGGTGGGCCGAGATTGGGGGGAGTTTCCTTTCCCCGAGGCGCATGATTAGGTAGGCGTGGAATAGTTTTCATGGCCAGCAAGATCCCGCCTCTACACAATTCTCAGGTAAATGCCGCTCAGGCTGCTGCAGTGTTCGGTGACGTTAAGAAGAGCGCCGCGCGCCTAGGTTCCTGCGATCCTCAGTGGCTTAAGCATGAGACCGTGCCTCAGTTCCATGTAACTGAATCGAATCTTCAGAGTGCAGTTGCGGGGTCGGCTGGAGCTGGGGCGGCATCTGGCCTCCCTGAAATGGTGCTCTTGCATGGATTGTTTGGTGCGCTTTCAAATTGGGATTCGGTATTTCCTCTTTTTGAAAAGTACACGCGACCGCTTGCCTTGCAGCTTCCGATAATTTCGGGACATCGCTCGGAAGTAAAAATTAAGCCTCTCGCGGCCTTTACTGAATTTTTTGTTCGTTTGCGTGGCCTGGCGCCGGTCGCCTTGTGCGGGAATTCCATGGGTGGGCACATCGCACTGCGTCTTTGCCTCACGTCCCCCGAGCTTGTTGATTGTTTAATTCTCTCGGGCTCGTCTGGGCTTTACGAGCACTCTGTTGACGCGCTTCCTGTGAGACCAGACAGGAAGTTTGTTCGCGAGCATATGGGGCGAGTATTTAATGGGCCCCAGTTCGTTACGGATGCCGCGATAGAAGAAATTTATCAGATCCTTACTAACAGAAGTAACGTGCTGAATCTCATTCACGCAGCGCGAAGTGCCAAGAAAGATAATCTGCAAAAACTGCTTCCCCAGATTAAAGTTCCGACCCTGCTTCTTTGGGGGGAGGATGATCTGGTAACTACTATGGATGTTGCGAAGCAATTCCATAAGCTCATTCCAAACTCAGAGCTCCACACCATTAAAAATTGTGGGCACGCTCCGATGATTGAGCATCCACAGTGGTTTTCTGACCATGTCGAGCGCTTCTTGCGTCAACACTCGCGTTATTACCGCGCACAGAAGCCTTGAGTGCGTCGTTTTTACTTGCGCTTGTTTTTGGTTACACACAAAATTTTATTTACACATAAAACTCCCCAGCTGTGGTAATTTCCGCCTCCAGAAGTGGTAATTCCCATGCTTTGAAGCGTTTATAGACATAGAGGTCTTTGGCTGATGGAACGTGCAACTGGTAGTATCAAATTCCCTTTAGGTTCAGCTCTTCCAACCTTCGCTTTGCCGAGCGTTGACGGCGCAACGGTAGGAGACACCTATCTTCGTGATGGCAGCATGGCGCTAGTGGTCTTTACCTGTAACCACTGCCCTTATGTAAAGGGCTCGGAAGCTCAGCTCGTTGAGTTGGTAAAGCAGTATCAGGCAAAGGGATTACGTGCTGTTGCAGTGAGTTCTAATGATGCCGCTCAGTACCCGGATGACGCATTTGAACCTATGAAGATAAAAGCGAAGGAAATGAAGCTTCCGTACCCTTATCTTTATGATGAATCACAAGCGGTAGCGAAGGCGTTTGACGCAGCATGCACTCCAGAATGTTATCTCTTCGATTCGAAGCATGAGCTCGTCTTTCACGGAGCGATAAATGATAGCCCGAAGAACCCTGCTGCGGTTAGTAAAGGGTTTCTCGCCCAGGCGCTCGATCAACTAAGTAAGGGCATGAAGCCAGAGCCCCAGTTCTCTCATCCGATCGGCTGCTCAATTAAGTGGCGCCTTGCCTAGGAGTCTGTCCCGTAGAAAAATTCTACCACTACATGTTGTGGTGGCAACGGGACAGCCCCCCTACGGATTGTGTCCAAAATGAGGATTAATGTTTCTACGGGACACACTCCTAGGAGGGGGAAAAAGTTAAGTGGGCGGGGGAGCCCACTTAACGAGGAGTCAGGCATCCACAAAGCTGTGCGAACACAGCTTCGCGGAAGGGTAATAGGCTTCAATGCCAGAAACATGCCATGTAGTAGGAAGCCAAAGGGAAGGAAAAGTCCCTGGTTAATGTAGTTCCCGAGTTTGTGAGAATTTGCTCCAGGCTTTTTTGATTTTTTTTGTATCTTGCTGGAATGATTATGGATAATAGCTTTGGCTCAGTAGCGGGGTTAGCGAGCGCTCTACGCGTACTCGCGGCGGAGGGAGTTGAAAAGGCGAAATCAGGTCATCCAGGCATGCCGATGGGAAGCGCTGATTATGCTGCTGTCCTTTGGGCTGAGACGCTTCAATTTAACCCGCAAGACCCGCATTGGCCAAACCGCGATCGCTTTGTCCTCTCAGCGGGGCATGGCTGCATGCTCCTCTATACCCTGCTGCATTTGTTCGGCTACGATCTCCCCATGTCCGAACTTCAGAACTTTCGGCAGTGGGGTAGTAAGACGCCAGGTCACCCCGAGTTCGAATTTACTACTGGCGTAGAGACGACGACAGGTCCCCTCGGTGCGGGTTTCTCGAACGGGGTGGGTCTCGCGCTTTCGGGCAAGCTTCTCGCCCAAGAATACTCTCCTGAAATTTTTAACTACCGCGTTTTCGGGATTGTAAGTGACGGAGATCTCATGGAGGGAATCTCACATGAGGCTGCTTCGCTTGCGGGCCATCTTGGGCTCGATAACCTGATTTATATTTACGACGACAATCATATTTCTATTGGTGGAGATACCAAGGTTACCTTCACCGAGTCGGTTCCTAAGCGATTTGAAGCTTACGGTTGGCATGTTCAAAGCTGTGATGGTCATAACCAGAATGAAATGCGCGAGTGCCTCAAGCGCGCAGTTGCGGAGAAAGGGAAGCCCAAGCTCATTTGTGCTCGCACCACCATTGGCTTTGGTGCTCCTCATAAGGCAGGTGATGCCGAAGTGCATGGCGCTCCGCTTGGAGCTGAAGAGCTGGCGGGTCTCAAGAAAGCTCTTGGGTGGCCCAGCGAACCCTCATTTTTTGTTCCCCCAGAAGTTTCGGGTTTCTGCTCAAAGATGGTTGAGCAGAAGAAAAAAGCATACGCCCAGTGGCATAGCACATTTAAAGCTTGGGGCGAGAAGAACCCAAGCAAAGCTGCGCTGTGGCGTGCTCAGGCAGAGCGTCTTATTCCCAGTGGACTTAAGAACGATCTGATCAAGACACTAGGAGAGAGCAAGAAGGATTCGACTCGAAATCTCTCCGGAAAAGCGATCCAAGTGATTGCGAAGCATATCCCGTACTTTATTGGTGGCTCAGCGGATTTGGAACCGTCTACGAAGACGCTCATTAAAGATAGTCCTGATGTTCAAGCCCCCGCATTTGTGGGCAGGAATCTGCGTTTCGGGGTTCGTGAGCATGGAATGGGGGGAGCGGTAAACGGCCTCGCCTATACTCGCTCCTGGATTCCGTATGGCTCAACGTTCTTGGTTTTCTCTGACTATATGCGGCCCACGGTGCGCCTTGCCGCAATCTCGCACTTGCAGTCTCTCTTTATCTTTACACACGATAGTTTCTGGGTAGGCGAGGATGGTCCGACCCACCAGCCGATAGAACATATTCAGAGTCTTCGTCTTATCCCTAATACTTATGTGTATCGTCCTGCGGATGGTCTGGAGGTTGCCATGAGTTATATGGCTGCGCTTGAGACAAAGAACGCGCCAAGTGTGCTACTCTTTACTCGCCAGGATCTTCCCGTTCTTGAACGACCAAAGAATTTTGTGCCAGAGGATGTGCTTAAGGGCGCCTATGTGGTCGTCGAAGCTGAGAAGCCTGAAGTGGTGATTGTTGCGACCGGCTCTGAGGTCTGGGTTGCGGTGGATGCCGCGAAACAGCTCGGTGCTAAGGGAAAATCAGTACGTGTAGTATCCATGCCCTGCGCGGAACTTTTCCTCAAGCAGTCGGCAAGCTATCAGGCAACTCTCATTCCGCGGAGTGCCAAGCGTGTCCTTATAGAGGCCGGGACAACGGTAGGGTGGGAGAGGATTGTTGGGTGCGACGCCCTCATGCTTGGAATTAACCACTTTGGTGCCTCAGCTCCAGGGGGAGTCTTGGCTGAGAAATTTGGGTTCACTCCACCTGTGGTAGTTGAAAAAATATCACAGTGGCTTAATGCTTGAGGCTCTTCAACCCGCTTAAGCAATTTCCTTGGGACGGATCACCACAGCCAAAGTCCGAATCACGGCGTCCGTGCGATAAGGATCAAATCCCACTATCTCGCAGTAAGTGCTGCCACTTGGGCCGGTGATGATACCAACATCCACGTGTTCAACAACGGCGTCCAATCCTCGCGAGCGTAGATTAGCGGCTTCGCTCTCAAGCACCTGGAGTTCTTGCCGCTTATCGCTGCTGGCCGCCATTTGCCGAGCAACAGTGGAGGGAATGACCACAGGAAGTCCCGTTACCGCTGATTTGAGGATTGCGTAATCCAGATAGCCATCCATCTTGGTACGAGTCAGAGGCGAGCCATCAGGAACATACGGTGGATCAAGCACGATGCAGCAGTCTGCTGATGAGGATATTTCTTTGGGCAGCTCTTTGGCTGATGGACTGACCTTTGCTACTGGGGCGAGATAAACAAGTGCGTTGAAGCGTGCGGTTCCTTGCTCATCATAGCCAACTACTACTTGCCTAAAGGGATCCTGAAACGAGACCGTGTAGGGGCTGTTTCCAATACTATTTCTATTGCTTCTATAGTCGAGACATTGACCCTTTAGCGCATGCAACATTCTAGAGAAGGTATGTTCTGCTTGGTAGGTGAACACGGCCGGCTGCGCCTGGCTATCAGCCGAAAGTGCACTTAGAAGTCCTTTAATATCTCCCATCGCAGTTTGATCTCCATATGCGACAAGAGCTTGCCGAACCTTACTGACTCGCTCCACCTCCAAGGTAACCTCAGAGATGGTCTGATTAAGGTGCGCAGCCAAGCTCGGATCCTTTTCTCGAATCGCAGCGAGGAGATCAGATGCTCCCTTGCTGGTATCTTGTGCAAGACCTTGCGCCCAGACGGCCTTAGCCTCCATGCGCGGCAGTACTTTCTTTAGCTGTCCGGAGACTGTCTGCAGATACCCTTCGGCATCGCTTACCACTCGATCTAACTCTTCAACTATGGCCACCATTTCCATTCGCCGGCCCTCGTCTCTGATGCGGCGGCTCTTTCCTTGAGTCCTTCCTTCTTTCTCAAGCTCACGCTTAAGCACGCTCAGCTCTCCGCGAAATACCTTGACCTGGAAGGAATCAACAAAACTAAACCCAAGCTCTTCAAGCTCTGGCACAAACTGACCGAGCCTACGTCTTGAATCACTAAATCTCTCAAGATATCCACCCAGCTTATGGCTGTAGCTTATGCCGAACTTGCGGAGATCCTCCCAGTCCTTGAGCCGTTTCTGCTCATTTTGGGTGGTTGACTTTATTTGCCCCAAGCGCACGAGCGCTGTCTCTCGTGAGGCTGCTCCTAGTTCCGCGATCAGCGCGCGCACCATCTCTTCGTCGTCTGCCGTACTCGCCTCCGCAGCTGTCCCTTTCTTCAAGGCTTTCTCAACAGCATCTGCTGCTCGCCAGCGGCGTCCCAGCTCTTCGGCAGGATTTCGAGTTTCGGCGAGGCGATGGGCAGCTCTAAATTCAGCACTCAGATGCCCGCCTTGAAAGAGTGCTTCAAGCTGAGTAAAGGCTGAGTTCACCCGATCTTCCGCCGTCACTTCAGTCAAGACATGGTCAAGCTTGTGCCGTGGGTCGTTCCAAAGCTCGAGCGCGGTCTCTCGGTCTGCGGGATTCATTGATGGCATAAGTCGCGGTAACCACCCACGCTCATGGTACTCCCTGAGATAGCCTCGCACCGCTTCGTGCTCAGCAGGAACAACAAACAACTCTGCTATCTTGGCATCGAGCTCGGCAAAGAACTTCTTGTTACCAGTTCGGAACTTCTCCTCGGCGCCCAGCAATTCCACAGTGGCAAGCACCCGAAAGGGCGCAATAAGCTCAGTTCGATTGAAACGCGCCAGTGTCTTTTCGAAGGCACTAACTACCTCGATAAATCTCCCGGCATGCTCAGCAGGAAATTCAGCGACTAAGGATTCCGGATATCGAGCACTGAGCAAGTGTGCGGCGTCTTGTAAAGCTACCTGTGAGAGCGAGGCAGCATTCGTAATTTGTCGGCTTTCAATTTTGGCTTGTAGTCCCTGAGCAAATCCTTCATCTCCTAGGGCGTTTATCAGGGTGGTGGCGGCGAGAATATGCGCCGAATCGTCCCGGCTAATCTGCGCGAAGTTTGTTACTGCAGCTGCGAGCAGCTTTCCTTGAAGCTGCGGGTGCTCCTGAAGCTGCGTGGTAAGATACTCAACCGTATATTTGTCCGAGACCAGTGGGTGCGACCCCGAAATCTTCTCAGCAAACATCTTGGCGGTGATCTCCCGCTCACCCGCCTGAGACATGGTTGGAAATACAATGGCCGAAAGCGCAGCGCTTGAATACTTGGCAGCAACAATATCTCCCAGGATCTCGTGCGGGAGGCGCAGATAGAAGAAAAGTACCTCGTGGTTAATAGTTTTACCGTCTTTATCGGCTATTTGGGTAGAGAGCGCTGCAAGATGACTTTCCAGGTTTTTTGCTACGTCAGCAAATCGGGAGGGCTCTGCCGCAAGATCTGAAAGCACCGCCTTGTTTTGGTATATTCGCCTCGGAATCGAAACCGTTTCATTTCGCGTTTTGGAATTCAGTGTTCCAGTGAGAGCAACTACGTTCTCTCTAAATGCCTCTGCCTTGCTCCTCTCCTCCGCAGAAAGCAGTGCTACCAAGACCTCTTCAGTTGCATTCGTGGCCCTGGCAGCTTTCCATACCACCTCAGTCAGTGCTTTGCTCTCCTCTGGGTGGTTCGAAGCCACCTCCGCATACCAGGCTGCCAAATCATGGGTGCGCTGCCGCAGCAAATCATTAATAGGATCGATTGCTGCTTGCATGAGTTCGGGCGATGTCACTGGGCCCACTGGATGCGCGCGGTAGCTAAAGTTCGGATCTAGTACTCTCATCCTCGCGATACTAGCCGCTATCTCGGTGTGCTGTTCGACAATGAGGGGCATCAGCGCAAGGTTATTATTGTCAATTCTGAAATACCCGGAAGCTTTAGACTCAGGGGGGCGCAGACATTGTATAGCGTCGGCAAATTTTGGATGGGATACAAGCGCCGCGGTTGAGGCAAGAGTCTCGCAGAAAGTCTTGTCGGCTAGGCGCAGTACTTCTCTTAGTCCAATATCTTCGAAGCCACTAAGCGAGACCAAATGGTTATTCAATACACGAAGTTCACTTTGGCCTGCCCCTGTCAAACGAGAGATGGCGGACACGGTGGCCGTATCGAGAGGTCGCTCGAGAACCCTCCGAATAAGCTCAGCCTCTTGGGCGTTCACGCCAGGCTTGTCTCTTTCCCCGCCAATTTGTCTTAAGAATTCTTTGGCGAGCTGGGCATACTCTTCCCTCGACGATTTACCAAGTAGATCTGGGGCAAGCTTAGCGACTGCAGCGGTCATTCGGGAGGCGGAAGTTTCGTTCCTGCAACCTTCCAGTAACGCGGCAATTGTCCCTGGCTCAAGCGGCTTTCCAATACCTCCAAGTACTGCAACAGCTGCTTCGGCCTCTTCTGGAGAGCCCTCTGTTATGAAGTGAACCGAGAGATCCTCAAGCGCAGCACGGGCCCGTTCGTGGGCCATCGCTGCGAACCCTGATACCTCAGTTCGGCCCACAAACAGGGCGGAACTCGTGCGCGAGTTCCGTCCGATCTGCACAAGGTCACTCAGGCCAGGTATTGAAGCTCCAATCGCCGATTGCGCCTCGGCATCTGTTAGTACCGTGAGATATTGCCTTAGAGGTGGCGGCCGCGGCTTTTCGTCCCGAAAGGTGTCAGAAGGGTACACGAGTGGACAGGTGCCATGATGGCCACGATAATAGTAAGAGAACAAAATTGCGCGCCCTACATCTCTCGGCTCTCTCCCAAGATAGAGCTTTTCGGTTATGCCGTATCCCGCGTCAGCATACGGTGAAGTAGCGATGGCAGCCCTCGTGGCATGATCGCACACCAGACTGCGAATCGAGGCCGCGCTTTTGGGGCCAAGTATTGCCGTCACGCTGCTATCCGCCAACAGTAAGTTCAGAACGTGCGGCGAGAGTTGTTCGTGGACCTCTCTTGCGACTGAGGCCGTGCGATTCCGAAGTTCCGCCAGCTTGTGGTCAAAGTCATGAAGCCCGGGAAGGAAGAAACCGTAAGTTCCTAAAGCTGTAGGCATCCCAGAAAGTGAATTGGCCGCGGTATTAAATTGGGAAAGAATTTCAGGCACCGCGTTTCGCCAGCCAGCGTCGCTTAGTTTGATGGCCACGTTCCATTGGTTAGCAATGGTCTCGGCAAGACCTCCCTTGGTCATTTCTTGTATCGCGTAGACTGCTCCGGACACCGCGTAGCTATATTCCTTTAGGGCCGCTGTTAAAGCTGGATCGTCCCTCCGCGAGCCCGCGGCGAGAGTTAGATTACCCAATTCAACTGCCTTTCGGTGGAGTTCCGCAGCTCCAATTCGTGGAAAGGCGCAGCGTAATCCCGTCTCAAGATGCGGCACTACAACCTCTGACACGAATCGTTCCTGAAGGCTCTCTAGTAGCTTGGGGGGTGGTGTGCGCTCAGTAGAGTTCCTCGTCGCCTCCACGCTACTGCTTAGCAGCTTGCCCGCTGAATCCAGCAACGCCGCTGCCGCCCTCTCGATTACCGTGTGTGCGGCTTGGTGCGAGAACGCTTCGCTACGCACGGTACGGGCAATAGTCTCTTGCTCTTGAGCTTTGTCCGAGAGCTCAAAGAGAGGCTCCAATTTCTTTCGCGCGGCCGACAAGCGATTTATTTCGCCTCGATTGAAAAGCCCGCCGAGCCCGCGATACTCGAGAGAAAGATTATTCGTGCGCGTAACGAGATCTGAACTTTGCTCCTGGGCAACTGCATATGACGAAACACCGAACTCTTGAGATTGAATGCGTTCAAGTCGGCCCTGCGCAACTGCAAGCGCGTCAATGTCGGGAAGTAGGGCAATGAGGGATCTTTGATTGTCTGAGAATCGTTCTATATATGAGCGTGTGGTTGAGACGATTTCACCGGGTGAGTACGCCCTGTCATCGGCGAGTAAATTGGATAGCTTTCTACTCTCGGTGCTAAGTTCGCCACGAGCTTTAAGCAGTTTCTCAGCACTGGCTACCGTCTTTGAAATAAAGGTTTCGAGATCCGCGCGCGACATCCCCTCAAAGTCTGGTGACTGATCCCGGGGGGTGGCTTCGTCAGCTGCCCGAGGCAGAGAGCCCCACTGAGCAGTAAGTGCGTTCATCGCTGCCACCAGGTCACGGGCCTTACTCAAATCAGGATCTATTTCAGGCTGCGCCGTGCGAGGCGCACGTTTGCTGGCTCGCTCAGGGGCGAGATGTAGGCGCATGCTGGCGCTGCTGTT
>JBIKWF010000178.1:0-5401 GCA_044356455.1 Bdellovibrionota bacterium | reverse complement strand
CACAGGAGCGTGGGCTGAAAAACGCAGCAGTGCACCTAAATTTCCCCCGTCTGGCTGAACAAGTGCTTCAAACACCATCGGAGAGAATGCGGCTGCAACAAGAATCGTGCTAGCAGCCACCGAAAGACGACATGCGCCAAACACGCCCCAGAAACCCCTCTGATAAAGCGCGTAGAGGCAAGAAAGCCCCACAAGAGCGGCGAGTAGCCCAGCAACCGGTGCCGCGCCAAGGTGAGTTTGAAAGGCAATGATACACGACGCGCAAAAGGCTAAGAGCCACTGCCTATGACCGCACAGCAGGGCAGCCCCAGTAGCAAGGAGGCAGAGCATGGCGGGGATTGCGGGATGGGGATTCCACAACTCGCCAAACGCAGGAATAACCGAACCCGCGCGGCTGCGAAAATACAAAAGGACAACAGCCCCCCAGACAAATACGAGCCAGCGTGGCCTCACGTAACAAAAAGCAGCGTAGAGCGAGAGAAGCACAAGCCCGGCGCTCACGCATATCTGCATGAGGACGTAACGACTGGCGCGCTGAGGGAGGAAAGGAAATAAATAGTCGCCTAGCGAATATACATAAAAAAGAACCGGGCCAGGATGGCGAAACCCAAGACGGCTGTAAGCCCCGGTAAGAGCCTCGCCGCGATGCGCATTCTCGACATTTAGCGACAAGAGCACGTAGTCGGTCTGATGCTCACACGCATGTAAGACGACGCCCCGACTCCGCGCTATGCCAACGGAAAGCGCCACGAAAAACGGAATAAGAATCCAGACCGCGAAAAGAACTGCCGACTCGTACCTGCGCGGCGCCCGAGGGAGACCTAAGCCCGGAAGAGAGAATGACATTGCACTACTGCTGCCCCGGCTCAGGGCGCGGCAGCAGAACTTCTCGGGGCTTCGCACCGTCCATAGGCCCCACAATTCCGTCCTTCTCCATCATCTCAATAATGCGAGCAGCGCGATTATACCCGATGCGGAAGACTCTCTGAATCATTGAGGTCGAGGCAGAGCCCTTCTCAAAGACAAGCTCTACTGCTTTGTCGTACATGTCGTCGTATTCACCTTCTCCCCCGCCTTCGCCCTGGTTCGTCTTCTCCTGCGCCTCTTCTTCGAGCGCTTGATCGCAGACGCGCATAATTCGCTCATCGTACTGCGGCTTACAGGTCTGTTTGAGCTGAGTCACGGCCCTCTTTACTTCGTTGTCTGAGACAAAGGCGCCGTGTACGCGCCTTACCGCCTCTGCACCTGGAAGCATAAGAAGCATATCTCCTCGCCCAAGGAGTCTTTCCGCGCCCATAGAATCTAAGATGGTGCGAGAATCCACGCGGCTTGATACGCGGAAAGACAAGCGCGCAGGGAAGTTTGCTTTAATCAAACCGGTAATAACGTCGACTGATGGACGCTGAGTGGCAACAATAAGGTGGATGCCAGACGCCCGCGCCTTCTGCGCAAGGCGCGTAATGAGCTCCTCAATGTCGCGTCCCGCGGCAAGCATGAGATCCGCGAGTTCGTCGATGACAATCACAATTTTTGGGAGGGGTTTAAGCTTCTCAACTGGCCAGCCCTTACTTGGGCCATCGCCCTCCCCGTCTTTGTCTACGGTACCTTCCTCAATCACCGCGTCGTCGGTGAGCATGACCACTTTATCATCGAGAGGAATATCTTGATCGGGATCCTTCTCTCCTTTGGCAATGCGATTGTAGCCATCGATATTACGTACGCCAAACTTCTGCATCATGCGGTAGCGGCGATGCATTTCGTCCACCGCCCACTGCAGCACGGCTTTGGCTTGGCGCGGATGGCTCACTACAGGCACGCGAAGATGCGGAATTGAATCGTAGAGACTGAGCTCTAATATTTTGGGGTCGATTAAAATCAGCCCAAGCTCCGAGGGGTGAGCCCGGTACAAAAGACTAAGAAGCAGCGCATTAATGCACACTGATTTACCAGTACCCGTGGCGCCTGCGATGAGGAAATGGGGCATCGCGCTAATGTCGGCGACGACAGGCTCTCCGTACGTGTCCTTTCCTATACACACACTTAAGATAGATTCGGCGTCAACGAATTGATCGCTCTCAAGCACATCTCGCAGCCTCACGATGTCGCGGTGCTTGTTGGGAATTTCAATTCCCACCGTGCCACGTTTAGGTATGGGAGCGATGATGCGGATTGAGCTCGCGCGCAGACTCATGGCCAGGTCGTCTTGCAGGGAGGCTATACGTCCAACCTTGACTCCTGCCGCAGGCTCGAACTCAAAAAGAGTAATTACCGGCCCGGGGTGAACTTCGGTGACTTTGCCCATGACGCCAAAGTCTCTCAGTTTGGCTTCAATAAGCCGCGACTTTTCAAGGAGCTCTTCGTCGTCTTCGCCTACCTCGGTTACTTCGCCGCGCGTGAGAAGCGAAAGCGGCGGTGGCTCAAATCCGATAAAGGGATCTTCCGATGGCTCTGGAGCTCCTGTCTCGGGAGCGGCAGTGGAAGGTTGTCTGACAAACTCTCGGTGGGTCGCCTTCTCTTCAGGAAGCTTCCGGCTTACCACGACGTGCGTCATTTGCTCATCGTTTTCCTCTAGAGACTCAGTCTCTCCCCCCTCGTCTTCTCCTTGCGTACCCCCTGAAGCCTCGTCATCCTCTTCTTCCGCTTCCTCATCTGTCTCGGCCTCTTCGTCTCGAGGAGCTTCCGTGACTTTCTCGGCCCTTTTACGGCGCGACCTGGAAGAACCCTCCTCTTGCGCTTCGTCCTCCTCGGACGACATGAAATTCTTCCTCAAACGAGGCTTAGGGAGGGTTTCAATATGTGGCTGCCGAGAGAAGAATTCCCCGACCCCCACAAGGGAGAAGAGTTTCTGAATTCCCGTTACTAGGGCCCCAAGGAGGAACCAAACCGCTCTCCCTGCAATGAGCGGAAGTTGAAAAAGAACTCCGATTCCAGAAAAGCTGTAAGCGGCTCCGCGCTTAAGGAGCTCGAGCACGCTGAGATTTGTTGACATTGCGATGGAGAGAAGCAGCAAAGCCCCCGCAATGAGAGCTGCCCCGGCTGTATTAAAAAGTGAGTGCAGCGGTCCTGCGACGGACATGCCCACAAACCCGCCGCCTGTTCGCCCCCAAAAGACCGCAGCAAAAATGCAGGAAGCGCCAAGTACTCCCGCAAAGCCAATGCTGCGGCGACCCCAAGCGAGGAGCCTTGAGCCAATAGTTTCCTCAGCGCCCGCCCGAGGAAGAGCACCAAGGCGCCAGCAGTAGACCGCAAGCCACGACAGGCACACTGCTGGCACGAGGCCACACCAGCCCATTGCCCCCCAGAGGAGAGTCCCGGTCACATGTCCAATCGGACCCATCAGATTAAGACGTCCGACCTCCGCCGCTGTTTCGTATCCATCGAGACTGCCGCGGTAACTGGCCTGCGAAAGAAAGCAGGTCGCCATAAACAGGGCACCCGCTAAGCAAAGAACCGCGCACACCTCATCGAGCCAGGTGTGGTTCCAGGGGTTGGAGGAAGTGGCATCTGCAGAGGCAGATGCAATTTTTCTTCTCGCTGTTGCACGACGCGCCGCCATACTACCTTTGCGCAAATATTAAGAAGCTTTCTTTTCTATTCCATCCACCGAGAACGATCTCATACGCGCTGAGGCAAGCTCGCGCGCCGATGCTCGGAAGCCCGAAAGAAGCAGTTCCTCTCCGTCTCGAAACCCAACTCCGCCGCTCGTAGGAATCCCCTCATTGCTCTTGAATAGCCGGTCCTTGAGGGCGAGCAGATTCTCTGAAGCCGCTTGATCTTTGAAACGATAACTCGCCTCCCAGATGGGCTTTTCGCTCGTCACGGACACCAGCGACACAGTGAAATAGGTCCTCGCAAGCTCCGAGGCACCAACCGCCGAGCCGCGCCTCTCCCGATATTCATGCAGGGTAGTAAAAAGCACGGCACCTGCACCTTGTTTTTTGGCCGCGGCTAACAGCGTGGCACGCGGAAGCTCTGAGCCCACAATTTCAGAAGTCAAAGTACCGACGCGCGCCGTACTAGCAGGCTTACGGCCGTCATTTGCTGCGCCCGTCCCCTTGGCCGACACTTCTGTCCAAGAAGTTAACTGCAAATCGAGCTCTTGGCGCATCGAGTCAAAGAGCGCCGCGCTAAGTCGTTGCCAGTCCCCACTCAAGGTTCGTGCTCCCGCGTCAAAAGTCACAGGAGCGACGAGCACCGAGTTTACCTTCACGATCTCTCGCTTCTCATTAACCGAAACCACGAGCGCGGGAGACGAGCCAAAGACTTGAGAAGAGTTAGTCGCTTGACCATCAGAAACGGGCGAGCCCGCAAGAGCCGCGCGGCGGGGCGAGTTGCAGCCACTCAGAAGTAGCAGCCCTGCACCAAGGAGCATGCTCGTAGCGGCCAACCTGCCCTGAGAGAAGTTTGAGCTTGTCAATGGGCGCGGCATGAGAATTTGAGAACGAAGAGATTTCAAGATGCACTCCTTACGTTACTTGGTGCACAAACAAAGCGCGCTACTCACTTACCCGTTTCGGTACGCAAGGCACTCCTCCATGGGAAGTTGGCCTTGCGTGCCTTCGCGGCCTCACTAACCTCATATGATAGTGAACGCGGCCCGGCACTTAGCTAAGGGCGCTCCAAATAGCACAGTGGAAGAGCTAATTATCAAGCAGGAGATGACCGCAGCACCATATGAAATCTTTCGGAAAAAACCTTTTAAATTGCGGGAGGTTGAGGCTTGATTTTAGCCCCAGGATCGCTTTAGCCTGCAGCATACCGAATCTTTTGAGTTTTACCTTTACCGTTTACCTAATCTGGGAGGGCGTTAGCCCAGCTCGTTTATGACAACAAAAGCAGCAGAGAAAATCATCGAGGGATTGAGCCAACTCATGCAGGGATTCTACGAGCTTCGGCAGTCCGTGCGAGAAGACCTTGGAGCCACTGTTGAGGCCGAGGAAGAAGAAGAAGCCGATAGCGGCGATCCCGAGCTCGAAGCAGAGGTAGAGGCGGCGGTTGCGAATGAACTTCGTGCGGCCCTTGAGACCGTGCTCGAAGGCGATGAGTATTCTTCTGAGGATTTGGCACACATGATCTCTGGCCTCACAGAGGCTCTTGAAGAAGTCGATCCCGATGTCTTCGCAGAGGAGACCGAAGCTGCCGATGATGATCTCGACGATGACGACTATGACTACGACGAAGACGATGATGAGGACTTCGATGAGCTAGAAGAAGACGAAGACGACATCAAGGAAGAAGAGTAGCAATCTTCCGCAGGTCCTCTAGTAGTCCTCTTCCTACTTGAATGTTCGAGGAAACTCTGTAGATGGGGTTAAGAAAGGATTAGCGCGGAGACACGGAGACCGCGGAGGGGAGATAGAATCGAGATATTGCTCAGCTCCGTGGCTTAGCATAATTGCTC
>JBIKWF010000086.1:0-19244 GCA_044356455.1 Bdellovibrionota bacterium | reverse complement strand
AACTCCCATGGCGAAGAGCATGAACTGCACTTGCTTACGAGAAGGGGCGGCAACAAAAGCACCGATGTTCTGAGAAAGAGCGAGCAAATTCTTTTTCACAATAGACTCCAATGATTGAAATATTTTTAGCCGTTCAATTCTTTTCTATCTGGCATCTCAGCACGTGAGAGGCCCCATTTTCCCCCTTATCCGCTTTGCACAGGGTTTTGCTTCAGCCTCCTGGGAGGTCGACAGAAGACTCGGCAAAGACTCAGTAATATCAGGCGCTTAGCCTTTCGCTTCTGCAGCGAGATCGGGGAATATTCGTTCTGGATCGAGTGGCTCGCCGTTATAGCGAATCTCGAGATGAAGGTGTGGACCGGTGCTGTGGCCGGTGTTCCCAATGGTTGCAATTATCTCACCCGCATTGATGCGTTGCCCGGTGCGCACCTTGATCTCATCGCAGTGAGCGTAGTGCGAGGTAAGTCCATTGGCGTGCTTAATCACAACAAAATTTCCGTAGCCAGCGTAGGGGTCTGCAAAGACTACAATCCCCGATTGAATTGCGCGGATAAACGAGCCGATCGGTGCGGCAAGGTCTACTCCTTTATGCATTTTGCTATAGCGACGTATGGGATGAATGCGCATCCCAAAACCACTCGACTGCCTTGGTCCGATGACAGGAAATACAAAAGGCTGGCGAGCCATGAACTGAAGAGAGATACCCGAGGGAGCAGCGAACGCAGGGCTGCAAAGGAGCATGAGAACAATCGCAAGCAGAATGCAGGGAATCGAAATTCCCTTAGCGATTTGAAGACGTGAGCGTAACATTACGTTCGTCTCCCATGACCCCACTCATGCGCACCGTGCGCGTAGGCGAGGCTTGATTGTCAGGTCCAAACGAAAGCACTTCGGCGTTCACCCAGGCACGAGTTCCAGTTGGGGTAATAACTCGGTACCAATCTCCCGTTCTTGTCTCAACGGCGAGGCGTGTGCCTCTTGATACCGTCATTAAGGGAGAGTTGTTTTTGCCCGCGCCGCTTCGAAGATTGGCCTTATCAGCCACCACGGTTGCAACCAGCATGTCCGCTTTAACTTTAGTTGATTCACTTACCGCAGAGGACCGCTGGGGAACTGCGGCCGAACGGTGTTGGGCGGCACTTGCAGGAGCACTTGCCTGCTGAGGCGCCCGGTAAGCTCTTACCGGCTGGACTTGTCCAACGCCTGGGGCCACACGTGCAAGGTTGTTCCTATTGCGCTGCTCGAGGCTGATAGAAAGGCGCTCTACTTCAGTTTCAGCAATCATAAGGCGATTACGTGACTCTTCGAGTTCTTTCGTTGCTTCTCTCAGTTTGCGCTGGAAGGTTTCGAGCTGGCGCCTAAGGTCTCCATTCGTGCGCTGAAGATTGGCTAAACTCGCTTGCTGGCTTTCGAGACGAGCATCAACGTCAGAAGCCTTGAGTGAGTTCGCAGAGGCCACGGCCGTTTTTGAAATTGTTGTTCTTGAATCTGAGTCGGAAGCTGACTCTTCAGCCCGAGGAGCTTGTAGGGCTCGCGCAGGTTGGGGGGCTGATTCTTGGGAAGCGAGAATAAGTTCAACAGGGTTTTCCTCGCTTTCCTCAGGCTTCGCCGCTTCGATCCGTGCGGGAAGGGTAGAGGTATTTGCTGCATTTGCGCCGGTGTCCGCGGCAGATACGCGTGAGTCGGAGGCTTTAACGATTTTGGCAGCAGCGGCTTTCTGTGCCGAGGCTTGGGAAACTGCAGCCTGACCAACTGCGGGTATAGATCCACGCACCTCTTCAATTTCAGAATCGTTGGTCGCTACTACTGCCGTGTTTGCTTTGGGTTCAGTAAGGGCATCAATCGCCCTATCAACGTCAACGGAAGCTTTTGCGGATACTGCTTCAGTCCCCAGCGCGGCATCTTTTCCCGAGATCTGGTTGAGCAGCGCAGACTCCTCTGCAAGAAGGCGGGCATTCTCATCCTGCAACGCTTGACCCGAGGCCCCTTCGCCTGCGGCAGGTGTTCCCGCGCGTACGCGTGCAAGCTGCTGCTTCACGAAATCAAGGCTCATGTCCTCTTCGCCCTCACGCGCTTGAGCGAAACTTGCGTTTGGCGCTCCCACGAATGGCGACGCGAGTAGGACGCCTAAACAAAGCCCACCGGCCGCCCTACAAGCGAGCTGCCGAACCCCCGATTTTTTAAGACCATGTCGCTGTGCCATATACGTAAGGGTGTTATGCCGTTCCTGTGTTTCTAAGTGACCTGATAAAATCGTTTTTTTTATCTCGTTACGTACGTTCCCTGAGTTCCCGTTCCTGCTGGATAACCTGTTGAACTTCCCGGGGATTTGCGATTCCGCTAAAGCCGATTTCCAGCCCTGAGCTCGCCGCGGTGCCAATGGCGATGTTCCCTATTCCCAGCATCTGCTCAAAGACCGTTTGCCGAGCCTCAATACTTCGAATGTCCTCGAACCGAATTCTTGTAATGCTCTGTTGGAAGGAGAGAATCCCACGCCGCATTTCAATGGCCCGTGCGTCGACGCTATAGCGCACGTTGTAGATGCGGTAAGCGCCGCGAAGGAAAAGACCAATTGGTATGCACCACACGAGCCAAAGAAACTCAGTAATGGTTGCCAAGCCCTTGCTGAGTAATATCTCACGTAGGGTGCCCCTGAGCGCGGTTTCAGATACCAAGAATGCGACGAGCGAGGCGATGATAAGTGCAACGAGGGTGCCCCATTCAGCTCGCCAGACACGGGGAATCACAATTCTTTCGAGCGACACAAGGACTCCTCTTGAGACATGAAAATTGGAAAGATCAAAACAAGTAACTGAGCCCACTCACTTGGGTTCTGCTCGCGGCGTGAAGGACGAGGCCTACTAGGAATGTGTCCCGTAGAAACATAAATCCTCATTTTAGACACAATCCGTAGGGGGGCTGTCCCGTTGCCACCACAGCATGTAGTGGTAGAATTTTTCTACGGGACAGACTCCTAGCGTAGTCCAACCATCTTCTCGACGTCGCCCAGTTGCCCTGCATCACGACCTTCGGCAACTCGCGCTGCTTCAGCCTTTTCTGCCGCAGCGCTTGAGGTTCCAAGGATCTCCCCAAGTACATCGCTCGAAGAGGACTCTACGGGGACCGGACGTGCCATAGGGGCGGCCTCAGGGCTAGACGGAGCCATATCGAAAAATCCGGCAGCCGCAACACCCTGGAGAGCAGATTCAGAACCTGAACGACTCGGAGCTGCCGGGGCTTCTCGTCTGGCCGGAGCAGCTACTCGCGCAAGTGGTGCTGCCGCAGGGGCGTTACCAAACGAGCCTGGGTAAAGAGCGCTACCAGTCAGCGAGTTCCCCGTAAGAGCCGCTCTCGAGCTAAAATCTGGAACCTCAGTGCGAATACTTACTCTCAAAATCGCAAAGAGCAGCACCACCAAGACCAACGTGAAGAGATATCCACGCTTGGTAAAGGGGGCCGAAAAGTTCTTTACGCTAATGAGACTCATACCCAAGTTTCCTTACTTTTGTTCCTGCTCAGGGTCACGATAGTAACGATAGCGACCTTGACGAATCTCAACAACTGCTTGGTGCGCGGGGCGATAGTAGGTGCCTTCGGGATCCAGACCTGGGGGAACGTCTACGACGTCAACCATGGGCTCTTCCCACACGTGCTCAACAATTCCAGGGGCCTTTATCACCTGAACTTGGGCGCGTGCATCAGACTCGAGACCTACTTTTCGGCTCGACGAGCAACCAGTCGCTATCATCGCGGCAGATACTAGCGCTAATGCGATTGCTGCCTTTGATACTCTCATACGCTTCTCCTTACTGCTTCAACTACCTACTCTTTCCTAGTTCCCAACCCCGCTAGAGGCATCCTCTATGAGGCCAGAGACAATGTTCGTAATATCCGATCCTTCTTCAACGCCCGTAGCCTGCGAGTTCATGCGGCGCTGATGGAACGCAGCCGCTCCATTAGGAGCAATCTGAACTACTCGCTCCAAGGCTGCCCAGAAGTTCCCCTGGGTTTCCTCTACGGCGTCAGCGAAGAGCTGATTATCATCACCATTGTTGGTGCTAATCCAGTAGAACGCCGGCTCAAGGGGCAGGACAAGGGCCGCCTCTCCGATATCAGAAACCATGAAGAACTGAGATTCCACGCCCTTAACCGTACGTAACCGCAGAATTACATTGGATTGTTGCTGGGTAAGGTTAAAGGCCTGAGCCGTATAATGGAATTTGCTGGGGTCCTGACGCAGGAAGATCTTGTGCGCACTGTTCTGCACAATCGCTTGTCCACCTGAGCCCACGTAGAAGTCTTCACCGGATTGAGAGGCAGCAATTACGATACCCTTTCTCTTGCGATAGAGGCGGAACGCAGTTTCAATCGTGTTCGCCGAGGTCTTACCGATAAGATCATGCGCTTCATCGAACACAAGAATCTTTCGGCAATCGAGTTCTTTAGGATCGTTCATGACCGTGTCAGCCCAAAGCATCGCAACCTTGAGGAATACTCGCTGAAGATCAGGATTTCGGCTTAGTGCCTTGAGGTCGAATACGATGAAACGTTCTTTCAGTTTGAGAGATCCGGGCCTATCAAAGAATCGCGCATAGGTACCATCGCCATAGTAGTCAGCGATGAGTAAGGCGATACGCTGGCGGCGTTTTGCGGAATCTTCATTCTCCTCAATTCGCTTCGGGGCCCGCAGGGTGGAAACTACATCGCTTAAGATGAGCTCGCGGCGCATCGGCCCGTTTCGATACAAGCGGTGAGTTTCAGTCAAAGATTCAATAATCGACTGGCGCTCGAGGCGGTCGATCGATCGGCCTTGGTCCGTTGCCATATCGCCGATGATATCGGCGCACATATCGAGAAGATCTTTGTAGTCTTCATTGCGGTTATCTGCCGGCGTCTCGCCGAGACGTGCGAGGAAGTTCATCGCAGGCGCTTTCGAGGGAGTAGCTTCGTAAATTCGTCCGCCGAAGAGTTTTGCTACTTTGTCGAAGCCGCAGGGTTGCCCCACCATTCCTTTATCAAAGACGAAGGTAATGGGTTGACGCTCTACCATGCGTCCATCAGAAAGCGCGGCAAAGTGACCTCGGTTCATGGTCAGAAGCATGTAGCAGAGCAAATAGCTCTTTCCTGCTCCGGAAACACCGCTGATGAGGGTATTCGGTGCTACGTTGGAATCATACAGGTCAAAACCAACAAGCTCGCGGTTCCACAAAGAGGGTAGTACAAACTGAGAACCTTCGGAGCCCTTCCAGTTTCCCCAAAGAGGGAACATGCGCACGGCGCGCGAAGAGACGAGAATGTTAGTCCATCCTGCACCGTCAGTGCTTGGGTCATAACAGCCAGGCAAGCTGTTTACCATGAGAGCAAGGTCTGAGATCTCATGCACCATGCCGCGTGCGCCGTTAAGCTGCGGAAAAGTTGCAATTGCTTCGGCCGTGGCACGCACTGCCTCGTCTTCATTCTGGCAGATGAACGTTTGATGCACGCCTGCACGTACGATCTGAGCGGAACCGTTGTAGATTTCTTGACGCGCCGAACGAATGGACGAGATCTGATGCAAAACTTTCTGATTGGAGCGGCCCATACTTGAGCGCTCACGAAATCCCATGGTGGCGTCGAGACGATCAAGTCTCGCGAGCTGCTGCTCGCGTGTGTCTTTTGAGTACGTGACGCTCAAGATATTTTCGTAAGGGAAACTCTGGAGAGGCGTAACCATCAGTGGCAAACACTGCTTGGGGGCTTTCACCATTGAGATAGAGCGATATACACGCCCGTCTTTCTTGATAATGCCGTTGGCGGGATGCTCCATGGAGGTTTCCGAGATCTGATTGGAAAGGAAATCTCCACTGTCAAAGGTGGGCACTGCTACTGCGGTAGACTTGCCGCGCTTGAACTTACCTGATTTCACACTGCGCCTATTGAGCAGGGGATAGAGCAGGTCAATCAAATCCTGTCCGCCTAACTTTTTGGGCCGAAATCCAAGATCGGCGAGTTTGGCCGCTTTACCGGTCATTTCGCCTTTCATCTTATTGGCGTGACCCTGATATTCCGTGCGGCGCTGATGTGCCGTGACGCCCACTTTTCCAAAGATCACGAGCTCGATTTGTTGCTGAATCTTTTGAAGGAAGCCACGGCCTCTCCAAGGTGGGTCATAGCGAAAGGCCATGATAAGGCGCAGGCGCCTTGGGCGGCGGCCTACTGCAGCGCCACGCGACGCATTACGCAGCATGCGTACCCAGCGTCTTGCCATCCATCCGGCAGGGCCTGACACGGGGTAGCGATTAATGTTGTCCCTAAGAAGATTCTCTACGTCAAAAGTCGTAATCCAGCTCACCTGAACGCTGAAGGAAGGGTCTAGCGAGTCGAGCATCTCTTGAACGGACTCGGTGAGATTAAAAGCCTCGGCGTCGGAGGTTTTGGTAATCCAGAGAGGCTGAAGTTCAAAGATAGTCCAGAGGGAGGCATCAGAATGGATAAAAATCTGATGCTCCTCGTCGTATTTGGCGAATGGCAGGAGCTTATTAAAGAGGCGATCGTCTGCAAAGAGCCGCTCTCTTGTTAACCTATTGATACTCATAGACCCACGTCCTTCGCACAGACTAAAACCTTTGCCCCCGTTCCACCTGCGCTACGCTACCTGCACCACACGTAAGGTGGTGCTATTCCGCGGCGTCAAGAAACTTGGGCTCTTCAATACTCGTCACTTCCGCTGAATCTGATTCAGCTGCAACGGTACCCGTAAGAAAACGAACTTGCCTATTTTCATGGTCGACTACGACCTTAATCCCAGCCTCAACTGCGATTTGCTCGGCGAGTTCCTGCATCGTGCCAAGCGTGTTGAGAGAGATGCGCTGCGAAGCAATAGTGCTCGAGCAAAAATTGGTATAACGAGACACCGCCGCAAGTACCGCGCTCGCCTCTTCGAGCGTTGAATTCTTGAGCTCGAGATGCACTACGGGGTCTAGATTTGCCGCATTACTTCGCGGAAGTTCGCGCGAAGGAACCACCTCGGGAAGATGGGCAAAGCCCACGCGATTGTATACGGGCTGAGGAGGAAGCTGCCTAAACGCTACGCTATAGGCCTTACCGGACGGCTTCTCCGCCTTCTGTGAGCTGCACCCAGACGCCAATGCGCATACGGCGAGTAGGGCAGAGGTGATGATAAGTCGAGCATTCATGTCAGTTACCGAAGTTTCTCGTCTGCAGGCACGTAAGGAATATTAGACGGGGCGTTGCCAGTTCCGCCGCGAGGCCCATTAAGCTGGGCTTCTAGTTCAAAGGCGTCGCTTACGGCCCAACGATCACTGAGGACTTTCAAATAGTAGTAGTGAGCTGGAATCAGATCGCCATTCTTATTAAGGCGGTCTGGTACCCACATGAGCCGCACCACGGCGGGCTGCATGACAGGATTTTGGGGCTTAGGAAGCGCAGCTCTCTGATAGGTGCTCATGGCTTCAAGAGCCTGGCGAGCAGTGTCTACTTTGGTCTGCGTGCCATTGAGGGCGTTATCATTACGCTCTCCGAGGCGCGCGCGCTCACTTGGCGACTCGTAGAGCGGGTTAAGTGCATTTGATGTTGCCGTGCAGGCGCTAAGAGCGAGAAGAGCTCCAAGACCTACCAATCGAACCATTTCACGTACCATACACATCCTCATCACACTGAAATCAGCTTGTTAGCCCGTTTTGCTTCAGCCTTTTTTGCGCCCTTAGAGCGACCCGTCTTCCTCATTCCCTTGTTCGAGAGCTTCGTAAAGGTCTGTAATTACGAAGGATTGTGAGAATACCGCGGTGGCCATGCGTCCCGAGAGTACTTCTACGTGAGGGACCATCTGCTGGGCGCGCTCTTTAATGATTCCAGACCATTCCTTAGAGGCGTTCTGTACGCCCTTGCCTGCGCCGTACTTAAAGATGTCGCCGGAAACTTCTGTCTCCGTATTCCCAAGCACGCCGCGGTAGGTGGTGGTCTGAGACTGCGCATAGGCAGAGCCAGTTCCCTCTACGGCGCCGGCGATTGCCACGGCTCCTAGGATCTTGGAGAGAGGGTCAATAAGCACCCCCTCCATTCCAAGCTTGCCGTCTTCGCCAACCACATACCCGTCAATGTCGATTACCTTACGCTGTCCATTGGGGAGTCTTAAATTAAGCGAGCTCAAACGGAAGAGTGCGCGACCGTCCGTGAGCGAGCCCTGTGCAGCGGCGATGACACGTGCTTCGCCGAGCGGCAAGTTAGAGCCATCAGGACCTTGCACATCGCCAATGAGCTTCATCACTACTGGATAAGGCGTTCCGTCCGTCGGTGCATTCACGCCCGCGAGAAGCTGTACGCGCACCGAGTCTCCACGCCCTACCATCGCGCTTCTCTTGACTGGAGGAGGGGGAGGAGGCGCGACACGCGGCTCATCAAATCCAAAACTCTCAGGCGAGTCAGGCTCGCCCTGATTCATAGGCATTCCGTCGGCACCGAGGCTCACATTCATTGCTTGAGCGCCGCCCATGCTGCCACCGCTGGTATTGTAGCCGCCGGGTCCGCCGGCAGATCCAAAGCCATTTGCTCCAAGAGCGCCGCCGCCTAGGCCATTGCCACCAGCACCATAGGCGCCATTTCCGCCAAGACCACCTGCTCCACCAAGACTTCCCGCGCCGCCCCCGAGTCCGGCTGCCGCAGCCGCTGCGTCTGATCCCGCGCCTCCTGCCGTACCATCAAGACCACCCGCGCCTGCGCCTGCTATTAAGCCGGCGCCGCTTCCATCACCTACGTTAGGTCCGCCGCCTGGAGCATAAGAGGATTGCACTACCGCAGCTTCTGTTTCAGCCATGCGCTCTAGCATACGCTTGAAGATTTCAGCGGTACGCTTTTCGTATTCCTCGTTACGCTGGATCTGTTGCTGTAACTGCAAATTCGTTTCGTGAGCTTGCTGCTGGACCGTATCGAGCTGGGAGTTGAAACGCGTGAGCAAGTCTCCGTATCGCTCGTCAGTTGATCCGGCGCCCGACCCTTGTGCGAGTTTCATGTCGCGCTTGGGCTGAGGGGTGTGTTTCTTTGGCTCTGCAAAGACAAGGAACATAAGCCCAAGGACGACCGCCCCGGCAATGACCTGGCTTTTGCGATCCTTCTTAAGGAGAGTAGCTAAATCTTGTAGACGCTGGTTCATATCCGTCCTCTTACAATAGTATCAACCTACTCTTAACCCTTACGTGGTCGGCTTCGCGCGCGTCACGATGTAAATCTTGGTGCGCTCTTTGCCGGCAAGTTCCTGCTCGGCATTCATGGGCCGGGGAGCAAGTTCCCAGTTCCGAGCCGATATCGCGCGGGTTCCGTCAAGACGGAAGCTCGCGGGATTAATAATTTGAGTCGTATCGAGCATGTTCTCGGCATCGATGACGTATCCCCAAAGATTTGGTCCAATAAAGATTCGGTCAATCTTTGCGACCATCGTTCCGTCGTTAAGAATTACCTCGCCTTTGTGCGCATCATTTGAGCGGTACCCTTGGACCTTCTCCTTTCCAAACTCCGCCGCAAGCATCATTTCGCGCATAAAGCCGCTAATTTGGCTTGGTGGTGCATAGGCAAAATTCTTTTCGCGGTATGCTGGTTCCTCTTCCTCGCTGCCGCCAATTCCGCCGCGACTGTCTTTAATGCGAACGGTAGGATCACGGGGAGCGTCTGCACTCGCGCGTAGAATACGCATGGAATAGGAACGTCCGTCATCGAGTCGTACGATGA
Organism: Bdellovibrionota bacterium; assembly: GCA_044356455.1. Taxonomy (GTDB): domain Bacteria; phylum Bdellovibrionota_C; class UBA2361; order UBA2361; family JBGSMV01; genus JBGSMV01. The sequence goes on along the minus strand of JBIKWF010000086.1, from coordinate 9,524 downwards.
TTGCCTCGCCGGTTGGTGCAAGCTGGTCGCCGGCAAAGAGGATGAGCGCATCTTCCTTGCGGTCGATGGAGACAGCGGACTGTCTGCGCTTGAAGCCACCAGAAATTTTCCCTGGAAATTGAACTTCGGTTGGCTCGCCAGGATTTACGTTAACCTTGATTTCACCTTCCTTGTAGTCGACGTCGCGCGCGAATGACCACGAGGGAAGTCCAAGGGTAACTACTGCTGCCAGCGCCACCACGAATTTCTTTTGCTTCATTGACCCTTTCATACGTTCACTCCACTCTCAAATCTATTCGGGCACACTACTCACGAACCATTTGGCTTCGATCGCGTGAAAGATTCTCAAACTGCACATTTGTCACCACGATCCCATAGGGGTTCAGTGGATGACGCGGAATCGTGGTCAGCACCACGGTGTAGCGCGTCTTCTCGGCAGGCAACTCTTGTCCTGCGACTAGTTTCAACCGGTCTCCCACAAAACTTACCTTCACTGACTTGTCGTCAAGACGATCGAACTTTGTCTCAACGGGGTCAGCAAAAAACAGCTGTGTACGGGTCGTTTGCTCAATCGCCTTGAGCTCAATTCCCATCATTTCTGACTCAAACCTGCTCAGCATCGGCTCTATCAACATTTGCTTCGCCTGGTTGAATTGCCGGCGAGCCGTTGACGGCTGATACGAAGCGATGAGGTTCACAAAGTCGGTCGAGGTCTCCACAAACTCGGTGTCGGGAATCTCCTTCGCCAAATACACTCCGGGGAGTGGTTTCGCGGGAACATTCAAAGTCACGTGGCGCGTCATCCATAACACCACCGACAAAACTACAAGCACGAGAGTCGTCGGCATCTGTAGAAGCGCAATCGCGCGCCACATGAGAGCCTGGTCGCGGTAGTTTTCCCAAAGACGAATGGTGTCCGTCTCGCCGCGAGCCTCGAAGACTTCAGTGCTTTTCACCGCACTTGCAACCTTGGCCATATCCCTCAAACCTCAATCAACCAAAAAACCAATCGAACAAAAAATTAGCGACCTTTAACTTTCCGATTCTTTCGAATCCCCTTCTTCGCTAGTCTCGAAGAGTAAATCGAGCGACAGGGCCTTAAACTCTGTCGTCTCATCCATCTCCCGCATTGGCGCGCCGCTCCAATATGGTTGGATCACCGCCGGTGCTGGAATGCCCGGAGGGGGAATTCCCATGGCCGTCATGGCCGCATTGCGGATCCCGCGTTCCTCGTCGGGATAAATTCTTCGGAGCGCTGCCATACCAAAAGTTCCGCCGATAAAAATTGCCATCAGCTGGGGCATGGCTTTACCAACGTTCGTAAAGAACAACTCCGAAGCGATAATGAACATCATGAAGCCACCGACCCATTCGGAGAGCTTTGCTCCTCCAAGGGTCCAGTCCTCATTGAGGCCTGGGATGACTTCGCCATTGTCCATTTCGCGTACTCCGATATTCCTTAGCCTTGTTCCTAATGCCCTATGAGAGCGAAGAAAGACCTAACTCCTCGTTCTCAGCACACATATCCGCGGTCTGCCCTCGTTTGCTTCAGTCCTACTTTGCTTCTGAGGCCGCCCCAAGGAGCCGTGGGTCAGCGTCATACTTGACACCAAACTTGCTTGCCCGGGCCTGAGGAGCGAGAACTCGCTCTAAATCCTCAGCACGCGAGATAAGGTCATCTCGCCATTGCTTGGAATCAATAATTGCGTCTGGTTTCGCTAGCTTATAGCCCTGGTCAAACTCTCTAAGAGCGGCAATGAGAAGGGACCTGGCGCGGGCGTAGTGGCCAACCGCGGCGGCCTTTTCCTCTTCCCCAACTTGGCCAAGCATGGCCGCTTCGTCCATTGAAGCGCGCGGAGAATTAGCATTTTTATCTAGTTGTTTTGATGAGTTAGCAGCGTCGGCGGCACTCGGGGCTTGGGAATCTCCCTCAGGGGAGTATCCATCGGCAAAGGCGACCGGTGCGCTAAGCAGCAGGGACAAGGCTACAAGACTAACCAAAGTGACACGCTTCATGATCCCATTCCTCCTGAGGACAGACAGAATCTGTCAGTAAAATCAGTATGTTGCGACACCTAGGCCGCGCGTGAGCTTGGCCTGGACCGCTGTGGATAGGGCTTCGCCCTCCAACATTCCAATTCCGTTATGGGTGGTTCTCTAAATTTCGTGCCGCAGTAGTTCGGTCTTTCTTTTAAAAAGAGGGGGGAGTGAGGCGGCCTGTGTGAGTAAAGACCAGGGAGAGCGAAGCTCTCTTGTCCTATATATATTGTCGTGGCGAGATAATTTGAGGACTTGGCCCCCTGAAGAGGCGGCCCTCTAGATCTCACGATTGCACTGGCAGCATAGACCAGTACTTCGTGGTAGAGTTCCTTCCACGTTGGCGGGAGCGCGCGGGGGGCTCTTGATGTTGCTCCTTGGGTTTCTTGAGTAGCTCCCAGGGAAGGTTGCTGGCGTCGAGTGGGGACGGTCTCCGTTAGATTCGTAAGAGGTTTTCTTGGCACTAAACGCAGACAGTATTAATAGGCAGCACCGCAAAGATTTGGCCAAGCTCAGGCGCGGTGGCACGGGACTTTGGTCGCGCGTCGTGATGGTGCTTGGTGCGGGCCTCGTTCTCTTCTTTTTCGTAGGACTCTATTGGGGACAGGGCGGGGACGCGCGCGAATTTTCTATCGCACGGCAAACCTTGGCTTTAAGCGGTGCTGAGTGGTCTGAAGAGTTCGTTGAGCGACAAGATGAGTATCGCGCCTGGCTTGAGAGCTATGGCTTTTGGTTCGAGTCGCGTTTTTTTCAGCGCAGTTCAACGGCCCTCTTTCGTTCCGCGAATTCTCTTTCTGGTGACCAGGGGGCAATTTCGTTTCTCACCAGTCTTCTTGTTTCGCTACATTTCGCTGCTCTAAGAATTCTTTTTATCATTCTCGCCTGCTGGAAGCTTTGGGTGCTTGTTATCGGGGGCGCTTTCTATTGGGCGAAGGGCGCTTGGCGGCCTTACCAAAAGGACGACATGCTGGGCCAAACTGGCAATGGACGAGTATTCTACTCGGGGATTAGGGCCAGTCTCGATGAAGTAGATCATGAGGGACGTCCTGGGTCCCAAGTCGTGGGTTTAGCCTGTCCTCCCTCGGTTTCGGTTGAAGAAGCTCAGAAGTCCGAGATGGCAGCGACCCTTACTCAGTTTGGGGCATCGAACCTTACTAATCTCTCCCTGATTGCAATCCTATTAAAGTATCCCGACCACCAGCCCTATGTCGCCGAGCGTGATGAAGGGCCTAAGCTCGATGCGGCGTTCAAGGGATCTGGTCTTGTAAAGAATACTTCAGAACTTTTAAAGGCGCTGCTCGCGCTCCACGCGGAGATTTGTGAGCGTGGAAGGGGCGATGATTTAGCAAAGGAAAAGGAACCAGCGGTAGCAGCCGGGGCTACAAGCGCCAAGGATACTTCAGAGACCTACGCGCAGAGAATTCGCATCGCGGCCGCCAATGTGCTTTCTCCATTATTAATCTCAGAGATCCAGAAAATTCCAGCGGCTCAGATTGCGACCATCATACTTGGGCTCGAGGCAGGTAAAGTCATGGCAATTGGATTTGAGGGCGGAAAGTGGCTCCGCAAGTCCAATTTCCCGCAGCTTTCCGCAAGGGCGATTGTGCACTCAATCGCGGCGTATAGCCGCGACTACACCACCGCAGAGAGAACCCTCATCCGCAGAGCCATCATTTACGGGTCTCGCCGTAGTAGCTTCGCAGCGGTGCGCCTTCCTGTCGATTTGAGTGGTCCTGCCCGAGCTGCGCGCCAATGGGCAGAACTGCTTTTGTGCTGCCCTCATGAACTTTCAAGCTCAGCTGCAGAAGTCGAGCTGCTTGGTCTTGTAACTGAAGCGCATGACGCCTGGGCCGAACATCTTGCAGAGATGCTTCGAGGTCAGCAGAGAGGCGGCTTAGATGGCGCCTTCTCCACCCTTTCCAATCTGCTCCTTGTCCCAGTTCATTCGGTCGTGCGCATCTTGCGTGAGATTGTTCCGCCCGAAAGGCTTCGCCGGATTGAGCAGCTCGTGCAACTGGTCAATCAGAAGCAGCGGCTTGATTTTCTCTCCTCCGACTTAGGCGATGCAGATGGAGAAAAATTTTCTCGGGCAGTGCAGGAACATGTGGTAGCACCTCTGACATTTTCTGAAGTTAAAGATCTCGCCCGGGATCATACGGTCTCAATGGATGTGGTGAAAGATTGGTCTGCGCTACGGGTCGTACTACAAATGTTCGGCTGGCTGGCGCGCCGCGTGGGTGACTATACGGTGCCTCCCAGCTCGCTTATTTTTGTTGCTCTCAAGCTTGAGCAGAGAACACCCGAGTGCAACGAACTAGGGCTGCTTGGCGCGCGCGGGATGGTTCCGCTCAGGGCAACAAGGCTCATCGATGAGTTTGGAAAGCAGTGGTCGCTTAAATTTGTGAGAGCTACGCGAGCCAAAATGGCGGTGACGCCTGAGCAGCTTGAGAAGTTCCTAAAGGGAGCTGAAGAAGAGCTTCCAAACGAAGAGGCGGATATGGGGACTCAGCCGGGTCCCGTGCCTCCGCTTTCGCGTTAAGAGTGAACGAGATATTGGATTTCTATGGTTCGTGAATACGAGCGTACTGATCATAGTTCACTGCGAGAGGATTCGCGTATTAGCGCGTGGACCTCAAGTGCACTTGCCTCCCTGGCAACCTTGGGGGTGGCGGCTAGCCCTCTCATGAGTGGGATGGGACCAGGGGCTCTTGCGCTCTTAGGTGCTCTCCCGGCTCTGATGTATGGAAGAAGCGCAGCGACGCTGGCCAAACAATATTGGCTTGAGAAGGAGCGCGGAGACGAGTCCGAAAGGCGGGGAGGCAAACCAGTTCTCGGCATGCCGCCCCAGCGCGACGCCTTTGCTGAGCAGCTTTCGAAGGCCCGCGCCAAGGGCCGTAACATGATTGATAAGTATCTGGTGGGCTTCGAACTCGATACCGGGGCCCCGCTTTGGATTGATGAAGACGACCTTTGTACACATGCCTGCGTGTTTGCCAAAACTGGTGTGGGTAAAACTCTCTGGCTTGAATCGCTCATGTTTCAGCAAATGGCGCGTGGACGTGCGAGCGGCTTAACCTTTATTGACGCGAAGCGCGACTCAGGGACACTTGCCCATATCATACTTATGGCGCTGGTCACGGGGCGCATTGAGGACTTGATTGTTATTGACCCTTTTGATTCTGTGCATGCCTACAATTTTGTGCTCACCTCTCAGCGCCCTGACGTAAAAGCGCGCAAGGTGCTCCGCGCAGGCCTTCCACCTACTTCCGATCAAAGTACGACTAAGCACTACGATCGCCTCGCGGCTGACTCTATTTATCGTATGGTGCGCGCCCTCGAGAGTTTTGGCCTGGCCTGGTCAATCCGCGATATCGCCGTGGCACTTTCCGCCTTCAATTTGTCTTACCCTCATCTACGTGAGCTGCTGCACAAAATTGGTGCTCGGCAGGCCATGGTTGAGCTTGGGCACTTAGCCTCAAGCTACCGCACCCCCAAAGGCGGGCTCGATACCGCACGAATCACCGATAACCTCCGAGGAATTGCCTCAGAGCTCCATGCCATTGCAGGGAGCGATATGGGTAAAGTGCTTTGTACTCAGTACACGGACCTGGTGCTTACCGACGCAATTCTACGCGGTAAAATGATCTACTTCATGCTGCCACGGCTAGAAGAGGCTGAAAGCGCGGCACGCATGGTGAAAGTGTTCCGTGAAGATTTGGAAGTCTCCATTGGTGAGATTACCTCTTCACGTCATCATAATCTTGAAGACCCTCATCTTGTGATTATCGATGAAGGGTCATCGACCTTTGGACCTACGTGGGCCAATTTGTTTGAACTCGCTCGAAAAGGGCGCTTTGCGCTCCTCTTCGGTGCGCAATCAGCCGGCGGTCTCACCGATCAAGCTCTTGGACTGAGCGAAGCGTTTTATGAACGTGTGATGGCAAACGTAAATCTTAAAGTCATGATGCGCGTGGGAGATAATCGCACCGCCGCAGAAATGACTGAGTGGATAGGAAAAGTCGCCACCACCAAGAAGTCCATTGGGGCAGGGGTCATGAACGCGACTAGTTCAAGCGTGCTGCGAGGGTCGCTTGATTTTCAGGCGCGTAGGAGCGGCGGAGAATCAAGTTCTATTAGTTTCTCTGAAGATGAAGAAGATTTGGTGAGCGCCGAAGAGCTAAAACATGAAATGTCGGCCGAGAAAGGTCTGGCGTGGTTTGATCTTGGTAACGGTAAAATCGTGAAGGGAAGAAGCTCTTGGTTCAATGCCGAGCTTCCTGAGACTTGGGAAGGGCGTGAGTTTATTACGCACCTTGAAAAACTAGAAGACGATGAAATCGGTTTAGCTGAGTGGGTTGATGAGCAAATTCTTTCGCAAGAACAAGATGATGTTATGGCATCAGGCAGACCTGGTACGGGACCTTCCGGGGGTTATTCTCATTCTTCGCCGGGAAATGGGCCTCAGGGTGGGGGAGAGAAGAAAGAGTCGGTAGAACCTAAGAAAGATCTGCCTGATCCTTCGGCGCCATTTAAGCTTAGTATTATGCCGCGAGGCGGAAGACCTCGAGGGACTGTTACCGCTTTGCCTAAGCCGGTGGCAGATAAGCCCGCAACTCCTCCTGAGAAACCTCTCGATCCAAAATCGAAAAAATAGAGTAGTGCGCTGCCTAAAATCTAGGGCCTAAATTCTAAGGAGCTGAAGAGCAAGATTCGGCTGCGTGTTTGCTTGGGCAAGAACTTGGGCCGCCGTTTGCTGTCTGATTTGAGAGGCGGTGAGCTGGGCAGATTCTTCGGCGATGTCTACATTTCTAATGCGGGACTCAGCAGCCAGCGTATTCTCCTTGGATACGGCCGCCACATTGAGATTACTTTCCAACCTACTTCTGGCAGCTCCGAATTGTCCCTGCAGAGTAGAAAGACTAGAAAGCCTCGCCTGCACCAGAGTTAGGGCAGCGCGGGCGCGCGTGACATTCTCTACGCCCGAGAGTTCAAGTGCAGTTGAACCTGCAACGTTCCCTGTCAGAATTTGCGCGGCAGCAGGAGTCGCCGAGCGTGCAAAGACTAACCCGCTCACATCAAGGTTGAGTGTTCCGCTAATCGTTTCTTGGTTAAACCCAAAGGTTGCGGCGAGGTTGGAGCTTGTGGGCCTGCCGTTTGCGTCGACTGCGATATTGATAGAGGCAACATACTGATATTTGTCTTGGCCGGAAACTGCGGGATTCTCGCCTCCGTAGATATAGCCATCCGGCCCAATATCAGAGTTTTTTAGGTAGGCTGAGAAGGAATACTGGCCCGAGTTGCCGTCATAATTGGCGACAAGAAGCACTTCACGTTCCGTGCCGGAATCATCACGAAGCGAGGTCTTTAGCACCTGGCCCTGCCTTGCGGTGCTAAGTTCATCGAAGCTAGACTGTGCTCCCAGAAGGAGAGTTACCCCAGAACCCAGCAGACTAGACGCATAAATAGTTCCGCTTAAAGTTCCGCTATTGCCCGTGCTCACGGAAAGATTCGAGGAGCTTCGCCCATCAATCCCAGTTTGCAGATTAATTGCGGAACTCTGCCTAGGCCGCCCTGCAAGAAGCAGGGAGAGTCCATTGAAGCTCGCCGTATCTCCGGTGCGTCCAAACTCTTTCACAAGAGCCTGGTACTCAGTATTCGTGCTCGCGCGCTGTGCGTCGCTGTAGGTGCCGTTTGCGGATTGCTCAGCAAGTTCGCTCAGTCGCTGGAGAATTCCAATCTGAAGATCGAGTGCAGAGCCAGCAATGTTAAGAGCTGATATTCCGTCGTTGATATTGCGGCTTGCGGTGTCGTAGAGCTTCGATCTTGACTTCAGGGATTCTGCGATAGCAAGACCTGCCGCATCGTCGCTTGCGCGGTTGATGCGCTGTCCTGAGGAAACGCGCTCCAGATTTCTCGACAACGAGCCCGTCGCGGCGCTTAAGGAGCGCTGAACGCGAAGCGAACTGATATTTTGATTTATCGAGATAACCACAACTGCCTAAATTACTTTAGAGATCCACGCTAGTACGGACGACAGAATGAGTAAGATTCTCAAGCAGTTTATGACCTGCGAAAATCAAGGACGACGACGATATTGGTGCCGCCGTGGTGCGTAAGGACTGAAAGAAATTCGCAGCTCTAGGCCTAAGAGGAGGGATGGGGAGGCTTAGAATTCAAAGAGTTGATGATTTGGTAGAGGCAACGTGCTTCTTACAATCAAAAACCTGGGCGGGTGGTGGCCGTTCGTCGTGCTCTGCGAGAAACTCTTATTTATGGAGCCTCTGAAAAACTTCTTTTCCCCCTTCGTGTTCGCGCTCAATCTGAAACTGAGCCGTGCTCAGCTTAAGTGCGGATTCACGTGGGAGTGGTGCTTTAAGGGCGTTTGTTCCACGGCCGGATTACGCCAACTATAGAGTGAGGCGCCTTACTCCTCACCGCATGAATGGTTCCAGATGAAATTTCGTCATTCGAGAGCCATCGAGAATAAGTACCCTCGATGACAAATCCCAAAACTACCTGACGGTATGAGACAAAAGGCAAAGAATTAAACTTGGCGCTCTGCCGAGCAGCCTCACTTCCTGGTTCGCCATCCGCGCTTCCGAGGACATGATAAAACTCGCATGCATGCTTATTCGTGTTAATTAACTCGGCCACCATGAACGGCGCCTCGGGGGCGGTGTCATGTACCCAGCAAATTACCAGCATAATTGCGCCGTTTAAGGCGACTGAGTGATTAATGGCATCAAGAAGCTTTCCAGATTGGGTATAATCCACGCAAACGGGGAAGATCCTTGAGTTCTCTGCGTGCATTTGAAGTAGATCTGATTCCGAACGAGCTACTACCGAAACAGTTTGGAATGAGCGTGCAAGTTCTAGGCTTGCACCACGTAACATGCCGGTACCACCGATTACTAAGGCGTGTGTCATGCGATTCCTCGATAGTACACAGCAAGCACTTAATGTTAGGAAGCTCTCACTCGTGTGAGCGAGAAAAACCTGTTACCCCCGCAAATAGTCAATTACAGCACTAGGGTCTGTAAGATTGATTGTGCCTTCAATCTTTCTACGTCTGATAGATCCATTATCATTGGCCAATAGGTAAGCGCCTTTGTCGGCACTTGGGCTTCTTACCGTGCACAGACCATCTCGAATTTCGAGACCTACAAACTCGTCAATTCCCAAGCCAGGTCTATTACGTATGAGTAGTGCTCAACCATTCGGGGATCCAATGCTTTTCCCCCGCCGATACAATAGAGAGTTGTTCCTTGAGTCATGGTGATGTCCCTCTGATTCGTGTGCGGCTTAGAGCACCCGGGGGCGCTACGTCCCGCGGCGCTGACTTTGTGCCTTCGAAGTGTAGAGAGGGTGAGGTGGATAAGCAACTTGTCTGCCGATTTGTCGATTAGGGTTACACGGGTTAGGTCGCGGAGACACGGAGACCGCGGAGTGTTCGACTGCAGATTTGTAACATTCTAGGTATTGCCAGG